>WYDT01000006.1 GCA_013122435.1 Chloroflexi bacterium AL-N1
CATATCAACACCTAGGAACTTTGACCACGGATGCCGAAGCTTGATGCACATGGGGTTCGCCCTTTTTTACCCATGTCAAACCATACGAAGTAGCGTTTCAAGATCTCCCAGAATATATCCATGAGGCCATTGTCACGGCCTATGTCAAAGGAGCCATGCACCACCCTATGCCAGAGGAGACTCTAGAGGGCATTGTGCGACCCTGGCGGGGCGACACCGATCGTAAAGCCTTTTATCGGCAGATTGCTCAGGCGGAACAGCGCTTCACCGATGAAATAGCACCACAATATGCCACGATTACACGACCGATGCTCCTGCTATGGGGCGAGGAAGACACCTGGATTCCCATCAACATTGGTCACACACTTCATACCATGATCCCTGGATCGCAGTTTGTTCCTATCGCAAACGCTGGCCACTTAGTTCAGGAAGAAGAACCAGCGGTGCTTTTCAAGGCAATCCAACAATTCCTGGTCTAGATCCATATGAATACTCAGCTTTCTAAATGACAAACTCTACAAAAAAGCCACACCGATCATTGATCAGTGCAGCTTTCTCTATCTACGCTCTATCTGAAGAACGGGCTTATTATGGCATCATACGATACTCAAGCTTCGGGCCTTGCGATTGTGTTAAGGAACGCAGCCCAAGCGGATCGGATGGTTCTTGTGCCTGAGCCATCGCACCCAGTAAGAGGTCGCGAAACGAGTCGGCAGAACGATAGCGCACCACGAGCGCCTCATCGAGAGCAGCAAGCTCCTGAGCACCAACCAGCGCTTCATCAAGATTACCAAGTTCATCGACAAGATCCAGATCAAGTGCCTGCTGCCCAGTGTAAATACGCCCATCGGCAATTTCAAGTACCTGTTCACGTGGTAAACCGCGCCCGTCGGCAATCACATCAACAAAGCCTTGATACGCCTGATCAACAATACTTTGCAGAATTGCGACATCCTCAGTTGATGGTTCTCGGGATGGCGAGCCAATATCCTTGAATTCACCACTCTTGTACACCAGTTGCCGCAGCCCAAACTGCTCAAACGCTTCCTCGTAGTTAATCGTTGAGATAATTACACCTAAACTACCCGTAAACGTATCAGCATTGGCATAAATCCGATCAGCAGGTGCTGCAATGTAGTAACCACCACTAGCTGCCACACTACCCATAGAGACCACCAACGGCTTCTCAGCATCCCGGAGCTTGAGCAACTCACTATGGATTTCATCACTCGCAACCACCCCACCACCAGGGCTATTCACCCGCAGCACGACGGCTTTGACACGCGAGTCTTCGGTCGCCTGGCGGATCTGAGAGAGCAACTGTTGCTGCGTCAGTTGAGCACTAAAGAGACCCGCCTCTGCGGTAATCCCAATCACACCATTTACCTCAATGATAGCAATACGATCCAGTCCGCTACCAGATACCCGTTGTTCTTGCCATCGTGGTGGACTAAGCATCACATCACTGTTAGTATTGCTGCCACCTGCTGCCAATAACAGGGCAAAGCCTCCCAGCGGCAAGATGGCACACGCCAGAACAATGCCAACCACAATAGAGAGTCCTATTAACCATCCACGGTTTTGCATACTATCTACTCCTTATCAAATCATCCATGATCAATAAATCACAAAGCATGTGCTATTTCGTATACGGGAGAAGCACTCGTAGGGATACATTTCTCCACTAATTCTTATAATTATGCGTAACTCCAATCGTATAAACTATTTCTTTGCCATGGTATACTATACCATCGATGTTGTGTTAATAGGGTTCCACTACCACACATGCTGTGGCCCACAGTTGTGCCGTACCCATACACCCACTTCTGTGCGAAAGCGCAACTTGTCACATTCTGCATACACAAAGCCTGAATTGTTCACAATTGTGGTAGGCGTTGTCCTGCTCTCAGGCAGTAGAGCCAAGATAGCGCAGGAAAGCATTGGAGCTACTGTGCTGCAGCGATCTGTAGCAACTTATGTATCCATTCTATGTACTATAAAGTCTTGGTCTAGATAGGGGTCTGTTGAATGAAAAGACGCTGCCTGGCCGATGTCGGCGGTCCATTTTATGATGTGCATAAACCATTTCGCAACTGGTCTGCACTACCATTTTATCAACTCGATCTGTCACATGCACCGTATGTCGATTGTGCACAGCTCGCAACCGGAATTCATCGCGCTCAGCGCTATATCGGCGATATTCACACACAAGGCTATAATGGCATTGTGATCGATAATATGGCACATCTCATTACTTTTGACCACACACCTGTATCGATCTACCCGGCTGATAATCCGTACCGACAACGTGCTATGATCTATCGTGATGCATTCTCTACGCTCTTTGAAACGGCAACCCAGCATGATATGGATGTGTTTGTGACCACCGACATGCAGTGGAGCACACCTCTAGTACGACAGTTTGTCGGTCGCCTTGATCCAGATAACCCACGCCTCACTGATATCAATATCTGGGCGTTGCAAGAATTGTTTATAACCATGCCCCAGGTGCGCGGGCTCATGGTCCGTATCGGCGAAACAGGCGGTGCACACGACCAGGGCGATTCGTACCAAGGGCATATGTTGTACACCAGCACACAGCGTCTTCGCTATTTGATTGATACACTCTTACCAATTTGTGAGGCGTTTGATCGACTTTTGATCATCCGTACATGGAGCATTGGTATTGGGGAACTCGGCGATCTGATGTGGTCACCGGAACGTTATCGAGCGACCTTTGCCAGATACACATCACCCCACCTGGTTATATCAATCAAACATGGGCCTTCTGATTTCTTTCGGTTGCAGCCACGCAACCCTACCCTCGGCATACCTGGTCCCACTCAAATCGTCGAACTGCAAAATCGACGTGAGTACGAACTTTTTGGCATGGTACCCAGTGCGGTAGTGCCACTCCATCAAGATATTATTCAACAGGAAACTTCCCACAATCCACGCTTTGGAGGCGTATGGGCCTGGAATGGTTCTGGTGGCTGGGGCGGCGGAGATGCGGCCCTTGGGCAGCATGGCTGGAGTGTGTGGACCGAATTAAGCAGTGCGGTCACCGCCACATTGATACAATCACCAGATACAGATACAACGCTGTTTGTTCAACGCTGGTGCATTGAGCGCTTTGATGAGCCATTTGGCAATGCTGTTGCAAACATCTACCTGACATCAGCAAAACTATTCGAGCAAAGCTGGTACGTCCGCCAACACGACGCTGCCGAGACCACCCTCGGTGCCATCTACATACCATCATTACTCTGGATGTGGTGGATGCGTCCGACCGCATCACTAATCTTCTGGGCCTATCTCGCCTCTGTGGCCGACAACATTAATGCCATTATCCACGACAGCGCTACTATCAATGAGCAATTCTCACACATGGTCGAAAACCTGCTGTCATTAACCCCATCTTATGGTGAGCAAGAGAGAGAGATTGCCGAGAGTGTGCGGTATTTGCGCGATGTTATGTGCGTCGCCCACCACATCCGTGCATTGCTGCTTCGTGCATTCGATGCAGTCTGGCAAAATGAACGACACCACTGGACTGCGCTTGCACGAGAAGCAGCGGGAGTACAAAAGATTTTACAGCAGCATTATGGGACATGGCAAGAACGGGGCGATTACCCACCGCTGGAACTGGACGAGATACGCACGTTCTTACGCACCTTCCATCGCACACCAGGGTTGTTATGGCCACAGGCACGGGCAACATGTCTCCTCATCAGCCAATTGCGTACAAGGCGCTGGTCCGGTCGGCATGCGCGTATCGTCGGTATGAGCGCCGCAACAATGTTCGTTGCCTCGCTGCTGACCAAAGGCCGTCGCGGGATTGGTGTCATGGGGGTGGCCGGGGTGTTTGCTTCGGTTATGTATGCCCCACCTGTACGCCAACATGCCGTGGGCGTACTGTTGCCATGGCTTAATCGCCGCTTCTATCTGTTGCCATCGATCTTCTTTGAAACGGGCCCATCAATTACCGAGTGGACTATGTAGGGAACATCAAGACTCAGTTCGTCCACCACTCAAACGTTGGATACCAACAACGACGCCTACTCAAGCAGGCACCATACGTGTACTGTTTCAATGGGTTAGCGCGTATGGAGTGCAGGAGCCATGTTCCTGCGCGGCAGCCCTGCTGACGCAATCCACAGAGAGTGTGACAACGTCGCGGAACAGTTCAGCTATGCAGTACGTGGCACAAACAACTGCGTCAGGCTACGAAGTTCGCGCTTAAACCAAGGCAGTGCCGCAGTTGCCACCTCATTCCACCCCCAGAAGGCACCCTCTGCACAGGTTTGTCGCTGACGAATCGCTTGCCATAGATCTTGCGCGGTGCGACCAGGAAATACGGTATACGCTGAACCAATGGTGGATAAATGATGTGAATCACTGCCACCACAACACGCAACATCGAGTTCGGCGGCCACACGCGTCGCCAGGATATTGTTATACGGTCGCCACAAACTTGCGTTCAAGCCTTCGATCCCATCAACAGGCCATTCACAATCAGGGCCTGCAGCACGCCGACGGAGGCCACGCCGTCCCATTGACGGAACAAGCTGACCATAGGGATGTGCGGGGATACACACGCCCCCCTGTTCATGCACGGCAGCGATAGAGGCAGCAGCGGAAAGGCCCGGTGGAACAGTCTGTTCGATAAAGAGTGCCAGCATGTGCCCATCCGCCGTGGAAATTTCTTCACCAACAATGACTTCCACACCAAAAGACCCAGCTAGTTGCTGGGCCTTCAGCGCACCACTGATGGTATCGTGATCGGTGATTGCAATCAGCTTTAAATCTGTGTGTGTAGCAATATAGGTCAATACCTCTTCAACCGAGTTGTTTCCATCACTGTGATTGGTATGGATATGAAGGTCGGCTTTTCCCTGCAAATTGTTCACTACAATCCTTCTTTCGTCGTTTCAGCAAAGCAATCTTGATTGTTGAACGTATATAGATACGGATATTGTCACGTTATTGGTCTGATATAACGTCGTAGGAATGTTCGATTGTGACATACCTGGCTGTAGTAACCAAGTAATGTGTTCATAACATGTGACCAGGAACGTTGCTCGGCTGCAGCACGACCAGCGCGTCCCATCTGGCTTAAGTGGGATGGGTTACTGACAAGCTGTTGCACCCGGCTCTGTAGATCATGTGCATCACCCGGTCGAAAAAAGAGACCGGTGGTGCCGCTACGTACCAGATCGAGGGAGCCACCTGCCTGTGCAGCAACTACTGGTAAACCCGATGCCATCGCTTCCTGAATGACCTGTCCAAAGGTTTCGGTGTCTGACGGGAAGACAAACATATCGGCACTGGCATAGGCCGTAGCAAGTGTTTCACCACTGAGATATCCCGCAAAATAGACCGGCAGACCCGCAAAACGATCCTCCAACTCAGCCCGTAATGGGCCATCTCCCACCAGTACCAACCGGACACCTTTGAGTCCTCTCACCGCATCGATCAAGAGCTCAACACGTTTCTCGGTAGCAAGACGTCCGACATACAACAACATTCTTTCTACCTGTTGCAGTCCGGTTGAGGCACGCCACGCCTCACTTCTATGACCGGGATGAAATCTTGTGGTATCAACACCACGCCCCCACAAACGCAATCGATGAAAGCCGTGTGCCTGTAGATCGCTGAATGTAGCGGACGAAGGACACAGGGTCATTGAGCAACCATTGTGAATCCAGCGTAGGTAGTGATAAACCCACCCTTTAAGAAAACCCAGACCATAGTGGGTACTGTATGCCGGAAAATCGGTATGGTAGGCGCCGACAAGCGGAATGGCAAGACTCTGGGCCACATAGCGTGCAGTGGGGCCAAGTGCAGCCAAACCGGCCAGATGCAGAATATCCGGCTGAAACCGTCGCAATCGTGGGGTAACCCCAAACTGAGGAGGAGTGAGTTGCAACTCGGGATACATGGGCAAAGGCAACCCATGGAGTGGTACAATCTGAGCACCAGCGTAGCTTGCGGGAGCGCCCTGCGGGGCGAAGAGAATGGCCTCATGGCCGTGTGCCTGTAAATGTTCAAGCTGTCGACAAAGCGTTGTCACAACACCATTAACGTGTGGAAGAAAAGTTTCAGTGATCAACGCAACACGCATACGTATATGCTCCTTGATATGTTATAAACGTTATGGTGAGGTGGAAATAGGGTATGTTGCTCTGCATATTATTTAGCAAGCTCCTGATAACGTGTTTTTCGCCAGTACCCCCAATCGTGACAGAGCCAGCGTTTTGGCAGCGGAATGTAGAGATTAGCCCAGAGCAATGCTGTACGACATGCACTGTGTAGCATTTTACGTGTGGACCCAAGCGCCAAACGACGATCATCGAGCGAGCGTACAGCCAGATCGGGTGCATAGGTTATGCGATAGCCATGATGGGCCAGACGGAGGAACAACTCGGTGTCCTCATTCACCGGTAAATCACGGCGGAAACCACCAACCGCCTCAAATACCCGACGGCGGACGGCCATGTTTGAACCAGATGCTGCGGGGATACCAAGCACATCACAGATCTGTTGGCCACTGTTAAAACACGTACTGTATACCGTATGGTTGATCGTGGCGTATTTGGGGCCATACAAGGCATCTCCGGTAAAGTATGCATGCACACGCTCAAAGTATCCTGGTTCAAACACCACATCAGCATCGCTAAACACCAGCCAATCACCACGTGCCGCCGCAGCACCAATCTGCCGCGCAGCAGCAATATGGGCACGCGAACGAATCAAGGTGGTATTAGCTGGTCGTAACTGCTTGATAACAGCGGGGGTATCATCATCACTGGCATCCACCACAACTAATTCCACTTCACGGGGGATAGTGGCCAGAAACTGACGGATGAGACACGACTCGTTGCGCGTCGGAATGATGATACTGATACTGTCAAGTAGTTGATTCATGAGCCCATTATGGTTTGGCAGATCTGTACACTTGTACCATTTGGGGTAGTGTACAGAAGAAGGATTTTCAAAAGTCTATGAGGAGATTAACGTGAGAATAACATTGTGCAAACGTGTGCCACAAAATAGTTAATACACTCTTGACAAACATGTTACACTGATGGTGCATAAGCTAAAACGGTTTAGATACACTTTCAAACAACTCATCTCATACGTTTCGTTCTTCCCACGAAAGGAGGTCAGTTTCCCATCATATTTGCTCGTACTCAAGGTATCTATGCTTTAGTAATGAGGAGTGTTCAATGAAGACCTCTATGCGATATACCATTGTCGGTTCGTTTATGCTCCTGATCGCACTACTCGGTTCTTTTACCCCACCACAAGCGCATGCCCTTGGTGATGCAGCTTGGGCACGTCAATCAATCTACTTCATCATGACCGATCGCTTTTCCAACGGGGATATGAGTAACGATAATTTCGGAGGGTTCCCCAGCAATCGTTCAGTAGCCAACCAATGGCATGGCGGCGACTTTCAAGGCATTATCAACCAGTTAGACTATATTAAAGGCATGGGGTTCACTGCCATCTGGATCACACCAGTACAGATGCAGCGCAATGTTAACGCTTACCACGGCTACTGGACCTACGATTTTTATGGTGTGGATGGGCATCTTGGTAGTATGTCCTTGCTCAAAACACTCGTCAATCAGGCCCATTCCAAAGGTATCTACGTAATGCTTGATGTGGTCGCCAATCACACCGGCGATTTCCAACCAGGTAATGGCATTGCCGCAGCACCATTCGATCAGCCTGATTGGTATCATCAAAATGGCGATGTACGAGACTACAATGACCAATTCCAGGTAGAGAATTATGATGTTGCTGGTCTTGATGACCTCAAGCAGAGTAACCCTGCCGTCGCATCAGAACTCAAAAACTGGATCCAATGGCTCATTGGAGAGACAGGTGTTGATGGCCTGCGTGTCGATACCGTCAAGCACGTGCCGAAATGGTTCTGGGCTGATTTTGACAATGCCGCTAACACGTTCACTTTTGGTGAGGTCTTCTCTGGCGATGTAGGCTATGTGGCAGACTACACCAATTATCTGGATGCCGTGCTCGATTTCCCCATGTACTTTACGATCAAGGATGTATTTGGGAGCGATCGATCGATGTGGAACATTCATAATCGATTCAAAGATGACTGGCGTTATAACAATAAGTACACTAATGGCATTTTTGTCGATAACCACGATGTCCACCGCTTCCTGTGCGATGCCTCCGGTCGCCCTGGCGCTGGTTGGGACAAATGGCCACAACTCAAGGCCGCGCTTGGCTTTGCGTTCACCATTCGTGGTATCCCAGTGATGTACTATGGCACAGAGCAGGGCTTTGATGGCTGTCGCGATCCCCTTAATCGTGAAGATATGTTCTCCGACTTTGACACCTCTAGTGAGCTCTATCAGTACGTCAAGAAGCTCAATAGTGTCAAGCGTGCTCACCCCGCCCTACAGGATGGTACCCAACAAGAACGCTACGTCACCGATACCTTCTACGCCTTCCAGCGCTCCAAGAGTAGTGATGAAGTCGTTGTGTGTATCAACAACAGTTGGGGTAATCAGACGGTTAATGTCCCTGGGCTCTCGAATCTGCCGGACGGCACTGTACTCACAAATCGCATGGGCAGTGACACCGTGACAGTCAGCAATGGGACAATCTCCTGCAGTATGAGCGAGAAAGAAGTCAAGATCTTTACCAAGTAGATGATTGGGAGTTGACACACAGCCCATAGGTGCAGGGCTTGCCCCTGCACCATAGCCTTGACCCCGCATCTGTTCACCAACACCGCATTTGAGAACTATACCTCTATTGGTGCACTATCAAGCAGATGAATAATGGTACAATGGAACCAGTTAACCATGCTCATATCCAAAATCATGACCAGTTACAGCACACATTGCTTGTACCATAGCTGTTTCAGCATTGAATATATGCTGTAGTGGAAAATCATCGATCATACTCAAAGCGGAGGACGGATATATGTCGAAACTTAGCAAAGTTGCTCTTTTTACCAATGAATACCCACCTAACGTGTATGGTGGCGCCGGTGTCCACGTCGAATACCTGAGCCGCGAACTTGCCCGCTTAGTGCCTGTCGAGGTGCGCTGCTTTGGTGATCAAAGCATTCAGACAGATAATCTGCATGTTAAAGGCTATCAGGGTTGGGAAGAGATGAAGCACAACACCGACCCGCGTTTCAGTGGCGCACTCGATGCGTTTTCACGCAGCCTCGCCATGGCCAAAGACAACTTCGATGCCGATATAGTTCACTGTCACACATGGTACACCGACATTGCTGGCTTTCTGGCCAAGAAGTTGTGGGATGTGCCACTCGTACTGTCAATCCATTCGTTGGAGCCGCTCCGACCATGGAAAGTGGAGCAACTGGGCGCAGGATATCATCTAAGCACATGGATGGAAAAAACAGCAATCGAAGACGCAGATGCCATTATCGCCGTTTCGGAAGAGACCCGTAATGATGTGTTGCAGTTCTTCTCGGTGGCGCCAGAGAAGATCCATGTCATTCATAACGGCATCGATCTTGACCAGTACCGCAACACACCAGATGCCGACCTGCTCCGACGGCGCGGGGTCGATCCAGAACGACCGTTTGTGTTATTTGTCGGACGCATTACCCGTCAGAAGGGCATTATCCACCTTGTGCACGCCATCTCACATATCGATCCATCATTACAGGTGGTCTTGTTAGCAGGTGCACCCGATACAAAAGAGATCGGTGAGGAAATGACCAGCGGTGTCCAGGCTGTCAGTGCACAACGCGATGGAGTCATCTGGATACAGGAGATGTTGCCACGCGATGAGGTAATCAAGTTCTATTCCAGCGCGGCGGTGTTCTGTTGCCCCTCGGTATATGAACCCTTTGGTATTATCAACCTTGAGGCCATGGCCTGCGAAACAGCAGTGGTCGCCTCGGCTATCGGCGGCATTCCTGAGGTGGTTGTGCCTGGCGAAACCGGTCGTCTGGTCGATCTCCCACTCAAGGAAGGCACCTTCGATCCAGTCGATCCTGAGCATTTCGCCCGAGCCCTTGCCACCCAGATCAACGAAGTCGCGCTCGATCCACAGCTACGTGAGATGTATGGCCGCAATGGCCGCAAACGCGTTGAGGCGCACTTTAGCTGGACCGCCATCGCCCACAAAACCGTTGAACTCTACCAATCACTTGTGTGACGTTGTTTTACCACAAAGACCTCGGGGAAAACCATACGCCTCGAGGTCTTTGCTGAGAAATGTTACGACGCAGATGGCTCATCCATAGGCCGCCGACGCTTGAAAGTCAACAGACGTGCAATCCCAATCAAAAGAGCGATAATGCCTGCCAACACAAGCACTAATGCGTATTCGATCAGCGGAACACGGATAATCTCATCAAGATTTTCCCACCCCCGGATGCCGTTGTAGACCAGCAAAACCGAGCCAATGTAGACACCACCGATGACCCAGCGCACCGCACGTGACAGCCCTAGGCCATGCATCTGTGTGATGACAAAAATGCCAAAGAACCCAAAAAAGAACATCGGCCAGAAGCCGGACATACCATACTGCATATACGCGACCATCGTGCCATGGACAAGCACAAGCAGCTCTTGCGTAACCATCCACCAGCGATTCACATGAATCCGGGTGAAGAACAGACTCCCTTGCAGCAACAAAAGGAACGTGTAGAGGAAACCGATCAGATGGCCGCTGGTGCTCTCCATCGGATGAAACCAGAACGTGTAGATGATGGCCCATGAGAAGACGTACCCGTGATATTTACGGGCCATCTGGATAATATCTTTCCAGATCCGCAAGGGCTTCCCAAAGAACATCCCACGGCGTTTGTTTTCCATCAAGAGAACCCACACGAGCAACAGGATCACCGAGCCCTGTGATGTAAAGATCGAGGTATCCTGCGCCAGGCCATCGTACCAGATGTGTGTTTGCACAAAGTGGAAGAGAATAAAGACGACATTGATACTCAAAGCCGCGATATTGACGGCGTGCAGGCCAGAGGTATACCGTTTCACATGCTTTTGAGCATAGAAAATGGTCCCCATATAGCGACCTGATGGAGGATGTAACCACCCCACGACGTGGCTCGCGTCCAGAATGTTGGCTCAGGTAGCTGCCAGTAGTACCACGATGGACCCAGATCCGGAAGCAGTCGCACATCAGTCAGAAACCGACCGGCCCACCAGATCACCGCAGTGAAGAGAAAACTAAACAGGATGCCGCCCCAGAGGACCGCAACATCAGTTCGTTCAAGTGAGGAAGAACGCATAAGATCTCCTTCGGAAACGCAATTAGCTTGCAGGTAAATACTCTATATTAAGAGCTCTTAGACTGATACAGAAACACATATCGCAGAATAATGAACGTTCACATGCCATAGACCAACGCAACATCGCCAGAGTATGAGCCTCTTTTACCGTTTATACGAACATATTTCATCGTTAAGATCTATGGTATAGTGACAGTTGTGAAATCTTTACCTAAGTGACTCGATCAATGTACATTCATGACACAATCTCGTAGAAACACACGTATGGTTATACAGATGGTAGGGTCTCTGGTGGGCTTGCTACTCATACTTTATATTGCCTACTGCGCTTTTCTGTTTGTGATCCAACGACAACTGCTGTTTCCCCGCCACCACCTTCCCAACGCCATAAGTACCGTTGGACAACCGCCAGACCTGGAGCAAATCTGGGTGGTGACAGAGTATGGTCGGGTCGAAGCGTGGTTTCTTCCACCACCAAACAGTGCTGCTGGGGTTCCTGCACCGACGATCATCTATGGCCACGGCAACGCCGAACTGATCGATGTGTGGCCCCAACGCTTTCAGGAATTGACCAGCCTCGGCATCGGGGTGTTGCTGGTGGAGTTCCCCGGCTATGGTCGCTCAGAAGGTTCGCCCTCGGAATCAAGCATTACAGCCACATTTATCGCCGCTTATGACTTGCTCGTGGCGCGCGAAGAGGTCGATCCATCGCGAATTGTGTTGTTTGGTCGCTCAATGGGTGGTGGCGCCATCGCCGCACTCGCAGCACAACGCCCATCTGCGGCTATGATTCTGCACTCGACCTATACTGATGTTCCGTCGTTGACCTCCCGCATGTATGTCCCATCTTTCCTCGTCCTCGACCGTTTCGACAACCGTTCGGTCATCGAGTCCTATCCTGGCCCCATTCTGATCATGCATGGCACACAAGACGAAGTTATCCCCTACGAACATGGTGTAGAACTGCATCGTGTTGCCCAAAACGCCAACCTCCTCACCTACGACTGTGGCCACAACAACTGCCCGCCCGATGACACCATCAAATGGAACGAAATACGGTTGTTTCTGGCCAGTGCAGGCATCTTGACACCCCCGGAATAGCTCAATCTTGCAGCATCACCAACGCGGCCATTATGAGTAGCAGAACACTACGACCCGTCCAGACAAGCGTACGCCACCAATTTGACGTCACCAATCCGGTGATAGACGCCATACGATCAGCATCGGAAGCTAGTGCAAGCTGGCCATGATAGGGAATTTGCATAAAGAATGTCGTGCCCCAGATAACCGCGAGGAGTACGATAGCCAGCCAGACCAGCCAGAATGGAACAGCGGCAGGCTTGAGAAAGGGCAAGATACCAGTGGTGGTGGCTTCTATCAACATCGGTAGCAGCACCACCGCCGCCATCCGCTGTTGATACGCCTGATGGTAGGCGGCAAAAGCGTCGGTACCAACCTGAGCAAAGAGCGGGTAGTGTGCGAGTTGCACCATCCAGATAACACCCGTCATGTAGAGCGTTGCGGCCAGATACGCGAGCAGATTCAACACAATTACCATCATGCTTCCTTCGCACAAAAATAAGATACGCTAAAGATCTCAACATTACGTGTATGGATTGTCATCCCATTCTGACAACATATGTATTGACGCTGGAGATCTTAGACGATACGATTCAGATACAGTGCTGACACATATAGGAGTTTACACATGAAGAGGGTGTCCCCCCCCCAAATAGCTATACCACTTGCAGGATCATTTGCGCTCTTGTTGCTTGGTAGCATCATCGGGCTTTGGGCATCCTACGATCCACGTCTCAGCATACTGTGGGTACTCTGGTTTATCATCGGTATGGCACTCTACACAGGCATCGTGGTGGGGGTGCAAAAGCCAGCGCATCTGGTACACATCGCCACGATTATCACGCTTGTTGCGGCATGTGGCGGTCTTATGCTGGCGATCAACTATCGACATTTGAACTTCGACCCCAAGTTTGCCTTTGTTACACAACTTGGCCATATAAGCAGTACCCCATTTCCTAAGCTCGTCACCACACACATCGACGCCAATGCAGCAGCAAGTTTCCTCGAAGGGCCACTCATCCTCGCCGTGGGTCTTGTCTTAGCCACCCACGGACGATGGCGCATCTTGTGGGGGCTGTGCGTATGTATTATCGCCTACGGGGTCCTCCTCACCGCTTCACGTGGCGCGTGGGTGGCGTTAGGTGGTGGCACCATGCTAGGAGTGCTCACCCTCTTGCGTACACCAGCGTACTGGCAGCGCACACGTTTCTGGTTGTTAGGACTCACAGGCGTGGGGCTGCTTGCGATCATACTATCGCTGATCATCTTACCTGATGCGTGGCAGCGGGCCTATGACGCGGTAACGTATCGCGCTGCCGACCGACTCATACTCTATCGTAACAGCATGTTTCTCGCGCTCGATTTTCCACTGATCGGCATCGGCCCTGGCGCGACCTTTGGGCAAGTGTATGCTCAATTTCAATTGCTCATCCTCCACCCATTCGTTGGCTATGCTCACAATCTGTTGCTCAACATCTGGCTTTCACAGGGACTTCCAGGGATTGTTGGATTCGCTGGTTTGCTTTTTATGTCAACACGATTAGTTATGAGTCGTTTGGTGAACGCAAGCGACCACACCACCCATGTACTTGGCTGGAGCGCTGCGGTCAGTTGTACCGTGGTGGTGCTTCACGGCCTGACCGATTCACCTCAGTATGACACGGCCTGGGCCACACTACTCATCAGTTTTGCTCTGTTTGGCACCATGATCGCTGCTACCCGCGTAGCCGACAGCCGACCGCTGGATTGGCCACGCCCAGCCAAACCATGGCTTATTACAGCAGCGGTTGGGTTCAGCGGAATCCTGATTGTTGGCTACCCTACCATTGTGGGGCTGACCAGCGCCAACATCGCTGCGGTAGCGCAAGCAAAAGCCTTGCTCAACCCAGAGTTGTCGGACATTCAGCGGCAGGAATTGTATGACAACGCCATCAGTTGGACAGAACGAGGTCTACGCATCGCACCAGAGTCGATTCTCTTACAAAAACGGCGCGGTTCGCTTGCTCTACAGCAAGATGATTTTACGACGGCCATACAACACCTTGAACCCGTACATCAACGCATACCAGATGATCAGGCTACTCGAAAGGCTCTGGGATATGCCTACATCTGGGACGGACAGATCGAAGCAGGCGTACAAACCTTGGCAAAGCTTGATCGCCTCACTGAGATTCACAGCGAACTAGAAGTGTGGCCCGTTGCATGGGAGGAACGTGGGCGACCCGATCTCGCCGATCAGAGCCAACAGGCAGCAGCATTGCTGGTTGCACAAAGTGGCCAGTAACACGATGGTTGTAACACATATCGAGTGTCGTGCGTATAGATTATGGCTTCAATCAATAGGTATCGAATGCGAAGGATCATATGACCACATTTCAAGACCTGCTGAGTCAACACATTGCCTCATCGTTACTCAAACAACAAGCTTTGGGAGACTTTCTGGGTAACCATAACTGGGGCGTTGATATTACGGCTGGGACAGTAGACTTTGGCAAAGGGTGCGTGTATCCCATCCAGATCATCGGCACCGAATCAGACATCAACGGAACATGGCTGTGGGGATGGGCCAATGATGCAAGTGGTATTCCACCACAACTGCTGACCTGTGCAAATACGCTGCGGGAATTGGGAGAGGAGCAACAGATCGATATATTAAGCCAGGCGCAACTCCAATTGGGGGAAATAGATGGTCACTTACTGACGATAGTCGCGAGTGGTGTATGTAACGCTGATGCGTATTATCGAGGCCCCTATGATGGTGGTGCGGTCTTCTTTCTGATAAAGCAGTCGCCGTTAGCAGAACAGGCACCAACTTCACCCATAACGCTGATCAATATGATATCGTCAGTCATTTCGCAATTTTCTGTGCAACACCGATTGATGGTACAGGCATTTCTGCAACAACAGGGCTACCAACTTACCGAGAGTCTCACAGAGGTTATTGCATTATCTCCTTCAGGCCACACGATTACGATTACATTCGATGATATGGGCAGAATAAGTAATATGAAGACATCAACAGGGGTTGAGCGCACATAACCGTTATGTGAAATGACTAAGAGGCAATGTTTCCCAGTGCACCAAAGAGACCAATGACGTATTGGGCATTTTATGGTACCCTAACACCCGAAATGTACTGTTCATTTAGTAGCTTGTCGAGCAGATAGCGACAATCAATCGGCACAGTTTGTGCCATAAGTAGTTGTTAATCGACAAACTACGTACTGAAAGCATGAGCACTTAGTACTAGAGGGAAACATGCCACTCAAAATTGCAGTCTTTACCGAAACGTTTCTGCCCAAGATCGACGGCATCGTCTCGATTCTCTGTCTGATGCTCCAACATCTCAATGCCAAGGGACACCAAGTGGTCCTGTTTGGTCCTCCCGGTGGGCCAGATGAGTATGCAGGAGCAGAGATTGTTGGTGTTGGCGGACCACGACTGCCTTTCTATCCTGAAATACGCATCAATATTCCGCGCCGTCGCCGGGTGTGGAATCGTATACAAGCATTTGATCCAGATCTTGTTCATATCGTTAATCCATTCTTTCTCGGACCATTTGGCCTTTCTTACGCACAACGGCTTCAGGTTCCCATTGTCGCTTCATATCACACAAACATCCCTAAATACGTCCATCACTATCACGGTGGTGGGTTTATTGAACCCATTGTCTGGTCATACCTCCGCGCGATTCACAACCAGGCACATCTCAATTTATGTCCATCATCGGCAACACTCCAGGATCTGCGCGATCATGGGTTTTATCGCGTCCGCTGGTGGAGACGCGGCATCGACACCCAGCATTTCAGCCCTGGACCACGTAACGAAGAGTTACGCATGCGGCTGACAGATGGCAATCCTAACGATTTTTTGGTGCTCTATGTTGGCCGACTTTCGCCAGAAAAACGGCTCGAAATGATGCGCGACGCCATCTTTCAGCAGCCGGGAGTGCGGTTAGTCATGATTGGTGATGGACCGAGCGCCGCTTCGTTGAAACAGTACTACCAGGGAACGCCCACGGTTTTTGCAGGCTACATGCGTGGGCAGGAATTAATAGATGCCTATCGTTCAGCGGATGCTTTCCTGTTCCCATCAACAACCGAAACCTTTGGCTTAGTTGCACTCGAAGCGATGGCCTGTCGTATGCCGGTTATCGCTGTACGCGCCGGGGGTGTCGTCGATATCGTAACAGAGGGGGTCAATGGATTGTACTTCGATCCAGAACAACCAAAACAAATCGGAGGGCTTATTCAGCGCTTACGAGATAACCCTGAATTACGTAATGAAATGGCAGAAAACGGACTGATCCATGCACGAAGTCGTTCCTGGCAAGCCACCATGGATCAACTCATCGATTACTACTATCTCGCTATGCGCTTGAGTCGTTTCAGCCAGGGACCCCAACCACGCCGCCGTACGACCGGAGTCGAGGGGAACATGTAAATCGGCGGTGGACACAGCCGATCGTACATACGCTTACCCACATATCAATAAAAAACAAGGGGACGGTTTTGACGTTCCCTTGTTTGATTGCTACAACGTTGTTGACGGACTATTTCGCGCCGACCTGCTGTTCTTCCAGTGTCACCTCTACATCCGGTGCAGGTTGGTTCACGGTAGAACGCCAATCGACCGAGGGTAGAATTAATGACTCTTTGATGTGGCCCTGATAGCGCTGCACGATCCGCAACACAGACTCGAGAAGCGTATCGTTCAGGTAGTGAGGCTGCAGTCCTAAATCGATCAGATGGGTGTTTGCTGCGTTGTAATAGTGTGCCTCTTTCTCAACGCGTGGGTTGGGCAAATTGTTAATGGTCACATTAAGACCAAATTCTTTACCAACTTCCTTCACACTATTGGCCAGATCGAGAACGCTGAACTGCTCAGTGAATTGATTAAAGACACGATATTCGCCCTTCTCAGCAGGATTCAGCAGCGCGAGTTCGACACAGGCAAGTGTATCACGCACATCCAGAAAACCGCGTGTCTGTCCACCTTCGCCATACACCGTCAACGGCATACCGGCGACAGCCTGCACCAGGAAGCGATTGAGCACCGTACCAAAGACACCATCGTAGTCAAAACGAGTGCGTAGTCGTTCATCCTGAACAATTTCTTCCGTATCGACACCATAGACAACACCCTGGTTAAGGTCGGTGGCACGAATACCCCAAATTTTGCAGCAAAACATAATATTGTGGCTGTCGTGCACCTTGGAAAGGTGATAGAACGAACCAGGTTGCTTGGGATACGGGAGTGTATCCGTACGACCTTTATGGGTTATAGTAATAAAGCCTTCTTCGATATCAATATTGGGGGTGCCATATTCGCCCATTGTCCCCAATTTCACCAGATGGCAGTCAGGGACATGATCGGCCATAGCATAGAGAACATTCAAATTCCCGACGATATTGTTCACCTGGGTAAATACCGCATGACGGCGATCAATCATAGAATAAGGCGCAGCACGTTGCTCACCATAGTGAACGATAGCTTCTGGCTGAAACTCCTTGATGACTGGCTCAAGGAAGGTATAATCAGTCAAATCACCAACATGGGCAACGATATGTTTGCCTGAAACTGCTTCCCACACGGCAATACGTTCCTGCAATGAGCAGATAGGCACTAAGCTTTCGGCCCCAAACTCATGATCCCACGCGCGACGTGCCATATTATCAATTACGGCAACATCGTGGCCACGCTGAGAGAGTTGCATTGCAGTTGGCCATCCAAGATAGCCATCGCCACCTAACACGAGAATGCGCATTTTGGTCTCCTATTGTCGTGATTATGTCTCTGGATATGTCAACACCTGCACTTCCACAAATGGGCGGGTGAAGGCAGGCGCTCCAGGCCATGTACTTTGATTTGAAACAGCAAGATACTAGGAATAACACGTTGCGTATGATATCCGATTCCAGTGTGAGTTGCAAGCTGTCAATATCATCACAAAGCAATAATCAAAAACTAACACCCTCTTAATACAGGTGCCAACACCTCTCGTTTTTTGTTGTGCCTGCATTTGTTCTGTTATCAAATTGGTACTCTGTCAATGCTATGATGGTATTGACAAACGATTCACGGTATGATCTTGTCAATCACAATCCCACATTACAATATTGCATCGAGGGAATCATCATGACTTCGTCTACGCCTGTCCTCGACGACCACATGTCAGAACAAGTAGCCCTAAACAATATAATCAAATGGAACCTGCTCTTAGCACTTGTGTATGGTCTTATCCAAGCGATCGGATTTATATATTTGAAGAGTCCATCACTGCCTTTGGGCAGCATTACTGCCTTTGGATACAGCATGCTGTTACTGGTAGCCCAAAAGAAGGTGCAACACAAACATATTAATGACGCCAGTAGTTTGATTAGTTTTGGGCTCCTGGTTATCAGCATCATAGTGGTAGTTGTGCACCAAGATGCGCTACCGATTGCTTTTTTATTACCGTTATTTGCTGTTGCCATGTCGCTGCCGTTTCTGGGGCAACGTAGGTGGCGCTATCTTACGCTTAGTGCATGGGGTGTCATCGTCATAAGTGCTACTCTCCCATTACTTGTACCTATGACACTTGAGATGTTTTTAGTCCAACTTCGCATCGCTGTAGGCGTTGTTGTTATGGGAACCATCATCTTACAACTGCTCTGGTATTACCGATCACGGATGACTAACCTACTTAACGAAGTCCATGCAAACAAAGCGCGCCTCGAAGTACAAGTGCAAGAGCGCACGGCCAAACTCCGCGAGCGTGAAGCATACTACCGAACTATTGTAGAAATGACCTCAGATTATGTGTACCATGGCACAATTGCATCTGATGGCACATGGCAGCTTGAATGGATAACAGATGGATTCTGCCATATGATAGGACGTACCGGAAAGTCTAATAATCATACTTGGGAAACATTAGTTGAGGAAAACGATTTTGTATTAATACAAGACCATTTTGCACAGGTGCGGGATGGACAAGCACATAAAGTGGACTTCCGTGTGAGAAAAAAAGATGATAGCATCGTGTGGCTGCGGATGTACACACGTCCCGATACACATTCCTCACAAAACACATCAGTAAGCCACTTCTTGGGGGCGGCTCAGGATATTACGATGTACAAAGCGGATGAAGAAAAGCGCTTCAAACTTGAGCATCGATTGATGGAGATGCAAAATCTGGAAAGCCTCGCACGGATGGCCGGTGGCATGGCCCACGATTTCAATAATCTGTTAACAGCTATTCTGGGCAACATCATGTTGGCCAAACGACAACTCCCTTCAAACTTACAAGTGATAGCCGATCTGACAGCTGCAGAAGAGGCGTCGCAACGTGCGGCCAGTCTGGTCCAACAGATGTTGGCCTTTTCTGGACGAGGCAAACAGCTGGTGCAAACGGTAGATTTTAATATCCTGATAGAAGATCTCGCTTTAATTATACATTCGTCTGTACCAAAGACCACTATAGTAGACACACAGCTTGCTGAACATGCGTTGATGGTCAAAGCGGATATTGCACAGCTCCGGCAACTGGTGCTGAATCTGGTCACCAATGCTGCCGAAGCTATTGGTGACCAGGAAAGAGGCACCATTCAGCTCACGACGGCATTGAGGCACTGCGACAGCACCTATCTTGCTGATACACATCCACTCTCTGATTTACCCGCAGATAACTATATCGCATTTATGGTGATAGATGATGGAGAAGGCATGGATGAAGCTACGATGGATAGAATGTATGATCCCTTCTTTACCACCAGATTTATCGGTCGAGGATTAGGTCTGGCTGCAGTCTACGGCATTGTGCGCGGACATGGTGGCACCATAAAAACACGTAGTTCACCAGGCAAGGGGACACATATTACAGTATTGTTTCCTGTAGCAACTCCCGTAAAGGCAACACCCAAACAGATAGAAGATACCTCATCTGTTCATGCCTAACAATAAAGTTCTAAAGGCCACCAATGAATCCTTAGTGGCCTTTTGGACACTTATTTGCTGCCTACTTCAACACCTGTCAGATGCTCAAGGGCTTTAATCAGGGCATGATTCCCCTCGCTCTCCAGCCCACGTGCTTGCAAAGTGCGGTACAGCTGAAAAACCAAACTCGTTGCAGGCACAGGAGCACCCACATCATCGGCTGCATCGAGTACAAGGCGTAAATCCTTTTGCTGAAGATCAATCGTAAAGCCCGGTCGCCAGTCACGTGCAAGAATCTGGGGACCACGGTTGCTCAACATCCAACTGCCGGCTGCCCCACCAACAACCGCGCTCAAGGTTTTCTCGAGATCGATACCGCTTAGCTGTGCGAACATCAGGGCTTCACTCATCGCCAGAGTGTTGCCCACTACCAAAATCTGGTTAACTAATTTCACCGTTTGGCCAGCACCATGATCACCAACATGTGTAATGGTTTTACCCATAGCCTGAAACACAGGCATTGCACGCTCAACCTGAGCAGCCTGACCACCAACCATAATACTCAGCGTTCCCTTTTCAGCCCCTTCACTGCCACCACTGATCGGGGCATCGAGCATGTGTACGTCGTGCTCAGCAAGCTGCGCCGCAATTGTGCGTGTCGTCTGTGGGCTGATCGTACTTGTATCAATTACGAGTGAACCAGGTTTGGCACACTTTATAATCCCATCTGTACCAAGGATAACTGCTTCTACATCGGGTGTATCACTCACACAAGTGATAATGATGTCACACTGGGCTGCCAGCTCTGCTGGGGTTTTTGTCGCTGTCGCGCCAGCCACCACAAACTCGTCCATACGGCTGGCCGTTCGATTCCACACACAGACATCGAAACCAGCTTTGAGCAGATTGTGCGTCATGCCACGACCCATGATACCGAGTCCCACAAAGCCTATGCGCTCGCTCATAGTTCCTCCTTTTGTACAGATATATCCGTTGTTCAGTCATATCGCAGTTATACGGTATGCCCATTATAATCGATACAACAATGACATCACACAACACTATGGCAAAAGCCTGATTGACTTTACACCAAAAACAGGTACACTCAACAGTAATTAGAGAACAGCAAAAACAGTGACGGTGAAGAGTACGCGTGAGGTTGGACACCCAGCGAGTCGAGGACAGTGCAAGCTCGACCATCAAGTCAACGCCGAAGCCACACCTGAGTTGCAGTCGAAGCAATGGGGAAGAGACTAGAGGCTAGAGATAAGAGGCTAGTATTTGTTGTGTTTTTACTAGTCTCTCGTCTCCAGTCTCTCGTCTCTCCACGATAAGACTTGCCGGTTGAGTCCTCCGTGATCGGGACGCACTATCGTCCAATGGGCCGTAGTGGCAGAGGTGGAAGCTATACGGCTTCAAACAAGGTGGTACCGCGGTATATCCCGTCCTTGAGCATATTGCTCAGGGACGTTTTTTGTTGGCATATAGTATGGAGGTTTATCATGAATGCACAACAACTCAGACAAACGTTTCTCAACTATTTTCGCACACATCAGCATGCCCTTATTGGCAGCGCATCGCTGATTCCTGAACACGACCCGAGCGTCCTGTTCACTACCGCAGGCATGCATCCGTTGGTGACCTTTCTACTGGGCGAACCCCATCCAGCAGGTCGTCGGCTGGCCAACTATCAGAAATGTGTGCGAACCAACGATATTACAGAAGTCGGTGATGTAACCCACCTCACGTTCTTTGAAATGCTGGGCAACTGGTCATTGGGTGATTACTGGAAAGCGGATTCGATCCAGTTCAGTTATGTTTTTCTGACCGCACATCTGGGACTGGATGCCGAACGTTTGCATGTCACGTGCTTTGTGGGCGACACCGACTCGCCACGTGACAACGAAGCGGTTGCGATCTGGCAATCACTGGGTATTCCGCCACAGCGGATCACCTTGTTGCCCAAAGCAGACAACTGGTGGGGACCAGCCGGAACCACAGGACCGTGCGGCCCAGATAGCGAGATATTCTACGACACCAACCCCGATGGTCCCCCCGAAGAGACACCAGCGACCAACTCGCAACGTTTCTGGGAGATCTGGAATAACGTGTTTATCATGTACAACCTCGATGCAAATGGAAACTATGGTACCCTCACGCAGCGCAATATCGATACTGGGATGGGGCTGGAACGCACACTGGCAGTTTTGCAGGGTGTCTCATCACCGTACGAGACCGATCTGTTTGTGCCAATCATTGAACACATTCACGCACTTGCCCACAATCCACAACTATTTGCCGTGCGGATCATCGCCGATCATATTCGGGCAGCCACGGCCATCCTCGCAGAAGGCATCGAGCCAGGGAATGTCGACCAGCCATACGTGGCGCGGCGCTTGATTCGACGGGCAGTGCGCTATGGTCGCGAAATTAGTATCAACGGCCACTTTCTCGGGAAGTTAGCCGAAACAACAATCTCAACACTTGCAGATGCCTATCCCGAGTTTGAGCAACAACGCGATCATATCTGTACAGCATTGGATCAAGAAGAGATAAGATTTGAACGCACACTGGCGCGTGGACAAAAAATGTTCGCCAAAGCCGTAGAAACGTGTCGGAGACAAGCAGGCAGCATTATACCGGGTGAAGTGGTGTTCAATCTCTACGACACGTATGGCTTTCCCGCAGAACTTACTGAGGAGTTGGCTGCACAACACGGGTTGATAGTGGATATGGATGGCTTCCGCAGCGCGTTTGCCGCCCACCAGGAACGCTCACGGCAATCCACAGGTGGCCGCTTTCAGGGCGGTCTGACCGACCATGGCCATGAGACGACGCAACTCCACACAGCGACCCATCTGCTGCACGAGGCGCTCCGTCGCGTGTTGGGGCCGCATGTCGAGCAACGTGGGAGTAACATCACCACCGAGCGCCTCCGCTTCGACTTCTCGCATAGCGACAAACTCAACCGGGAGCAGATCACGGAAGTCGAACAACTGGTGAATGATACAATCCAACAACAACTACCAGTCACCTGGGCCGAGATGAGTCTTGGAGAAGCCAGACAATCAAATGCCATTGGTCTCTTCGGTGAGCGCTACGGCGAACGGGTCAAGGTCTATCGTATTGGGGATTTTAGTACGGAGATTTGTGGCGGCCCACATGTCGCACATACAGGCGAACTTGGGGCATTTCGGATCACGAAAGAGAGCGCAGTAGGATCGGGGGTACGGCGTATTCGGGCGGTGTTGGAAACTACTTCTGAGATAGATGTATAGACTAAGTGTCACAACAGTGATAGAGGCGTGGTCGGCGGCATAGTCGCTGGACCACGCCTGCTATGAATGGTTTGAAACAGTACAGGGTGGTCGGCGCACGGGTGAGACATGCATCTACAGGACCCGCTACACGCAAGTACCCAACGCAAAAAGTGTTGTTCCACAACTTTCGGACGCATGCTGCGAACTGCGGCAACAAACCATGTACACGCCAGTTGAGCAATAAAAACACGCCAAGACGTAATCTGTAGCAGGTGGCCGTCTGTTGGCGAACCTACAAATCACCGGAACTACCAGATGTATCTGTACAGAAACGCACAAAATAAAAGAGTTACCTCCATCCACCCTCAACCGTCATACTCTATGAAAGGAAAATAAAAAGCACCATACAGAGAATTCTCTGGAGGAACACTTGCAACTATTCGAGGACCCAATCGCTTGCGAAGAACACATATCGAGAGGAAAACACCTATGAAACCCAGATTTATTATTCTACTCGTCTGCATGCTTGGACTGACAGTCGGTATTGCTATCAACTATCAGCGCTTGCTGCCTAACCCATTTGATAACCCCTCCAATACGGCCTCATCCGGCAACTCAATTGCTGCCTTAGCTAACTGGGCTGAATTAGCATATACGACAAAGGAATTATATCAATCAGCAGATGTAGTTGTTCGAGGACAAGCTATAGCAACACGCAACCAAATCTTTACGGAAACATTACCAATACAAGGACTAACAGGGGAGACGGCAGAACGAGCCAAAGAAGTTTCCGAGCTTACTCTTGTACTCGAAAAAGGCATACAGGAACGTGGTATGGAAGGCACCCCTGATGATCTGACTCAAGAACAGAAGCAAGCAATACTGGAAGAAACAACACTCGACACCCAACCAATCGGCGAGTATACTCATCGCCTACCCTACACCCACACAACCTTTGAAATAACCGAAATACTGGAAGGTAATACAGACAAAGCCATCATGGTCTCACAAGTCGGTGGATCGATACCATCATCTAGCGATACAGAAGGCAACGCACAAACTGTGAATATGGCCTTTGCTGGCAATCCTCGGCTACAACAAGGGAGCGAATATATTCTTTTCCTGAAACACGAAAAAAATCCGCACCCTTAAATAGATACACAAGGACTTGAACAATATGTCTTGACAAGTCCAACGGGCCAGTTCCGCATCAGTGGCGGTGCTGTAAGTAACACTGGTGATGTTCACGCAACTGCTTTACCCACCACACCACTCCTGCCTCATTCACCAGCCACCGCTCACAGATCTGGTCAAAAGTGTGGCGTATTCCCAAACAGTTCTGCATGGTTCTAACTGTCAACACCGAGATGAGACTATCACCATACGACCAAGCAAAGAATACCTACAGACACATCAGAGCGTAGTCTGTGGTGGGTGGTCGTCTTGTGGCGGAGACCACCTGGTACCGAGATTAGCAGGATTGATATAGTCAGGAAGTATGGCACCATAGAGCGATTTGGCTTGAAAGAGTTGATCGAGTGTGAGACCGCGACAATGTGCAAGATTAGCCCCTGCCAGATCTGTCCCTGTGCAGGTGGCACCCGTCACATCCGCATGACGGAGATCAGCCCCAACCAACGTGGCATCGGTAAAGTCAACCCGCCCCAGATAAGCCCAGCGCAGATCCGTCCCGGTAAGGTTCGCTCGACAGAGCACGACGTCGTCAAGTGCAGATCCGAAAAGACACGCCCCCGCGAGAGTAGCGTCTGTCAGATTGGCCGCATCAAGCATGGTCGCTTCGCACATTGCGTTGGTGAGATCAGCCCTATCGAGATGGGCCTTATTGAGACGGGCGCCCTCCAGACGCGCCTGCCGGATATATGCACCCACAAGACGAGCGCTGCTGAGACTGGCCTGCCGGAGATCGGCGTGGTCCAGCAGGATACCAGCGAGATCTTGCTTGTCCAGATTGGCCTTTACGAGATCAGCATGTGCATGGTTCGCTCCGGCATAGACCATCACCGATTTGTACATGGCAGGCGGGATAGCGGGTGGGGACCAGAAATCACCCAGGTCTCTGGGATTGATATGATCGGGCAATGTGGCCCCCTGGAGCGACTGCACCGCAACGAGCTGCTCCAGGGTTATCCGCCGACTCCCCTGGAGGATCGCCCCAGATAGATCCGCCCCCATCAGATCTGTCCTCTGGAGGGTTCCGCGAGTCAGATCAGCATTGGTTAGATTTGCCCCAGACAGATCCGCCCCGGTCAAATCCGCCCACACGAGCGTCACCCCGGTCAAATCCGCCCCGGTGAGGGTGCCTAGAACAAACGATATTCGTAGTGCTAATAAATGAAACTGTTGGGCTACCATCACTAGACTCGTTGGCACCATCTGTGTTGTCAACGCAACGAACATGCGCGATATCGATGTCTTTGTATGTGGGTTACTGGAGAGAGAGGCGCAGGGACGGCGTTATCTCTACCGTACTGCCGCTTCATTTGTCCAATCACGGGCAGGCATTGCACCACGGCCATTCCTCACCACCCAGAACTTAATCTTCCAACCCATAGCGGCGGGCTGACCATTGTCGGATCGTTTGTCCCGATTACGTCACGTCAGGTGCACGAGCTGATTGAGCACACCGATATTACAGCGGTTAAGGTAGACGTTGCTGCACTCCTCTCTGAGCAACATCAGGAAAACGAAATCGCACGTGCGGTACAACTCACAGAACAGGGGCTACGTCGTGGCGAGGATGTAGTCGTATTCACAAGCCGTGAGCTTATCACCGGAAAGGGCACAACCAATCACTTATCGATTGGTAAACGGATCTCAGCAAGCCTTTGCAGCATCCTCCAGAACATTACCACCCTACCACGATACATCATCGCCAAGGGCGGTATTACTTCCAATGATCTGTTAACCAAAGGACTTGGCATAAAACGGGCCATAATACTTGGACAGATTATTCTAGGAGTGCCTGTGTGGCAATGTGCACCTCAGGGCTACGCAAACAATCTCACCTACGTGGTTTTCCCAGTAAATGTGGGACACTCACAATCCCTAACCAAGGTCGTGACAATACTTAAACGTTAACTGCTACGACGCTGTTTCCGCAACCTGATGAGCAGTACGCGGTCCCTTCATCGTCACCCATAGCAGGCGGATTACCCCCCAGATCAGCAGTATGTCACCCAAACTCCAGACTGCAAGCTGCGCGAGTGGCCCCGGCAACAACAACCGATCACCAAACCACGGGAGATTGGCCGACTCATCGGTGAGGGCGATCCCCTTTGAATTGTCCAGCACCGTGCCATTCGCAACCAGCACACCCGCTGCTCGCTCTAACTGCTCGAGTTGCACCGGCATCATACCACCGTTGGCTGCCATAGCCACCAGATTCATGGCCACACCAAGCGTAATCAGAATCAAACCGGGCAGGCGATAGTTGAGGATACAAAAGGCACCAAGAAACACGATGGTTGCAATCAGCAAAGGCACGCGATACTGCTGGATCAGCACATTGAGGATCTGTGATACGCCCGCGAGCACCGCCAGCCAGCCGCCACGAAACTGCAGCGTTGCCAACCGACGCAATCCAGCGAGTCCAAAGAACAACGTGAGCACCAACAAAATAAGCCCCAACGTGACAGTTAAAATCTGCATAATCCTGCTCCTGCTGTAGAGTCTGTCAGGTAAAGAATGGTTTGCACTCACACTATAGCATATAACATAATCGTAGCATCAGACCCACTCGACTCGCACAGCCTCTGAAGCTATGGTATACTACGTCACCGTAGTAAATTGCTTCCCGGATCTGTCTGTAATGCTATAAACGTTTATTCTTGTAGTGCTGAGGTTGTTGCATGAAACGACACCCCAGTCTGGTTCCACTTTCACGTGAACATCAACGAGGTCTGTTTCTCGCACAGGCACTCAAACGCGGTATTCCGCGCTTCAAAGATCTGCCAACCACTGTCGATGGCAAACGCGAGTATGCCTTATCCGTGTACAAGGCACTGCTGCAACACCATTTTCATGTCGAAGAGATCATTTTGTTTCCAGCCATACGTGGTAGGAACATCGAGATCGACACATTGATCAATGAGTTACTTCAGGAACACCAACAGATGCACACACTCTTCCAAACACTCCACAACACCTCCGATCTTGAAACACTACTCCACGAACTTGGCCTGCTGTTAGAATCCCATATCCGCAAAGAAGAACGCCAACTCTTTGAACGTGTACAAGTTGTCATAGACAAGGAGCAACTGCACGCACTCGGCCTAAAACTCGAATCGTAGTAAGGCTGTCTGGGCATCCAAATCTAACAATTTTGATAAGAAAATCCCATGAGCAAAAAACCTAAATTGTCCCTCCCATGGACCCCGGAATCTAAAATTCCACTCTTTATCATTTCGCTTCTTAATCATGCACACAACATATCAAAAGATTCACCAATACATTCTCCAAATTGATATGTTAGCAACGTTCTTAACATGAGACCCATTGACATGATGAAGTAGACAAACAGGTGTAATGCAATATCCTTTCGTCCCAGCATCGTTGTATCACTTGAGGCAGTATCTTGCAGAATGAGGGTGACACGTATGACTCAGCGGCAAAGTGGTCCAAAGCGCTCTTCCTGGCTTATCTTTCGACGACGGTTGATCCTCGTACGACAACTGATGCGTGGTCCTGCCACACGTGATCAACTGTGGGAGAGCATTGCCGAAGAGATGGTCGATGAGGCATGGGGCAACTCTCCAGAATCAGCCCTGCGCCATGACATTCAGGCGCTCCGACGCGAATTTGGCTGCACCATTCGCCATCGTACCGCCTCGGGCTACCACCTCGAAGATCTGGGACAACTCTACCTCCTCGATCTCACAGACGATCATCTCCAGGCTATTCACACGCTTACGACCATAGCGGAAACCCTTCCACCACATGTGATGGACAACGCAGCTAGCCTGCTGGCCCACCTGATCAGCTTCCTCCCGCCAGACCGACGCACCCTCCGCACCGATCCCAGCAGCGAACACTTTATTACCTCTCGCAGCGTCACCGATCTCGATCGTACTATGCTCCGACGCATTCGCCGTGCCATACGTCACCAGCAACTTCAGTTTCGGTACTACTCGACCCATACCACTACACACGAGGGCGTCGAACATCGCGTTGCCCCATACCGACTTGTGGTCCGGGATGCCCATCTATACCTCGATGCAGACTGCCTGTGGAACAACCGCAACAAAGAATGCCCCAAACGTCAACTATATCGGATTGAGCGTATCGACCCAGCCTCGCTACAGGTTCTCACAAAGACTGTTCCACCACTACGAACGCCAACCAAACGCTACACACTACGCTACGAGCTAGCTCCCGAAGTGGCACGTCGCCGTGATATCGCCGACCACTTTGAGGGCAACACAATCGAGTACCGAGACGACGGAAGCGCCCTCATTACGGTGACCATCGACAACCTCTGGTGGGCGCGCCAGACGCTGCTGCGTTACCGTGAGCATTGCCGGGTGCTTGAACCACCCGAATTGATCGACATGTTTCACGAGACTCTCCAGAATTGGGTCGATGTTTATAAAAAATGACCACATTTGTGCACTCATATATTAGTAAGATAGGAGGAAACACCAGATTCTACGAGTAGATGCCATAGATTTTGAAAGAGTAATAAGGGAAAACAGATGGACGACACAACGAAAGACTCACCACTTGATCCGACCAAGTTCAACATGACAGCCACGTTACGAGGACTCAACTTTGGAGAAGATGTCATCAAGGCTTTTGAAAGAGCTCAAGAGTGGCGTAAAAGCAAAGATAATGGCTGGAGATGGCCCAGCAAATCTGATGACTGGTTCGATATCCTGGCAAATCATCGTATTGGCCTTGTGTACGGAGGTGCCACCAAGATCAAGCAGTATGTCTTTGAAGCCCCCAAACTGCCCGAGATCCGGGGTGCCTCGGCCATCCTTGACCGCATCAACCTCGTCGATCTGCGACTGCTGTGGGATCAACAAGGGCTAACACATCAGATGATTATCTACGCCAGTGGTGGCAGCATCCTGGGCTTCGCCCCCGGAGACCAAGCAGAACAACTTGCACAAGACATCGAGCAGACCTATACCAGGGAAACACTGCTTGCCAATAGTGTCGCCGTCAGCCGTACCTTCTCGCTCCTTGAGGTTCTCTTTGGTGTTAATACTCATAAATATGGATTACCTGAGTTTAAAGACGATTGGAAACATCCTGAACTTCGGCAGAATTTAGAAAAATACTATTATGATCCACCAAGAGCACATGATATTGCTGAAGTCACCCGCCGCTTTATCAATCGCAAAAACTTCGGCGAACTCATCACCTTGCTAGCGACCATGGCCAACCGACGGCGGGAAGGGCTCGGCGGAAGCACTGATGGCAACAACCTACGACGTGACATCCCCCACTACCCCATTCTGCCACTAGCTCAGAAATGTCAGACCAGTGATATTCGAGCCGCCATTATTAGACCTCCTTTTGATTCAACTATGTTGTTAAGCGAGGCTTCTGCACGTAAGGCATACGCTGGTAGGTTTGTCAAAAAAACAGATACCAAACGAACTAATGACTTTGCTGACGATATCAGTTGGTATTATCGCGGCCCTCATAGCGCAGTAAGCGCAGCAGAAGAAGAAATTGATAACTTCCCTGCCCTACAGTCGTGGGAAGAACGCTGGGAAGCATGGTTCAAGAAAAGTGGCGCAAACTCACCCTATGCACAAATGTTGAAAAGACAGCAGATAATCGAGGTGGCAGCAGCCCAGGACGTTGACGATATCGGGGCCACTGCCACTTCACGTGCCAACGGATACATTGGCATGATCTATGCCGATGGTGACCGGGTAGGCCAGCGCATTGCAACGCTCAAAACCCCTGATGACTTTACAACCTTTTCAAATCAACTTTCAGAGGCAGCCCTCAAAGCGGTGTTCATAGCACTTGGTAAGCATCTCAAACCTCATAATAAGAAGAACGGCAGCTACATCCACCCCTTTGAGATCATTACCATCGGTGGGGATGATCTGCTACTGCTGGTGCCGGGCGATAAGGCACTGGAGATTGCCACCACAATTGCCTATGAATTCGAGACCGGGATAACTGACGACAAAACCACGCGTCAAGTTGGTCGTTACCAAGGCACCATCGAACCAGACTTCACCTCATACACCCCTAATATTGGTATCTCTGCGGGGGTCGTCATTGCTCCGGAAAATACCCCGATTTTCTTTATGCAGAAGCTGGCGGAAGACCTCCTGAAAAATGCTAAGAAACTGTCCAAAACCAAACAGAGCGGTGGTGCAATCGACTTTATGATCCTTAAATCGATCACGATGGTTACCGACCAGCTCGACACTTTCCGGCGCAAAGCCTATGGAGTCAACCCTCAACCAGGCAAACAGATGCATGCCGAGTTCACGGCACGACCATTTCTCTGGCATGAGCTGGTCGGATTGTTGGAAACAGTACGAGAGCTGAAACAGGCTCACCTGCCCCGCAGCCAACTCTATCGCATCAATGAGGTGGTGCAAGACAAAAACAACTCATCACCAGTTTTTCCCAGCATTCTGGAATTTCTCTACACCTCTGTGCGACAAGAACCTGTAGTCCAGAATGCGCTGCAACAACTACGGGAGAGATGGCGGAATGGGGATAACGAACAGCAAAATCCGGCTGCTCCATGGCTCAAGAACACACGCAAGACCAAAGAACACAGGACAACCACATACTGGGAAACCTTCTGGCCAGATATCGTTGAAATCTATGATTTTGTCGCACAAAAGGAGCAGTCAGATGCCTAAACTTAAGATTGCGCTCACCATCAAAATCGAGACCGCGCTCAGTGTTGGGGCCGGTGGCTCTTCCGGGACACTCGCCGACAAAAGCATTTTACGCGACGGCCTTGGACAGCCGATCATCCCCGGATCACAGGTCAAGGGCAAAACACGCTGGGCTATCGAGCAACTGTTGCGTACACTGGGCAAAGACATTCCTACTCCTTTTGAGGAAGATGCAAGCAGAATGGAAAAGAAGACGCTTGTCAAAGCACTTTTTGGCACTCCTCAACAGCGCTCACCACTGCGCTTTGCCAACCTGTGTACGCAAGAAAAACAACATCAGATTCGCCCGGCAGTAAGTATCAACCGTAAACGTGGTACGGCTGACGAGTCGCGTCTGTTCTTCGAAGAAAGCACTATTATCGGCATCCGTTTTGCACATGAGATGGCCATCAGTGGCGAACTGGAAGATAAGCGACACGCTGCGTTGCTCTGGGCTGCCCTGCGCTCGATTGATCGCTGGGGTGGCGCAAAATCCCGTGGCTTTGGCTGGGCACATGTAGACGCACAGGTTTTCGTTGATGGAGCAGAACAAAGCGACGATCAACTACAAAAAGATTTGAAAGAGTTGCTAGAGAAAGTCCAACAACAACAGGAGCACCCCCAATGAAACACCTGCGTGTCACTATTAAAGCTCTGGGACCATTGTCCTTTCCACGACGCAAACCCGGTACCCAATTCCGTGAGAGTCTGGAGTATATCCCTGGCTCAGTATTGTTTGGGGTTCTGGGGCAGGTAGCCAGTGAAAACGACCAGTTTAGTGCAACCGAGTTTCGCGCATTGCGCTGCCACAACGCCTATACAGCCAGGGAGGGCGATATCTGGGTACATCCCCTTCCGGCAACCGCACAAGGCCCCAAAGGAGACGATGAGCCGCACGACACACTCATTGAGCGACTGTGTTGGGAACAACTCCAACCACCAGCCATCATCTACTCTCCCACCGATGCAGCAGGACGACCATGGGAGGCACGTGGGGGCTTCTACGCAATTCAAGATAAAAAACCAGTACGACGCGACCCTCCTGAGCAGCGGGTTATTACACGTGCAGGAATCAATCGTAAACGCGGCACATCGCAGGACAACATCCTATTCTCGCCACTGGTGCTCAATGAAGTTACCTACTCTCCCGATAAAAAGCCTCAACCAAGTCTGTTTATTGGCAGCATTGTTGCTCCTGATGGGTTTGCTGCTGACGAGCTTTTGAGCAGCATAGAGTGGATTGGTGCCCACCAAAGCACCGGACATGGGCATGTTGAGATCACGTGTAAGACAATATCAGAATGGCATGATCCGCCACCCAAACCATTTGATACAAAACCAGAAGATGTGCTTACGCGGATTGAAACATTTACCAAAGCTTGCCGCGCTCAAGCCAGCATCTACAAACAACTCGGTGGCGAGGCATGGAACATCACAGGTCACATTTTCACCATCAATCTCCTCTCCGACACAATTCTGCTGGAGCATGGCTGGCAACCGACAATGGTCCTTACAGCAGCCATGCTCGAAGAAGTAACAGGCATCCGAGCCAGACTGCTCCGCTCCTTCGCCAGCTATGACTACGCTGGTGGTTGGCATGCACTCTGGCAACGACCTAAGGAGAGCCATGTCATCACCAGAAAAGGCAGTCTCTATGTCTTTGAGACAGATGAGGAGCTTCAGGATAACGACTTGGAAAAACTCTATCAACTCCAACTTCAAGGCATCGGCGAGCGTGTGCAGGAAGGCTACGGACAGGTACGGATCTGCGATGAATTTCATATCATAGAAAGGCAAGGATGATGACCAATTACGAGCAGATGCGTTTTGAATTGGCATTACAGAAAGCCATTCAAGCACAATTAGACATACTTGTTGATCTGGCAACAAAAACTGTGTGTGAATGCATAGAACCACCAAAAGAAGATAACAAGCCAAGCAAAGAAAAAAGTCAAATACGGAATGTCATTAATGTAGCTTCTGACACAGAATCGGTCGAGGTTGTTACGAATTTCATCCGCTATCAAATAGCTCGTAGCGGAGATGATTATAAAATATGGAAAGAGAAAGAATTCGGTCACGAGGTCATTGCTGTCATTGAGAAAGATCTGGATCAAATGACCAAAAGAGTCATTGAAAAGCTCAAGCAAAGCTTTTCTGCCGATCAAAGTGATCAAGAATTCCACCGTGTACACCACCAATTAACTCAATTGTATCTCGGTTATCTCAATCGCTGTTTCTACTATGTTGTAGAAAAAAAGGATAATAAAAAGAAGCTATGTGCGGGAAGGAGGAAAATAAATGCAACACCGCAAGTATGAGCTTGATCGACTACACAACCGACTAACTGTACGCGGCGATCTGGTGGCCACGACCGCATTACGGATCGGCGCAGGCCGCAGCACAACCATTATCGGTAGTGATCTGCCCGTGCTGCGCGATGCCCTTGATAAACCCTTCATCCCAGGAGCCTCACTCAAGGGGTCCTTGCGAGCACAGGTTGAGTCGTTGGTTTGTGCAGTTGCGCCAGAACAAATCCTTGATTTCAAGCTATTAGAGCGACGTACGCGTGAGCTTCGCAATGAGAAACAAAAATGGGCATTGGGCAATGAACAACAGAATCAAGATGAGCGATTTAATCGGGAAGTCTGGGAGAAAGTCGGGATGATTGACGTCACATTTGGCTCCCTCGAAATTGCCGGACGCCTGTTCTTCAAAGACGCACTGGTCGATGAGCAGATCTGGTTTGGTCAGTTCGAGGTGCGTAATGGTGTCGCGATCAATCGTGATACGGAGACAGCAGAAAATCAACATCTGTACGACTATGAAGTGGTGCCAGCCGGAACCCGTTTCAACTTTCAACTGACGATGGAAAATGCACAGGATTGGCAGTTGGGCATGGTGTTGTGGGCACTAAAACCATGGCAGGCAGGCAATATACAGATCGGTGGCTTCCGCTCACGTGGATTAGGTTATGTCAAACTCGAAGAAGCAAACTATAGTTATGTAGCCATCCAGCAAGACAAACCAAGTGTAGATGATGTTCTGCAACTGTGGAATGTTGATAGCCGTGAAACACATACATTATCAGCGGAGGATGCACGTATTCCTGACTGGAAAGCCGCTTTCCGCAATGAGTTAATCAATCCTACCCTGAAAGGCTACCCAGATGCATAAAGCAACCCTTCTTGAAGCCACGCTCCATTTTGCCATCCAGCCTGAAGGCCCAATCCTGATTAAAGCAGGAGAGAGTGGTGCTGATCCGACACGACCCAATATGGAGTTTGTCCGAACCAAACGCAATGGGGCAGAGCAGATCTACCTCCCCGGCGCATCACTCAAGGGCGTTGTACGCTCTCACTGTGAGCGTATCTGTCGCAGTCTTGATGGTGAAAGTCGTCGCCAGAAAGCACGAGAACATGCACATTCTGATGACAAAGGGTTTGTACCACCACTAGCCGATAATCCGATGGGCGATAAGACTAATCCTGAAGATGATGTTACATTTTCATCGAATGCCTACTTTAATGATTTAGCAAAAGAACGACAAAATTATACTGATGAGGAAAAGGAAAGGTACACAGCCCTCGTATATCGCCGTTCCTCATTTACCTCACAACTCTTTGGCCATACCAGCCTGGCCAGTCGGATACGCTTTGCCGATGCTTATGTTAAAGATGGAAAAAATCCTGAAATCGAAACACGAAATGGAGTAGCTATTGATCGTATTTACGGATCAACCATACCAGGTGCATTGTTTGAATATGAAGTAGCAGTATCAGGGGCTTTTGCCACCCGAATCGACTTCAAAAACATTACTCTGGCACAACTCGCACTGGTCGGTCTGGCACTACGAGACCTCAACGAAGGCCGTGTGGCGATTGGCTTTGGCAAGAGTCGTGGGCTAGGGCGCGTCTCACTTGAACTAACATCACTCACAATACGCTACCCCGTCTGTATGCTACAAAATGGCGTGTTATCACTCATGCAAAACAAAGCAAAAGTGGTTTCCGAAACAGATCACTTTGCAGGCGTTGGAGCGCTTACACAAGCAACAGGTGGATTTGATGACTATCGGTTTACTAAAGATGATACTGCCATACTGCCCGCAGGAGTAGCGCTGCAAGAGGATGAGTTCATGGGTGTGTCATTCACAGCATCCGAACAGGAACAGATCTATGCAATCTGGCGGGCCTGCATGCCATGCTGGCGAGAGGTGGTGGACTTATGAGTGAGACAGGATATATCTACCGCATTCCAGAAACGAATGGCTGGAATCTCACACAACTCATCAATAAAACAGTTGGGCAACCTGGCTGGACTTTTGGTGGCGCAATCTTGTGGGACTTTGAACCAGTAATGAAGAGCGCCAATCTACGACCAATTAAACAAATTGGTCAAACATATATTGACATCAGCGGTGATTTTGGCCATGCCTTTTCTCAGCATGCTGAAGTACGCTGGAAACGGCGTGGCAAGGAGGGCTACGATGTGCTGGTGTTGAGTGAGCAAACACAAGACGAAACGTTGCAAAGGGTGTTCTCAAAGGAAACTGAAGAAACCCGCAAACATCGGCAACTTGGTGAATCGTGGAAGGTTCAAACAAACGACGAACTGAAGATCATGCAAACAGGACCAAATAGTCGAAGACTTCGCTATAAGACCTATCACGCACCAAATGGGGCAGTACAGTTTGTAAGGTATACAGAGGTGAACTCATGAGAAACCGACAATTTGATCGAGATAGACCACGCCAACCTGCCCTACCAAAGCCATATGGGTTTGTCTCACTGCCAGATGGACGACCACAACTGAGCCAGCCAACAGGACATGAACGCTATCATAAAGACCGATACACCGGAACCATTACGGGTACATTGATAGCTCACTCTGATATTCATGTTGCATCAGGGTTGCTGGAACGACGCACCCAGGATCGAAAACATCCACTGGTCAAAGCACATATGCGCTCGAATGGGCGACCTGTCATTCCTGCCACATCACTCAAAGGCTGCTTCCGTGCAATAGTGGAAGCCATCTCACCATCCGCAGTGCATGTCACAAAAGCGAATCTTGCTGGCCAAGATGCCTCATTTAAGCGGCAATCCAACATCAAGGCCATCGATCCATCAGCACGACTCTTTGGTGCACAAGGCTATCTTGGCTCTGTGGCTTTTGGCGATGCAGTATTAGAGGAAGGCGAAACAACGGTTACCACAACCCCACAACTATACTCTCCTCGTCCAGATGCATATGGAGCCTATTATGATGGTGGTCGAATAAAAGGGCGTAAATTTTATCAGCATGGGAAACGTGCTGAGAGGAGTGTACCACTGGAAGTCTGCCGATCAAAGAGCCGCTTCTCTCTCACAATCTATTTTGAGAACCTGACAAATGGGGAGTTAGGGCTGCTGTTGATTGCGCTTGGCATCGCAGAGCCACGGTTTTGCCCCAAACTCGGTGGCGGTAAGCCTGCCTGTCTAGGAACACTTGAAGTGCATAATCTTCGTTTGCAACTCCTACATGTGAAGGAAAGTTACGCAGATTTTGACAGCCAAGCACAGGCGTCCAATATAGAAGCTTTTCTGGCTGCCAGTCGTGAAGAGAATCTGGTTTTATCCAAACAGCTCGAAAAACTGGCGACATTGCTACGCTGGCCGAATGAAGAACGCGAATGTCCAGACCGGATGTATTGAGAAGAAAGAAGACATAATGAGCATTGATTTTACAATAAGCTCTCAACTTGCCGCCGATCTTGCGGGAAAAGTCGATCCTAACGAAGCGTCAAAGGCGCTAGCCTATCTACGTTCCCGAAAGGATGGACGAGCCTTGTTTGATTATCTGCAAACAATTGAGCAACATGGTAAAGCTGTGATTCGCAGTCATCAAACACTACGTTATTACCAAGAAATGCACGAAGCTTTCAAACACCACCTCAGTCAATTTCAAGATAATCCTGAAAAAATGGCAGAGACACTGGGATGGGCAATCCGCTTACTCCGTTACTACCGTGCAGTTCCTGACTATCAACCGAACTATACTACCCAAAAAGAAAAAAGAGTTACCAGATCTGAAGCTCAGAAGATACCACCACCTGTTGGTCCGGAAGTTGGGGACGTGGTAACCGGACAGATTATTCGTCTTCACAATAATGGGGCAGCCGACGTTAAACTCAATCGCTTACCAGATAATTTCGTTGGGGTTCTACGGAAAGCAGATGCAAAAGGCCGGCGCTCTGGTGGTATTCGTGGTGAAGTAATCAAAATTGCAGAGGAGGACGGCACGGTCTATCTAGTGCTGAAACCTGTGAAACGTCCGAAGGAATAAAGATCTCGATTTGAGCCGTCCGGTGAGCGGCTACAAGCCGCTGCTACAAACAATCCAAAGAATATACACCTTGTAGCGGCGGTGTGTCACCGCCGAACTCGGGGAATAATGAAGGGAGAAAAACTCATGTATTTCAAAGAGAACCTACGACGCTTCAAAGATACAACTGCAAATTATCAATGTGATGGCTTGATTATTTTAGGAAGTAGGCAAGCAGAGACTGCTGCACTTCTCATAGGTGCGCTGCGTCCACAACATGTTGCACTTATCTTGACATTAGACACTCAACAATTTAAACAAGAAATCTGTAGTTTCTTGGTAAATGATGTAGATTATCTCGACCAAAGTATACAGGAATTTGGACCTGCTACCAATGCCTATGATACACAAGAAATCTACAAGTTATTACGAGTTATTTTTGATAGATGGCCTACAGATTGTACGTATGCGGTAGATGTCACTGGGGGAACGAAACCAATGACAGTAGGACTAGCTAAAGCAGCCTACTTACTGGAGTTACCAACAATATATGTGGCCAGCGATTACAATGAGGAGACTAATCGTATCGTTAAGGATACCCAGCGCTTTACGATTCTACCAGACCCATACGTTGTCTTTGGAGACATTGAGGCAGAAGAATCCTATCGTCTTGCAAACAGACAAGACTATAGCGGTGCACATCGTATTTTTGAGAAACTAGCCCGACGCGAGCAAATGCCAGATAATCTACGAGAACATTTTCGTTATTTAACGATGCTAACGGGAACATATGCCGACTGGGATGTATTTAATCTTAACGGCGCATGTCAACAGATCGAAAAGCTTATACAGTTTCTCAATAGTACAAAGTTACCCAGACTCGACAAACATAAAAATGTACTAAAAAAACAATCAACTTTCCTTGAACGTCTCAATAAGACAAATGCTGATATCAACAAAGCCCCATTCACTATTTTACGTGATGATCTGCCTACAGTTCTAGCCCTGTTAGGCTCTCTGTATGCCAACGCCGTACGACGAGAAAAGCAAGGAAGATATGACTTTGCAGCACTTCTACTCTACAGATGCTTAGAACTGATGAGTCAGAGAAGGTTAGCCTCGCATGGCGTTGATGCAGATAAACAAAGAATCAAGCTCTATGCAGGCTACAAAGAGCTTCAGAAACGGCAGGATGCATTTATCAAAAACTATGCTATAACTAGGATTAGTGAGACCAATAAAAGTCGCAATAAAAGTATCCTTGCTCATGGATTCCGCCTCATTAGATCAAATGAATACAATCAGTTCAAGGAAGTTGTGGATGAGTTGATGGAGCGATTTTTCGCGACAGAGGGCGAAAACCTGGAAGAATGGAAAAACGATTTCACGTTTATTGAACTAGACAAGGTTAACCTATGATCCTTCTCAACTACACTCACCCCCTCACCGAGGAGCAGCAGACCCAGCTCAAAACACTGCTCGGCGAGGTGCCCGAGATACGCAATGTGGCCACCCAGATCGACCGCAGCGTCCCGACGGCACAGGCCGTCGCGGCACTCGCCGACAACGCCCAGCTCACACCGGAAGAGTGGCAGACCACCCCCTTGCTCCTCAACCCACCTGCACTCGCCCCCGTCGCCACCGCGCTGATCGCCGAAATCCACGGACGCACTGGCTACTTTGTGCCAACGCTCAACGTACGACCCATCGCCGGATCGTTGCCGCCGCGCTATGAAATCGCCGAGATCGTTGCGTTGCAGGAGATCCGCGACGCAGCACGGGAGCGGAGGTGAGAGTTAGGGGTTAGGAATTAAGGGTTAGGGGTTAAGGGTTAAGCTTGTCCAGCTGCTCCAGCGCTTTATCGTTGCCTTCGACAGGCTCAGGCAACCTGCCCTACCACTCAATCGCTCACACCGGCCTTCGACAGACTCAGGCGGCCTCCCTGCCTCGCCAACGCTCAATCGCTCAATCGCTCTGCCGCTCCGCTCCAACCACCGCATCATACAACCGCTCCTGGCGGGTGATGGCTTCCTGATAACGCGCATGGCTCACCGGATCGGGCTCATACACCGTCGAATCTGCCACGGGCATGTCGGCTAGAGCCAGCAGATTGAGCGCCTCCAATGCCAACAATGCCACCCCACGACTCGTAGCTTCCGGCTCGGCAGAGGAGACAACGGGACGTCCAATCACATTGGCGATGATCTGCATCCACGCAGGGGAACTGAGCAACGCTCCGCCACTCGCCACGACCTGATACTCACCAGAATGCTGGGCGCGAATGCTGCGCTCGATCAGTCCAAAACGATACGCTACAGCCTCTAACCCAGCCTGGAGGATATCGAGCGGAGTGGTGCTACTCGTGATACCACTGATGGTCGCCTGCACATCGCCTGCCCATCCTGGGCTCCGCTCGCCAGCCACAAAAGGTAACACCGTCAGCCCATGGCCATCGGGCGGCCTATGTGCGAGTTCGTGTTCGATAGTCGCAGCGTCCGGCAATTGCAACGTCTGCGCCATCCACGCATACACGTTGCCGCCCTCGCTTGTCGCGCCACCCAACAACATCCGCCGCTGATCGACGCGGTAGCACCACAAGCCTTTGGGCACACGCGGTACCTCGGGCAACACCAGGCGTAACGCCCCCGTCGTGCCAACGGTCAGTGCCATGCGGGATGGGTCGGCACATCCGCTCCCGATGTTGGCGGCGGCACCATCGCCGATTGCGGGAAACCATGGAACGTTGCGAAGTGCTGGCCAGCGCGTGGCATAGGGTTCGCGCAAACCACACAGGGAGTTGCCCACATCGACCAGCGGCCCAAATTGCTCAGGTGTCATCTCCAGCGCTTCGAGCAATGACGTATCCCAGATCAACTCACGTCGATTGAGCAAGCCGCTCCACGATGCCGCCGAGTAGCTGACTCGACTTTCGCCAAACAGCTTGAGTTCTAGATATTCGCCAAGGGTAATCCAGCGTGCCACAGTTTGCCATACCTCCGGCTGCGTACGCTGTAACCATGCCAAACGCGCTGGCCAGTAGCTGGTGCGGAGCAGACAGCCGGTGCGCTCGTGGATAGACTCCTCGTCGAGTGATCGCCGGAGCGCTGCGGCGTCGGCGCTGTTGCGTGTGTCGGCATAGGTGATAAGTGGTGTGAGTGGTTCGCCCACCGCGTCGAGGGCCAGTAGATTAGAGACAAACGTCGCCACAGCCACGCCCGCAATCGCAGCGCCAAGCTTATCGACACTCGCCAGCACCGCGTCGAGGCAGTGCTCAATCCGTGCCAGCAGCACACCCACATCTTCCTGGGCCGCACCATCAGCCTGTGTGGGAATAGCACACCGCTCCTGAGCACCGATGTCTGAAATATGCCGCCCCAGTCGGTCAAAGAGCAGTACGCGCACCGAGGAACTTCCCACATCAATGGTTACAATAAAAGGCGCTTCAGCATGCTGACGGGCCACAGGTGGCATGAGTGCTCCTTCGCATTGTTCAGAAAAGACTCAATTGTTCAGCCTCGTCTTCGTCATCGCGTGGTGGGAGTGTCTGAAAACCATGGGCTGCGGCCCACTCGGTGCTGGGACCAGCCCAGTGAAATCGCGCCATAATCACCCGCTCCTGAGCATTAAACACGATTCCTTCGTCCTCCAGAATCTGGCGTTGGGCCAGACCACGCGTGCTGATGCCGCCTTCTTTGTTGATAATACGCTGCCACGGGACGCTCTCCACACGGTCTTTGGGAATCTCATTCAGCGCATACCCGACCATGCGTGCATCACAGCCACCACCAACAATCGTCGCGATATCACCGTAGGTCGCCACCATACCGCATGGCACCTGCTCGATCACCTGGTAAATCCGCTGGTAGAGCATATACTCCGAGGTGTTTTGCATATCGACCTCACATTCTTGGATGACTGAACCTATTATACTCGTCCTTTTCATCCATACGATTCAGGGCTCGTCGCCATCTGGTGGCGATGCAGCCGCGCATAGTAGCCCCCTTGTTCCAGCAGTGTTTCGTGGTTGCCATCCTCCACGATCACCCCGTGGTGCATCACGATGATACGGTCTGCGCCACGAATGGTGCTCAAGCGATGGGCGATCACAACGCTGGTGCGGGTTTTAAGAATACGCGCAAGGGCATCCTGGATCAGTGCTTCGGTAGCAGTATCGATGCTGCTGGTCGCTTCGTCGAGCACCAACACGCCCTCGGGACTCAACACAATAGCCCGTGCCAACGCCAGCAACTGCCGCTGCCCAACCGAGAGATTGGCGCCACCCGACATCACTTCGTACTCATAACCGCCGGGAAGTTGCTCGATAAACTGTGCAGCATTGGTAATCTCAGCAGCCCGACGCACCTCAGCATCGGTGACGTCATCGCGGTACAGACGGATGTTGAACGCGACACTGCCTGCCAGACAGACCGGGTCCTGGGGCACGACAGCCACCGCCTGACGGAGATTATCTAAATGAAGCTTTTTGATGTTGATACCGTCTAATAACACCTTACCCTGTTGGGGATCATAAAAACGTGCAATCAGACCGACGAGGCTGGATTTGCCTGCGCCAGTCGCCCCAACTATCGCAACAGTTTGGCCAGCCGGAATGGTGAGCGACACATCGCGTAGCACTGGCTCGTCGGGGATGTAGGAAAACCCCACGTTGCGTAGCTCGATCTGGCCACGCACTCGCGGTAGCTCTTTGGGGTTTTCGGGGTTCTGTATTTCCGGCTCGGTGTGCAGCAATCGGTCGACACGTTCGGCAGCACCAAGCGCGATCTGGACAGCGTTGTACTGCTCAGAGAGGCGCAGAACTGGTTGGAAAGCCCGCTCGGTGTACTGCACAAACGCCACCAGCATACCCAGCGAGGCCCACCCGGCCAACACACCCTGACCACCACCATACAGCAACAAGGCGATCCCAACCGATGCGAGAACCTCCTGTACGGCAAGGAACACCGCACTGTTACGACGCAGTGTGAGCAGCGCCTGACGATAGCGCCAGTTGTAGCCGTCAAACTCGTGGGCGCTCTGCTTCTGTCGCCCAAACAACTGCACCAGCGTCATACCATTGAGATGCTCATTGATAAAGCTGCTGGTGCGCGCCAGTGCAGTACGTTCACCACTGGAGGAGTGGCGAATACGCGAACGAAAGTAGACCGTCACCACGGTAAAGACAGGCAGTACGATGAGCGCCAGCAACGCCAGCTGCCAGTTGAGTGTGAACATCACTACCACAATGACGAGCAGCGTGACGCTCTCGGTGAGAATGATGATGACGCTGCTCGACAATAGCGCGTTGAGTGCATCGATGTCGCTGGTCAAGCGGGTGACCAGATCACCCACAGGTGTTTTGTTGAAGAAGGGCTGGCCCTGTCGGAGCATATGGCCAAACAAACGCGTGCGGAGATCGGCAAGGGCACGCTGCCCGGCCTGCTGCAGAAAAAACAATTGGGCGTATTGAATACCAAACATGCCCAACGCCGTCGCACCGTAGAGCAGCACAATCGGCCACAATCCAGCAACATCACCAGCCTCGATCGGGCCATCGATGGCTTGCTGGAGCAAGAATGGCGGGATGACATTGAGTGTTGCGGTGCCGATCAGGAGCACCATGCCGATGAGGAGTGGCCGCCAGTGGGGCGCCATCGTCAGAATGGTCAGACGCAAGAGCGCTACGTCCTGACCTATATTCGTAACCTTTTTCGTCGATGTATTTGTCATTATGTAAACACCTCACTTCAGGTAAGTGTAGAAGCAATAGCCAACATCCATAGGTAGGTGGCTCGCCCGCCTGCCAGTTTGTCTGTCCACCCTTAACCCTTAACTCTCTCCCTCTTCTGACTGCTGCAGTTCGCGTCGATACATTGCCGCGTACAGACCGTTGTGCAATAGCAAGTTCTGATGGGTGCCACGCTCAACAATGCGGCCCTCGTCCAGCACGATGATCTGATCGGCGTCACGCACCGAGGCCAACCGCTGACTCACGACGATGCGGGTACGATCCGCACTGATGGAGCCCAGTGCGCTCAACACCTCTGCCGCCGTTTGGGTATCTACACTTGAGAGTGAGTCGTCGAGCAACAAAATCTTAGGATCGCGGATAAGTGCACGGGCAATAGCAGTACGTTGTTTCTGCCCACCAGACAGCGTTGCGCCACGCTCACCAACAATGGTCCCCAAACCCTGTGGAAGTTGCGCCAGATCGTTATTGAGGCGTGCCATTTGTGCTGCCAGATGAATACGCTCATCGGGAACTGCGTCAAGACCAAGGGTGATATTTTCTTGTAATGCCATGCTAAACAGTAGCGTCTCTTGTAGCACATAGGTAACGGAACGGCGTAGATGCTTCAGTTTGATGTTCCGCACATCGTGTCCGTCAATGGTCACGCGTCCTTCGTCGACATCACGAATGCGCCCGATGAGGCTCAACAGGGTGCTCTTCCCAGAACCAGTTGCACCGACAATACCAAGGGTTGTGCCAGCCGGAATCTCGATATTGATATCACGCAATACCCAGCGCTCTTCGGCCTGTACCCCCACGCCTTCGAAGCGGATTGTGCCTTGCAGCGGAGGCTTGATAGCCTCGGGCGAGTCAACAATCTGAGGTCTGCGGCGCAGAATCTCACCAATACGACCAGCCGCGGCACTCCCCTGCTGGAGGCGCTCAAACGCCTGACCAAGCGACTGGGCCGCACCACTCAGCACGACGAGATACACGATAAACTGGACATACTCACCGACCGTCAAGGTGCCATTGATAATCATTGCACCACCAAGCCCTAAGACCACGGTAGAAGATAAACGCACCATCAGGGTAGGAAGGGGAGAAATAGCACTTGAACGTAAAACAAAAGCCAGGTTGCGCTGCATATAGCTTTCATTCAAGTTTTTAAATGCTGCTGCCGCCGCCGGTTCCTGGGCATAGGCCATGAGCGTGCGGGCTGCACTCAAATGTTCCTGTGAAAAGGCTGAGAGTCGCCCTAGTTCGTGTTGGACCCGATCAAAGGCACGCTCCATCACCCGCCCCAACCCAACCTGCGCCGCCACACTCACGGTCAACATGACGATCACGATGGTCGCCAACAGCGGGCTCGAACGCGCCATCAGCGCACAACCGATACCGATGAGGAATAATGCATGCATCGACATTTGAAAGCCCGCACTGTAAAAACGCCAGATATAGATAAAGTCGCTGGACGCACGTGACAGCAGATCGCCAATGCCATACTGCATGAGCGCCGCACGATCAAAGGTCAACAGGCGATCAAACATATCTTTGCTCATCTGATAACTAACGCCGACTGCAATGGTGCCTGTGAGCATACGCAGAAGATAACGAAAGAGGGCTAAGGTACAGGAAAGACCGATAATACCGAAGGCATATAAAGCAAGCACTTGCGGTCGGATACCATTGCCAAGCTCGTTTATGACCTGTCCAATAAGTACCGGGCTGTACGCCTGAGCGCTGGCACCAATTGCAGCATAAAGGGTTCCGAGGAGCAACATTCCCCGGTATGGACGCATATATGGCAAGAGAAATCGTAACCCAGCGTGTCGCATGAATCCTCCTTTACAATAAAAAACTATGACGCATCATTTGGATGGTCTCGCCTGTGTTATCAGCTGATAGCGGAAGAGATCACATGAGCCAGAGCGTGTAAGGCCCTGGCTTACCCTTCTCTGCTGCCATGCTGCAAATAATACTGAACCAAAGGCAGAGGATGTATACGGCCCCATCGCCGAAACACACACATGGTGTCAAAATAGAACTACGTTTCAATGTGGTTATCTGATTGTAGCGATAGTAATGCTGCTCGTGCATATATTATATATAGCATTTTTAACTCTTTCCATACATCTTTAGTCTGGTTTGTGCTCATTGTGACGCAAAGCTTCTGATATCTAGCGGTACCACGCTGCCTGAATAGTGTAGAGTTCGGCGTAATGGCCACTCTGGGCAATAAGTTCCTCGTGACGACCCTCTTCAGTGATCTGGCCCTGATCAATCACCAGAATACGATCTGCCAGACGCGCTGAACCAAGGCGATGTGAAATCAACAGAGTGGTACGACCCTGCGCCGCATCACGGAACTGCCGATAGACCTCGACCTCGGCACGGGCATCAAGGGCGGCGGTTGGCTCATCGAGCACCAGCACTGACGCATCACGGAGATAGGCCCGCGCCAGTGCCAGCTTTTGCCATTGCCCAATCGAGAGATCCTCACCCTGTTCATCATACGCCTTCCCCAGAAAGGTGTCATATCCCCTGGGCAGCATGGCTACAACAGCATCAGCACCACTATGGGCCGCCGCCGTTTGAATGGCCAATCGATCCTGAAGGAATGGCAGATTGCCAAACCCGATATTCTCCTGCGCTGTCAGCTCGTATTTAGCGTAGTTCTGAAAAACAGCCGTCGCCTGAGTATACCACCAGTGCGGGGGCAATGTTGCCAGATCGACGCCATCAATCGTGATGCGCCCCGACGTTGGTTGATACAATCCCAAAAGCAGTTTTGCTAAGGTGCTTTTACCGGCACCGTTGGCTCCCACCAATGCCATACGCTCCCTCGGATACAGTGTAAACGAGATACCGCGCAACACAGGCTCAGCAGTGTGTGGATAGGCAAAGGTGACGTGCTCAAAACGAATCGTGGGCATGGGTGATAGTTTCTCTCCATTGGAATTGGCAGTTGACACACTGGGGATAGTGTGCCGGTCAGGCATTTCCTCGTCGAGATCGAGATAGTCAAAGACATCCTGCATATAGCGCAGATCGCCGTCGATCATAGCGATGCCCAGAATCACCATACCTATTGATGAACCAAGCTGGTTGGTTGCACTCAGATAGGCGACAAAGGCACCAATCGAGAGGCGCCCCTGCGCGATCAGTACCGTCAAGCCTACTGCAACCGCCCCGGCAGTAAGCGCCTTGCCCAAAGTACGGGGCACATCGGTTCGCTGGCGATCACGGGCCATCTTGATGCGGTCGTCCCGCAATTGGCGAAAAATCTGCTGGTAGCGGGTGAGAAAATAATCCTGTAAGCCAAAGAGTCGCATTTCGGCAGCCGCCCGACGATCCGCCATCAAATCACCAAGATAGGTGAGCATGCGCTCGAAAGGAGTGTGTTTACGTGCCAGCAGATAGGTTTGCTGAAAGAATCTGGTGAACAGGCCATACGTTGGCACCAGACCGAGCAGCAAGATGATGGGAAAAAAGATATGCGCCGAGCCAACATACACTAGCAGACTGATGGTGGTGATGAGATAGGAGGGAATTGGCAGGAGATAGGTCAGCACGTTGAGCAGTCGTTTATCCAGCCCCTGTTGGGCGCGGTGCAGCTGATCAAACAACATTGGCGACTCGAAAGCAGCTAATGAGAGTCGCCCAGCCTTTTGCAAAAGCCGTTCCTGCGCTCGGGCTGTGAGCCGATTCTGGATATCTTCGATCAGGCTTTCCCAAAAACCAAAGATTGCTTTTAATCCTTCAACGACAAACAGTAGGGCAAGCCACACCAGAGCAACCGACAGACTAATGTTGCCACTTATCGCATCAGCCGTACTGTCCACAAAGCGCTGCAACACCAGCAGACTCAGGAGTGGTGCTAACCCATTGATGAACGAGAAGCCTGCGATCATCAGGACATCGCGGCGGCCCAATTCCCACAGCAGTTGGAGAAGCCGAGGGAAGACCCGCCACCGCTGCCATAGCGTATCTTCTCGATTATGCTGGATCATGTGTTGCTCCTATCAACTCACCTGTTGTTGGGTGGTCTCATCCATCTCTTGTTCGCGGTACCAGGCTGCCTGCAATTCGTAGAGTGTTGCGTAGTATCCACGTTGTGCCATCAATTCCTCGTGTGTCCCAATCTCTTGAATCTGGCCATCATGCATAAAGATAATGCGGTCAGCCAGTCGGGCTGAACCAAGACGATGTGAGATCAGGACCACCGTCTTGCCTGCGGCGAGGTCGAGAAACTGGTGATACACATCACGTTCAGCCAGGGCATCCAGCGCTGAAGCAGGCTCATCCAACACCAGCACAGCACTGTCACGAAGGTAGGCCCGTGCGATAGCGAGTTTTTGCCACTGCCCGCCAGAGAGATCATGGCCACCAACGAATTCCCTTCCCAGAAGTGTTTCGTAGCCTTCTGGCAACTGTTCAATCATCTCGCTAGCACCACTCTGTTCGGCGGCTGCGCGAATCGTTGGGGCATCGTCGAGTGCGGCCAATCGACCAAAGCCGATGTTCTCACGCACAGTCATGGCATAGCGCGTAAAATCCTGCATCACCGCACTGACCTTCTCGCGCCAGGAGGTCGGCGCAATCGTTTTCAGATCAATACCATCAATCGTGATATAACCCTCGGTAGGGTGATACAAACCCAACAGCAACCGTACAAACGTGCTTTTACCTGCGCCATTTTCTCCGACCAGCGCAATACGCTCCCCCGGCTGAAGATGAACGTTAACATCTTTTAGAGTCGGTCGAGTACTTTCAGGGTAAGTAAAACTGACATTGGTAAAACGAATACCATCACCAATGATCGGAGGAGCAGGTGCCACACCTTCCACCACATCATCTTTGTGTGCTAGAAATGTCCCTGCGTTGTGTAACTTTCTGAAAAAGCCCTGTAATCGGCCCAGCCGCAGACCGATGCGATCCAGATGATCGAGGTACTGTTGCATCAACACAATCAGAGCAAGTAGGGTGCCGATACTCAACAGATCGGCCCGCGCTGCCAAAATGAGACCCAGCAGGACGGTGCAGTTGAGCCCGACCGTGATGAGCGCAATCCCTATATCACGACGTTTCCCTCGTTGTCGTACTGCTGCCGTTTCTTGCAGTAGTTGGTCGGTGATGTTTCGCCACGAAGCAATGATATGTTGACTCAGGCCGAACAGACGCACCTCTGCGGCATACTCCCGCTGGGTCAGCAGGTTGCGCCAGTAGAGCTGACGCCGTTGGCGCGTTGTTTGGGCCTCGGTGACGGCAACAACCTGACGAGCACGCCGAATGTGCCGTTGTAGTAAGAGAAAGCTACCAGGGAGCATGGGGATGAGCAATGCCCAATGAACCGCTGCTAACGATCCAATAATGATGAAACTTGAGCCAAGCATGGCCACTACCGTCTGTATCTGAAGCAACTGGCTGGCAATGTTATCGTCGATCATTGCACGCGCCAGCTTGAGTTGATCGTAGTAGTTGGTGCTCTCAAACTGTTTGAGCGGGGCTGTCAGGACTTTCTTGAAGAACAGGGCATCGAAGTGCTCTCTAATATGTTCATTGGTTCGCGCTGCAAGGTATTGATGAAACGGCTCGTAATAGATAATCCGTTCCAGCAGGATCATGACGCACAAGAGCAACAGCCATGGAAGATAGGGCTGAAGGAGTTCTAACACCGATAGCGTTTCTTCCGCAGGTACCACATTGAGATTTGTCGACAACGTATCGATGAGTTGCGAGATGGCAGCAAGGTGTCCTAGCGGCATAAGTGCGCCGACAATAGCGATGACAATTAAAAAGATAAGGAAGGGTGGCCAGGGAGCAATAAGCAGTTGATACGCAAAACGGACATGTTCCCGAAGTGCAGCAAGTCGTGGTCCGAAGGAAGCCCATGACTTAGATTGCGGCATCATCATGACGTTACACACTCCTCTCTATACTGCTGAAAACGACGATGAGCAGACTATCGATAGAGTACAAACAGGAACCCAATCTTTGGACCGATGATGAGAACGGACAAACAAGGTCTGGAAAATCGCAAGCAACTCAGATATAGGATAATTAATCTCGGTTCATACATCGTACCGTCCTGTTTTAATTCTTTCCATACATCGTTAGTCTGGTTTACGCTTTGAGCAACCAAACTACATGCAATTTATGGTACTATGTACATGGAAGTACTACCATAAAATGAATTAATCCATTTACAACCATCTCTGCCGTGTATCACATAAGATATTACTCTTTCAAACGCTAGTTTCACACATCATTGGAGTATAGTCATGATGTTGTCTTTTGCAACACTGGCACTATTAACACTGTATATTGGTCTTGGGATTGGTGGCGGTCTCCTCTTCCGCCAGGGCGGTGGTTGGCGTATCGTCGGTATACTCCTCATCGCACAGGCATTCCTGGCATTTGCGGCGCAAGTAACCTTGAGTATGCTGCCCTTCGGTATCGGCGAACCCCTCATTCGCGTCCCCTTGCAGGAATTAGTGCTGCAGATGTTGATTATCGTGTCAGCTATCAGTCTTATCACGCTATTGGTCATTGCAGGCATCCGTTTCTCGGCAAGATTGCAAAAACCTGTGCAACGACGCACCGCTATCACTGGTCTCCTGATACTGTTGCCATTGATAGCATCCGCCAGTATGTTTGGGATGGTGCAAGCCAGCCTGCCTGAGCGCGAACGCGAACGTGACCCTAGCAAACGCGAAATCGTGCTCCATCCCGATTTTTCGTGGAGTATCTATGCCCAGGGGACCATGGACAACCCTACTTCGATCACCTTTGGACCAGAGGGCGAGCTCTACATCGCCGATATCGATGGCAACCTCTGGATTGCACGGGATGACAACAACGATTATGTGGTCGACAGCATTACCGAATGGGCCAGCGGCTTTAATCTCCTCGTCGGGGTGGCGTGGTTCGAAGACGAACTCTACACCGCCAGTTCTGGCAAGATCGAAGCCCTGCGCGATACCGATGGCGATGATGTTGCCGATCAGCGGCGGCTCATCGTCGATGAATTGCCATCCCTGCTCCTCAGACCACATTCCAACAACGGTATCGTCTTTGGCCCGGACAACCGCCTTTACTTCGGGGTCGGCAGTACTACCAATGGTGAATTCGAGACCCAGGAACTTGCCGCAACCGTGCTCTCCGTTAACCCTGATGGTAGTGACCTGCGTGTGTTTGCGCGTGGCTTTGGAAACACCTTCGACGTGGCCTTCAACCAGGATGGTGAACTGTTCGGCGGCGACAATAGCCCAATGGGTGGTGATGGTGCAGAACTTCCCGACGAGTTCAATCATATTGTGGAAGGCCAGCACTATGGCTACCCCTACTTTTATGGTGATCAACCGGAAAATGGCGGCACACGCGCGCCTCTCACCAGTTTTCCAGCCCACTCTGCCCCGACCGGCCTGACCTTCTACTCCGGCGATCAATACCCACCTGAATACCGCGACAATGCCTTTGTCACGTTGTGGAACAATGGACAGATTGAGCGGGTGGAAGTTGCCCAGACTGCTGGTGGCGCCTACCTCAGCCGTACCACAACCTTTGGTAGTGGGTTCCTCTATCCGATAGACGCTGTCACCGGACCAGACGGAAATCTGTATATTGCCGATTTTGGTACCAGTGCCATCTATCGCATTACCCACAATGACTCACCTCTAGGTGGGGGATAAAACATGCCGGTATCTTTGCAGAACACTTGCCGTCTTTTTCGAGCGTGGTGTGCAGATACAATTCACATACGGAAACTCCGCTTTTATTGGCAGTCCTCGAGTATTTTTGGCTTGCTCCTCGTGTTGGTGGCATGCGGCCCACCCCCCGGCGATCCAGCACGTGGCCAACAGCTCTTCAACGGCGAAATGCTCATCGCTGAGGGCAATTTACCCGAATGCAGCAGTTGCCATGCCGACATCGTTGATGGCGAATCACCGCTGGGGCCAAACCTCTCCAACATCGGCAACCGCGCCGCAACCACTGTCGAGGGGCAATCTGCCGCAGACTACCTGTGGACCTCGATTATCAGCCCCGACGCATACTTGTCAGGCGGATTTCAGGAAGGCATTATGGATCGCGACTATCGACAAGGGCTGAGTGACCAGGAGATTAGTGATCTTGTGGCCTATATGCTGACGCTGCAAAGTGGGCAGGACTAATACATCCCCTGCACCATCTCAGACACCTCAGCCATAGCTTGATCCGCCGCATGAGATGCAAAACACCCCGGCACACGATAAAACCGTGGTGCAACATTAACCTCGTAGCCGCCCAATACATGCTCCTCTGCCGTAGGGAGATATCCAACACAACCATTGGTCACACCAGCAACTAGCGTGCACGCAGTAGGCGACACAGCCTTGATACTCAAACCAAGCTCGGTAAACGCTTCTGCTCCCAGAGCACCAACAGCACATCGCCCAATCGTACACAATGAACCCGCATCGCAACCGCCACACCAGCGCGCGTTTCGCGAAGTTCCTGATTCCAGGGAAAGAGACGCTCTAGCATTGGATCGACTAACCAACCCGATGCATACAACGATCTGGGGAGCAAGCCCCAGGAGCGATGGTGCCCTGCGTAGTCATCTGGCGATTCAAGAGGCAGCAAGATCTGCTGCGTATGATGTCTTACAGGCGTTGATCTGATTGGTTGCGTTGAATGCAACAGCGCCAGCACTGCTTCACCGGCCTCACGACCAAGGCGATCACATTCATCCCATTATATGTGGGAGTTACGGGGAACATGTGGTAATTTGGGGCCACATGCTCCCTGTACAAACAGGCATGGGGCACTGGTATGTTCCTCAACAACTTCACGCATGACCCCGGGCCAGTCTGCGGAAACCTGACGGTTGTCGGGTCGCAATACGGTCGGGTGGCATGCCAGATTGACCAGGGTGGCTAGCAGATCGCCACTTTGATGTGCCACTTGCACCACTGCCAACGAACGATCAACCGGGCCATCAGGATGCTCGCCGCTGACCACGAACCCGTTGGGGCATCGCTGTCGACGGTTGATAGATACATCTACTTCACCAACAGCGCAGGACATTCGGGCTGGTTGGACATTCTTTTCAGCCAGCTGCATCGCAGCTGCAATTTGAGCAACCAGAAAATCGACGTAGCGCCGATACCAACGTGGAGCAGTTACAGGAACGTGGGTCATTGGAGCAGCATGTGAGTGAGAGCAACACACAAGCACGTGGTTTTGCACAACAGATTGAATGCGGGTAAGCGTCTCAGCAGTGATCGCCAACACATCGCACACGACGATTGCGACACTCTCGTCATCACAGCGCAATACCAGGACTGTGGCCGTTAGATCATCGTGGACACCAGTGTTTCCCCGCAGACGATTACTGTATCCAACAAGATAGAGACCACGTGGTGGTGAAATGATCCGGCGCACAACTCCGGCATAGAGATTCGATGTTTTACGCATTCTTTATCACATCATTATCGCTGAACTTCATTGTTATGTAATCTGGGATAGCATAATATCAGAAAACATTTCCGACCAAAGCGTCTCAATAGCCTCAAGCACGTTGTTGTGTCGTGTGGATGTGGCATGGGTCTTCCAGAAGGGAAAATGAAGAAATAGAGTGGTGTGATTAATCTGAATTTCATTATATAAAGCTGCTGGACTCTGTTCAAGTAACATTGCCAAAGTCTCAAGTTGGGTCACCACATCACGACCCTGAAGGTGGCCCTGCGAAGGAACATGGCCCTGAAACTCTGTACCAAAGTAGGCACTGGTAACAAGAATATAATTTTGAATATTTCGGTTAAATGTATCTAATTGGTCGGCAGGAACCCATAGCTCTTCATGCCTGCGTCCACCAACGATTTTACGGTCAAATTGAGCAGCATACGCACCATCAACTGTAAACTCGGTGACATAGCCTGCAAGCGTATTATTTTTTGTGTTCCAGTCACGGGCAATCTGTGCAGCATATGCGTAATTCAACACTGGGTAGAAAATCGGTTGCTCGGGGAGGCGTGGCGGAAACGCGCGCATCCCCGACTCGTAAATAAGTTGAAGTTCTTCGAGACCAACAGGTCGATAAAGGATCATAGATGATGCCCTCCTCAAAATATATCAATGAGAGAAGTGTATCATAGGAAGCACTAGAGCGCTGGGGCGTTGGGGCTTTGGAACGTTGGAGTTGTCGAGAATGTAACCCTTAACCTCTTAACCCCTAGCTCTTACTACGTCTTGACTCATACAGAACATATGTACTATTATTAACCTGTAGAACAAATCTTAAGGAGGCCGAGATGGCACGCGATCTCAACAAAGTGCAAATCACCGGACGGCTTGGTGCAGATCCCGAGATGCGTTATACTCCCCAGGGATCGGCCATTACCACCTTTCGCGTTGCCTCCAATCGCTCCTGGCGTAATGTAGAGGGAACGCCTCAGGAAGAGACCGAATGGTTTCGGGTAGTGGCGTGGGATCGCCTTGCCGAGGTGTGCAATGAATGGCTTGCCAAGGGTGTACGTGTGTATGTGGAAGGCCGACTGCAAACACGTCAATGGCAAGATCAAGAGGGGTACCGTCGATCTACTACTGAGGTTGTCGCAAACGACCTGATCATTCTTGATCGTCTACACGAACATTCCGCAACACAAATGCCATCATCTGATAACACCACTTCTAAAAGAGTTCTTCCTCGATCAGAAATAACTGTTGTTGAAGAGACTGGCAAACCTCAATCAAAATCTTCCAGGCGCCAAAAGCACAGCTCATCAAAGGTGTCTATGCTGCAAAACAACAGCACTACTATTCTGCCACATGCGCGAAAAGCATTTGAAGAAGAAGATTTGCCCTTTTCATAAACTTTTCTCCGTAGATTACCTTTCAATTTCCCACCAATATCTTCGGCCTCCATCATAGTGTTAAGACATAACACTGATTCACTTGTAAGCATTGACATTCTATAGTAATCTTAGAAGTGACAGGAGACACTATAAAAATGGCTACAATCAGTCCCAAAGCATCAATGGTCCTGTTACTTTATAGGAAAGGATGACAAATTAGTACGGTACCAGCGTAACTTTTTGGTCATCTTTGATGTTTATATGTAAGAGAGGCATTGCAAAATGCCAGTTTGCTTGTTGGTTTCATTAGTATATAAAATATGTATTTCTTGAGTATGATAATATCATTATCTACCCAATGTATTTATAGTAAGGAGTGCCCGCTATGCACATTCTGGTCGCAGATGATGATCTTCCAAGTGTCAAACTTACTTCATTTTTATTGGAGGAAGCGGGCTATCGTGTGATCAAAGCATACGATGGACCAACCATCCTTAGCTCCGTCGAAAACCAACAGCCTGATCTTATTTTGCTTGATGTGTCCATGCCTAAAACCAATGGATTTGATATTTGTCGTCATATTCGACGTACTTCCGATGTTCCCATTATCTTTCTCTCTGCTCGTTCACAACTCAGTGATCGTGTAACAGGATTACAAATAGGAGCAGACGACTACCTCGTCAAACCATTTGAACCATCAGAACTGCTTGCACGAGTCGAAGCAGTGTTACGCCGCCGCAACAGTGATATGTTGAATCCCTCTACACGGCTCACACAAGGCGATATCACCCTCGATCCGGTTGAACATAAAGTCTTATTTTCTAACGGACGAGTCGTCGAGTTAACGCCTTTAGAGTTTCGCCTACTCTACTACCTCATGAAAAATTCTGGACGCGTTCTTGGCACAAGCCAGATACTGAGCAAGGTATGGGGATACGACTATGAAGGCGAGAGTAATCTCGTTGCTGTCTACATTCGACGCCTACGAACGAAAATTGAAACTGATTCTGAGCAGCCCAAACATGTCATTACCGTACGTAATTTAGGGTATAAGTTTGAGGCATAACCATTGAGTTTGATCACACTCACAGTTACGTCGTCGCTGAAGATGGCGCACCTTGATATCAATCAATAAGGGAAAAGAGCCTACATGATTGTAAACAATACATTTCGAGAGCGCACTCGTCCTTGGCTGATCGATCATCTAGACGATTTTGGGCGCCTCTCAATCGGGGTAATTGTGTTATGTGGCACATGGTGGATAACCAGTCTGTCTTTATCACCAGTAGTTGGGTTGTCTCTAATAGGGTATTGTTTTTTTCATCTCCTGCTCATCGGATTACGCTACTTGCCACGCTTTAATACCCGGTCATTTGATGGGGTGTCACTGATTCTGGACATAAGTTTTGCTGTTGTATTATTGAGCCAAGTAGCCAACCTCGGGAATGGTATCTATCCACTCTACTTTATAGTTGCGTTGCGCGTGCTCTCTGTCTATCAGCAGTTACCAATTGCCACCATTATCCCCTTCATATTAGGACCAACATATCTTTTTGCTCAGGCATTACTACAGCAAAACCCACTACTATCACCAAGCGATCAAATCGCCCGGTGGGTTTTGTTAGTTGGTAGTTTGGGATTTGGTGCAATGGCTATCTGGACGAGTGCTGTTCAGCAGCATATCAATGCGACTCTGCGCGAGGAGTTAGCCACTGCCAAAAAGACATCCGAACAACGTGTAGGGCAACTTGAGAGTACCGCCAATGATTTGCGTGGCCGGATGCGTGAGCAGCACGCGCTTGAGGAAGGTCTTCGTATCATTACAAGTACGCTGAGTCTTGACGAAGTCCTCGATCAAATTGTTGATAGCTCAACACATATGTTTAGTTCTGCACGTATCCATGGCTCAGCATTATCACTCTATGTTGATGATGCTTTTGAACACCGCTCACTGATGCTCGAAGGCTGTGCTGAAGGAAAATGGACAGACATTTTAGCCCAGCGAGTTGTGCAACAGCAAACACCATTGCTCATCACCAATATCCATGATGACGACGAGCTATCGCTCACGGCAACACCACACATGAGTTCGGCATTGAGTGTGCCATTGTTTGTCGGTGAAGGCAAGGCACAGGGAGCCCTAACCATTGTCAGCCCGGTTGTTTCGGCTTTTTCCAGCAGCGATGCACGGCACTTGACCGCATTCGCCATCCAGGCCGGTATTGCCATTGGTAACGCCGAACTACATAGCCAACTGCGACATCAACAACACTTGCTCTCTGCAGTCATTCGTGATATCAGTGACGGCTTGATTGTGATTAATGCACAACTCGATATCGTATTAACGAACCCACTTGGCCGATCATTGCTGGAATCATACACAGTCAATGGGGCGCTGGTACGCAATCAACTTATTGGGTTAGCTGAGAGCATGCGTACCTCAGATCAAGTGGCATTTATGTGCGAACTCTGTTTTGGTGAAGACGAAACTGTACCCGACAAAGTGTATCAAGCTTTTGCCTCACGTGTTCATCAAAACAGTGGTGGAGAGACCCTCATCGCTATTGTTCTGCACGATGTCACCGCACAGAAGAACGAAGAGCGTAGTCGTAGTGAATTTATCTCAATGGTTGCACACGAACTGCGTAATCCACTCAACTCACTCAATGGATTTATCAAAATAGTTCTACAGGGGCGTGCTGGCGAATTAACACCACTACAGGAAGAATTTCTTGGCATAGCAGATGGGCAGGTTGAGCAATTAAAAGGTCGCATCAGTGAGTTGCTGGAATACAATCGTTTAGAAGCAGGACGCCTTGTACTAAACCCACAGTGGGATAACATCCCATCACTGATTGATGAAACCATTATACGGCTGAGCCTCCAGGCAGAACAAGCTGGTATACATCTGACACATACCGTTGACTATGAATTACCAGAAAGTTATTTTGACAGTGAGCGGATTGGGCAAGTTGTGACGAATCTGGTAGAAAATGCGATTAAGGCCTCCCCAGATGGCGGCAGTATTACGGTTTTCTCAGAATTGTACGATGATGAGATCTGGATTGGGGTAAGAGATACCGGGGTTGGCATACCAGAAGATGAGCGTCTCAGGATATTCCAAGCTTTCTATCGAGCCCATGATCGAGCCTCCAGTCGCGGCAATCACCTTGGACTCGGATTAGCCATCTGTCAACAGATTATTGAAGGACATAACGGTCGCATCTGGGTTGAAAGCGAACCAGGACAGGGAAGTTGCTTCACATTTGCACTACCGCTTATCCAACAAGAAAGAGCCGTTGGAGTATAACCGTACAACCTAAATCAGTGATTGCAATGAGGCGATATGGAGAGACCCAGACTCAGTTTTAGTATTGCTGAGTCTGTTTTCATATCAATGATATATTTGAGAATATGAAACTTCTGTTAATCAATAGGATGATCTGTTCATTTTTGGTTTAGCATGGTATCTTATTATTAGGTAACAACAAGGAGGGTCAGTAGCGTAGCTTGATCAGGCGCTATTGATAATATTGCCATACAAGGGTGAGTTTGTGAAAATCGCATTTGTCGCGCCGCCAGTGGCAGACAAACAAGACATTACGCCGCCAGTGGCCCTGGGATACATAGCGGCGGTGCAAGAACAACAACGTCATATCGTTCGTATTTATGATTTAGCATTAGGTGATGATACGCTCACACAAAATGCCTTAGCCCAACTACGTATCTTTCGTCCACATCTTACGTTAGTGGCCACGGAAGAATCAAAGGTTTCGAATGCCTTAAAACAGGCACTTTTAGAAACTGACAATCACGTGATATGGCTTGGTGTTGAGTTGCGTCATGTCCTACCAGATCACACAATGATGCAGGCTATCTGGTATTTAAATCATCGTTCAGATACCGATAATAAACAAAAAATCATTGTCGACTCGCTCGTACAATTAATCGACTCCATTGACGCGCTTCCCTTCCCTGCTCGCCATCTATTACCCCTCGAACAATACTCGCTCCACACACCGTCGGGGGACCTGCAAACCACACTTGTTATCGGACAACGAAAGACCGTTGACGAGATCGTTTTTCGACAGCCATCTCTTATTGTCGCGGAAATGCAGAGTATTGTACGCGAATATGGCATTCATCATTTCGCCTTCTCTAAAGAGCCAATAACCCACAATGCTGTATGGTTAGATGACTTACTACAACAACTAACGAAGAGTAAGTTGGGCATTGGATGGGAGGCATGCATTTCATATAAAGCTCCTAATACCACACAACTGCGCGCAATGAAAGCTGCTGGGTGTGAAGTGCTTTGTTGTACATTTACAGCTGGGGACGTTTTACCCTCACAATGTGAGCGTGATGCCCTTTTGTTGTTTGTCAAGGAGGCGCACGCATGCGGCATAGATGTGCGTGCTCGTATCACACTTGATGCACCATATGCTGCTATACCAGCCCTCGTTGACCTCTCTGCTACTTTTGGTCTCGACACTGTTCATTTTACTGTCAGCCAGGAACATACTACTAATGGACAACCAACGACAGAAGAGAAACTTAGTGTTGAAGCAGTGGCCGAAATGGCACGGCTACGTTATCAGTCCAGTAGAAACCGCCAATTTTTTATTGACCGCTTTGGTCCTCAATTTGGCCCTATGATCTGGCGCTTTGGGCGGGCCGGGCTGCTTGGCCGTACATGGCACCGCTATGCCACAGGCAGTGAAGATGGAGCATTCGTATTCTAACATTGTACTTCTAATAGCCTTACCTGCATTGAGAGGCTATTGAGTTACAACAGCCTCTTGTAATCTGCCAGACAACATGCTACGTTTCCGCATACATATTTTTCGTATACAATGAAGTATGTATTCACATAGCTAATGGTCTCTACCCATGGTTGGATTTTTCGCTAATCATGATCTTCGTCCCAATCGAATCGAATTAGCACGTCAACGTGTTGCCCAGAAGGAGTATATTGATTTAACCAGTAGCAACCCAACGCACCAGGGACTACTATTCCCACCCGCAATCCTACAGGAGGCTGCGGCACCCTACTGGAGCAATCGTCAACACACTCCTGACCCACGGGGACTACCTATGGCACGTGCAGCCATCGCGCAATACTATGCACAGCGCACACCACCGCTCATGCTTGATTGTGACGATATTTTTATTACTGCCAGCACCAGCGAAGCATACAGCTTACTTTTCGCTTTGTTAACCGAGCCAGGAGATAACATTCTTGCACCAGATGTCTCATATCCGCTTTTTGAGTACCTGGCAGCAATGCATCATATCGAACTACGCTCATATACCCTCGATGAACAGCATGGTTGGCAAATCGATCCATCAAGCCTCACAACAAGTGTTAATGAACGCACACGCGCAATCCTGATCATCTCTCCACATAACCCTACTGGTGCGATTGTACACACCCCTGTAGAAACTCTTTCTACTACAGGGCTACCAGTAATCTGTGATGAGGTTTTTGCCGCATTTACGTATCAGCGTGCACATACGCCGCCTCTGGGCACCCTTCATCCAGACATACCGATATTCCATCTCAATGGCATCTCAAAGATGTTTGCGCTCCCAGATCTGAAACTGGGATGGATGGGATTAAACAGAGAAGCTGCTACTCAGTACAGTGCGCGCCTGGAACTATTAAATGACACGCTGTTGGGCGCCAATGCACTTACCCAACATATGTTGCCGACAGTGTTCACAGAGGGAATGGGCTTTGTAGACCTGATGGTGCAACGTGTTCAGGCTAATCTTGATAGGGCGCTGCAAATACTGACACAAAATGAGCATGTGCACATCCATCCTCCAGATGGCGGCTATTATCTCTTCCCAAAGATTACCAACTGGTATGATGAGGAAGCGCTCGTTTTGCATCTTTTAAACCATGGCGTGTATGTGCATCCAGGCTATTTCTATGGCTACGATCAGCATGTGCATATCGCTATTTCATGCCTTGTTGCCCCAGAAAAACTCACTGAAGGGCTTCAACGGCTGATCACAACCTTGTAAAACTGTATGTGTACTAACTGTAACTCAAAGCAAATGCATTTGTTTGTATAATCTATGTGATAGAAAATCTCTTACAACTTTCACATTTCATATAATCATTTTGAGTAAGGAGTGTCCGTATGTCAATCATACAGCTCTATCCAATCCTGCTTGAACGGCGTATTGTAGAGCCAATTTGGGGAGGTCAACGACTAGCCAAGTGGTTAGATCTCCCTGAACCACAACCAACGCAACTCGGGGAGACCTGGCAAGTGTTCGATACCAATATCATCCTGAACGGAGTACTCGCTGGCCAAACACTAGCACAGGTTACCAAACAGTTTGGTGCAGACTTTATTGGCACCCGCACGGTGGCCCGCTATGGGATAGATTTTCCACTGCTCGCTAAATTTATCGATGCGAACGATAAACTATCTATTCAGGTGCATCCAGATGATACATACGCACACACCTACGAAGCACACACCAGCTTTCATGGCAAGACCGAAGCATGGTACATTCTCGAGGCCACATCTGATGCCAATGTCACCTATGGCCTCGAGCGGCCCAGCAACCGTGCGGAGTTTACCGAGGCTGTCGAAGCCGGGAAACTCGAGCCGTTGCTCAATCACACCTCTGTGCGTACGGGTGATGTTATTTTCGTCCCAGCCAAGACCCTCCATGCCATCAATGAGGGGATCATCCTGTTTGAAATTCAGCAAAAATCCGATCTGACCTACCGTGTGTACGATTATGGTCGTCTGGATGCCAAAACAGGTCAGCCACGTGAGCTGCACCTTGAGAAAGCGCTCGAAGTGGCCGACTTTGCACCACCACCACACGCGAAGATTGCCCCGCTCCCGCTTGATACAGACAATTCGCAGATCCTACTGATCGCATGTTCATTGTTTGCACTTGAACGGTTGACTCTACTTGACCAGCGGGTGATGAGTACCAATCCTGGGACATTTGAGATTCTGACGGTAATCGAGGGATCGTGCACTATTACTTCATCGGTCGATGCCGTAGAATTGCGGCGCGGGGACTCTACGGTTTTACCAGCCACATTGGGCGGGTACATACTCCACTCAACCCATGCCGACACACCGCTCCAGATACTGCGCGTCTATGTACCCGATTTAGAAAAAGACTTTCTCCAGCCCATGCGTGCACAGAACCTTGATGAAAAACGCATCGCGGCAACTGTTATTCACAACCTGTAACCATATCAAAAGAAAGGGTGACAAAATGGTCTTGTCACCCGCTCCCATAACATTTCTACAGAATCTATTGATATCGAGGCAGATATTCGCCATGTGCCTCAATCAGATCGTCCACCAGTGACCAGATCTGATCCAAATCAAGTTCAGCAGCGGTATGAGGATCAAGCATAGCAGCATGATAAATATATTCGCGTCTCTTTGTCAGCGCTGCCTCAACCGTTAGAGATTGTACATTGATGTTCGTCTGCATCAAAGCCGCGAGGTGTGGTGGCAACTGGCCAATACGCGTTGGTTGCACACCGTTTTTATCAACCAGACACGGCACTTCGACACAGCATCCCTGGGGGAGATTGTCAATCAGCGCATCGTTGGCTACATTGCCGTAGACCACTCGTGGTTCACCCGTCTCCAAACTATGAATGATAAGTGAGCCATATTCACTGCTACGCTTAACCTCATTCAGGTTCTCAAAATTGTGTACCACCAACGGTAGATGTTCTTCAGAAACACCTGCGTTTCGCATCGCCTGTGCAAAGGCATCGGCAAGATCTGCTTCAGGATTTTCCAGCTTTTGTTGCATAAATCCCCAAGCGGTAATCTGCACTTCACAACGACGCATATACTCATCGAGTGGCACATTGAAACGGTCGATCAGGTCAGGGCGATCGCGCTTGATAAACCACGGGACATACTCGCTGAAATGCTCACTCGACTCGGTCACAAAATAGCCTAGTCGCTTGAACATCTCATAACGTACGCGGTTTGTGTCCGGTACACGTTCTTCTTCCAGCACCTGACGAATCCGCAGATAGAGATCTTCGCCATTACGCTCAAATTGCAGGTAGAAAGCCATGTGATTGATACCTGCACAAACGTAATTAATCTCCTCAATGGGGATATCAATGTCGCGCGCTAATTGTCCCGCAGTGCCCTGCACGCTATGGCAGAGGCCAACAGTTTTGATAGTGCTGGCACGGCTGATCGCCCAGCAATTCATCGCCATCGGGTTGACATAGTTGAGGAAGGTTACATCAGGACATAGTTCTTCCATATCTTCGCACATCTCTAGCAAAACGGGGATCGTACGCAAACTACGCATGATGCCACCAATACCAAGCGTGTCAGCGATGGTCTGGCGCAAACCATATTTCCTGGGTATCTCAAAGTCGATCACGGTACTTGGCTGATAGCCCCCAACCTGAATCATACAAATGGCATAATCGGCGGAGTCAAAAGCTGCATGACGATCAGTTGTAGCAACAATCGTTGGGTGTGCATCGAGTGTTTGCGCGACCTTGTGAGCGACGATCTCAGACGTACGTAGACGCTCCGCATCAATGTCAAACAGATAGATTGTTGAATCCGACAACTCAGGGAAACTGAGAATATCACCCAGCAGATTCTTGGCAAACACAGTACTTCCAGCACCAATTAAGGTAATTTTAGGCATAACCTGCCATCCTTCTAATATATTCTATGTATACATCACCAGCGTTGGTACCATCAGCATTTGTGGAGGCCTTTGCACATTGTCGTTATGTGCCACACAACATGCTTTGCGATGGGATATTGATTCTACCGAAGCATTGCATTTCTGGCAAGCGGGAGAAACGGCGTACGTGACTCATGTATCTTATTGATCTTTAGGCAGAAATCGGTCTATACTAGGGTGTAGCAGGTTGTTTTCCAAACGAATAAAATAATCTATCATCCTACCCTTTGGTAAGGCTGAATCGGAGATGTTATGACTGATACAAACACTGCTGTTTCGTCGCACGCATCTGAACCCTGGCCACAGTTGGAATTTACTGACTGGAAAGATACATGTGAGACCCTACACCTGTGGACTCAGATAGTTGGCAAGATTCGGTTGGTACAAACCCCATGGCTCAACCATTCGTGGCATGTGCCGCTCTATCTGACGGCGCGTGGTTTGACAACTTCACCAATCCCATACGGCACGCGTATGTTTGAGATTGATTTTGATTTTATCGATCACCAGTTGCATATCCACACTCACGATGGAATCACCCGCACAATGGCGTTGCGACCAATGGCCGTTGCTGAGTTCTATCAGGAATTGTTGGCCACCATGTCTGCTATAGGACTTGATGTCACCATCAACACGACCCCAAGCGAACTCGTTGATCCACTTCCCTTTGATCAGGATCGTGTACATGCTTCCTATGATGCTGAATATGCTAATCGATTCTGGCGTATTCTTCTACAGACCGACCGCGTGTTCAAGCTCTTTCGCTCAGAGTTCCTCGGGAAATCGAGTCCGGTCCACTTCTTCTGGGGTAGCTTCGATCTGGCTGTGACACGCTTTTCGGGTCGTCCTGCACCTGAGCATCCCGGCGGTGTACCCAACCTCCCTGACTGGGTCGCACGAGAAGCCTATTCACATGAGGTGAGTAGTTGTGGTCTCTGGCCAGGCAATGAGCAGTTTCCCCATCTCATCTTCTATGCCTATGCCTATCCAACACCAGAAGGGTTTAGCACGGCTGCCGTGGAGCCAGAAGCTGCTTATTACAGCAACGAAATGGGCGAATTTGTATTGCCATACCATGAGATGCGACAAACAGAGTCACCTGACACCACGTTGTTGGAATTTCTCCGAAGCACCTACGAAGCAGCCGCCAAACTTGGCGAGTGGGATCGGGTAGCGTTAGAGCGCGCGAGATAGCAGACCACTGCAAAACGCAGGAAGCGCCGTGAGGGTGCGCCCTGCGTTAAGAAAGACCATGGCCGATAATTTCGAAGAACTCACGGTCTTTCCCATATGACAATCGTTTTGCCCAGGTGGTTGGAATATCGCGCAGCTCGGTATGCTCCATCTGACGCACCTGAATAGCGAAACCTATCTGTGCGTAACAAGGTATCAGAACTGCTTGTAGATATTCCCATGTAAGTGGTGGCAAGTCTAAAGCCATCGTAATACCCGGCTCACAGCACTGGTCATATCCAAAGACAATTCTGAGCGTTGCTTGCTCTGCACATACACAGCGAAGGCCCTGTAATACTGCAAGATCCGGCAGAACTACTGCCTTCAGCAACGAGCCCCAGGGTAACAGGATCGAGAGTTCCTGGGCAACGCCACACAACTCTGTGGGAAGACGTTCACAGTTTGCGTGCACAAACAGTGCATTTGGAGTTCCACCCTTGGTTGGTTTCTGGGCTGCCTTTTGCGAATATCTGGCCAGATTTTCGGCATTACTGTCAATACCAATAAAGAGGCGATCAGAACACATACGTGCGCGTCTGTATACAAATGCTCCATCACCCGTCCCAATATCTACCGCAACATCGGCTGTTCCATAGGTCTGGATGATTTCACTCAGTCATTATCTGTCTACATAGCGTTTCTTTTTTCCAACAACAATGTCCATAGCAATGTACCTTTCTAGTCATGTATTGTAATTATCATTATTTTTGTAGTTTACTGTTCTAACCGCAGATCAACAATCAGTGGCACATGATCAGATCCACCAGCATCCCCCTGAAAATAGTCGGTTACTGTCCATTCCTCAGAAACCAACACATGGTCTAAGGGAAGACCAAAAAGTGGGTTTAGGGACCATGTCTTTTGGAAGCCGAAACCATACCGTGCATCCTCTACACGGGACATCTGGGCCAGATTCTGCACCGCATACGACCATTGCGATGCGTTAAAGTCCCCCGCCACGATCAACGGCCCAGAGGATTGTGCGGCAATAGCGGTGATATCAGCCATCTGATCGCGATGGAGTTGCCCCCATCGCCCGATCGGCGGCCATGGATGCCCACCCACAAGAGTAACAGGTTGTTCAGCGATCTCCATCTCGATCTGGTAGATTGGAATACGTGTTTCTGCAAAACGATGCACATGGGTTTCACCAAGCGGAATACGACTGAACAAGGCCAATCCCATCGTTATGCGACTCGGTTCAATCACACGATATGGGTAGTCTGTGAAACGTGATTCGATCTCTTGCTGGATGGCATAGGAATACTCCATCAAAAAAACCACATCAGGATCATGGGCCTCAATCTCATCAAGAACCGCATTCAAAGCATTGTTGTCGTAATACATGTTGTACACAAACAAGCGCACATCACGCTGGCTGCTTGCATCGGCGCGCTGGTTGATGGGCAGATAGCCGATGAGTGATGAGGCATTGAACGCAAAGATGAGCCCGGCAACACTGGTCCATCGCCACTTGCGTAGCAACACAAACCCGATCAGTCCTGCAAGTGACAGCCAGAAGTAGGTATCGATCAACAGCGCAAAGATATCACCAAGCCAGTGCAGCATGCCCAATCGAGCCGTAACAGAGGCAATACCTGTCACAATAGTCATTGTAACGAGAAATCTAAAAAGCGGCCTTGTATTTCGTACGGGGCTAGCGGTGGTGTGTGTATGCGACATTCATGTTCTTTTCAGGTAATACGTGTCAGTTGATTGTTAAAGCGTGCATTGTGTATTATAACAAGCCGATCAAGCCAGGCCCCCATTGATGAGTTTTGTAACTGTACGATGCAGCACCTAAAACTTAGCTCACTAATTGGGAAGAGGTAATCCAAGCGCACCATAGGGTGCCTCCATTGTCAGCAGCTACTTCGGACTCGCAAGCCGGGACAGGCAGGGGGGATTGCTGGTCGTGAATACTCATGCTACCATTCTACAACAAACAACGGCCAGGAGAAACCCCTGACCGTTGTAAAACCGCGTGTGGCGATCAAACAAACTTACTTATCGCGTCGCGCATCGCCGAGGGCTGCCTGAGCTGAAGCCAGACGTGCAATCGGCACACGGAATGGGCTACACGACACATAATTGAGACCAATCTCGTGGCAGAAGATGACACTGCTTGGTTCACCGCCGTGCTCACCACAGATACCGACCTTCAGATCGCTACGAGTAGAACGACCACGCTCAGTACCAATTTGAACAAGCTGACCAACACCTTCCTGGTCAATGGCCTGGAACGGATCGTCAGCCAATACTTTGCGCTCAACATACAACGGCAAGAAACGACCCGAGTCATCACGGCTCATACCAAAAGTCGTCTGGGTCAAGTCATTTGTGCCAAAGGAGAAAAACTCGGCCACTTCAGCAATTTTGTTGGCAGTGAGGGCTGCACGTGGCAACTCAATCATGGTACCAACCAGATACTCAAACTTCTGGCCAGTCTCTTCTGAGATCTGTTTTGCAGCGTTGCGGACAACCTCAGTCTGTCCACGTAACTCATTGACATCAGAGACCAGCGGGATCATGACTTCAGGGATTACTTTGATGCCACGCTTCTGGCATGCTGCGGCTGCCTTGAAGATAGCACGTGCCTGCATCTCGGTAATCTCTGGGTAAATCAGACCCAGGCGACAGCCACGGAATCCAAGCATCGGGTTGGCTTCGCGCAAACCCTCGATTTTTGCGTGTAGATCCTTGGCATCAATACCCATCTTTTTCGCAAGAGCTGCAATTTCCGTATCGCCATGTGGCAGGAATTCGTGCAAGGGCGGATCGAGCGTCCGGATGGTGACGGGCAGACCGTCCATTGCTTCGAAGATACCTTCAAAGTCGCCCTGTTGGAGTGGTTCAATCTTAGCGAGTGCCGCACGGCGATCTTCTAATGTATCCGCCACAATCATTTCACGCACGGCATCAATACGATTACCCTCGAAGAACATGTGCTCAGTACGGCAGAGGCCAATGCCTTCGGCACCAAATTCACGCGCAACCTGAGCATCATGCGGGGTATCGGCGTTGGTGCGAACACCCATAGTGCGGTATTCATCCACCCAACTCATAAATTTCGCAAAATCGCCTGTCAATGTCGGCTCAACGGTTGGCAGTTGACCAGAGAAAACCTCACCCGTACTACCATCGACAGTGATAAAGTCGCCATGACTGATTTTCTTGCCGTTGACCATCACCTGCTTGCTGGCATAGTCAATCTTCAGTTCACCAGCACCAGCAACACATGGCTTACCCATACCACGTGCCACCACTGCGGCGTGTGATGTCATACCACCACGTGCGGTAAGAATGGCCTGTGCGGCAACCATGCCGTGGAAGTCTTCCGGTGCTGTTTCGGTGCGTACCAGAATAATCCTCTCACCCTTTTGACCAAATTCTTCGGCTTCGTCTGGGTCGAACACAACTTTACCATTGGCAGCACCAGGGGAAGCAGGCAAACCAGTTGTGAGGTATGAACCAGCATCACGAGCGGCATTTTTGGCCTTATCATCAACCATTGGGTGGAGCAATTGGTCAAGTGCTACCGGATCGACACGCTGGACTGCGGTCTTCTTATCGATCACGCCTTCATTCACGAGGTCAACCGCAATCTTGACGGCTGCTGCACCAGTACGCTTTCCTGTTCGCGTCTGCAACATCCAGAGTTTTCCTTTTTCGATAGTAAACTCTACATCTTGCACATCTTTATAATGCGCCTCAAGTTGCTTCGCGATCTGGTCGAACTGCTTGTAAACCTCAGGCATCTCTTTGGCCAATTCAGCAATCGGTCGCGGGGTACGAACACCGGCAACCACATCCTCGCCCTGTGCATTAATAAGATACTCACCGTAGATATATGAGTCACCGTTGGCCGGGTTACGTGTGAATGCAACACCAGTTGCACAGTCAGTACCCATATTGCCAAACACCATCGACTGCACATTGACTGCCGTACCAAGGCTGTCGGAAATTTTGTTTATGCGCCGATAGTCTACCGCGCGTCGCCCCATCCAGGAGTTGAACACTGCGCTGATAGACATCTTAAGTTGATCATAAGGATCTTCCGGGAAATCAACACCAGCATCTTTTTTGATGATAGACTTAAACTCTTCAGAAATTTTTGCCAATTCCTCAGTGGAAAGGTCGGTATCCTGCCGCGTATCGCCCTTTGCGACATTCAACACGTGCTCAAACTTTTCACCATCAACACCCAAAACAATTTTCCCAAACAATTGGATAAATCGACGATAAGCATCTTGTGCAAAGCGTGGATTATCGGTGAGTTTGGCCATGCCTTCCAAAGTCTGTTTGTTCAGGCCAAGATTAAGAACCGTGTCCATCATCCCTGGCATAGAAAACTGTGCACCAGAACGTACAGAAACCAAAAGCGGATTTGACGGGTCACCAAAGCCTTTGCCTGTCTTGCTTTCGATGTCTTTCATCGCCACTAATGTCTGATCCCACAAGCCCTCAGGAAACTGTTTGTTGTTGTCATAAAAGGTATTGCATGCTTCGGTCGAGATGGTAAACCCTGGCGGCACTGGCACACCTGTACGTGTCATTTCAGCGACACCGGCACCCTTACCTCCTAAAAGCACCCGTTGACTGGCATCCCCTTCACTGAAGAGGTAAACCCATTTCTTTGCCATTCTGGCTACTCCTTGGTTGTTATACTTTTCTTTAAACACTCATTACAAAAGTCCGCACGTTAGCGGACTCTAAACTCACCAAACTAAGAGATACCGTACGTCCAATAGAAATAACAGAACGACACAACAGTCTATACTTCAAAACACACACATATGGCTCTGACAATACAGCTGTTAACATATCCATTTTTCCATTGGATTTTACTCTCAGTTACTACATGTTACCATGATGAGATAGTTTTCATCCTTTAACGAGACTCGGATGAGCGTACTATACCGCGCTTTTCAGACCATGTCAATAAGGCAGCCCAAAGCGATAAAGCGCTTATACAGGCTGCTATATCATACAGATAAATATCTCTTTCATCTCTGGTAGCAAACTAACAATTGAGGCTATTCACCATGTGCAAAATCCATCCCTTCAAGATGAGCCGCATCATTGAGACGCAGCAGTCGCCAGCCGTGCGTCCCGTAGCGCAACTCGGTAATTGATCCATTATCAAGCCACATGCGGCCAAAATAGATCAGATCAAGGCCAATGACATGGCACAGCAGTGCGCGGATCGTGCCGCCATGTGAAACGGCCACAACCGTCTCGTCGCTGCTATGTGCTGCCTGTATGGTCTCAAGTGCTTTGAGAGACCGTTCCTGAAGTTGGGCATAGGACTCACCACCAAGTCGCACCGTACGGGCCGGGTCACGCTCGAATTCACGCATGTGATCGGGGTAACGGCGGTAGAGTTCTTCAGGAGTAAGGCCTTCCCATTGCCCAACATCTATTTCACGCAGATCGGGCATGGTTTGAGGGACAAGATCGATGGCCGTACCAATAATGGTGGCTGTTTCGGCAGCACGTGCAATATCACTGGCATAGAGAGCGCTAGCATTGTACCGTGCCAGGCGTGCGCCAGTAATACGAGCCTGATCACGCCCTCGCTCGTTCAGCGGGACCGCACAATGTCCCTGATAGCGTAACATCGCATTCCATTCTGTCTCTCCATGACGGATGAGTAATAGTCTCATGGCATCTCCCACAGTATGTCATCATAACCTGGATCGTATCCTATGATACACGACGCGGAAGTGCTACTGAGAAAAGTGCGAAAAGCAGCGCCAGTGTAACATTCATTTCGAGTAATTCTTCCGCAAACGCGAACCATCCAGGTTGCAACCGAAGAAAATCTATCGTGGTTGATAGTATCACACACACGAGGGATATCAACAAGAACAAGCCCATGAGTTTGCCGTCACGGGTACGCACAAACGAGACCATATGAGACCAGTACACATACGTCTTCCACAATATAACCGATACGATCAGAGCCATAACGGCCATCAACAGAAAAAACCACATCCGATCAGATGCTGGCATCACTCGAAGAATATCCAGAATATCGTGAACGCCATCGACAGGCTTGTCATATATATACCATGTAGAAAAACCGAAAAAACGTTGTCCATAGCTCACCTCATCCAGAAAACCGACCAGACTGGCTGATGCAAATACACTTGCAATAGCCCGTTGAAGTGCCATAGACCAGAAACTCGCCATCATCACAATGCCAGAGAGGCAGACTCCCAGAAGCAACATGGCAGCAATGCTCTCAATCAACTGGTCTTCAAAAAATAACAAGTACCGTATACGAGGAAAGAGCAAATAGAGCGAGGTAAAAATAGACACATTCACCGCTACAAGCACACCGAAACTCGTAATGAAGATACGCTCCCGAGAAGGTGTAACTGGTAGGATAGCGGCTCCCTCTGTTCGGGTACGCAGATGATTAAACAAACCAACAACAAAATTCATCCCAAGCACAAACCAGAGCAGCGGTACGAACAAGGCATAATACCAGAGAGAAGAAAGTTGCCACACCATTAGTAAACATAAAACCAGACTCACAATCACAACAGACCACCGTATTCGCACACCGATCTGCCGTGGTAAGATGTAACAACCAAGGACCGTCGTCAGCAACGCCGCAACGAGAAAACCAGAGATGGTATGCCCACCATCAACCTGAATATCACTTACAACCACCCCGAGCCGACGGTGCCGCTCTTCAAAAGTTGGGGCAGTCATTGTTACCGACAGGCGTTCTTCCCAGGTAGCTGATATCACAAAAGTGTAGGTACGTGGTTCAGGTGTGACGATTAACTCATACGCAGCATCCTGAGCATACAACCGCACTGGCACCGTGCGTCCAGGACCTCCTGCCATGATAAAACCCACTGTTATCGGACCACCAGGGTTCGGCAGGCTTATAGCACTTTCACCACTTGACCAGCGATAATTTCCCACACGGTCAGGAAATTCTTCAACACTGTAGAAGTTTGTGACTGGTATCATGAAAGGGAACGAGTCCATGGTTATGGTTGCACTACGAGGAATATATGCCACAAAGAAACAAAAGGTAAGAGTGACACCACAGAGTATCAGGCACACTGCAAGATCTATGATTCGACGCCGTAGCCGATAGGGTTGAGACATGTTAATTTCACCACTTTCCATCAACGCTTTCCGTGATTAATATGCCATATTAACACAAAAATAAAGGTATATTATTAATTCTTTAACATACCAGGTTACACTTTCGTATCGGAGAGCATCGCAGCCGTTGTACTGGGGCATTTGTGAGCAGGCATCCAGTTCTGGCATACCAAAACAACGTTTAACAGGTGACATACGTTACAAAACATCGTGGCTAACAAGTATTTGAGCTAAGATTGTTGCAGATCATTGAGAGAGGAGCAGTATGGCGAGACCATCGCGCAACAGGTGCAGCCAATGCACCAAAATGACGCTTGATGTACCGCGTACTTTGTGGACTGCTACATCTAATAACCATTTATTGACTATCACTAAGAGAGGAATTACAGATATGGCTCGACCAGCTATTCATCCTGACGAGATCCTCGCTGGCGAAATCGATATGTTGCATCTCAGTGCAGCGGAAGTCGCCCGTGCCTTGGCTGTGCCGCCCAACCGTATTTCGCAGATCCTCGCAGGCAGACGTGCCATTATTGCCATACGGCACTACGGCTCGGGCGCTGGTTTGGCACCAGGCATGGATGGGCTATGGTTGAATCTCCAAAAGAACTACGAGCTACGGCTTGCAGAGGAGCAGTATGGAGAGGCTATCGCGCAACAGGTGCAGCCGAGAACAGAGGATGTAGAAACGTCTACGATGTAATGGTCCCTTTTTATCAATTTGGCACAGCACTTATGCCAATGAACTACATACATAATCTCTTATTACGTAATCTGAAGTATCACAAAAAACATAACATTGTAAGCCACCAAACCCAGCACAACATAGAGAATAGCCCGCGAGTATGAGATTTCTAATCTTTCGTTCAATGCCAAAATCAATGCCATAGTGAAAAGAAAGGTTCCGAGAACCCAAAAGAAGATTGATACATTCGTGAACACGGATGTGCCAAGTAAGATCGAGGTACCGGCCAAAACTGACAAGACTGCAATAAAAGATTTTTTTAAACTAAACATTTTTTACTTCTCATGTTTACGTGTACAGATACGAAAAACCATATCTGTACACTGTAATATTAATAACCTATAAGTAGCCTATCAACATCCACCAACACAATCATTGTAGGGAACCCGTTCTACAATACACTGTTGGGCACAAAATGACGCCGTACTACTTACAATACCAAGGCCAGTTGCAAGGCAAGGTCCACATCGTGCTCCAATAGTTCCTAGACATAGAGCTCCACAAAGGAAGCCGAGTCCAGCAAGTACCCATCCTGGAATACCTTGGCTTGAAAGACATCCATTCAGACAGCAGATGACATCACAGCGTGCAGATTGGATAGCACCCGCATTTTCTGAGTCAACACTTCGGTCAGTAGTTGTGGGATAGCCTAAACCCTCATTAGTGCTGTGAATAATTTCACCATCTTTAGTGACTTTTAGTTCTGCTAATGACTGTCCGTTTCGTTCTATGTAATTGTCAATGTTTCCATCACTATCTTCTGTAAAGAGCAATGCCACTTCGTCAGCCTTATGATGTGTCTCTGGATTAATCATAACACTATAGTGGCTGTAGCCAGCACCGCCATTGATTGGAAACTTCACAACAACAGTGGCCTCATTAGCATACACCATCTTTGTGACTTCTACTTGTTGTGGATCAAAACTAAATTGCTGCGAGTATTCAGTTGTTAGGCGCTTGGCAAAGGAGCGAAAGTGAGCACTTTCCTGCGCCAATGTCACAAATAAACGTGCTTCATCTCCTATCAGTTTTTGCGTCAATAGACCATTATTTTGAGCTTGTGCAACGTGACCGGTCAATGTAGAGCCAAATATCACACCTGCTGTCGCTAAGGCACCTCGTCGCAGAAAGGTACGACGGGGTGAATCTGGCCAAGTTTCTCTTGAGGACAGGGTCTCTGCGAGTATCCTTACGACCTCCCAAGTTCGTTTTGGTCCTCATACAAAAGCCAAACGCATACGCATTTGTATACTCGTATATGCTTTTGGTTTACCATTGACTTCAAGCAGAGTCGGTTCCCACTTCCAAGCAGGAAGTGCTATAGACAATAAGTTCTACATCTTTGCGTCACGCAAGTTACGGACAGTTAATCGTCCATCACTAATCTTTTCGATTTCACTAGCAAGGTGAGCACAAGTCGAACACTCAGCATCGAATAACAGATAACGTTCCGTCATTGTCTAAATCCTCTTCTTTTCCTTCACTATTAGATTAAAGCACTTTTCGGAGACCTCTATATTATACTTTATACATATTATAATTGTCAAATTATAAATATTGTATTTTATATCATATTATTTTTTCTACTTTTATTATGAAGATATAAAGATATTAATTAATATCTTTGACACAAGGTATGCTAAAAATTAATGTTTGTGCGTCACTCAGAAGTAAATTTTAGAAGAACACACTTTTTATACATCAGAATACTTTCAACTGGTCTATAGGCTAGTTGCACCAGAATCATGTCAATATGCTCTCCTGAGATAACATAATCTTCCCAGATACGACTCACAACACCATACCTTCAAAGACCATGCGATAGTTTCATCACACCAAAGCAAAATGGCTCCCAGAAAAACTGAGAGCCATTTACATCCTGGTTATTCAAATGGATTAGTTGGGAAGTTCAACACCAGTTGCGTCAAACTGCTTCTGAACCGCGTTGCCGGGGAACTTAACTTCTGTCATCGTTGGTGCAATGTACTGTTCAAGACACATATTGTCATAGGTCACACCAAACTTAGCTGTCGTTCCCGAACAGCGTGCATCATCTGGCCCCGAGACGATTTCGCCAAACTGCGTGGTATAGAACGTCCCGGTTGGATGCGGTCGTGATGAGTACCAGGCAGCCTCTAACCGACGTGTTGTACCTTTACTGTTGTCGGGGGACACAGCCCAGGTGCTTTCATCATAGATGGATGTGTTTTCGCCCGGCTGGAAGAGCGTCGTGGTGTTACAGATGGTCCAGCCAAAATCCCAACTCCATGTCGCAGTAGCTGCATACCATTGCTCACAGCGAATGCCAGCATCCCAGGCTTCCCGGTCAACAACCAGCATAATCGGGCGTCGATCTGGCTCACCACCACGGCGCCGTACGATACGATCTCGTTCCGGGTCGCCGGTGTCATACCAACCCTGCCAGTGACTAACGTTCCCACTTGGATCACGAGCCCACACCTGGTAGGAGTGATAACGGGCGGAACGCCCCATCGGATTGGCCTGTGCATGGACACGGAAGTAGATATCGACATTACTAAAGCGTGCTTCAAAACCCTTGAAGGCCGCATGTTTCAATTCATTTTCACGTGGCGTATTGAAATCACCCGCAAAGCGTACAGAATAGCCAGTCTGAGCAATCCACTCAGGGGGCGCATCACCATGCTCATGGTCAGTTGCACATCCACTGATAGTAGGTGGATGCCACTCGGTCATTGACTCGCCACAGATACCATCACCAATACCAGTTGGTGGTGTGGGAGTAGGTGAGCTGGTGTTGGCAACAGCAAATGCCACTTCATATGAGTTATGCTGATCTTGCGAGTCAGATGCTGTTACCGTGAGTGTATAATTCCCGTCAGTATACTCAGTTGTGTTCCAACCGTTGGGGTCACCATTGCGATCACCAAACAAGAAATAGGGATACCGACGCTCAACATGCACCACATTTGTCGTGTCTGGCCCTTCCAGATTAAAGGCAACCTGTTGAATATCCTCTCCTTCGACAATTGCTTCAATAGCAACAGTCCCGCTGAGGCGCTGACCATCGGCAACACCATTCAAACTGGTGATGGTAGGACCACCAGGAGTAGCGGTGGGTGATGGGTCTGGGGAAGTACAGGTAAGTCTTGCCTCATTACCTTCTACAACGCCATCGAGTAATGTCTCGCATGTAATAGTGATTTCGTCACCCGCTGCTAGACCAATAGTCTGTTGATTTGCCCATGTTGCAAGTGGAAGTATGATAGCTATCAACATTCCCACTGACAATAAAAATAGTATTGGACGTGTAAATCGATTGGTTGATGACACTGTGTGCCTCCTCGCATTACGTTGTTATCTATCCACCGACCACCGCAGCACACGGTAGCATAGCCGTACTGACAACGTCCATAGACTGATGCTCAGTAAATATTCACACTTTCACAGGTATTTTACAAAGACAGCCATCCATAACAAGAAATGCATCCCCGTCAACGTATCGTGGTTTTACGACTTGACATCGTATCAGCTAGAACGTGCCAAAATACTTGCCTACCCGTGCCATTTAACAGATTCCGGTCCTATACCAGCATAGCTCATGTGGCTTTAGGATAAATTTTAACCATAGTACCACTTACCATCAATAGTCCCAGATACAGGTAATCCAGAGCACTATGCTGACCCCAAACCAGGTCATATCTCAGTAGAGATAAATGGACATTGTACGATTAGTGTGTGCAGGCTGGTATAATAGACACACATACAAGATAAAGTTCCGGTATGTATGAATGAACAAAAGACTTGTAGCACTTACACCTAACCCCGCGATTGATCGCATCCTCACGGTATCAGGTTTTCGAGCAGCAGAAGTATGTCGAGTCACAGAAGTACGTGAATCAGCAGGCGGGAAGGGGATTAACGTTGCGCGTGTCATAGGGCTACTGGGGCATCACACCCGTGTTTGTGGACCATTGGGGGGCGACAATGGCCAACGTATTGCAGCGTTTGCCCAACGAGAAGGGCTGGACGCGACATGGACATGGCTGACCACAGGTGAGTCGCGCACCTGCGATATCATCATTGATCCCCGCACCCCCGACACACTGGTACTCAATGAGCGGGGCCCACAGGTATCACAAGAGGATTGGTCGGTGCTTGCCAAACACGTAGAACACGAGGCAAACACTGCTGCGGCATTCAGCGTGTCTGGTAGCTTACCAGTCGGCGTTGCACCTGAATGGCTGGTGGAACTTATCACCAACATACTCCCAACGGGAATACCGATATATATTGATACGAGTGGCCCAGCATTACAGGCCATACTTCAACTTCCTGTGGCAGTGCTCAAAATCAATGCACAAGAGCTAGGCGATGTTGTAGGACTATCTATTGCTACAGTACACGACGCCTATCATGCCGCACGGCAAGTTCAGGCATATGGACCCCATACCGTTATTGTGACGCTTGGTAAGGCCGGTGCCGTGGCAGTCGGGCCAACCGAGGCGTGGTTTGCACACACCCCCAGCATACGGACCATTAGTGCGGTCGGTAGCGGTGATGCGTTCCTAGCTGGTGTTGTGGTGGCGTTTATAGATGGGCTAGCCCTTATTGAAGGGGTAAAACTTGGTGTCGCGTGTGGTGCTGCCAACACACTAGTGGTGGGAGGTGGCCTGTTGGATATGGATGATGTGCGTGCATTGAAATCCCATGTGACAGTCACTTCGTTATCTGCCACGTAATAGCAGAAAGACTTGACATGTTTTGGTATGATACACAGGATTCTGATGAATAGGAGACCTCAACTGGCGATAACTAACGCATTGTCATGAATATTGGTACAAAGGGTCATGACTGAAAAAGCAATTTCACCTTACTACAAAGCGATCTAACGCACTTCACTTGTGTCACAAAAATGAATGTTGAGGTAAGCCAGCTTTGAGTGTTTCTCTAGTCTTTTTGACAACCAGAAGTTATCAACTTGTATTTAAGAAAAATGCTTGACACTCTGTAACAGTGCAAAGTATAATAGTCGGCATAATAATGCTGGATTATACGATATGGATACAGAAACATTTGAAGATATCGTTGTCGAAGTGCTCGATTCGTTACCACCAGAGTTTGCACAACACCTCAGCAATATAGAGGTATTGATAGAATCCTGGCCGACACAAGAACATCGACAACTCGTTCATCTTAAACCCTGGCAAACCCTATATGGTCTCTATCATGGAGTACCCCTTACAAAACGTGGCGGATATGTACCACCACTACCTGATACGATTATCATTTTTCGCGGGCCATTAACACGAGATTTTTCTGAACCAACCAAACTACGTGTCCAGATACGACGAACTGTATTGCATGAAATTGCACATTTCTTTGGTATCAGTGATGCACGCTTGATTGAGTTAGATGCATACTAACACAGTACGGACGCTTACGAGTGAACAACCTCCTGGCACAATAGATACCGCCAATACCGCGTCCACATCAGAAGGATGACAATGCGTCGATTCAAACCTTTCCTTCGTCGAACCTTTATCACACTCCTACTTTGTGTGACCACTGTTATCTGGGCATTGCTTGTCGTTGATACAGTGGGATTAGCCCGACAAGCCGTTGCTCGTCCGCCTGAACCCACCCCTACCACTACAGCAACCCCTACCAGTCTGACACAAACTGAGCAATTTGCGGCCCCCACGGTGCTTCCAGAAACAACACCTGTCACAGAGTTAGATGGGCAAAATCTGCATCCCAAAACTGGACGTTATATTGCAGCCTGGCTCCCAGACTCATTTGGTTCGATCAACCGTGAGTCGTTTGAAGCCAATGCTGACATTCTTGATGAAGTCAGTCCGTTCTGGTACAGCCCTGATGCGAGCGGTAATTTGCTGCATGGGAGCGACGCACGTGATGAGACACTGCTCGAACTGGCCCGTAGCAAAGGAGTACTGATGATACCTTCCATTCACAACGTACTCAATACTGATCCAGTATCTGTTATCTTACAAAATCCAGAAGTTCGCAGCCGGCATGTGCAAAATATCGTCGATGAGGTATTGACCTATAACTATGATGGCATTGATATCGACTATGAAGGTCTTGACAGTAGCCTTCGTGAAGAGTTCTCCGCATTTATTGTAGAACTCTCTGCAGCGCTGCGAGAACACAATAAGATGTTGACAATTGCGGTGCATGCCAAAACCTGTGATAACTGCGGCCTGGGAGGATTTCAAGACTGGTCTGTTATTGGTCCAGAAGTCGACCGCCTACGTATTATGACCTATGACTATCACTGGCGTGGTGGTGGACCCGGCCCCGTTGCACCCGTATATTGGGTGCGCGATGTTGCCGAATATGCACGGACCGTGGTTGATCCAGCAAAGGTAATCATTGGTGTCCCATTCTATGGCTATAACTGGCCTCTTGGCGGTGGACGTGCACTTGGTCAGACCTGGGATATGATCGATGCACAAATACAGGCACGTGGATTGACCGTTAATTTGATGGAGAGCGATAGTCAACAGCGCCTGGTACAGGAAAACTGGATTACCTATGATGGGCGCGAAGTGTGGTTCTCAACCAGCAGTGGATTACGTGCCAAAATCGAACTTGTTCAGGAACTCGATCTTGCGGGAATTGCTATCTGGCGGCTTGGCGGTGAAGATCCGAAAAACTGGGAAGTTATTCGCAATCAGTTGGTAGAAGATCCTTTTGAGTCACAACGCATGCTCAATCAGGTTTTACCGGAACACTAAATAGAAATAACGTTATAGTAGGCATCTTTCACAATATGACAGAAACAGCTATTAAATCAAATCAACGTGAAGCCGTACGTCTCTATGAACGTGGTGTGGCTGCCGCGCGTGGGGGCCAACGACGACTCGCGGTAGTGCTGCTATCACGTGCTGTTCAATTTGATCCCCGACACGAACAGGCATGGCTCTGGTTATCTGGAGTGCTGGATGCACCGGATGAAATTGCATTCTGTCTGCAATCAGTCCTTAAGATTAACCCGAATAACGAACGTGCACGCCAGGGCATAACATGGTTGGAACGGCGCAACCTCGGCACCGTACCTACCGCACCAACCACATCCAATGGACACAACATCGTCCCCCCGATACCTGCACAACCATCAACTGATATAACTGAACCTGTTGCAGCCCCACGCTGGAAAAATACACTTGGCAAAGCCACTGGTCTCGTTTTACGTCCCAAAGATTATGACGATCACCATATACGAGAATCGTGGTGGGTCAACTGGCGACGATCTCACCGCGATATGGGTCGTGCCTGGTTAGTGGTATGGTCAGCCTGTATCTTTATGCTGCTTGGCACGATGGCCCTGAACATGGCGCTACGTGATGCGGTCCAGCATAATGAAGAAATCGCACAAAGAAACGCCATGGATGCACAACTGGCTGCTCAGGCGTTGGCCGCACCAGCCGAACCAATGCCTGAACCAATTCTACAAACTGATGTACAACGTGCACAAGATGCAGATATGTTGGCATTTTTAAGTGCGATTGCAGAGCCACGTGAGCAGTTACGTCAGGCAACTGAGGCATATCGGGAAGCCACTGACCAACCTGGTAATTCAGCGATTGTACACGCTGCCGCCACACGTGAACTACGGAATCAGGTCGAGCTATCGCGTGAGCAGATCGCCCTGGCAAATCCACCTGCTGTGTTAGAGGAAGCACATACAACTTATCTTTCTGGGCTTGATCAGGAGGTTGCGGCTCTCAACGACATGTTAGAGTTTTATGGCAGCTTTAGTGTCCAACTGGCAAATCGAGCAACACTTGGTATGGATGAGGCAAGCAGACAACTCAACCAATCAAGTAAGGCCTTTTCCCAACAGCAAAAAGCGGCTCGTGATAAATTGATTGTACCAGTACAAACTATACGATAATAGCTCATTTTAATCGAGGATGTACACATTATGACTGCAGATTATTCCATTGATGTTCTCAAACAATTACTCGGAACTGTGAGTCCTTCGGGAGATGAAGTTGCCGCTGCATCGATATGGCGCAATGAAGCAACCACATTTGCCGATCATGTGTACACCGATATAAATGGCAACACGTATGCAGTTCTCAAGGGTGGGTCTCCTCGTATTTTATTGGCCGGACACATCGATGAAATCGGTATCATGGTGAATTATATCAATGATGAGGGATATCTCTTCTTCTCAGGTGTGGGAGGATGGGATGCTCAAGTGCTCGTTGGACAACGTGTGCGCTTGCTGGGACGACATGGCCATGTCATAGGTGTCATTGGTAAACGCCCCATCCACACCTTAAAGGCAACGGAACGTGATCGGGCCAGCCAGATCGATGATTTATGGATTGATATCGGGGTGCAGAGTCGTGATGAAGTCACTGAACTTGTGCGAGTTGGATGTACCGGGGTGATTGACGCGGACCCGTATAATCTGCCAAACAATCGCATCGTTGCACGTGGTCTTGACAACCGCATTGGGGCCTTTACGGTGCTTGAAGTTATTCGAAAGCTTGCACAACAACGGCCTACCGCGACAGTCGCTGCTGTGGCCACCTGTCAGGAAGAGATCACGCTGGCCGGGGCAGCCACAGCAGCCTTTGGTTTTGAGCCTCACATGGCTATTGTCGTCGATGTTACTCATGCAACAGATCATCCTGATACGGACAAAAAGCGCTTGGGTGATATTAAATTGGGAGGTGGTCCGGTCATTGAGCGTGGGTCTGCAAATAGTACGGTATTGCACACAATGCTGCTGGATATCGCAGAGCGTCTGGAGATCCCTTATGGGGTTGGTATCAGTCCACGCTACACAGGAACCGATGCGGACTCCATTTACTTATCACGGAGTGGTGTTGCGACTGCAGTAGTATCGATTCCCAATCGCTATATGCATTCCCCCAACGAAATGGTTGATTTAAAGGATGTGGGGCAAGCCATTGATCTGATTGCTGCACTCATACTCTCAATAACAGAAACTACCGATTTTACTCCACGCTAATTAAGGAATATCGGTCATGAGTGGTGTGTAATTCTGCTGAACATCTTCATATTCTCTTCATCCGTCTCTCATTTTTTTTCATTATACTACTTTTCAAATTTATCATCCCGCGTACATACAGAACTACATATACACATTGATGTGAAAGGAAGTACGGTGGTTACCATGGCAATAGAAAGACTAGAGTGGCTTAAGTGGCAATTAGCCCAGGGGTGGCGTGTAGAGTCTCCTGTTATAGAACGAACGTTATACTACAGCTTACCAGGGCAAGAAAGTACATTTGAGTTTATTCTGCGACATGAACAAGGATGTCAGGTTGTTGCGATACCGGATTGTCCTGAATTACATACATTTATCAAGGCACATGCGCTGGCGGTCGCATCGGCCTAAATTTGTTACACAAAACATGTATCGACTCTCTTACACACCAATAAGGGCATCGATACGATTAAATTCATCAGAGAAGCGTAAACGGGGATAGACACGCATATAGTAATTGAGTTGCTCACAGGAATTCGAGTCACTGGGCGTATCGTGGACAGCCGTCATAACCTGGTCTGTAGCTTGTTGCAGGCAAACGTTGATCTGTCGAGTTGGCGCACCATCAGATCGCAGACGACGTAACTCCGACTCCCACGGCACAGCACATACCCCTTGCGCCACAATACCCAGAATATCTGATAACACATTGCTATGTCGTGACCAGTTTAAGCCCAGGCAAAAGGTAACAACAGGACAGGGAACCCGCTCTAAAACCAACTCCAACAACTCCGCCTCATGCCCTACTGCCAGAACAAGCAACGGCAGGTCAGTGGGCTCCAATTCTTCAACACTACAGCGAGGGATACATAAGAGCTTGGACAGAGCCTCGGCAAGGGGGGAAGATAAACGATCCATCGAGACAATACACGTAAAATACCAACCACATCCCTGGTAGAGCGTTAAAAAGCGACGTAATGTGACACCAATATCGGGATACGTAAAATGATAATCCTGAGTTGGTTTGATATCCATACCATTGTCTTGCGCTGATCCAAGGTAAACAATACCATGGCTGGCATACAATTGATCTTTAACGGATTGTACTTTACGGACTTCTCGATACCGTTCTATGGAACGGATATGTTCAATCATTGCTGCTTGGGCAGAAGGTTCTGAAACTAATCGTAAAGCCTTGTGGAATACGGCCCGTGCATCATTGTATGAACCAGAGCGGCCTAAACATTGTCCAACCAGTTCAAGCAATTCCCAATCATCAGGATACCGCTTGAGTGGTGTATAAAAATAGTCAAGCGCGGCAGCATAGTCACCTCGTAGGAAATACAACATACCAATTTCGTAACAAACGGCTGCATCACCTGGCTCCATTTCTAAACAACGCTCAAAGGCGGTGAGTGATTCGCTGTGGCGGCCTAACTCAAGCAGTACACACCCCAGGTTGAAATGTGAAAGAAAATCATTCTCCAGCGTTGCCACTACACGAAACTCTTCAGCAGCCTTGGCTAACAAACCATAGCGTTGATAGTAAAAACCGAGTGCATCGTGTGCCTCGCGAAGGTGCGGGTAGTGCGCTACTGCCCGACGATACTCTTCAACTGCTTCCCGGACTCGATTCGCACGTTCGAGAATAACACCACGTTGAAAGTGAAAGAGCGCTTCTTCCCGTTTGAAATCATCAAGCATCGTCTTCTCCACACAAGGATGGATAGCATGGCCACAATCGTGGGCCGTTATTAAGTACTGTCATGGTATGTCGTGATTGGGTGGAATTGCTCATGTTGTTTGTGCATTTATTATAGCATATCTGATGATATGTTTGGCCTAACAGTTTTTAATGTGGTAACGGTACGTTTGCTTCCGCCAGAGCTACCTGTTGTGTTTGTAATAGTGTTTGAATACCATTGGTTGTAAGATCGATCAATTGGTGCAACTCGGTACGGCTAACAGGTTGACCTTCTGCCGTACATTGCACTTCGACAATACCACCCGTCTTGGTCTGTACCACATTACAATCTAAATCCGCTGAGCTATCTTCTTGATAATTCAGATCAAGTAAGGCAGTTTTGTCAACATATCCAGCACTTATCGCAGCAATTTGATGCATGATAGGATAGTGTTCGAGCTGCTGTTTTTCAACCACACGATGGAGTGCTAAAGCCAGGGCAACAAACCCACCTGTAATCGATGCCGTGCGTGTGCCACCATCGGCTTGGAGCACATCACAATCAACGATCACCATACGTTCACCAAGCAGATCCAAATCGACGGCGGCTCGTAGAGAACGGCCTATCAACCGTTGGATTTCCTGTGTACGACCAGAAGCACCATTGCGTTCACGACGTGTGCGCGTCTCGGTTGAGCGTGGCAACAAAGCATATTCGCCTGTTACCCAGCCGCTACCATTTCCGCGCATCCACGATGGAACACCCTCCTCTACACTAGCAGTACAAAGGACACGAGTACCACCCTGCTCTATCAGCGCTGAACCTTCGGCAAAACCAAACGGATCGAGTGTAATACGAACGGGGCGAAGCTGATCGTGAGTGCGTCCATCGGCACGTTGCACAAGGACCTCTTTCTTAAACACTGTGATACATGTAGGTAAAACACACGGCTTTATGATACCACACATACAGGTAAAAATTTTTATACATATGTTAAGATCAGCGTGTATTGGCAAACCTTAACTGTGTCCATGTTCCTGAAATACTATAACAGTATAAATTATTAAACGAACGATGAATATAAAACGTGCTTATTCTGGTAGGAGAGATTGTAAATCCCACAATCGAATCGTCATATCAAGGCTTCCAGAGGCCAACGTGTTGTTATCAGGGCTAAACGCAACCGATGATATGGGCCATAGATGACCTTCAAGTGCTGTAATAATAGATCCATCGTTAGTTTGCCCAATATATATGGTTGTGTCTTTTAGTGCTGCAAATAAGGTAGTATCAGCATTAAACATAATACGCTCTACTATTGGAGTATCAACAGATACACTTTTCAGGAGATCGCCACTTTGAACATCCCACACATGTATCATCTTACTACCAGACACAAGCGTTTGGCTGTCAGGGCTAAAGACAAGGCTGCTTATTGGACCATCCTGTGTGTAAAGACTATGCAACAACACTCCATCAACGACACGCCAGATAGCAATACTCCCATCCATTTGCCCCGCTGCTAGTAGCTGCCCATTAGGACTAAATGTAATGTAGGTGATAGTGTTGGATCGATGCAGTTGTAGTTCTGAAAATGGTTCTTCTGCCTTCGGAGGAGGCGTTTCTAACCACCTGAGTAAGGTACCATCTTCTACACGCCAGAGCGCAACCTGAGTTGAACGCTCAAATGAAAAAGAAGTCACATCATTTGCTGGTTCTGCACTGCTAATTGACGCCAATAGTGTATTATTCGAATTAAACAGTACCTGCCGAATCCAATCGCCCTCATGGGCAGGATCGTTTCTGAGCATATGACCATCACGCAATCTCCATACCTTGATCGTACTATCTACACCTGCTGAGGCTAATAATTGACCATCAAAGCTAAAAGAGAGCGTATCGACTGAGCCCCCATGTGGCCCTAAGCTTCCTAATAGTTTGCCATCCTCTACTCGCCATATGTTAATAAAAGCGTCGACACCTGATGATGCTAAAAACTGACCCTCAGGGCTAAAGGCAACATCACGTACGTACCCTTCGTGTCCCGTCAGAATCTGCGTTTCAATTAAGACACCAGGGGTTGCTCGTGCCTCATGCAAAGCATCTGGATGAACTGGTCCGGGGTAAGCCTCAATCTGTTCTGGCATATCTGGAGTAGCAGGGACAGGATAAGCCCCAAATTGCTGATAATTCTCTGGTTGCGTCGGCTCTGGGTACGCACCAATTTGCTCCAAATTTTCCGATTGTGTTGAGTCTACATATGCTTCAGATTGGTCCAGTGGCTGATTAACTACCGAGCCTAACTGAAGATCTGAGAGCATCATCGGAAGAAAAACCTTACCCTCTTGATACTCTGAATGAGTGCTAGCCAATTGAGGTATAGGACTAGTTCCATTGATTGGTCCGTAATACCACACAACCAAGTCAAGAATAAAAAGAGCACCAAGACCTATTGTAGTAGCCCACAAGAGCCTCGATTTTGGAATAGTGAGCATGATGTCTGAGGCAGTTGCTGGTACATTAGCTGCTTCAGATGTTACAGATAAAATCGAGGCAGGCTTAGTTTCTTCAGAGAGATTCGATAGTTCCTCTTCAGAGTTGTCTACCCCTTGCTCTTCAAAATCGTTGTGTGCGTGCTGGCGGGCCAACTGAATAAAAGCATCACGTTCATCATCCGATAGATCAAGTACAGATGCCAGGCGGGCGGCCATCTGCTGCGATGGTCGACGTGCCTCCGACTCAAATTTGCGAATGGTAATCACCGCACAGCCAACCTGTTGGGCCAGAGTCTCCTGCGTAAGATCTAATGCTTTGCGGCGTGTTCTGAGAAAATGTCCAAACGAGATTTCTTCTTCCATGTATAAACTCACCCCTCTACTTGAAAGAAACCAGAAAACACACTATCCCTCATCTCAATCAGGGAGAGTGCGATATTGTATAGCGATACAGACGCAGTTTGTATCTCTTTTTGTACCTCCTATTGTATCGGAAAACCTCTTGTTCGTCATCATACTGATCAGTTACTGTAGGCAACGTGAGTACATATTTTATATAAAGGAGAAGGTTTTATGACACGGTTACAGTATTGGCGAAGAGAGGATTACGGAATACGTAGAGAGCGAATGTCAGTGTCTAAGCGTTTGCGATTTCTATCCATAGGATTCGTGTTGCTGGCTGTGTTACTTACATCAACACCATCCCATGCAACATCAACGAACAAAACGCGACCGGGCGAACCGATTGCTACGGGCGGGGTCATTAATTATCAGATCAGTGAGGATGGTCAATACGCTGTGTACTTGGTGGATCAAGATCAAGATCAGTTCTATGAACTCCACAGCTTGCATTTAGAGACAGGAACAATTGTTCAGCTGGGCGTCGCACCAGAACCGAATGCCAGACTACAAGTCGAACTCACTACCGACAGTCGTTATGTTGTTTATAAACTTGGAGGTTTTGCTGACACATTTAGTATACCGATTGCAGGTGGGACACCTGTTAGGTTGAATAATGCTCAACAAACAGCATTCAATCTTGAGGTTAGCCCCGATAATCAGTTTGTAATTTACCTGAGCGACTCACCTACCAGGGGATGGTTCAGTGTACCGATTACTGGTGGCACACCTGTGAGACTCGGTGACCGTGGAAATGTAATTGCGTTTAGTCCCGACAGCAATTATGTAGTGGCATCTACGGTTGAAGGTGAACTCTATGCGGTACCAACTGCTGGTGGAACACCCATTATGCTTAATCAGGATCTTCCGCTGGAAAATACAACTTTTTTTGCTATTAGCCCTGACAGTAGCCACGTTGTCTTCGAAGCTGGGCAGTTCACAGAGAAGACAGGGCTCTTCAGCGTACCGATCATGGGGGGAACTCCAGTAAGGATCAGTACTCTATCGGCTGAAGTGGCCATAATTAGGTCGTCCTTTCAAATCAGCCCTGATGGTAATCATGTTGTGTACATCATAGACCTGTTTGGAGGCAAACAAGAACTCTACCTAGCTTCGCTCACGGGGGCTGATCCTATCAAAATAAACCCTCCCGAAGGTAGCTTTATCTCGTCTTTTACTATCTCTCAGGATAGTGCATACGTACACTATACAATTTCCCAAAGTACCAATCAAGTGACAGAACTCTATGGAGTATCAACTAATGGAGGAAAGCCTTTCAAAATAACTCAATCAACAAGGATTGGCTTTACATATACACCAGATAGCCAACACTTAATCTATCGTTCAGATCAGGAAACCCCAGATATTTCTGAGCTTTATAAAGTGGGACTAACTGGAGGAGAGGCTGTCAAACTGAATCATCCGCTGTCAGGAAACGAAACTGTAATCACCTCACAAATCACATCTGATAGTAAGTCCGTAGTGTATTCGATAAGTAACGATCCTGGGTTCTTTATTCTCATCGACGAAATCTATCAGGCCCCTCTCACAGGAGGAGAACCGATCAAACTGGCTCAAAAACCTGCGAACGGCAGACCAATTACTGGACTTGCCGTAAGTTCCAACAGTGAGTTCATTCTTTATAGTATGGATCGGGATAGCGATGGACAGGATGAATTGTATAAGCGTGACTTGGCTTCATACCAAATAGCAACCCATCAGAGGTAGCAAAGGGGATAATACAAGCATTAAGAACGACCACAGTTAGAGCAGAGATGAGTCAAAAACAGCGGGTACATGTGTCCAACAATGCATCCGCTGTTTCAGCAAGTAGAACTAGAGACCAGCCGCTTTACGCAGCACTTCCGCTTTGTCAGTGCGCTCCCACGGTGTATCAATATCATCACGGCCAAAGTGGCCATAGGCGGCAGTGGGACGGTAAATCGGGCGACGTAGATCGAGATCACGAATGATGGCGCCAGGGCGAAGATCAAAGTGCTCGTTGATCAAACGCTGGATGGTTTCCTCGGCAACTTTACCAGTACCAAAGGTCTCAATACTAATCGATAGCGGATGAGCTACACCAATCGCGTAGGAAACCTGTACCTCAAAGCGATCCGCCAATCCCGCAGCAACCACGTTCTTCGCCACATAGCGCGCTGCATAGGCGGCACTACGGTCGACTTTCGTCGGATCCTTGCCGGAGAATGCACCACCACCGTGACGTGCCACACCACCATATGTATCAACAATAATCTTGCGGCCTGTCAACCCAGCATCACCATGTGGACCACCAGTGACAAAACGTCCCGTCGGGTTCACGTAGTACTTGGTTTTATCGTCCAACAATTCTGCTGGAATGATTGCATTAATCACATCTTCAATAATATCTTCACGGATCTGTTCCTGACTGACATCATCAGTGTGTTGGGTAGAAACAAGTACCGTATCAACACGTATCGGCTTGCCATGAGCATACTCGACAGTTACCTGGCTCTTGCCGTCTGGTCCCAGGTAAGGCAACGCACCACTCTTGCGCTGTGCAGCGAGTTGGCGTGCCATACGGTGTGAAAGTGACGTGGTCAGTGGCATCAATTCAGGGGTTTCGTTACAGGCAAATCCGATCATCATACCCTGATCACCTGCGCCGACAGCTTCGATCTCGGCTTCACTCATCTGACCCAATTTGGCCTCGTGTGCCTTATCGACACCAAGCGCAATATCGGCTGACTGGCCATGGAGCGACACGATCACGCCGCAGGTATCGGCATCAAAACCACTGCCTATACCGGTATAGCCAATTTCACGAACAGTTTGTCGGACAATTTCTTGAATTTCAACATAGGCTTCAGTCGTCACTTCACCCATAACAAGAATAAGGCCAGTGGTTGCTGCTGTCTCACAGGCAACGCGTGAACGGGGGTCTTGTGCTAAAAATGCATCAAGAATGGCATCTGAAACCTGATCGCACAGTTTATCAGGATGACCTTCTGTTACCGACTCAGAGGTAAAAAAAAGCTGAGGCGATTGCATAAAAGATGTTGGCATAACAAACTCCTAGTAAAATTAGGGAATAGCACTATTTATAATCGTCTTCCCAGTACCTGCTATGTTCTACAATGTTTGTACTCTCTTTTACAGATGTAACAAAGGAGAAAGATCTCCTTGAAACATAATATTTGTTTCCAGAAGCTTTCTCCCATGTACATGTCACAAGATTTGTTTACGTGCCTTCTTCCCATGAAGAAAGGTACTTCGCCTGTTCAGCGGTCAGTTCATCAATATTAATACCCATTGCTTTGAGTTTCAGGGCGGCAATCTCACGATCCAGCTCTTTTGGCAGTGCATGGACGCCATTCGACAGTTGCCCCTTGTTCTTCAACAGGAACTCGCTGGCCAAAGCCTGGTTGGCAAACGACATGTCCATCACAGCACTGGGGTGGCCTTCCGCACTGGCCAGGTTGATTAGGCGGCCCTCGCCAAGCAAATTGATCACACGACCATTTTTGAGTTTGTATTGATCCACAAATGCACGTGGCTGACGCTTCTCTACACTCAAAGCTTCGAGGGCGGGAATGTCGATCTCTACGTTGAAGTGGCCGCTATTGGCAACAATACATCCATCTTTCATCGCAGCAAAATCTTCGCCATCAAGTACGTGCTTGTTGCCGGTGGCAGTAACAACAAAATCGGCTATCTGCACGGCATCGATCATTGGCATCACGCGATAGCCATCCATGGAAGCTTCGAGAGCACGAATTGGATCAACTTCGGTCACAATCACGTTGGCACCCAGACCACGAGCCCGTTCAGCAATACCACGTGAACAATAGCCGTAGCCACCGACCGCAAAGGTCTTGCCAGCCAACAACACGTTGGTAGCGCGAATGATACCATCAATGGTGCTTTGACCCGTACCGTAGCGGTTGTCAAACAGATGCTTGGTGTCGCTGTCGTTGACGGCAATAACCGGGAAGTTCAACACACCATCAGCAGCCATCGCACGCAAGCGGATAACTCCGGTAGTGGTTTCTTCGGTACTGCCCAACATCTGTGAGATCAGTTCAGGGCGATCCTTCAAGACACCCGAAACCAGATCAGCACCATCATCCATCGTAATATGTGGATTGTGGTCTAACGCTGACTTGAGGTGGCTGTAGTAGGTATCATTGTCCTCACCCTTGACCGCAAAGACCGGGATCTCATCATGAGCAACAAGCGATGCTGCAACATCATCTTGCGTTGAGAGCGGGTTCGAGGCACACAGAACCACATCAGCGCCACCGGCTGCCAGTGTACGCATGAGGCTGGCTGTTTCCGACGTGACATGGAGACACGCGGAGAGACGCAACCCCGCCAGTGGGCGCTCTTTCTGGAAGCGCTCAAGAATTTGTCGTAGTACGGGCATTTCCTGCTCAGCCCAGTTAATACGATTACGCCCTTGATCTGCAAGTTTGATGTCTTTTACATCATAGTTTGTAGACATGAAAAAGTTCTCCTTAATGATGTGCGTTGTTATAACGCTGTTACACTACTTTTATATATTTCAATACTGCTACACCAACAAAAGATGAAAACGCAGTTCAATTAGATTGAATCTGCACAGCTTGACCGTGTCGGGCACTTTGCAACAGTGCCTCAATCGTTGCTAAGTTGTCAAGGGTTTCCACAATGGGCATGTCAGGCCAGTCACCATGTCCATCTCGAATAAGGCGCACGAATCCTTCTGCTTCTAAACGAAAATGATTGACTGGTTCGATTTCTCGCTCTTCGAGATGCGTCGCGTGTGCCCCATGTCGCAAACGAATAATCGTCGGCTGATCGGGTGGTGGCGTAAACACTTCATCAACTTCAATAACCCCATCACTCCCGATGATCTGCACCATATGATGGCGTGCGCTGCTGAGACTACATAGAACCTGAGCCAATATACCGTTAGGATACTCTAATGTGCCTAAAAGGGTTTCATCAACACCGGATGGGGCCCACCTCGCTACAGCCGTTACACGATGAGGTGCACATCCTGTAATCATACGCACAACATTGACACAATAGCATCCTACATCCATAAGTGCACCACCAGCGAGTTCAGCGTTCAATCGCACGTTGACAGGATCAGTTACTGTAAAGCCAAATGATGCCCGGACAAGCTGTACTTGTCCAACCGTACCGTTGTTAATCAGTTCTTGAAGAGCGCGCGTTTGTGGATGGAAGCGATACATAAATGCCTCCATCAGACATACACGATGCTTGCGTGCTGCTTCAAACATAGCCTCAGCTTCAGTACGACTCACACCTAACGGCTTTTCGCAAAGAATATGTTTGCCAGCCTGTGCTGCCTTAATCGACCATTCGGCATGCAAACTGTTTGGTAGAGCAATATAGACAGCCTCAATCTTTGGATCAGTAAGCAATGCTTCATATGAGCCATACGCTTGAGGAATACCCATCTTCTGCGCGACTTCAGTTGCGCGTGCAGCATCCCGGCTGGCAATCGCAGCAATCTGCACATCTGAAGATGATTGCACAGCGGCAACAAACTTTTGTGCAATTCCGCCGGTACTTAAAACACCCCATGAGTGCATCATACTATCCTCATATGAAGAACTTCTGACAAAAGAGCAATCCTTGTTTCATTTTTCCACATGTTCGAGCAAAGTATCTACTTCAGATGATGGTCCAAAGGTTTGTGTAAATCGCTCGACAAAGGCAGATAGCGTATAATGATGTTCCTGACAGCCACTCTCTTCAATCGTATATGCAGATGCTAAAGCTGCAATCCGTCCGGCAGTTGGCAAGGAAAATCCACGTGCAAGACTAAAGGCAAATCCACCCAGATAGGCATCTCCAGCACCGGTTGGATCGCGCACTTCTTCGATAGGTACTACTGGAATATCAATACCCTGACCATCGGAGTCATTCGTATAAATGACAGATCCACGTTCACCACGGGTTACAATGGTTAGTGGAGCTAAAGCGATAAGATCGGCTTCACTACGACCGGTCTTTTGCGCCATCATTGCAAACTCGTAATCATTACCAATTAAGATATGCACGCCTTCCAGTCCAGCCATGATTTGCTCTGCATCCAGACGCGGGGTTTGTTTACCTGGATCAAACAGGAACGGAATCCCAAGTTCACGACACTCGTCAGTATAACGGACCATCGCTTCTGGATCAGTAGGTGAAATGATGACGAGATCGTTACCAGTCAATCCAATATCCCTAACCGAGCAATCTTTTGCATAGGCCATGGCCCCCGTATAAAAAGCCACAATCTGACTGTTGGCAACATCAGTGTTGATAAAACAGGATGCAGTAAACTCATTGGTAATCTCAACAATACCCGAGACATCAATACCCTGCTGATCCATCCATGTGCGATATTCACCAAAATCCTGGCCAGCAGTAGCTACAATGAGAGGACGTTCCCCAAGCAACGCTAATGTGTACGCAATATTTCCAGCAACCCCACCACGCAAACGGCGCATAGAGTCAACCAGAAAACTTACTGATAAATTGTCCGTCTTATCTGCCAGAATATGATCAGTAAACCGCCCAGGGAAATTCATAATGTAGTCGTAGGCGAGTGAACCAGTTACGACGATTCGCACAATATACTCCTTATCATTGTGATATAGGTGTAAAAATACATGTTTTTGTTATATACAATACTACTACACAAACTCATATTGTTTACGTAGTACGTTCGAAACCTCGTGCGCCAGTTCTAAAGCACGTTCGGCATGTGCTACTTCAAGTGAGCCTAATAAACCACTCACCGAAATAACCGACTGACGTAATAACTGTTCAGATTGAATCCCTTCTTGCTCAAACAGTTGCACGAGATCAATAACACATTGTACTAAGAATTCAGATGTCACCTGTGAGAGAGCGTGAGCATCAGCAGGAACAATACCCAAGCCCACAATGCCACCTCGATCCAGGAATTCGATCAGCGCCTCGACTGCGGCAAGCAACGATTCGCCATGTTGATACACATCGGCAATAATAAGGTCAACCGAAGTATCTAACACTTCCTTCCAATCAACAGCTCCCCCAGCAAACAATGCACGACATCCAACGATACCCGAAAATGTGTCATTAAGCCTGCGTCGAATATCTTCCCATCCAAGTGGCACAAAAGGCGTTCCGACCATATCAAGTAAGGGTTCCTCAACACACATAATGGTCGTATCAACAAATTCGCTCAGATATGCTTCCTGCCAAATGACCCGCAACCAGATAAAATGTCCCAATGCCTCCGCCAGACGTTCATCATAAATCAATGGACGCTGATGCTCATCAGTAAGTTGTAGCGCAAGGCTGATGGGTCCCATAATCTGCCCTTTCAGGGCACGCGTTTCTCTCAGTGCTGCCGCGTGATACTCCAATTCTGCCAGTCCAAGCGCATCATGCGGTGACCACGAAGCATATGCCGCATTATGTTCCAGGTATGCAAGCGCAAGTCTGGCCTGTTCTGTTTCTGTGTTTTTCCGATCAACATAGATACGTGCTGTTGATTGGTCAAGTACCAGACCGGGAAATTTAATAGCGCTTTGCACAAAACTTTGTTCCCGAAAACTTATTTGGGGAAGTTGCGGCCACGTCAACAATGTTCCTGCATAGCGTCGCGATACCTCAAACGCTTGTCGAGCACTTCGATGTGGCAAACTTCCCAATAACAATGGTAAACAGGCTGTATCAAATGATAGTGACATATATATTATGACAACCAACCCAGATCATGCATCATGTGCTTTCTCCCTGTACGATATGCGCTATCTGTTCTTGATAGGGAGGGAAAATGACACCCTGTTCAGTAATAATGGCTGAAATAAGTGTATGTGGTGTAACATCAAATGCTGGATGAGCGGCATGTATTCCCACAGGTGCAATCTGAACACCGCTCAACGTCGTAACTTCATCTGAATCACGTTGCTCAATAGGGATCGCAGCACCATTGGGTAAGGTCAAATCAATAGTAGAAGAAGGTGCGGCAACATAAAACGGGATATCGTGTGCTTTTGCAAGCACTGCTACACTATACGTACCAATTTTGTTCGCAATATCACCATTCGCAACAATACGATCTGCACCAACAATGACACAATCTATTTCACCCTGCTGCATAAAGTACCCGGCCATATTGTCGGTAATAAGGGTGAGTGGGATGTCATCGCGTTGGAGTTCCCATGCAGTTAAACGAGCCCCCTGCAGGAAAGGACGTGTCTCGTCAACTAACACATGGACGTGACGACCCTGAGCAAAGGCAGTTCGAATAGGTGCCAGCGCAGTTCCATACCCTGCTGTTGCCAACCCCCCAGCATTACAATGGGTTAATACACGCCCCGCATCAGGAATAAGCGATGCCCCATGGTCACCAATAGCATGGCACATTGCCAAATCTTCTGCAACAATCGCATGTGCTTCGTGCAATAAAACCTGACACAAAGACAAGGTATCCTGGACATCCTGTTCGTATGCAACACGTACCATTCGGCTGGTCGCCCACGCCAGATTTACAGCGGTTGGGCGAGACTCATCAAGATATTGTTTAGCATCGGTGAGGTTGTTGCGGAGCTGTTGGATATCGTCAGTTTGTGATTGGTAGGCTACCAGAACTAATCCATAGGCGGCGGTACAACCAATAGCTGGTGCACCACGTACTTGCATCGACCGAATAGCATGAAAAACGTCTTTTAGCGACGTACAACAAACCACGACTTCCTGGTTTGGGAGTAGTCGTTGGTCAATCAGGCAAACTTTACTATCGTCCCACCATACTGTCCGTGATAGTGTATTCATCTCAAAAAAAAAACCCACTCGCATAGCGAGAGGCTCATCTACTAACCTCTCATCTCTCAAGGGTAATAACAGTTATTACCACTTGCAGGAATTGGCACCGTTCCAAACAAACTCAGTGTTTCCAAGGCTTACATCCTTAGAGCTTTCTGTGTTTTTTGGGGGTTGCCGGGCTTCGTCGGGCCAGTCCCTCCACCCCTCTGGATGAGTTTCCCTATGATATTTGTTTGTATGTTATTAATAATAGCATAGCTCAATTTAACGCGCAACTCAATACCTTTGACTCTTCAACAATTAGAAACAATGATAGTGACAAGAAAGGTGTGTGCTATAATACGAGATATTATTGATCAAGATTAGTGTATATGCGATTGACGTTCTTAGGGACCGGCACTTCAACAGGTGTACCAGTGATTGGTTGTATGTGCGATGTATGCACATCATCCAATCCACGCAATAAGCGTTTACGTACTTCTGCCCTGCTTGAAGTGGCCGGATTAACTATCTTAATTGATGCAGGACCAGATTTGCGACAACAAGCGTTAGCGGTTGGTATGTCGCACCTTGATGCTGTATTAATCACGCATACTCATGCCGACCATATAGCGGGACTGGATGATATCCGACCTTTGAATTTCAGGCAGAAAGCTGCAATTCCACTCTATGGGACTCGGCCAACACTATATGACATCCAAAAACGCTTTGATTATGCATTTGCTAATCTTTCTGAAGGATCAACACGTCCATCATTAGAGCTTACTGAAATCAACCCAACCGAGCCGTTTATGATTGGTTCAGTTACCATCAGACCATTACCAATACAGCATGGAACATGGGCTATTACGGGATATCAAATTGGGCGTCTGGGATATGTCACAGATGCAAACGTTATTCCGCCTGAGTCACAGGAGCATCTACGTAATCTTGATGTATTAGTGCTCAATGCATTACGTGCAGAACCGCATCCAACCCATTTTTCAATTGCTGAAGCGGTTGATATCATTACTAATCTGAATCCACGGCGTGCGTTTTTGGTCCATATGAATCATCAGGTTGATTATGCTACGACAAATTGCACACTTCCTGAGCATATCCAGTTAGCATACGATGGGCAGGTTGTTGATATTGAAGATACATACGAGTAGATAGTACAATCGTTAAATCTTTGACAAAAGATATTGTTCATATTGTACAAGTATGACATAATGTGCTTAAGAGTCGTTCATATTTATAAGACGAAGGAATATATTGAGCTACGGAAGCAACTATACAACGTAACACTTCAGTGACAGGAGTGACATTCCTGAACAGGATGCCTCCAGTGCTTTCGTGGTTTCGCCATAAACAATGATATGCGTATCGCAATTGATGCCCGTTTGAACGCCTATCGGCGTGGCGGCATTCCGCAGTACACCCGATTTCTCCTCACAAGCATGGCTGAAATTGCCCGTGAGGATCAGTTTATTAGTTTGCAGCATCGAGATATGTTGCGACCGCTTGCGGTTGCTCAAAATGTGCTGCGACGTACGATTTATACGCCGCCTCACCATCGCTTTGAACAGTGGAGCCTGCCAGTCGAAGTCACATTCGCTCGACCTCATGTGTTCCACGCCCCGGACTTTATTGCTCCGTTGCGACGGACTTTTCCCGCAGTCGCTACGATCCACGATCTGGCCTTTATGCACTATCCAGATATTCTTGATGACGCCGCACGTGCGTATTATAGTAGAGTCAAAGCCAGCAGTCATCGTGCTGATAGCATTATTGCTGTTTCTGAGGCTACACGCCAGGATATTGTACAATTTCTTGATCTGCCACCTGAACAAATCCACGTCATTTATGAAGCGGCTGCGCCGATTTTTCGGCCCATGGATTTACGGACAAGTGAAGCACGGGTCCTCAATGGTATACCCATTGCAGCTGGTTCTTTTATGCTGTTTGTCAGCACGTTGGAGCCGCGCAAAAACATACCAACATTGCTTCGAGCACTCCGTATCTGTCTTGATCGTCAACCATCACGATCCTATTTTCTGGTGATTGCAGGTGGGCGCGGGTGGCGTGATGATGGCATCTTCACGATGGTACGTGATCTGCGGCTCGCCGATCATGTGCTCTTTGCCGGAAACGTGGGGCAGTATGATCTCCGTTGGCTCTACAATGCGTGCCAATTTTATATCAATCCTTCGCTCTATGAGGGCTTTGGATTGCCATTACTCGAAGCGATGGCATGTGGTTCCGCATGTCTCGCCTCAGCAACCTCAAGCCTGCCCGAAATTGGTGGGGATGCGGTCATTTACATTCCACCACTTGATGTTGAAATGTGGGCTGATTCCATTGAAGCACTGTGGGACAATACAGAACAACAAGAAGAACTAGGACGACTTGGGCGATCACGAGCACAGCGATTCTCGTGGGTTCGTGCAGCCCGCGAAACGTTACGGGTATATCGACATGCCGTTGAAGTAGCCGATGAAGGTGGTATTGCTAAACAAACCAAACCTGTCTCACCACCGCCACGTGCGTCATTGCCCTACACAGGCTATGGTGCTACCGTATCATATCCATCAATATCAGAGGGCTTTACACCCTATTTCAATGGTGATACCCCGATACGCATAGGCTTCCCATCACAGCAGCATCCCATCCGTATTTTTACGCACGCACGCAACGAAGCTCGACCAGCCGGGACCAACCTGGCAATTGAGCGAACCTTTATCGCAACAGAAACACCAACATCTGTTGCATCAGATGATAGAGAAGTTACACCATCAGGTAAAGATACTCAATCACTGCCAAACGATTCTCAATTACCTAACACACTCCTAACACCAGCAGACGAAGATGTTCAATTACCCAACCTAAACCTAACACCAGCAGACAAAGCTGTGCACACACTATATAATGACACTCAGCCACCCAGTGTAGAACACCCACCAACAGTTGAAACAGCTACACAGGATGTATCAAAAGCAACACCTGAACGCAAATTGGCCGTCTTACGGGAAACCCAGCAACAAATAACAAAAGAACCTCTAGTCCAAAGCGGTGCTTCTACCAGTAACAATGAGCATAAGACAAAGAACAAACCTGTCTCGAACATGTATAAATCCTATCGACATCCACGCATACATCACACCTATAAATTTGTCACCTCCAAAAGTCATACTGTTGCAAAACGCCGCTGGCGCAACAAACGACGTAAGAGTCCACGATAGCGTTGGCAGTTCATGACATCTCGTAAATCGAAGCGCCATACACCCAACCAAGCTACATCCATACCTCGTACTTCGTTTCAATGTGAAGTCGATCACCTTGAGGGGTTGGAAAACGTAGTAGAAAATGAACTACTTACCCGCTTCGACTCGAAGATTGATCTGACCACAACACAACGTGCAGGAACATTGCCTTTCACTCTTACCGGAGCCTTGCAGGAGCTTGGTACATTGCAGAGTGTTATCGCTGTGTATCTGGTGCAAGAGTTTTCCGTTCCACGTCCCAAAGCCCTACTCGGCCATCAACACTTTGAAACACTCATTAAACACATTGAGCGTGTACGGAGATTGTGGCCCAAAGGTACTTTTAACACCTTCTATCTGAACGCTGCTGGCCGCGACTCCGCGATATTAGCCCGTCTGCAAGAGGAGATAGCCAAATGTACCGGCTTGCGTAATGTGTCTGATGAAGGCGATCTGCTGTTACGACTCCGACGTTCTCAGGACGGATGGGAAACACTTATCCGCCTCTCTCCACGACCACTCGCTACCCGCACATGGCGTGTGTGTAACTTCCCCGGTGCACTCAATGCTACAGTGGCGCATGCAATGATGCAGTTGACCCAGCCTCAGCCAACCGATGTCGTTGTGAATCTTGCCTGTGGCTCAGGGACCCTACTTGTTGAGCGACTCAACCTCGAGCCAGTACAACACGCCATAGGATGCGATATCGATCCAGTAGCGCTCACCTGTGCACAGGAGAATCTCGCCGCTGCAGGATACGCTGATCAGGTAAGCCTTGAGCAATGGGATGTGGGGCAGCTCCCCCTTGAGGATGCAAGTGTCAATGTGTTATGCGCTGATCTGCCCTATGGCCAGTTAATAGGCTCACACCAAAATAATGAGCACCTCTATCCACGACTCTTTGCAGAGGCCACCCGCGTGGCGCAACCCCACGCCCGTATGGCCTTGATCACCCACGAAGTGCGCTTGCTCGAACAGATCGCCGCGACCTACCAGGATTTCTGGCATCTCGAGCAGGTGCTACGCGTGCGCGTGAGTGGCATGACCCCGCGCTGCTATTTCTTGCGGCGGAAAATAGATGATATGTGATAGAATAACAGATGTTTATAAAGTTTGAGATTATCAATGTATATTCAAGATTCTGTTGTAAGGAATAAGTTATGACAACGGTTGAACAACTTCAAATAGAGATTGAAGCGCTCCCAGAACAGGACTTCTTGCGTTTGCGACATTGGTTTGCAGAAAAAGACTGGGAACGGTGGGATGAACAACTCGAGAACGATGTGGCAACTGGTAAGCTCGATTTTCTGCTTGATGAGGCGGCCACGTCAAAAGCAAAAAATACATTACGAGACTTATAAATGCATCGTACAACTCCACGATTCTGGGAGTGTTTCGAAGACCTTCCTGATCCTATTCAGAATTTAGCGCGTAAGAATTTTGAATTGCTCAAGCAGAATATTCAGCATCCATCATTGCATTTCAAAAAGACCGGATCATTTTGGTCAGCACGAGTCGGATTAAATTATCGCGCTTTAGCTGTGCAAGATGGAGCAGATTTTATATGGGTGTGGATTGGAGATCACAATGAATATGATCGACTTATCCAATAACAAACAATCATAAGAACCTATTCATGTTGTTTACGGAAACTACCAGCGCAGTACCACCCTATACCTAATACACTTGTGATATTGATTACTTACGAAGTATGTCTATTAAAATAGATACCCACTACATATCAGAATTTTTGCCATTTCAAACAGGTATCACAGATATGCGCGAGCTATTAATTACTACTTAAGAATTACATTAATGAATAAACAATAATGAAAATTACCATCAAAAGAAACCCAACTTAACGTTAATAAAGTCAATTATTTTGATGCAGCAAATGACTTAATTTATCAAGAGTAACATATGGAGAAACTCTCACCCCAATTGCCTACCGAAACGTTAGAAGATAAACGACAATACGCTCTTGCCCAGTGGAATCATCTTATCAGAGATTTTGCTAAACGTGCTGATCGCTACAAAATACGTTCTAGACGCCTTCAGTTTACTAGTATTGTGCTAGCAAGCTGTACCACAATTCTCTCGGCTTTATCTGCAAGTAATATTCTTGGCCAATGAGATTGGATAGTTCCCGCCATTAGTGGTTTAGCAACACTCTCAACAACACTACTAAGTCAAACAAATGTTTAGAGGATGTGGATACAATCTCGCAATATCTCTCAGAAATTTCAGATGGAGAATTTCCTCTATTTGCAGGGTAGTAGTGATTATGTCAACATAGCAGATGAACCAAAATGCCTTAATCTGTTCTCAAAACGTTTGATGGAAATATGGTCACAGGCGCAAGAAATTTGGTCGCAACACGCATCTTCAGGAAAATGAAAGTACTGGAAAACTACATCTTACAATTCTCATTTGCAACCTTATCTTAACGTCAGATAGAATTATGCAATACTTGCGGGTAGTCTCTCTAACACAATATTGTTACCTCTTAGGTACCATTGGCGACTGAAATGATAATGGCCAGGTTGTAAGAAAACCTGACCATTCAATCAATCACTAATCAAACCGCAACGATGTCTGGCCCACCTGCATCACATCACCGCGACGTACCGGAACCGGCGCCGTGACACGTTGTCCATTCAGATACGTTCCATGGGTACTCATCGCATCTTCGAGCGTCACCGACTGCCCATTATTACGAATAATTGCATGTCGCCGTGACATGGTAGCATCGTTCTGCAATGCAACAGTACTCTCATGCGAGCGCCCGATGACAATTTCACTCCCGCTTAAGGGGAAGCTTTGCGGTGGTGTTGGCCCACTGACAATAACCAATGTTCCCCACGGGGCAGGTTGCGCCGTTGCGGATGCAGGGGGCGGAATCGTTTGCGCAGGTGAAGGAATCGGTGGTTGTACCACCGGAGGCGGTGTGTACACAGGAGCAGAAACGCCTGCTGGTTGTGGCTTGCGGGTCACACTTCGAATGACCAACACAAGCATACCGAACAGAATCACAAACAAGCAGATTAGCATCAATGAGACCGTACCGATCACTGCAAGCGCCGGTGTTCTGGATCCACCAGGCGAACGTGATGGAGCAGCCGGAGGCGGCAGATCATCTGGCCCTGCAGCAGCACCGCCTAACGATGCACACGGGTCAATGCGCCCCTCACCAAGGAGTTGTTGTTCAGGTCGATCACTCAGATTAGAAACATCTACCGCATTGGCCCGGATTGCCTGGGCAACCTGTTGGGCATCCCAATCTGGATTGGCTGAGAAGACGAGCGCTGCAAGCGCTGAAACAAAAGGTGCTGCTTGAGAGGTACCACTCATATAATCATAATTTGGCTCGAAACGCTCGTCAGGTGGTAGCGCATCGCTGGTCAAATACACCTCATAGGTTGGCATCGTCGATAAAATATAGATACCCGGTGCTGCGATACTGATCTGTTCACCAAAATTCGAGAAAGGCGCTTTGAGATCACGATCATCAGTAGCTGCCACCACCAATACATCAGGATTATCGCCAACAATTGCGTTGGGGAGGTCAATAAAATCATTGCCTGCCGCCACCACCACTAATGCGCCCTGGCTCTGAGCGTACCGAATGGCATCACTCACAATAACAGCTTCCTCTTCAGCCCCAATGGACAGAGTCGCGCCAAGGCTCAGATTAATCACTTGTGAGCCTCGATCAGCGGCATACCGAATACCCTCGGCGATCGCGTGATCCGGCCCAAAACCACGTGCATTCATCACACGAATGGGGAGGATGGCAACGCCAGGAGCAAGCCCGGTGATACCCTCGGCATTATTAATGGTTGCAGCCACCACGCCTGCAACGTTCGTCCCATGCCCGTGCTGATCGCTAGGATCATTGTCGTTATCGATAAAATCAGCTCCATCGGTACGTAGCCGATCCACCAGATCAGGATGCCCCATGTCAACACCACTATCGATCACGGCAACCGTCACATCAGCACGACCTATCGTATATCCCCAGGCACACGTCGCGCGCAGTGTTTGCAAGGCCCACTGCTCAGAGTAGCGTGGATCATTAGGCTCCGATTGTGCATGCACTGTTGCAGATGTAAGCAGCAATGGAAGTAGTAAGATAGCGAAGATGCGCTGTATCATAGCAATATCTCTACCCATTCTTTTATACCAACCTAATCGATTATGTCTGCGGCAATGTTACACTACGGATGTACCAGGCACCTTCAATGTTCACCAGTTCAAATGTCTGATCGAGATCATTGGTCCCACTCCCACGCTCACGTAACTGGTACTCAATGGTGCCCGTCCAGCGTACTATCGCTCGCTCACCATCATTCTCCAGCATTTCATAGTTGGTATCAGTAAACCGTATCTGCTCGATGTACTCAACATACGCACGCAACTCAGGACCAATCTGACGACGGAGCACGGTAGGTTCCATATAGGACAACATCTCCGTTACATCTTTGGACTCAATGGCTGTCGCAAAACCCTGTACAACCTCAACAGGGCGCTTATCATTCGCAGGATTGTTAAACACGTTGAGCACGGTAACAATGCCGACCACTAATGCAATGGCCAGCAGTCCCAGGCCAATGATTGATCGCCAGGAACCCGAGTCGGCAGTCGTCGTCGGGGCTTTGTCAAGCTGATCTGGTGGTGCAGGTGGAGTTCCCAGAGGGCCTGTATCATGGGTTTGTTCTGAGGTTTTTGTGTCCTGACTCATCAGTGATGCTTCCTATCCTCATATGTCTGTTTTGATAATCCGCTCCTCAGGTGGTACCACATACATGTGTGCGGAACGACGCGGAAAGACGTGCTCAGATACAGGAATAAAATGCTTCACATCTTCAAGATATAGTCGTTGCTCTATCCGAATAACACGATCTGCTATCTCGATCAGATTGTAAGAATTTTGCCCCTGCTCACGACCTTTCCCGCGATGTGATGTGGTGGTTCCACTCTGACAGATAATCGTCCCCTGTTGCATGTCTGGTCGTACATCAAGCGTTGTGCCAACATATGAAACGTGGATATGACCACATAGTAATAATTCTACGTTGCAACGGTCAAAAAGTCGCACTACTTCATCAGCATTTCGTATTTTATGGCGACCTTCGCAACCGGGGGGGTTGAGGACATGATGATGCAGGACCGCAACTTTGCAGACATCATCGGAGTAACAGTTAAAGATCTGCTCGAGAATCGTGCACTGTTGGGGGTTTACATAGCCACCATCGACGGTCCAGCCATACGCGGTATTGCCACCAACAACCGCCAGACCAGGGCGCTCGAACACTGGATTGATATCTGATGAGATATATCGCTTGTAGCGACGTAATGGGCGAAATAAACGATCAAAAAAGTGAAATAACGGCACATCATGATTACCGGGAATCATTAGGCGCGGTTCGGGGAGTTGTTTGAGAAAAGTCGTAATAACCTGCCACTGATGCACAAAATCGGCACGCTGGACAAAATCACCAGAAATAACCAACAGATCAGGCCGAATGTCATGCGCTTCACGAGCCACCTGTACCGCTACGTCGGGATTAAATGGACGCCCAGCGTGCAGATCAGAAATGTGCATCAAAGTGTAGCGCACGCGTTATTCCTCTACTGGAGCCGTAGTGGCTTGTGCAACCTGCGCCTTGTCAAGCGCCAGCTTGATAATCGACCACAGAATGTAAAGAAGTTCTGCACCGATGGCAACGACAAACGTATACTTGATGATATACAATATAATGTCCATCCTTACCCTCCTGACTATAGTGTGATGGTTCGTCTCAATAGGAATAATGCATTTCTCCATTTTGCAACAGTCTGCTTTATTCCCACTAGAGAATTGTAGCATAAAACCAAAGTTGTGCTGCGGCGAGCATCGTGTATAATAATCGCCTGGAAGCCGATCTGTTTTGGAGATTGCCTCATGACAGTGAATTATGTACGATGGTTACGAAGCTATGTTGGACACCAGCGCCTCCTACAGTTTTCCGCTAGTGCATTCATTCGTAACGATCAGGGGAGAGTATTATTGGGGCGTCGCACTGATGTCATGCTGTGGGCACCACCCTCGGGAGTCGTGCAACTGGGAGAAACACCCAAGCAAACACTGATCCGCGAAGTTTTAGAAGAGACAGGACTGCACGTTGAGGTCGAGCGTTTGATCGGATTGTACAGTGGCGCTGATTTTGAGTGGACCTACCCGAACGGCGACCAGGCCCAGATTATCAGTGCATTCTTTGCCTGCCGTATCACTGGCGGGCTATTGGTCGCAGATCGACAGGAATTTACAGACCTGGGGTACTTTGCGCCTGACTCATTCCCGCCACTGATGCCACGCTGTGTGCGTATGCTCAACGACGCGCTTTCAGGACGGGTTGAGGCCATGTCGGATTAAACTAACCTGGACACAACCCATGAAACGTATCGCATACCTAAGCCCTGTGAATCCTGCTCCATCAGGCATTTCTGATTATAGCGAGGAGCTGTTGCCGTACCTCGCACAGTATGCCGACATCACACTCTATGTCGATAACAACTTACGACCAACTAATCAACAGATGATGCGGCATCTGACCGTGCGACCCATCAAACGGCTACCACGCGATCACCGACGCCGACCATACGATGCTATCCTCTACCACATGGGCAACAACGGCCCGGTGCATGCGGCGATCTGGCAGATGATGCAACGGATACCAAGCATCGTTGTTATGCACGAATTTGTCTTACATCATTTTATGTTAAGCTATGCCGCAACTGTTTTACACGACACCACACACTATCAAACAACAGCAACAACACGCTATGGGGAGGAAGGAGCGCATATCGCCCGTCTGATGCTCCACGGGCGTTTTACCGAAGCAGCCTTCGATCTGCCATTTTGCGAGGACGTGCTTGCGAAAGCCCAAGGCGTAATTGCCCACAGCCAGCATGTCGTTGAACGGGTGACAGCACTCCAACCGAATCTGCCCGTTGCCCAGGTGCCGATGGGAGTACCGCTACCGGCATTAATCGACCGTAATGAGGCACGGGCGCGGTTGGGGCTACCATTGGATACGCCCATTATTGCATCGTTTGGTCATATCAATCCCTACAAACGTATTGACTTAGCACTGCGTGCAATGAAGACGCTGCGTGAAACGTATGTCGATCTCCGTTACATTCTGGTTGGCAGCATCTCACCAAATTACGATATACAGGCAGCTATCGTGCGAACAGGACTCAGCGATGTTGTGACAGTTACGGGATACGTGGACCGCCAAGATTTTGAAGATTATGTTGCAGCAGCAGATATCTGTCTAAACCTGCGCCATCCCACTGCTGGTGAAACATCCGCCAGCCTCCTGCGCCTACTCGGTGCCGGTCGACCAACGCTGGTCACGGCCAGTGGTTCGTTTGTCGAGCTTCCGGCTAATGTCGCGGCACAGGTTGACCCGGATGTGAGTGAGGGTGATTTGATTATCGCCTACTGCCGACTACTCCTTGATCGTCCCGATATCGCTGCGGCACTAGGCACCAATGCACGCACCTACATCGCACGTGAGCACACACTCGAAGGTGCTGCCCTTGGTTACATGCGCTTCCTGGCCGATCACTACGGCTGGGGTGCTGTGCAAAAACAACGTGAAGCTCCATTGTGGTCAATAGAGCAATCTGTCAAACCAACTCCAGTACACTCAACCAAAACGACAAGCCCCATACAAGCAGCCCAGCCTCACCCACCACATCCATTAAGTACTGCAACGGCCCAGGCCCTTGCCGAGATTGGTGTAACCGAAGATGACACAAACCTCTTGCAAAACACCGCCCAAACCATCGCTGAACTGCTGGACTCAGACTAGACCAAGTGTTAGAGCGCTGGGACATTTGGACGTTGGAGCGGTTGAACAAGCTTAATACAGAGGCGCAACGCAACAGAAACACAGGGAAGCGGCTGAGCGATTGAGCAATAGAGCGCTGGGACATTTGGACGTTGGAGCGTTGGTAGAACTTCTAACTAGCCCGTAGTTGTACTGCTTCAATAGGTTAGCGCACCTATGGAGGGTGCGGGTACCCGTTGCCACAGGAACGATGATGCACTAGCATGCCCACGCGGCGTTGACCCACCGCCAACGCATACGCATCCAGCAGTTGCATGCCACCGACATGTCGCAAGCTGAGTTGGCTCGACGTGTGGGGTCCATCGCCAGACCATCCAGCGCTGGATTGGGCGCACCGATGCCACAGACCGCTCGTCGGTACCCCAGCAGCAGGCCCACCCCACCATGGCCCCAAACACATTGTCTATGACCTCCGTAACTGCTTTCCCACAGCCAATGCGACCACCGTCTGGCGCATCGTAGGGGCGGCTGGTCTGTCGCGTCGCCTGCAAAAAAACGCTACCATCATCCGATCCCAGTCGGCTATCATCGCGTGCAGATGGACATTCAAGCGTTGCCAGCCACGCGCGGCGGCCAGAAGCGGGAATACACTACTGATAATGCGGCATGTTTTCATCGACAGATATGCTCCTGTTCTGAGCAGCGTCGGTATCAGCACCGTTTATGGGAAATGTAGTACAATGAACACTGTCCCCATCAAAGTCTCAACGGTGCCAGCCCACAAACTGTTTTCCAATAGGTGTATCCGCTCCCTGTAAGATATCTGTGTGCGACAACCTTTTGAAATAGTACAGCTAGTCGCCAGTCTCTAGCCCTTTCTCCTAATCCTTAAACTCCTACTTGACAAGTGACCAAAAGGTAACATATAATAATCATCAGAAAGTGTTACTGAAAAGTCACATAAAAACTCACATGGATCAGGACACAATTTTCAAGGCACTTGCCGACCCAAGCCGACGGACCCTCCTCGACCTGCTCTTCCAGCAGGACGGGCGCTCTCTCTCCGATCTCGAAAGCCAGCTTCCGATGACACGTTTTGGCGTCATGAAACATCTGCGAATCCTGGAGAGTGCTGGCCTGATCACGTCAGAAAAAGTAGGGCGCGAAAAACACCACTACCTTAATCCTGTCCCCATTCAGTTAATCTATGATCGCTGGGTTCGTAAGTACGCACAACCACTCACCACTAGAATGACTGACTTGAAGTATCAATTGGAGCAACACATGGATGAAACAATCACACATCGCTATCAGATTTTTATCGAGACGACACCTGAGCGACTCTGGGACGCTCTGACCAATAGCGAGATTTCTCCTACCTATTATTTTGGCTACGCCGTGACTTCTGACTGGAATGTAGGAAGCAATTACGCCTACCTGAGTAATGATGATACACGAGTTGATGGCGAAATTATCGAAATCGATCCACCATACAAGTTGGTGCAGACATTCAACGGCCATTTTCACCCAGAGGCAAAAGCGTTGGGCCAATCGAAAGTGACCTGGTTGATTGAACCACAAGGCGTGGTTTGCAAACTCACATTGATCCATGAAGAACTAAAGAACACGCCCTTTGCACAGGAGATTATCGAAGGATGGTCAAGGATTGTGTCCCGTCTCAAAACGGTCCTGGAGAAAGGCGAGTCGTTGCCATTTGGCACATAAGTCGCTAGCAAAAATTTTTATCTTACATGTGACCAAATAGACACATATAAAGGAGCAAAAATCATGACAACTGTTTCAATTATTTTTCACTCAGGTTTTGGACATACTGCTAAAGTTGCTGAACATGTCGCTACTGGTGCACGCGCAGTTGAGGGAGTAAACGTCAATCTCCTAAGTATCACAGGAGAGCAGATCGTTGATGGCCGCTGGCAGAATGACGCAGTAATGACACAACTTTCTGTTCAGATGCAATTATCTTTGGCTCACCAACCTACATGGGCATGGTCTCTGGTCCCTTCAAATGCTTTGCCGATGCAACAGCACCATTCTGGTTTGACCAGTCGTGGAAGGATAAACTGGCAGGTGGTTTTACCTGTTCAGGTAATCCCTCCGGCGATAAAATCAGCACACTTCAGTATATGGTGACGTTGGCAGGACAGCTACGCATGCTCTGGATTGGGCCGGGTGAAAATCCATCGCAGGTCACGGGCGACTCGCGTAACATCGACCGTTGGGGATTCTATCTTGGGGTAGGGGCTGTGGGAAACATGCAAGACCCTGAGACACCCGACGAAGGTGATTTGGTGACGGCTGAATTATACGGTGAGCGTATTGCCCAGGCAGCCGTGCGCTGGACACAGAATGGTTCATGAGAAGTGCATTCTATGATATACACCGCGTTGAAGCCTGGTTAGCAGGCTGACCAAACTATTGATAAACAAAAAATACCGATGCTGTTTACCCTAAACGTAGGGGGTATCGAAACAGCATCGGTGTGAACCGTAAGCATAACTATGGCTACCTGACGTTAGTTGCTAACAACATGTATCTATATTGCTCAAATTACTTGCTCAGATGATTTCACATTCCTCTGGCATCTAAGCAGGTTTGCTACAAATAGCGTACTTTGACTAGCTCTTGTGAGATGTCCCAGAGACGGCGTTGATCGGTAGTATTGTGTGAGGCCGCATTTGACTGCACCTTGACCGGATAACCACGTGCTTCCATAAGACCACCTGAGCCATAGTAGTCCCCACCACGCACGTCACTATCAACAGCCGCCCGCAGTGTGGGTAATGCGCCCATAGCAGCACTCTGCGCCAAAGCACCCATTGTCGACAATAGTAATCTCATATGCCAGCCATCTTTTTCGAGATGACTACCTAGATTAGTGCTCGATGCTCCTGGATGGGCTGCCACCGCAATACAGTTCGCCCCAACTGCTTCCAAACGACACTGTAGCTCATAGGTAAACAGCAGATTGGCCAGTTTGGAACGTCCGTAAGCACCCATCACTGAGTAACCCTTCCCACCCTCATACATCAGATTGTCAAAATCCATGTTGCCAAAGCGATGCCCACCACTGCTAACGTTGACCACCCGTGCATCGGGCGTCTTGAGAAGCAAGTCAATAAGCAACCCCGTCAAGGCAAAATGGCCCAGATGATTCACACCAAATTGGGTTTCAAAACCATCATCCGTTGTGCTGTAGGGTATGCCCCCCAGCCCGGCATTATTTACCAGCACATTAAGCCGATTGTATTTGGTCTTGAAAGCAGCAGCAAATTGATGTACCGAGGACAGACTGGCTAAATCCAAACGCATGATTTCTGCTGACGCATGCGGAATTTCAGTCTGAATTTGCGCGAATGCCGCCTGCGCCTTGTCCATGTTGCGACAGGCCAGGATTGTTTGTGCTCCTTTGCGTGCAAACTCTTTCGCTGCCTCAAAACCAATACCACTGTTGGCTCCCGTTACAACAATGATCTTACCTGTCAGGTCTGGCATGTATTCAGTCGTCCAGTGCCCACTCGTTGCGGTTTCGCCGACCAAAGAGTGATGATTGTTACGCTGTGCACGAACATATGTGTAGACACCCACACCAGCAAGGATCATGGCAATGCTACCCAGTAGCTTTTTATTCATTCAGCATTCCTTTGTTGATGTTATCTGTTTTACTGTTCACCCTATCTTCATGTTACCCTATGATCGGGGTGAAGCGCGACAGTCTGTCTCTCTGAGATACACGCACTGGTCAGCTAATTACGTCGAACTGTCTCTAATCGAAACACAGGATACTCTGAAGCAATGGGCTCAAACGCAGCGATAGGCTCATCTTTGCTAATCGGTATGTGCGGTCGTGCTCCCGGTGCTCGCTGTACAAACGCCTTCAGGATTGGTGCACGCTGTTCGACAGCTACCTCTTTCAGCACCACTTCCTCACTCCTGCCATGTCGCAACCGTGCTTTCCCCCCCGCTGCCTGTACATTTTGCACCCAATTCACCTTCGTTCCCAGCATGGACACCAGATAGCGCTCGCCATTCAGGACGGTCATCACCAATGGAAACTCCACCGTTCGTCCTGATTGTCTCCCGACTACTTCAAGCGTAACGAGATAGTTCGGCAAAATACCACGTGCATAAAGAAATGCCGAACCCTTGTTGAGTATTTTAGCCAATGTGTTGGGGCGCCCACCCCGATACATCCATCGTAAGAAAGCCATGTTTCCCTCCATAGTATGTGTAGCAAAAAAGGTCTGACGATTTGTGTGCATTACCTGCCAGGTTTGTCTTAAACAGGCATAGTTTCTTATTGGCATATACGCAGGATTTAGAGGGTTTGTTGCACTTTGGTGTAGGCAGCTTGTGGGAATGAACGCTCTCAGCTATGATAGTGCTTGTATTCTATAAGGAAAATTTATAGATAATTCAGTATCTCTCATAGCAATCTGTCAGGCAGCAAGTAGTAGAGCTTATCTAGATAGGCTGTAAGTTAAGCAGGTATGGGCATAAACCAAGACAACATTCGCTCATCAATCATATCAAAGCTAACCGAGTTAGGGTTTCAAGACATACAAGCTGTAAAAGCAGGAAAACAAAATCACGTATATACATGCCTTCTTCATGGCGAAACGAGCATTGTAAAAGTAACAGATGTACGACATCGTAGCCTGGAAGCATTACAAACTCAGTCTGACATGCTCAAGGCATTACATCTTCATAGTGCTGCTATTTGTGCACCAATTGATATCAAAGACAGACTTTCGATTGCTGAGTTAAAAATAGAGGAGCTAGTGTTTTATGTTATTGCGTACACATTTGCTAAAGGTACAACTGCTGACATACAAAATCCGGACCATGTGCGCTTGATGGGAAAATCGCTGGCTCTACTACATCAGGCTTTGCCAGGGCTTAAGCCTTATCCTTTTGAAGAGATTCAAGCACAGGGACAGCATGCCTCAATGAGTCAGGTGGTACAGTACATACAGAATGCCAAAACGATCTATAGCCAGGCGACCAAACATTTTGAGTCCAGCGACAAACAATTATTACACGGTGACTTTAATGCTGGTAATGTAAAGATCAAAGGAGAAATTGTACATATCTTTGACTTTGACAACTGTGTGTATGGGAGCGCAACGTATGAGTTAGCAAATACGCTTTATATGGTGTTGTTCGATCAGGTTACTAAAGGTGCGTTATCGGTTTACAACGAGTTCAGAAAAATATTTTTTGGCGCTTATCAGGCAGTGAGCGATAAACCTATCGATGTCTATTGTATTGATGATTTGATAGGTTATCGAGTTCTTTTGCTGGCATCATGGCTAGCGCAGCCACATGCTGCACCATTGTTTATTCGGCAATCCTCACAAATATGGTTGGATACGTTAGATGATTTTGTACATACTTATTTTGAGAAGATCAGGCAATAAGAGAGCCTCTTTCGAATTATTGAGTAACTTCCTGTTGACCTACGTTCCTTCGATCTGAGCCACCAACGCACGCATCACCTCGCGCCCCAGTGTGCGGGTGTTCTTTTCACGACCATTGGGCCAGAAGGGGTTTATACCTAGCGCCTTTTCGCTGTTGATTTGGCGCAGGATGGGCAGGGCTGTAACATATTCCTGAGTATTTGTGTTGAGCACTTTAATGGAAGAATTCTGATACCGCTCAATCTGATAGCGCACATCACCGAGTTGGACCACCACACTCTCGACTATATTACCAAGTTCCGATGACGCTTGTGGCTGGTGTGTTCGACCCATCTTGCCAACCGGGCGCTTCTGAATGCGACGAGCAAATGCTCCACTTTCAATGGTAGTATTATCGTGCTTATTTAATAGATGAGGATCAGAACCCTGCTGTGGCTCAAGATTCCATAATTCCTGCTCAAGCTTTTGAAGCTTCAGGGGAATCTCTTCAAGCTCAATGAGAATTTCAGGTCTTACATCAATACCATACTGTGCAGCCTGAATTTCAAGTACGCGTAGACGCTTACGATGAGCTTTGATCAGATTTTCTATGTGGCTACGTTCATCATCCATACCCAACCTCCCGTTAGGCAAGAGCTACCTTCAAAAGTGTACCATCTCGCCTTGAACGAAGTCAACTATGGGTGAGTTTAGATGTGTTTGGTAGGTAAATAAGAACGAAGCTACTAGCAGCACAATGCTAGTCCGGCGGACGACATCCCCAGTCAGTAAGATCGATCTCGCTGCCACTTTCACTGTCGTAGACAACGACAAAACATCCAATAGTTGTAGGAACAAAACGATAATAATAACGTGAATTGTAAGCTTGTTGAGCTTCCCAATATTCCCAAGCTACTAACCATTGGTATGACAACTCATTAACAGAGAAAACCATGTATTCTATAGATGCATCAAACTCGGTTATCGGCTGAATAACAGGGGCATGTTCAGCAAGTTCAAGTGTATCACCCGTTTCACCGTTCAAACAGTGGAGTAATAAGCCCTCGGGCGTAAATCGAAACTCATAGCGATACGCCCCCTGAATCATACCATACAACGGAGGAATACGAGCACCTTGTTCATGGGCCAGATGCATGACCTTTAGCAACTTTTCAGATATTGGCGATCCACGCCATGTTTGTCCGGTAGTGAGTTGGTGATCAAGCACACGACTATCAATCATCTCTTCCCGGTTTTTCACAGAGATATATGTATCACCAACCAAGCAAAAAGCAAGTGCTGTATCGTTTTGTGCGACAATGATAGTCATAAATTAAGCCTCCTCTTAATTATAACACTGCAAAGGCATCCACTACCTACATCTCACACATCAACAAACGCCCTTTGCGGGTTCCAAGGGCGCAAAGCATGGGCCAGAGGTTGTCACGGACCGTGATTGACTTCGACAACACATCATACTCACTCTGCCAGATTAAACATCACCCGCCACGCACGGTAAATTTCATAGTAATCGTTGTGGACAAACTGCACTGTGCGTGGGCCAACCCGCTCAGAGGTCGGGGTGAGCATGGCCACATCGGCATGGCTACTCTTCACAAAATCAACCTGAAGTGTGTAGGGAGGCTGCATGGTGAACGGGGTGCCGGGGTTGGCCAGCGCCGCCTGTGCACCTTCACGCAACAGACGACGTGACACTGACAATGGGAAGCAGCGTGCGGCACTGCGACTGTAGGCTTCCTTCACCTGTACTGTTGTAGTATCACCCAGTAGTGCTCGTGCCTCGGTGGCCAAGGTCTGATCACCTGTTACAAGAGACACCGGCACTCCATATAATCCAACAAATAGGGCATTAATACCCAGCTCACCCACTACTACATTGTTGATTGTCACCCGATACACACTGTCATCGGTGTAGGTATGATCAATCGTGGCGGGAGAGCTACCCATCATCGCGTGATAGCCAACAAAAAAGGCCGCATCGAAGGTGTCGTCAATGCCTTGCACCATAGAAAACGGCTTGGGCGAACCAGAAATCAGTTCTGCTGCTGGATGCAGATCCTCGATACGCAGATTCCGCATCGACCAGTGAGCGTCATTGACCAGGATGTACGACGCGCCACCGACCACCGCACCTTCGATAACCGCATTGACATCCCCTAGCATAAGCGCACAGGCACGTTCATACTCATGAGTGCCAGGCTCTGTCTGTGCGCTATGGACAACCCCCGAAGCACCTTCCATATCTGCAGAAATGTAAACACGCATGCGCTTTCCCTATCGTTACAGTTTGCTTTGTAATAGCTACCAAGTATAGCCCAGGTTTGGCATGCCTTTTGCATATGTGTACAAGTAGTATTTATCTCTAGACTGGAAGGTGTTTTTACAATGGCTGAACAGTTTCAGGAAGGCGATTATGTAGAATGGAACACACCACAGGGTACAACGCGTGGAACCATAAGGCGCAAACTCACCGCATCGATTCACATTAAAGGACATTATGTCAATGCCACCGAACATGAACCGCAATACCTGGTTGAGAGCGAAAAGACTGGTGAAGAGGCGGCTCATCAACCAGAAGCGTTGCAGAAAGTGCACACATAATTCAGGGAAGTTCGGGTAGCAACCCGATGGAACGCAGCAGTCCGGCAACATCCCAGATATGCTGGCTCCGTATGACCTGATTGTCAGCGATCTCAAATAACGATGTCCCACGGACAGCGACGCGTCGTTCGGTTGGGGGGATGTTCAGAAAGGCTCCCTGATGAGTTCCGTGAAACGTCCAGAACAGCGCCACTTCATACCCTTGTTCTATCACTTTATCCCGTTGAATAAACAAATCCGGGAACGCCTTAAGATAGTGGCGTAACAATAAGCTCCCTCCCTGCTGACCAAGTAATGGCTTGCTATAGGCCACATCAATTGCTTCATGGTCCGTCGCGTAGAACACTGCGGCACGCTCGATATCATAGTCATTCCATGTATCGATCAAATCTATAACAAGCTGTACAACCATACCAGACATAGGTAGCTCTGCCTTTCTCGTGCGACGCCATGTAGACGTAGCATATTAAACTTCACTATAACGCGTGGCGCGGGCAGTTAGACGAAACTCTGCTTACATCGTCGATTCACCTAGCTCCTGCTGCCATAATATCTCGGCAATCTGTTGAATGCCTGCTTTCAAATGCCTGCGATAGGTGCTAAAGGGAATATTGAGCAGTTCGGCTGCCTGCTCCTGGGTCGCCGCTGGTTGCAGATAGGTGTGATACAACACACGATAGAACTTCATTGAATTTGGGGTGGCACGCAGGTTCTCGCACGTTGCCTGCAACAATTGCTGGAGGTGGTCGATACGTACCACATCCGTCGCATGTATACCTGCTTTTGTCGCCACCAGCCGGGTGTGCAGGAGTGGATTGGTCCTCAGGGACTGAACAGCACCACGATCACGCAGCGCTGCACGTACAGCAGCCACAAAGTCTTCATGGCTGAGAACAATCAGTGGTGCAATTATTGGTGTGGGGGTGATCGGCGTTTCTGGTGCCACCTCGCGTGCAGCCAGCCCATCGAGCCAAACCGTTGGTGGAACGGTGCGCCAATCGTGCCCATACATCCCATACGAGTGACCATCGACCATAAAATCTGCTGATGCAAGCCGTGCAATGTCAGCGTATTGCAGCAATGCTGACCAGGAAGCTGGGTCGGCACAGGGCAGAAAGGTAAACGCCAGACCAGGGGTAATCAGATAATGACGTACCATCTGCGTAAAGATCAACGTCTGGACAGGCGACACATCCTGATAGGTATCCTGAGCCATCCAGCAACGAAAGAGGGTTGCCTGCTCCCCCTGACGCAGTGGCGCATGCTGTTCCAGATGCTGCCAAGCCGCCCGAGTCGCCGGGTCCATCTGCCGTTCCGTCGCCTCTATCTGCTGCAATCCAAGCTGCATGAGAAAGCCAACTGGCTGACCAGTCTGATCACGAATCACTAGAGTCGCGTGTGGGTAAGCATTGAGCCAGTGCTGAGACAGACTGGCCGACTCAGGTCCCTCAAACTGCTGGACCATGCCGATGAGCGCTGGATGGTCCTGATCACGCAAACCATCACTGATATAAGGCGTGTCGTTGGGCCAAGCAAAGTTGATTCGCACAACCGTGTTGTGACAATGTAGGAAGATATAATCCATTAGGATTTGCTGCTGTTCCTGGGGCGACGACTGTGGAATCTGCCTGGTGTAATAGTGACGTATCCGTCGATGCAATTCACGATACCAGTCCGGATTACGCCAACGCACGTCTGTCGCCAGTGCTTCACGCACCAGCGGATGGAGCATAAGACCCTGCTGTACCGCGATGATAAAAGACAAACCGCGTAACCACGAAAACAGTTCATGCACATTCGGCATCATCAGGATGTCCGAAAGGAGCGATTCGCTGGTGAGGCGGACCAACGCACATACTTCCAAAGCAGCGCGATGGGCTGGGCCAGGGACATGCTGTACCAGATGTTCGAGCAAAGTATGGATAATATCGGGAACCTCGTCTGGTGTAAACGTCACCACACGCCGCTGGGCAAACAGATCGGCAACAAGGGCAAGAGCCAGTGGATGCCCATGGGTAAAGTTGAGTATGGCCTGATGTTGCTGGTGCGGTACCTCGCGCATTGCCAGGTATGCGCGACTCTCGGAAGAGCTAAAGTTGCGTAGCGGCAGCGTGTGGACCAGCGTCTGCCAACCTGGATCAATACGCCAGGCCACTACCGGCGGTGTAGTGTCGGCCAGCACCACGAGCGTATCATCAGGCAGGGCCGGTAACAATGTTTCACGCACCCAATAGTCCAATCCACTCAGATGATCATAGGTATCAATGAAAAGAACACGCCGTTGCAACGTCTCATTGAGCACTGAAATTGGATCACTTGCTGGGTCCTCCCCAAAGATCTGTGCTAGAGCGGAGAGAAACGCGGCTGATGTCGGCTCGATGGTTGCAGCATCAAGAAAATAGGCCGGGATGGATGACTGTGCACAAACGCTCATATATTCTCTCAACAGAGTGGATTTGCCAATACCACCAGGGCCATACACATACAGAATATGAAAGGGAAGATCTGATGCCATCAATGCAGCCGCAAACAACGCCCGTTCTTCGGTGCGCCCACTGAAGCGCTGCCGACGCGCTTGATACAATCGGTCTGCGAGCCGCGGCATGAGTCCTCCTTGGCTGAAGCCGGGCAGGGATGCTGCTCCGCACGGTGGCAATGGGACCTGGTGAGACACACACAGGGTACTGTGTGTGTGGGTCGTCACAAGCCAACCGATAGAATTTACTGGTGGTTGTACATAAGCCCCCTCATTATATGATAGAACGACAGAAACGCAATATTTTATCGCTTGTTTCCCCACATGTAAGGTCGTATTACGCTATATTGAAATACAAACAACGTATACACAGAAGATTCAGTTGTCTACATACATACGTCGGTTAAAATAATTCCGAAACCGTTCGACTAACCACATCATCTTCATCTGGACCATCAGAGTCTGCTTGACTGCATCAGGGACATGATCGCGCCAGTAATGGGTCGATTTGGCGATAACCGTGACGACATTTTTTATCTCACCTTTCAGCGTATACGACTCGCCAACAGGAACCAATAACACCTTCCTTTTGTCATTGACCTGTACGTTTTCAAACTGAATGAATTCACACAGCCACTGCGCCATTTCTGCCGAGTCACAGGTCACAGCGATCCAGCCCGGTGTAGCTGGTTGCGCCACCAGACCGCTCACCGCATAGATGCCACGTATAAGCTCCTTAACAATCGCCTGGTATGCTGGATTTTCTGGATTATCTGGCACATCAGCACAGAGCATCGTCTCTCGATGAGGCGGACCACCATCATAGGCTGGAGCACAAAATGTTTCCCACATGTTCCCCCAATCGACCTGACCATCCGGCAAATACTTCATTGGCGCAGCAGGCATCGGGACACTTTTATCATATGGTTTCATCTGGTCACCTCTTTCTGTATAGCCAATGTAGCAATATGTTCCTGTGCCTGTGGAGCGTACCGTAACGAAAAATGCGGGTTGATGGAGAGCGCCAGTTGCAAATGCTCATGTGCTGCGTCGGTATCGTCGAGTGCCATGGCGATCATCCCGGCGTGGAAGTGGAGGGTGGCATCGCGAGTGCCGAGCCGTAGTGCTTCCTCGCTATACTGCCGCGCTTCCTCATACACACCTTGTTGGTAGAGCGCCCAAGCCAGCGTATCGGCAGCATAAATCGATGGGCGTTGTGCATAGGTCGCACGCGCCTGTACTACTGCCTGTGTTGGATCGATCTCCTGATCTACAAGAAACCGCACCATTTCGAGTTCAGTATCCATTCCAGCATCGTTGTTGAGTTTTTGAATTGTATGGACAAGCTCATACTGTTGTTGTGCTGCTTTCTCATTACCGGCCACTGTGTGCAAGTCACCCAGTGCGATGGCAAATTCTGGCAATGGAAGTTGTTCTACAATCATGTCATAGAACTGTATCGCCTCTTCGATCTGGCCCTGCGCTGCTCGTACCCGCGCCATGCCCGCAAACGCATATACATAGTCGGGACGTAGCTCTAATGCTTCCAGATAGTGCTTTTCGGCATTGGCTAAATCGCCCTGATTGAAGTAGAGGTGTCCTAACTCGACCCTTGCCCAGAGCGTCTCTTCGGACAACCGATTGCCAGCATTGGTGGCCTTTTCCATTGATTCGATAGCACCTTCCGTGTTGCCGTGGAGTTCGCGCTGATAGGAGACCCGGCTGTAGGAGCGCACATCAGGGCGCAAATCAACCATCTTCTGAATGGCCGCGACAGCCGCATCATACTGACCAAACTCCGTCAGTGCATCACCGATAATGCCGTATGGCTGGGCATTGTGTGGATTGACCTCCAGCGCCCGATTGCCCCATTCGAGTGCTTCGGTAAACTGGTGCCGTGAAAGCGCCAGCATTCCCTTACCAACTAACGCATTAAAATGGTGTGGTTCATGTTCAAGAGCTGTGTCAAACGCCGCTTCCGCCTGCACATACAACTGCGGGTCGGCGGTTTCACGCACTCGATAGAGCAATGAAAGACCGAGTGTGGCATGGGCATCAGTGTCGTCCGGGTGGGTCCGTAGGTATGCCTGCAATTGCCCGATGGTCGTCAGATTGCCCGGTGCGACAGGTGCTGGAACACTATCAACAACGGTAACAGATGTAGCATCAGTGCTCTGAAGCGTGCGCCATGCCGCTGTTGAAATAAAGATCACCACTGCAATAAGAAACACAAGATACGGTCGTTGTCGAACAAATGCCTGCATGCACTACTCCTTCAAGTTTGTGGTGCCCCCCTCTCCATAAAGAGCGGAGCACCATCACTACATGACGACTAAAATACATTCGGTTTGAAAAAGTTGCGGATAATGGGCAAGTACGTTCTACCCGAAGGTACCGTCGTTTGTACGTAATCCTGTCCGGCGTTTGGCGTCGCTACATAAGGAAATGTGTCAAGGAAGGGCTGATCGTTTTTATCCGCGCCATCGTCCAATACGCCAATCAGATCGGCATTGAAGTTAAATGTCTCACCGGTCGTGACCTCATATGTTGCACCAGCTACGGCCAACAACTCGATATCGGTCACATCGTCCTGCAGCCGTCGTCCGTTGGGAAAACCACATACATCACCACCAAGTAATCCGAGTTCATAGTTTGGCTCAGCGGCACAAAGGCTCCCAGATACGCCAGGGCGAAACGCTGGGGCGGTATTGAGTCGAAGCATTTCCGATGGTTGTACGTTTTGGGGCTGGTTGACATTGGTGCCAGCAGGAACAGTGGTTTCGGTCGAACCTGCCACGATGGTAAATGGTGCGTCAGTTTTGATACCAGTCAAGAAGATCTCGAGAATATCTGTCCGATTATCTCCCGGATTAGGCACACCATAGAGCGCTTCGAGCAAACGCTGTAGCTCTGGGTCGAGGATACTTTCCTGTAAGAGATCACCGGCTGGTGTACCACTGCTAAATAAAGGGAAATCTTCCTCTGGCTTTAAGCCATTAAAGGCGTCTTTCAATGCCCGCGGGATCACCACCTCATTGACCAGCGGCATGCCAAGGCGCGATACCTGGACAAAATCACCACTGTTGGTCACACCACCGAGCGGCGAAAGCACCCGCATCGAAGGACGACTGGCGGTGGCCCACACACCAATCACACTTTCCCCATCAGGTGCATTTTCCAACAAGCGTGAAATGGGGATTTGCATCACAATGCTATGCGTGTTGTATCCGGTAAGATTGTCCACACCCGGCGAGAGACCCGTGCTGTAGCCAATCGGTGGGGCCTGTCCACGCAGGGTAAGCAAATCGAAGATAGAGCCCAGATCAACAAAGAAGGGGTCATCACGCTGCCCGGCGAACACTTTGATATTACCATCCAGTGTTTGAATGGAGTCATCCACCATCGCCAGGTATGGCTCGATTGGGGTCGATTTGTCGCCAATATTCACTGGTGGGGTGGGCAGATTGGTGCCGAGTGTGTTCGTTATGACTGAGCCACTGGTTGGTGCAATAACCTCAGTCACTTCATACGTCTGAACAATGTTCCGATCGGGGTCGTCAAGGGATGTAATTGGTCCGGTGTTATAGAGAAATGTGTTGGGATTTCTGGTCGTGGTCGTAAAACGGAACTGGTAGCTGATACGTGGGCGCGCATCACCGACATTGTCAAGGTTAATCGTGTACAACACATCATCGGCAAATTGGAAATAGTTTGGCCCACCGTATGGCGTTTCGAGCGGAATATAATTCGCCACAATTGTGACCGCATCATTGGCATCCGGGCTGATAAAGGCATAGACATCCGTATTATCTGCCTGCGGATCGAATGCAATCAAGGGCGCCTCACGATGGCTCGATGCACCAACCGGAACAGGCGTATAACTGACCAGCACACTACCAAGCAACAACACAGGCGTAAGAACATAACAAACAATCCGCATGACTCGACGCAACAAGGTCATAATCACATCCTCCTTAGTTATCGAAATTGAGAAATCAATGATCAACATATTGACTATCCACTGCTTTGGCTGCGACACTCTCCTTTCGCGTACACATAAAATGCGGTATATATTTAGAGTTTGACCAAGCCAATTTCCATCAGTGATTGGGTCAGCAACCCTATGCCAAAGACCACGACAATCAGTGATCCGGCTAGCGGTAGCACACGAAGTGACAGCCCTCGTCCGGGCAGGATGGCAAAGAGATGGCGGACATGGACAAGTGCAATACCAATGGCGGTGAGAATGCTGGCCAACCCAAAGCTAAATGCCACAATCAGGAGAAGTCCCAACTGTATGCGATCAAGTGCAATGGCACTGAGCAGCACAATCAGCGCCGATGGGCAGGGCAACAATCCGCCTGAAATACCCAGCACCAGGAGATTTCGCCAGGACGCACGGTCATTTGTGTTAGGCAACGCATGGCTATGAGCACCAAATCCATGGTTGTGATGGGTGTGGTCATGGTCATCATCGTGCGTATGCGAATGCACATGGTTCGCCTGCGTAGAATGTCGAAATGCCTGCCAGCGCACCCGCAAGAGCGCAAGACCTAGCAGCAATACTGCCGCACCGGAAACCATTGTGAGGATGGGATAGAGCTGTTCAGGCAAAATAAATTCCGACACGCCCAGCGTAATAATGCCAAGGGCGAAAACACCGATGGTGTGGGTAATCGTTGTGGTTAACCCAAGAAACAACGCGTGTTTAGTTGTTCCGCGCGATCCAACCAGATATGCAGCCACAATCGTCTTACCATGTCCTGGTGAGAGCGCATGGACCGCACCAAGCCCAAAAGCGATCAGCAAGGCCACCCCCATCGCATATGGCGTCGATGCGGTGTTGGCGATCAGCGCGGCGAAATCTATGTCTGCATTTTGACTCACCTCTGGTGCAGCGGTTGCTATGGTAGTGGCATCTGTGTCAGTAGCTTGTGGTGGCAACACGGTTTGATCGGACACCTCAAAGGTAACAAGTGCCTGCGTGGTTGTAAGTGGACTCTGGAGCAAATCCTCGGGATAATCGCGTAGTTTGTTGGTGACATCGATTGCGGGAACACTTGAATCGAGAATGCGTACACCTGACTGATCACGGGCCACCATCTCTTGCCACCCAAGACGCTCCTGATAGTTGAGATCTTGATAGTCGAGTTGCCAGCGTTCCTGATCGTCAGAGAGTGGTGCTGTGAATGTTGCAGTCAAACGGAGCGTGGATAAATCGCCCTGTCCCGCTGGAAAGCTCAATTCGTGTGTATCTAACGTCAGTTCTGTTGGTATGTCGTTGAGCGTGAGACGCAGGTTGTCAAGAATACGAGCAGTTTGTGTGGTGCGGTAGTGGTTTGCTTCGAGTGAACTAATCTGGTCATCGCCATTCGTATCGATCTTCGTACGCTCCTGAAACGCAGGGATTTCGGCCATATCCAGCACATAGGTGATCGTAATCTGCTCCGAGTCTATTTCCACCAGACTATAGCGATTCACACTGAAGTTGCCGAGCGGATGGGCCTGGGCAATTGTTGGTTGAAGTGCAACAAAACCAATCACCAACAAACCTATCAGCGTCCATAGGTTGACTCGTAATCGCCTGAAACATGTACGCATAACCAAACCATCCTTCTGATTACAGCGAAACACAACGGCTCTAGCATAAGAGTATTCACTGCTCAGGTACCAGCCCAAAAAGAGGTCATATCATGCTCATCTACTGTTCAAAAAGGGGGCACATGATGCTCAGATATATCGGAAGATCGCCTGTTCACATAGTAGTAATCGGTCGTCAGGGAGAGGTTTACGTGATATATGGAGTCAGGTGGTTTGAGGAGACCATACCATAGTCACGATCAGACAAACATACGCCGTACGATAACACTCACATCCTCTTTTTTATTCATAGAAAAAGCCCCACGCAACTGCCATCTCAAGGTTTGAGATACAACAGGCAGATACATGGAGCATTTATCATAGTTGTATGTATATTAGCCAGATACGTAAAATACTGCTCGGAGTCCTCTGTTATTTCTTAACAAGAATGGGATTCTTGAGCCGATATGCTCCCCGGTCCATGATTGTTGGTGTCTTTGAATAACTAAACAGCCAGGCATTCACGAATGGCAGGATAAGTGTAGGACGTGCGACGCAACACCAGTAGGACTGCGTTGACCACCAACCCCATCTTCAGCAATCCCACCAAAGTCACCTGATGCAGGAATTGCGATGGTACGCACAAGTACCGTGACATGACGGCTGGGCTTTGCGACAGGCGAACAGGGTTTTTTGGCATCAAACTGGACCTTATCTATCCAGGCCCCAGTATTGATGTAGACACCTTTCAAACCACCCTGATTCTCGCGGATAAAGCCCTCGTGCGTGTGTCCCATCACAACACAGCTTTTATCATTCCCGAGGAGGAAATTCGCGTCTCCGTTTGAGATTGAACTGGAAGGCTGTGCTGCTGCACCACGTGCGATATCATCAAAATCAATATCCAGATTGAAAACCTGGACAATTAAAACCTTGATGAAATTGATGACATTCTGATATGCCCCTCCGCCAGAGCCAAGGTCGTTAAGAATAGACGGCAGATCATCAAGTTCAATCTTGAGGGGCACCTGCACAAACTCATTAACAAGCTTCTTTTTTTCTGCATCAAGCTCCATCTGTTGCCCTACCGACAATCGTTGCTTAACACAGTTGTAGTAGTCAAGATAGTTACCAATCGGTGAAAACGCATCGATGTTGCGGAATGGACGGGTCCCATTGACAGATACAGCTTCTATTCTGGTAACAAAGCCTTCGACCAACTTTCGACCAAAGGGCTTGTTCTTCCCGGTTGATTTGAGACACGATGCTTGGCGAAACATTCTCTTACCGGTTTCTCCTATGCCAATCTTGGCAGACCTATCTTTGGTACAATTGGCGCGGTCAAAACGATGGCCGTGTTCTGCACACAACTCAAAGGCATTGTCCAGAAAACCCGTAGAGCGAAACTTAATATCCGGAATAAATTCACGGATCGTTCTTTGTGCCGCTTTATCATCGGCAAGCTCGTCATCATGGTTCCCACAACAGTAAATAATCTTATTCCCTGCGCGAATAAAATCCGCCATAGCGTTGGCAACATTGCGATGGGTAGTCAGAATGTCGACTAATATCTGCACCAGATCAAACTGTCGTTTGGCAAGTTGCATGCCCTCTATGACCAGCCGCTGTGCAAATGTGTTGCGTCTCGCTGTTTCTTGTTCGGAATCACTTAAAACCGCCTCCCAGATCTCAAATATATCACCCAATAGTACAAGCGTTACCTTTTTTCCTAGTGACTTCAGCCATTCAAGCATACGAATGAATGCTGCCTGATCGTCTTTGTCAAAGTCGTCAAGGTCACGACCAAGATGGGTATCACTTACAAATGCCAGTATATCCTTATCGATAATACCTACCAGTTCTTGAAACACATCCTCAGATCCCTGGAATGGATTCATCCCATCGATTGTGAAGACTCAATCCCCACCAAATTGAACAGGTTCAGGAATACGTTTACCATCATCTTCAATCGTACGAACAGGCTCACGCTGAGGGGCAGTATCATCATTCGATGTTACTACAACACCTTCATCGAGAGAGACGGGTAGTTGGGTCTTGCGGGGTAGCTGTAGTGCGAGATCTCGATCATCCGAAAGGGTTTTCTGCTCGTTTTGCTGTGCTTTGATAGTTGAGTCATCCATCATGTGTCTCCTAATGTGTTATAGAGTGGATTTTGCGAGAGACTGCGGAGGTTATAGAGGATTATGTGGAAAGATGTAGCGTAACCGCGTTGGTGCTCTCATTTCACACACAGTACACGCATGGAATGCTCACTTTGAAGTTCATTTTTTGCTCAAAACATACTCACCGATGTTCATTCGGTCAGATTTTCTATTACAGTCAATAGGTTTCAGACATGTTGAAGATTAAAAACAGGAAACTTGCCAAAACCATTATCTGCTGCTGACATCGCTGAGATCTATGTTATCACATAAAAATCGTTTGAGATCGACATAGCCGCACTCATCGAAGACAACCCCTTCAGCCTCAAGCATCTGGCGTTGCAGATCAGCATTATACTCGTTGCTGATACGCCCCGCTGCATTGATGACTCGCCACCAGGGTACGTTACGATGCGCCTCAGGCTTAAGCGCATGCAACGCCCATCCCACACCACGCGCACCACGTGGCACGGTTATGAGCGCGGCAATGCGGCCATATGTTGACACTTTGCCAACGGGTATACGCTCGACAACGCGATAGACATCTTCATAGTATGCAGCCATAAACTTCACACAAATCTTGGCTTTGATTAACTGTCTTGTGTAAACACTCCATCATTCGACAAAATATAGACTGGTTGGTTGCGCGTTACACCTCGATCACCAGCTAACCCATCATCAAAAGCGAGTAAGCTGTAGAGCATAAAACCTTTCGCAAAGGGCTGATAGATACCAGTTGTGGAACGTTCTGACGATGTCGCATATCCTAACGCATTACCAACATCTAGATTCTCGTTCCAGATCTTACCAAAACCGCGTGTTGGATATTGACCACTACCATCGTCACCACCACCTTCATCATCACCCTCTTGCCAAGTATCAGGGTATGCCGACCACGATGCTACGTTGCTGTTGCGATCACGCCTGATAACATAAATCGTTGCCGCATTACCACGCGGTACACGTATCATCGAACCTCGCTCAAACGACATCTCGGTAATAGCAATTTCCTGTGGTGCTGCTTGTGCACAACCGATGCGCTCACGCAATGCTTCGTCATTCTCCAATGCACCGCTGAACTGATCCGATGGCGTTGCCGGGCATGGATCTAGGGTTGGCGTCGGTGTTGGTGGTATAGGTGTTTCTGTTGGTGGCACTGGCGTGTCGGTTGGTAGCGGTTCGAGTGTATTGGTTGGGGCAATCGTTGGCACCAATGTCTCAGTTGGTGTTGGTTCTTCAGTCGGGACACCTTCCTCGGTTGGTGTGGGCTCATCAGGTACCACCGCGACAGGCCCGTCCGTAGGAGGCAGCACCTCTTCTGTTGGTGCGACGGTTGGTGTTTCTGTCGTAACAGCCACAGGTGCAGATGGCGAATTTGAGTTGGTACTGGCCCATAACAGACCACCACCACCACCAAGAAGAAAAAGGAACACTACAATTGCTACGGACAATGGAACACGTCGTTGGCGTGGGGTAATCGTATCATAGCCAGTCTCTCGAAACGTGGCCTGTGCCATCGCTGGTGTAATGGTCCCGGCAATCGTTGCGGCGTCAGAAGCCACTGGCAATGGAGGACCACTAGCAAAACCTGTTTGCGGAGGGGTTTTTCGCTCAACTTTTCGTGAGACACGTGGAAGCGTTGGGCGTTTGCCGCTAGCAACATCGCGCAGTGCACGTGCAAAAGCACCAGCGGACTCATACCGTTCCTCCGGGCTCCGCGAGAGGGCTGTCTGCACGACTGGATCAATCGTCGCGGGCAGCGATGTTTCAATTGATGAGGGAGTAGGCGCATTACCATACAAATGCCCCAGCAATACCTGTTCTGTCCCGCCCTCAAACGGTTGGCGGCCGGTCAAACAGCGAAATACCAATATACCAAGCGCATACACATCTGTCTGTGGCGAAACCTTCTCACGACTAATCTGCTCAGGGGCCATATAATCGGGTGTACCAATCATCACACTGGTGCTGGTCATACCCGACGCATGGCTCAGAGATTTTGCAATACCAAAATCAGTAAGCATCGCCATGTGCTGTGTCTCTAAGAGGATATTGGCCGCCTTGATATCACGATGGACCACACCTTGTGCATGGGCATAATCAAGTGCTGCAGCGATCTGCTCAATGATTGGCACCAGATCAGCAAGAGGAAGTTTCATACGTTCATACAGCAAATCAGCCAGCGACCGACCATTGATCAACTGCATGGCAATGTAGACCAACCCATCAACTTCACCAACATCATAAATCGACACAATGTTGGGATGATCGATTTGGGCAGCAACGACGGCTTCATGTTTGAATCGTTCCACTAATGACGTATCAACCGTGTACTGTGGATACAACACTTTGAGCGCGACATCCCGACGAAGTAGGGGATCGTGTGCGCGATAGACCGCCGCCATACCACCGAGGCCGACGACAGCAATAACCTGGTAACGACCAACTTGTTGACCTTGTAAGTCTTCTACACGCATAGCAAGCTTGTCCCTCAGAGAGCGCCAGAAGAGTGTCTACTGTTTGTCATCTAGATCGGCATTCTCAGCTATATATCAGCTAACCACGACTTGCATCCACGACATCTCATGGTAGAATGCGAGCCTATATTGGTTGGAATATAATGTACTATCATATACATGACGTTTAAGCGTGGCAATATGTTTCCAACATTTTTGGGAATCGAGATTATATAGTAAAGCCTATGCGAAGAAATTATCGATATCATACAAGACGTTCACTCGCTGGACGCCCCCTCCCACGTAGCCGACCTACACCAAAAATGCTACGGACGCCAGCACTAACCAATAACGGTATGTTGATGGTCACGCGATTATTACTCGTGGTCATCGTGCTAGGTGCACTGCTCTCAATTGGAAGTGCCGGTAGCGCGTATGGTGCCTACGCACAGTTGGCAAGTTCTCTTACACCACGCCTTGATGCGCTCGCCAATCCACCCGATTTTCAAACGACACGTATCTTAGACCGCAATGGCACACAATTGTATGAGTTTTTCGGAGCTGGAAAACGGACTCGCGTACAACTTGAGGATGTGTCACCCGTCTTGGTTGACGCAACTATTGCCATTGAAGATAAGACCTTTTTTGAGAATACGGGCGTCGATTACGAAGGTATTATGCGTACTCTGGTGAGTAGTATTGAAGCCGGTGAAGAGACTGGTGGCGCATCGACTATTACACAACAGCTCATTAAAAGTGTGGTTTTGACGGAAGAAGAACGTGCCATTGAGAATCGCTACCAACGCAAAGTGATGGAGATTATTCTGGCACAAGAATTATCTCAGATCTACACCAAAGAGCAGACTCTGGGCCTCTACTTGAACGAGATCTATTATGGTAATCTGGCGTATGGCATTGAAGCTGCTGCTGATGTCTATTTTGGCACGACCGCAGATGATTTAAATCTCGCACAAGCTTCATTGTTGGCAGGGCTTCCACAATCTCCGAGCCAGTATAATCCGGTGAACTATCTGGAGGGCAATGTTCTCAAGGGAATTCGAGTCGGGCAAGATTGGCTCACCTCCAATGAAGCGCTCCCAGAAGATGTTGTCCTTCCCAAATGGCGTCAGATCAGTGTCTTGCGCCAAATGGTCGATGAAGGATATACAACTGAAGCAGAGGCATATGAGGCCATCACAGCGGATCTTGCATTTGAGAGCCAGGATGTACCAATCAACGCACCACATTTTGTCTTCCACGTCCAGAAATTGTTAGAGGCGCTTGACCCCAACTTTGCTAATCTTGGCTGGACTGTCCACACGAGCCTTGATCTGGATATGCAGCGCATGGTGCAACAAAAAGCCCGTGAGCGTATTGACGAACTCGAAGAGCGCAACATCCACAACGCTGCTGTTGTGGTCATGCAACCCAACAGCGGACAAATACTTTCGATGGTTGGCAGTGTCGATTACAACCAGATTAAACCGTCAACCACACCCGGTGAGGAAGGCAATGTTCTCGATGGACAAGTGAATGTCACCACACGCGAGCGGCAACCAGGCTCTGCGCTCAAACCATTCACCTATCTTTCAGCCATGGAACAGGGGATGACTCCAGGCACCGTGTTGTGGGACGTACCGACTGAGTTCATTGGTGGCCCTGAACCATATGAGCCACGGAATTACGATGGTAAGTGGAATGGCCCACTACGAATGCGAACAGCTCTCGCGAATTCGCTTAATATTCCGGCGGTCAAGGCGCTGAAATATGCCGGCATTGACAACACCCTTAATCTCCTCCATCGCACAGGTATTACCGGGCTACAACGTGGTGCAGACTACTACGGCCTTGCACTAACCCTTGGGGGTGGTGAGGTCACCCCGCTTGATCTGACAGCAGCCTACAATACGTTAGCGAGTGAAGGACATTATTATCCGCCGGTGGCCATTCTCAAAATTGTTGATAAAGATGGTCAGGTGGTTCAGGAGTTCACACCACCTATCCGACAACCAGCCACAGATACACAAAATCTGTCTCTTCCAAACGAGCCAGGTCAGCAAGTTCTCGATCCTGCACTTGTTGGTATCGTTACCGATATGATGAATGACGATCAGGCCCGCCAGCCATTATGGGGGCTTAATAGCAAGCTCAAACTCTCTCGTCCGGCGGCCGTGAAAACGGGAACCACCAACGACTGGCGTGATGCCTGGGCGCTTGGCTATACACCATATGTCACGGTTGGCGTATGGACCGGCAATAATAACAATGAAGAGACTGAGAAAGTCGAAAGTTTGGCCGGTGGTGGTGTTATCTGGCACAATGTTATGGAAGGACTTTTTGCAGATCCTGATTTTGAGTCAATTCTCGCCGAACCATACGATGGTCGACTGCCGATTGAGTTCACATTGCCAGAAAATGTCCAGAGCGATACGCTGTGTCGTCTTCCAGGAGCATTCAACGCATATAGCGAGGAGCTTTTCACTGATGCCATGCTTGCACCTGATACGACAGACACATCGAGTGTACTCTTTGGATCATCATCAAATACACGCGCCAATCGCACCGGATGTAACGTATATCAAGAGATCACTGTTGCAAGGTTGGGGAATGCCCCAGTCGCGACAGATGAAGAATCCGATGAGAGTGGAGGTAGTTCTGGTAAATATTGTCGTCCAGTTGAAGGGGTTGAGGTACCAGCCGAACTCTTAACAACAGTCACGATCTGGAACTTACCACCAAGCGATCCGGCAGAGCGCGTAAGCTACGTCGGTATCAATGGGTCTGCCATGAGTGCAAGCCAGATTCCTGCGTGTACCACAGAGCTTGTCGCCAGTGTGGCCCCTCCTGGTTCAATCCGCATGCCTGATCTGCGTCGCTATGGCGAAAATCAAGCCAAAGAGCAACTCCAGGCACTCGGGTTTACCAACTTCTATGTTGACTATCAGAATCGCACACGTATTCCCGATGTGTTCGACGATTTCGTGCCATATTCGGTGGTAAGCACGGTGCCTCCGGCAGGTGAGTGGGTTCAGCCAAATACAATGATCGTTCTGGGTATTCGTGCAGATAGTGAACCAGAACCTCAACAGCCACCAGAAGGACCATCGCCTGAAGGGCAGCCTGCGGAAGGGCCACCACCTGAGGGCCAGCCATCTGGGGAACAACTCCCTGTTGAGCAACCACCCGTTCAGCAACAACCAGGCGAATCGTCGTCCGACAATGATGAAGGTGATGACGATGATGAATAATGTTGTAATTCAATAACCACTTGGTCCAAACACTGATCGAAAATAAAGAACGCAACTTGCGTTCTTTATTCGTATTGAGCGCGCACGATTACAAACTGAAGCCACGACAAGGAGTTATTTTCTTCACTTTGAACGTTATACTGTACTATAGTAAACAGATGTAACTTTTGTTATGTAGCACTCGTACATTCTTTGAGCGCATAGTAATAGATCTATTGTAAATCTTGCCTCCCGCGCAGGGCACTGCTATAATGTCAGGTAGCGTCGGGAAGGGCTGTGAGGATGGTGATATGAATGCAATGCCACAACTGCGTATCATGTCGTTTATCGATATTCTCGATACGGCATTTCGGCTGTACCGTACCCACTTCCTTATGTTTTTGGGTATCGTTGCACTACTACAAATCCCGTTTGTCATATTACAAACACTCTTCCAGTTTACGATTGGCTGGGAGTCAGCAGTAGCAGTAACAAGCTTTTCAAGCACACCCACTTTTTCGGGCTCTGGCTTCCCTGATGTACCATTGATTGATTTTTTCATTTACTATGGTGGGTTATTTGGTTTTAGTATCTTGCAGTCCTTAATTCTCTTTACCTTGATCACTGGTGCACTTGCACATGCTATCTCACGTATCTATCTTGGACAACCCATATCTATTTTAGCTGCCTATCAGTTTGGCAGACGCAAATATCTATCACTTATTCTGGCAACATTGGCGCTCTTTCTCTCTATATTGGTACTGTATGCCTTATTTGTCGCGTGTATCGCGGGTGGTGTATTTGCGACACTTTCGTTAGAAGGTGAAGCCAGTATTCTGGCAGGAGTAGGCCTTCTATTAGCCATATTGTTTGTTTCTCTAGCATTCTTGATCATTCTTGCGTTCATCTACACACGCATGGCTTTTATTACCCAAGCCATTGTGCTGGAAAACCACGGACCATTCGCAGCCATAGGACGAAGCTGGCGCCTTACCTCACAACATTTCTGGCGCACTTTTGGTATTCTGTTCATAATGGTGATCCTCGCCTATATCGTTTATGGCATTCCTACTACCATTATCCAACTTGGTATCGCATTTGTTGGGGGGTTCTCCCCAGAAAGCCAAATACTCGGACAGAATATTGCCGTATTGGTGGCCCAAATTGGTTATATTATCGCCCTTCCGCTCCAATTTGTCACCTATACATTGCTATATTATGATCTCCGAATACGTAAAGAAGGCTTTGATATCGAACTCAAATCACAACAAGTATCGAGTTATGCATGAATGACCGTCTGCGACAACAATGGATCTCATCCTGTCAACGTATGCTGATCATCGTATGTCTGTGTTGTTTTGTGCCAACGATAACAACACATGCACAAGAACCACCACCCGATCTTGATACTTACACGACCTGGGTACGTGAAGCGTTTGCCGCCGCACAGCGAAACGATCGCCTCGGTCTTGAACAGGTTGCAGAACGCCTCATTACCACCAAACAGGTACAGCTACCTGATGGATCAAGCATTGCGGTCGAGAATGGCTGGCTCCGCGAGGCACTGGCAGATACCGAGCCAGATCTGCCCGCTACTGCAGAACGATTGGGTGCCATCATTGATGCTCTGGCACAACCGGAGAGTGTGGTCCCCGACGACGCACTTGATCGGCTACAAAATGTATTTGAGCAAGCCCCCTTCCGTGAAAATGAAATCAACGATGCAGGATGGGATTGGCTTGGGGCTTTCTTTGATTGGCTGGGACGGCTCCTTGATGGACTGTTCGCGCCCATTACAGAATCAGTGCCTGCCGGAAGTTTTGATGTCGTCGCATGGATCATTGCAGGTATCGGTCTGCTCCTATTGATCGGCGTTATTACCTATATTCTGTTTGGATTGCGCCGTTCTATCGTCAGAGACGCCGAAATACCAGAAGATGACCCAGAAGCCCATCTGACAGCCAAAACTGCCTTTGAGCAGGCCAGTGATATAGCGCGTGGTGGCGACTACCGCACAGCCGTTCGCTACACCTATCTCTCGGCATTACTGTGGCTTGATGAACGTGAACTCCTACGCTATGACCGTGCACTGACCAATCGTGAATATCTTGAGCGTGTGCGGGACAATCCTAATCTACGCACACATCTGACCCCGGTGGTCGAAACATTTGATCGGGTGTGGTATGGGCACGCAGCGCTTGACGATGTTGCTTTTGCGGCATATCGTGCACAGGTCGAAGCACTGAGAAAAGATGCCCATCGCTTCTCAACCAGAACCACGGCGGAAGTGACCAAACCTGATGATTCAAAACCATAACACCAAACGGACATAAACCTGTGAAGAATCAGCGCGACCTTTTTATCATTATTGGCCTTTTCGTTGTCCTTATTTTGTTTATTGCCTTTGGACCAAGAGGCGAGCCAACTACAAGCGACCCGAGTCGCCCAACCACACACTCAAGTGCCGACAGTGGTGCACTGGCAATGTATAACTGGATTGGAGAAATGGGCTATGATGCACAACGCTTGGAATATCGTGCATTTGAATTAGATGAACAGGATGATGCCTTGTTCATTCTCAGCCCCATTGAGTTGATCGAGCCTCAGGAAGCACAAATAACTCTTGATTGGGTGGATCAGGGCGGGACGCTGATACTCGCCGATGACTCACCAATCCTCTTTGGCAATGTCGGACGTGTGCTGGAAGAACTGGACATTGAGCGCGAGGTGTACGAAGAAGAACTCCTGATCGACCGCCTCCAATCGGCACAACCAGTGCTTGATCAACCACCACTTGATGAAGTGATTGTCAACACAGAACGTGTCCTGGTGCCACAACGCAATGATTACGCTGAGTTGATTGGTTCAGGCGACGAACTCGTGTTGGCTGGTATTAAATACGGACGCGGTTATATCTATCTTTCAACCACCGTGTATCCCTTTACCAATAGTGGATTACGTGAAGAGGCCAACGCCGAGTTTGTACTCAATCTCTTACGGCGTGTTCCCGCTGGAGGCCGCGTCCTGTTCGATGAGTATCATCATGGCTTTTTCACACCACCCTCGACGACAAACACAATTTTCAGTAGCCCGTGGGGGTGGGCTGCCGCATATGCGACCACGGCAGTAGCGCTCTATCTCATTCTGAGTGGACGACGTTTTGGTAAACCCATTCCACTCAAAGAAGAAGTTACCCTGAGAAGCAGTGCCGAATATGTCGAAAGTATGGCCGATCTGTTTCAGCGTGGCGGGAAACGCCAGTACATCTTACAACATTATCATCGCAACTTTAAACGGCAGTTGGCCCGACCATATAGCATTAATCCCAAACTTGACGATGACGCATTTGTACGTGAACTAGCACGCTTCCGTGATGTTGATGAAGCCGCCGTGCTTGCCTTACTGAACCGCCTATGTTCTACACCAGCAAATGAAGCTGCCCTGGTGCGAATTGTCGAGGAAACCGAACAAACACTGGCGTCCCTGATACGTAGATAAAAGACAATCTGTGCTCCTCTGGATCAACATCGGAGAATTGCCCAATGAAAGCATTCCAATCTACACTCGTCCTGATTGATGATGGCCTGCGGATCTACCGACAGCATTTTGTGTCATTTCTCCTTATTACTGCCGTTCTGGTCGTCCCCACCACTGTTTTGACTGGATTGCTCATTGCGTTTGGAACATGGCTGGACGATGTACTCATAGTTCTCTTGGTTGTAGGTAGTGTACTCCTGTCGTTTCCATTATTGATCTACTTTCTATGCGGGCTCTCACAGGCTGCACAGGCTGCTATTGAAGAACGTCCGATCCAGCTACGTCAGGTATTATCAGTAAATCCACTCCGTTTCCTGACCATTATCATCTTTACCATCTGCTATGGTATTGTTGTCTCGGTAGTTTCATCGATCTTCAGTATGATCATTATCTGCCCTCTCTATGTCCTGATGATTTTCGGCGTCGCAGGCATCGGTGCCATGGCAACAGTCTCATCAAGCATGAGCATCCTTTTCGGTATATTGTTCTTTCTGGTCTTTCTCCTCTTTTATGCGGCTGCGCTTATACTGGGTAACGCGACCTACAGTGCGATCATCTATGGTCTGCAACCGTGGGTACAAACATCAGCGCCCTTTGGCGAAACGCTCCAGCAAAGCATTGACCTGATCGGTTATCGTTTTGGGCATAATCTCATCGCCTGGTGTACCACGGCACTGGTGATGACCGCACTCATTATCGTCGTTTCACTAGCCGTCGGTACCCTGATCCCTCTGCCGTTGTTCTTCCTTCTGGGGGAAGAGTCGCAGATAGCCCAGATTATGGCCGGGGTATCCTGGTTACTCGGCTTTATGTTTGTCTTACCACCATGGCCTATCTGGATGGCGTTACTCTATCAGCGCAATATACAATCACATAGCGGACGAGACTTTGATACACAGGTACAGAACTGGTGGCGTCAGCATTTTGGAGACACACCAACCACACCATCTGTACGATCACCACAGACTACACCACTGCCCGATCTCTCATCGATGATCGACTCACAGGGAAGTACCACATAGAAACATACTAGTTGGAATCGCTCTTTATTTTGCACAACGAGGTTACATGCTGGTTCAAGATATTTCTCAACAAATACGTACTGAAGCATCCAAGGTATTGGTTGGACAGGAAGAAGCATTTACCCAATTGCTGATCGCACTCTTTAGTGGTGGACATGTGCTGTTAGAAGGTGTGCCAGGCACCGCCAAGACCTTGATGGCGAAAACGCTTGCCACTTTGTTACAAACCGAATTCAAACGGATCCAATTTACACCGGACTTGATGCCCTCAGACGTAATCGGCACACAAGTCTTTGAAATGGGCAGCGGCCAATTCCATTTACGAAAAGGCCCCATCTTTACGAATGTGTTGCTGGGGGATGAAATTAATCGTGCACCAGCCAAAACACAAAGCTCGCTTCTCGAAGCAATGGAGGAACGACAAGCAACCATCGAAGGACAACGACTGGTCTTACCTGATCCCTTCTTTGTTGTGGCAACACAAAACCCAGTAGAGTATGAAGGCACCTATCCGCTCCCAGAAGCACAACTCGACCGTTTTCTCTTCAAAGTGTTAATCGACTATGCATCTCAGGAGACGGAGATGGAGGTACTGCGCCGCTACAACCAGGGCTTTGATGCCCGTCATCTTGAACAGATGAATCTTCAGCAAACCATTACCCCCGAGACGCTAACCCAGTGTCGGTCAGAAATTCGTGAGATTCAAGTCGACGAAGGGATTATCAAATACATCACCGATGTGGCACAGGCCAGCCGCAAAAGTCTCGATCTCGTATTAGGTGGCTCGATGCGTGCCTCAATCAGCCTCTTATTGACAGCTAAGACCTGGGCCGCCATGCAGGGACGTTCGTTCGTAGTCCCAGACGATGTCAAATTCCTTGTGCGCCCGGTCTACCGCCACCGGATCATCCTGAAGCCAGAAGCAGAGATCGAAGGGCTGAATGCCGACACCGCCATGACCCGTATTCTTGCCCGTGTCGAGGTGCCACGATAGATGTTGCGAAAGCTAAATAACCCATGATTCCAACACTAAGATTGCTTTTATTTCTGCTTCTGGGCTCGATTATCGTCGCCGGTATTACAATCCAACCCAGTCTCCTTTGGCTAGCCATTGGCTATCTGGTCCTGGTGGCAGTCCTGGTGATCATCGACTATGTTGTCACCGTCAAACCAAACGAATTAGAAATCGAGCGTATCAACGACTCAAAACTCTCACTCGGTGCCAACAATTTGATCACGGTACTCATTACTAATCGGAGCCAGCGCAAACTCACCTTTCTCCTGCGTGATGAGTATCCTTACCAGTTCAATGCAGATGCAACCATCCTCAAAGGGGAACTGGCTGCTTACGATTTGCACGAAGCCCGCTATCATGTACGGCCACTCCAGCGCGGCGACTACACCTTTGGCGACACCAACATTCGCTACGCAAGTCTGCTCCGCACCTTCACCCGTCAGGCGCGCTATCCGACGAGCACATCGGTAAAGGTATATCCAAATGTTCTTGATGTGCGTAAGTACGATATTCTGGCACGTAAAGGACTCTTGTTTGAGATCGGTCTGCGTGCTGCCCGCATCTTTGGTACCGGAACCGAATTTGAACGATTGCGTGAGTACAATGCCGACGATGAATTTCGGCGCATCAACTGGAAGGCCACGGCGAGGCGTGGTAAACCTATTGCAGCGGAGTATGAGACCGAACGAAGCCAGTACATCATGAGCGTGATTGACACCGGGCGACTGATGCGACCGCCTATCGGTGACCTTGCCAAACTTGATTATGCCATCAACACATCACTCCTGTTAAGCTACGTGGCAACGCTCAAGGGTGATCACACCGGGTTACTCACCTTTGCCGATGATGTGCGAACCTATCTGTCACCCAAGAGCGGCAAAGGTCAATTTTATCGCATGCTTGAGGCGCTGTACAATGTACATTTCGAGCCGGTCGAGGCCGACTACGCCAAAGCACTGGCATATCTCAGTCTGAAAAACAAGCGCCGTTCGCTCATTATTGTGTTTACCGATCTGGTGACGCTCGACGCTGCTAAACCACTCATTGCCAACATGGCCCGGCTTGCACAACGCCATCTACCTCTCTGTGTGGTGGTTTCTGATCCAAATATTACCAACCTCGCGCATGTCAAACCAGACAACTCAGGGGCCGTGTATCAGCGTGCGGTAGCCGAGATGCTGCTCGATGAACGACGGGTTGTGCTCGACACGCTCAATCGTAATGGTGTGCTTACCCTTGATGTACCTGCTGACAAACTCAGCGTGAGTGTGATCAACAAATACCTTGAACTCAAAGGTCGTGGAGCTATTTAGACCGTTTGCTTGAGGCTCAAAAGGTTGCCGAAACCTTTTGGGCCTTACTCTACTAAACCTCTCCAAACTGTTAACAGTTACTTAGATCTTACCAATCCACAACAATTTGCGAAAGACGTCTTGTTATCGATTAGCGCCATCAATCTGTGCATATTCGCATCTGATCTATTCCAGTATCAGCATTTTATGTCAACCTTATAATCTATATAAGTACATTAAACTCTTTACAATCTCATATATAAGGCTTTTTTACACCCCTTATCTCTTACTGAGGAAAGACTTTCTATTGACTTTAGTAATTATTTCGTAAGTATAGCGTAACATCCCTCCGCCAAGATAGATCGCGTCGGGCAAGAACTAAGGAAATAGTGAAAGGAGGGATGCAGCACACCATCATAATCGGTTCGCATAACACCAAACGACTTTTCCCTGACTAATTCTGAATGATATATAGTAAAGTTTTTCTTCGAGGTAGATAATGAAACTCTCTCTGTTACGTCCAATGCGCTATATTATTCCATTGATGACCTTGCTCGTACTTCTTACCAGCGGCGTGAGTCATGCCTACAGTTTTCGAGAAGCCACCTACGCCGTAACCGTAACCAACCTCACCTCTGGACAGCCCTTCTCGCCACCGGTGTTCGCCACCCACCGCCGCGCAGCAGCTTTCTTTGACACAGGCCAACGTGCGAATCGAGGCATTCAGGAAATCGCTGAAAATGGCAATAATGCCGTACTGGTCGAAGCGTTACAACGCGACCGACGGATCTTCGAGGTGCAGGAAGGCGATGCCCCTCTTGTACCAATCGATAACCCTGGAGAAGTAGAGTTCAACAGCACTGCTACCTATATGATTACAGCCAACCGCTGGGCCAACCATTTATCCGTCGCAGCTATGCTGATCTGTACGAACGATGGATTTACTGGATTAGACGCCATTACGCTTCCAGCACAGGTTGGGCAAACCATAACAGCCTACACCAACAGTTATGATGCTGGCACCGAGATCAACACTGAGGACTTTGCCGATATTGTGCCACCATGTCAAGGCTTGATCGGGGCCTCTTCCGACGATGAGGGCACGGGCACCTCGAACCCGGCATTGGCCGAAAATGGTGTCATCACACTACATCCAGGCGTCGAAGGCGAGGATGATTTGCAACCAGACCTGCATGGCTGGAATGATCCTGTAGCCAAAATCGAAGTCACCCGTGTTGCCACATACGAAGTAACCGTATCGAATCTCACCACTGGTCAAGCCTTCTCACCACCAGTCATTGTTGCCCATCGTGACGCCGCCGATGTCTTTACAGTCGGTGACGCCGCCAACGAAGGTATTCAAGAAATCGCCGAGAACGGTAACAACGCCGCTCTGATTGCGGCACTTGGCAGCAGCACAGACGTATTCGAATTCCAGGAAGGGGCAGCACCGCTGGTGCCTGCCGATAATCCTGGTGGCACTGACTTCGGCAGCGAAGCCACCTACACCGTACATGCCAACATAGAAGCACGTTATCTCTCCATCGCCACGATGTTGATCTGTACAAACGATGGATTCACGGGTCTCGATTCCGTGACACTGCCCTTCCGTGTCGGCGAAAGTCTGACATTGTATGCCAATGGCTACGATGCTGGCACCGAGATCAACACCGAAGACTTTGCCGACATCGTGCCCCCATGTCAGGGCTTGATTGGTGTCTCCTCCGATGATGAAGGAACAGGTACCTCGAATCCAGATCTGGCAGAAGACGGTGTTATCTCACTCCATCCAAACATTGAAGGTGGCAACGATTTGCTTCCTGAACTGCATGGCTGGACCGCTCCTGTGGCCAAGATCGAAATCAAACGTGTTGACTAATGAACAAATAGTGTAATATCTCGTGACGGGCAATAGCTAAAACCATTGCCCGTCTTCACGTTTACAGAAGACATCTTTCGTGTGCAGGGCTCAAATCCTAAGATAGCTTTGCAGAAAGGCTTACCAGACCCACACTGCCTGATTGAGCAGGCCATATCTTTGGAGCCCACTGTTTGAGCAGCGGGTATTATGTTGTGTTTCTCATATACAATCAAATGTATGCATGCTCTGGTCAAACACACAAAGTATCGAGATATACCAAGTCCAATGCGCCACTATTCCTCGCTTATACGCTCCCTCTGTAGGGCATATAGCCGCGCACCGTCAAGTTTTGTCAGAAGCGTCTTGGCAGCCCAACGGCCCGTCTCAGCACCGCCATTCATATACCCCTGAAAATCCTCGCTACAATGCTCACCAGCAAAGAGCAGATTATCGATCGGCGTAATCTCAGCACCAGCAATAGTCGTCCACTGTCCTACGGTATAACACGCATAACTACCTTGATAAAGTGGAGCACTCGGCCAATGGAAGCGCTGCACCATGCCATTGTATGCCTGCGCTGCACCAGGAAAGATCTGGTCAATTCCAGGGAGAAACTGTTTAGCCTGCATCCCTGTACGCCCTCTTCCCAAATCCAGACCAGGTTGACCACCCAGATACAACGTGAGACCGCCTTGTTCACTTCCTTGTTGGCGGCTACTATCCCATCCACTTTGAAAACCTTCATCAGTAAAGAATGTGCCACCATAACCGTGCTGCCGCCACACCCGCTCAGAGAACCCTAGCACCAGTTTTGCGTTGGTGCCGTAGTTGAGTTCTCTAATGACACGTCGCTTAAAGCGGGGCAGTACACGATGTAGCTCGACTGAACGGAGCACTGTAAACGGAATACAGAGAATGACAAAGTCAGTCTTGACATCAACTGCTGAACCATTTGGCCCTGCAAACGTCAGCCGATAGATGTCTCCTCGCCTGCGTATGGCCTCCAGACGATGGTCAAGATGGATTTGTTCTTTTAATCTGCGTGCCAGCTCATCTGTAATGCGTTGGTTGCCGCCCTTGACCGTGTAACGCTCATCGCTCTCACCAAAGAGTTCAAAGGTGCCATCCGCCACATCGGTACCGATGAGAAAAATCAGGTTGAGCGATGATTGCTGATCTATGGGCAAGCCATATTCGGTCATGTAGGCAACTTCTAATAACTCACGTACCCACCCAGTTGCACCAATCTGGTCAAGATACGCTGCAATCGACAGATGATCCAACTCCACCGGCCCATCACCTTCGTCGAAGGCCGCAATTGCTGCTTCATAATCTCGCTCGATCTGTGGTGCCAGCGGTAGAAACGCATCAACGACCTGTCGCTCAGTGTAATGTTGCCCCCGAAAGAAATAAGCATCTGGAATGATATCGGCTTCGCTCGGTCCTTGAAAATCAGATAGCTTTAAACCAAACTCTCGAACCAGAGACAACATCTCAGTGTGATTGCTATCAATAAATTCACCACCAAGCTCGGTTGTGAGGCCCGGCCCTAAACGATCCTGAATCGAGAAGATACGTCCACCAATACGTCTAGATGCCTCATATATGTCGGCACGATAGCCAGCCTGTTGAAGCGTATAGGCCGCATTGAGTCCTGCAATACCAGCTCCAACAATAGCAATACGCGGGGGAGTGCGGTTAGAGGGCTCCAGTTGCGGCCTAGCATTGACAGCAGGAGTTTGGGATATGTTCAACAGACCAGCCCCGCCAAGGCTGGCCAGCGTTGTCACCGAGTTGCGTAAGAAACGCCGCCGTGATGCTGGTGCAGTGTGTCGCATGTCAACTAACTCGTCGACGGGGGGACTATGTTGTTGATTGGCGTACAACGCTAATCGCAGTGCACGCCGTACAGTTGATAAAAGTGGAGTTCGTGTTGTTATAGAAGCACGCTTTGGTACCACCACAGTTAGCTCTCCTGACTACTTACAAAAATGTCACATCATGAGCGAACAAAGCATAGATTCGTATCCATTAACATATGATTTGATACAAAATAGTCATTTTGTCAGCATTTTGCCGCATGAAGCAAATAAACGACTCTTTGTAGCATTTGCATCAACATAGCATATGTGTTGCGCGTTTCATGGTAGCAAAGGAGCGTATTAACTATTCAGGTCTATTGGACAGCAAAAATTACGACTTGGTTAAATAAACCAGTTGCATAAGAGGATTTCAAGCTTATGGGAACAATCAACAAGAAGTGTTACCAATGAGGTTTATTCTTTTATATTTATTGCAAAGTTGCAGTGAAGTCGTACTAATTTAGCATATGATAGAGATATGAAATTTGTTTATAAGAATGCGATTACACAATGCCTCTTTCCTACATACTACTGTTGCTTCCGCAGCGTACGTAGCGCATGGTTGGTAATCCATTTGGTTTCTTTGGTGGGGGATTTGTGTTGCCAGCGTTCGCAGACGTCACGTACCCAGTCTGGCGTTGACTTACTCGCATCATTTAACCAGTTGGCAACGGAGAGTTGTACATAGCGGCTCGGGTCAGTACGTACTGGCTCTAGTAAGGGCAATCCTAATTCAGGTTGCTGTTTGAGCACGGTCATATGTGGACACCAAACCCCACGTGGCCGCGTTCCTTCGACGGCGAAGCGACGCACATTGGCATCTGCATCAACAACCCATGGTTGTAACAACACTAACCCCATATCTAGTTCAGCCATCAAAGCAGGGCGCACGGACATCCAGGAACACTCGCGCACCCCAAAATGCGTATCGGCAGCGAACGGGCGAACCGTCACCAAACGATCAGTGAGACTCAACGAAGGCGCTGCCACCAGTGCGAAGGTTGCCCAATTCCGTACCACATCCGCTGGATGGGTTGCAAGTGTTCCCAGCAGTTCATGTCCATCCTCACGCTTGCTGCAAACCGAGTACAAAGCTATCCCAATCTGCTCGATTCGTTGCATAACACCCTGATCGGCAACACCGTCAGCAATTGGCCCAAGTTCAGGTATCAATTCAGTGCGACCCATCTGTTGTAGCACTGCACGCAGTAGTTTGGACATATCCACGGCAAGCCACTCGATAAGATTAACAGTTGACAGCCAACCCTCATGTAAACCCTCTAGTACTTCAGCAGGAATATCTTCACGTTTTCGCGCACCTTTGCGATCACGGAGGGTTTCGACATATGGGTCAGTGGAGGTATTATTCATGCTACATGCCTTTGTATTACAAACAGTCTTGTTATACCAAACCTTGCATCAACTTCTGTGCTGTCAGCTTGGTCAGCGCGTTGGGGGCCTGACACGCACTCATACCATAATCGACTTCGATAATGCCTACACGCCGCGCCATAGCGACAGACAGATGATTGAGATGTTTGTTGCGACTGCCAATAGCAATCAGTGCATAATTCATCGCTTCCTTAACCCAGTTTTGTTCTTGTTGAATCCGCTGTTCGATAGTCTGTAGAATCTGCTCAAAGTAAGCATCCGGGAGATCACGCTTCTGCTTTGCCTGAGCAGCTATCAGCATGTAGCTGCTGCGACACTTCATCTCAACCTCGCTCTGTCGCCACAAATCGATCTTCTCCTGTACAAAGGAAGTTCTAGCAATGATATTACTACAATACTTGTCGGCCAGATCGACGGTGTACACCTGCTCCATCTGTGTATCAATCTGCTCAGACGTTACTTTTTTTGGTCGCTCGATCATGGTTGCAAGCAGCTTTGCATCATGGATTCCACTATCCCATAACTCCAGAGCCAGTTCATGACTCTTCTTTATAGATTTTGCCAACTCTTTTAGTCTGGTAAGATTTGTGCCCAAATATTGATCGGGACCTGCACCAACACGCGACCATGCCGCAATCGCACGTGGATCACTCAATGACTGAATCTTGTCAAGTATATCGGCACGCTGCATGGCTACTCCTTCCTGATCATCAAAAAAACATATGTTCTATTATACCACTGATACGCAATTTATACGCATCTGGAGTACGATTTTATCATAGCCTCGAAAGAACAACACCGACCAAACATATGGCAGAGCAAAATACATATCCAAATCAGTTCTAATCTGATGTTCTATCTACCTCTTTTTGACTTTTACTAGTTTATGTACTATATTAATAAATTATCTACCATGTTCACACATAACGATCCATTACATTCTTTGAGCAAACCATCAGAAAGGAGCGGACTATGAGTGGTTCTGGTCTTGAAGCGTACCTGTGAGACAACGCCCTGGTTACACTAAAACATCCAAAATGTAGTAACAAAATAACCTAAACAGAACTGCATGGTTCTTAAAGGAGGATGCTGTGAGAAGCCGTAGGCTGATGATTCCATTGATACTTGCTGTCTTTATATTAAGCAGTATGTTGGTCAGCGCACAAGAGAACGAACCACGACCGAACGGTCAGCAAGGTCTGGAGATGTATGTGGCAACCATCGACGATGCTGAAGTCGCACCCTTACGCGCAGCAGGCTACGATATTGTTGAGATCAACCATGTTCTTGGTGGAGTAGAAGTAAGTCTGGTGCTATCACCCTCTGAGCACGCACAACTAGCCAGCAGAATGGGCTTACAATTATGGCGTAACAGCGATGGTCAGACCAGCACAGAGCTGGCCAACGAGATCGCACAGGATGGTGATGGAGTCTGGAAGCCCTTCGACGGTAATGATGGCATGCTCACTGAGATTGCTACCATTACTGAGGAATACCCCAATCTGGTCAAACGGGTTGATATTGGTGAAAGTGTGCAAGAACGCCCCATTGTAGCCCTCAAAGTCACAGAGGATGCCAATACGGTAGCTGACAATACCCGCCCAGCCGTGCTCTACTTCTCCCTCCAGCACGCCCGCGAGTGGATCACGGGTGAAATGAATCGACGGCTCTTGCGGTATCTCCTGGACGAATATACGGCTGGAAATACCACAATACAATCCCTGCTGCAAACCAACGAAGTCTGGTTTGTGCTGACTATGAACCCGGATGGCTATCAGTATACATTTGATGAAGAGCGACTCTGGCGAAAGAATGTGCGTGACAACGATGGCGATAATGCTATCACGTTCAATGACGGAGTCGATCTCAACCGCAATTGGCCCGACGAGCGCTGGGGCTACGATAACGAAGGTTCTAGTCCCAATATCACATCTTTTGGGTACCGCGGACCTGAGCCGGGCTCTGAACCTGAGACACAAGCGATGATTAATCTGATGGAACAGGTCGACTTTCGCTTTATGATCGATTATCACTCCTTTGGTAATCTCATCCTCTATCCTTACGGATGGCAGGTACAAACACCTTCCAATGATGATGCTATCTTTGCCGCATTAGCAGGAACAGATGCTAATCCGGCCATACCGGAGTATGATCCTGGAGTCGCAGCCGATCTCTACATCACCAACGGCGACTCGATAGACTACGCCTATGATACACACGATATCTTGGCTTTTGTCATTGAATTGACACGTGGGTATGGGTTTGTCTTTCCCGATGATGAGGAGCTTATTCAAGAAGTGTTCGAACAAAATCTCCCCTTCGCGCTTGACTTATTGAAATCGGCGGCGAACCCGACCCAGCCAGTCTCACATCTGGATAGTGAAGTGGATGATCTCTATGTAGACAAATTCAGCGTTTCCTATGGAGATCCCCAAACAGTAGAAGCCACCGTTGCGCGCAGTCTGGAAAATGTCAATGTCAACTATCAGATTAATGATGGGGATCTGCAACGTATTCCAACAACCGAATGGCAAGGTGGTGAGCGCAACGGTGGGGGTGGCATCTACTACAAAACTGTTCGTGCCAAAATCACAGGGGCCAACCCAGGAGACACGGTTACCGTCTCCTTCAGCAGCAACGGCATTAGCAGCGATTCATTTACATACACATTGGTATCTGACAACGACGCTCAAGTATTGATTGTCGCCGATGAAGACTACACCGGCGCTGCCCCAGAGCAAGATGCTACCGAACCCAAATATCTTTCGTACTACGTCGAAGCGCTCAATGAAATGAATATCAAACCTGATATATATGATGTAGATGACAACGAGCACACACCCCCCCATGCGCTTGGAGTTCTGAGCCACTACGATGCCGTTATCTGGTACACTGGCGATAACATTGTGAACCAGGAGCCCGGCATGCAACCGGGTACGGCATCACGGTTAAGCAATGACCTGATGCTCGCAATGCGTGCCTACCTCAACGAGGGAGGGAAGCTATTCTACACTGGTAAATATGCGGGCCTCCCCTATGCTGAAAGCTACGATTTTGATCCGGTCGCCAACGAACCGTGTGGGAATGACGATGAAGTCAATGAACGCTGTGTCCCGCTCTCGAATGATTTCCTGCAATATTATTTGGGAGCCTTTGACTACACCAGCCCTGGTGGAACGATCTTCGATGATGCAGGAAATCCAACGGGCTTGTATGATATCGAGATCGACGAAACCGTCCCAACATTCAGCGTACCTGCATGGACCTTTGGAACTGACAGTGCTAACAATCAGGACCACAGCGCACTGTTGCAGTTAACCAGCGCCGTTATGCCAGCGGATGAGTTCCCCCAATTCGCCAGTACGATTGCCGGGCATTTTACTGGTGGTGTATTGTTGCCATACAGCGGCGACTATCTGCTCGACTCTGATCAGGCCAATGGTAGTTACAAGCGGCTCACACGCACTATCGATTTGACGGATGCAACTGAGGCAAAACTGTCCTTCCGCACCTCGTATGAGACCGAAGTGGCCTGGGACTACTTCTTTGTGGAAGCTCATACTGTCGGCAATGATAATTGGACGACCTTACCCGATCAAAATGGGAACACCAGTACCGAAACGGGTCGTAGTTGTCTGAGTGGATGGAATGAAATTCATCCCTTTGTGGATCGGTATCAGACCTACATCCCTGGCACCGATGACACTCCTGCCACATGTACACCAATCGGCACCACTGGCGAATGGAACGCCGTTTCTGGCACATCTACCTGCTGGGAAGAATGGGTTATTGATCTCTCTGATTACGCTGGTTCCGAGATCACCATATCGTTGACCTACGCCAGTGATAGTGGCGTGCAAAGATCAGGCGTACTGCTTGATGACGTTATCATCTCTACCGGCGCAGAAACCTCGTTTGAGGATGGTCTCGGTGGCTGGGAAGTGACAGGACCACCAGAAGGCAGTCCTGGAAACGCGAATGACTTTACGCGAGTCTCCCGAGATGAGATAAACGAGGAAATTGGCGCGATCATTACCACAGAAGACACGATCTACTTTGGCTTTGGCTTCGAGGGCATCGACACTGCAGAACAACGAACAACGGTTATGTTTGAAGCGATGGAGCACCTGTTGGAAGAAGGGCCAAATCTCGCAAGACTGTATTATCTGCCTATTGTAGGCCGCTAACACGCACACGCTAAGAGAACATCAACAATGTCGATGGGTCAATGCTCATCGGCATTTATTGTTTTACCACAAATTGTGTTCACAAACGACGTCTATCATTCCTCCTAGCACGCAGGTCGTATTCTCTTAAGCGTTTGACGACTGTGCCAACCAACGGTATCCTACACAGCGCAGAGATCAGCCAAAGGAATGTCAATGGCCTCGTCTTCGGATACCCTATCGTTAGGTCGCGATTGGTCGCGCTGGGTAGCACAGAGCAAACTCACCACATCGTTACCAATACTACTCTTTATTGGGCTGGCTGCCATTGTGCTGCTGCTCAGTCAGACCTTGCTATTAAGCAGTTCACGGTCGACCCTCGACCTTGCTATTGGTAGTGCGGAATCGAGGCTGCTTACCACAAACATGTACGCAGTTGAAGAAGACATTCGTGGCACCTTCCGCTGGTCTGATGGCAACGGGCAGTTCACGTTCCGCCAGATTGGGCGCGGAGAAACCACCATTCTGCATGTGCGTACTGGACCACCGCCACCCGATCTCGTGGGTAGCGACCTCACTATCAGTTTCAACAATCAGCCCTACACCACCATTCCGCTCGATGAACGAGCACGCCTCTACCAAATCGTTGTGCCGCCATCTGCCATACGTTTTGGTGACTTCAACGTGGGGATGCAGAGCCCGACAATCACGGTGCCACCTGACACACGACAGGTCGGGATACGTCTCGAAGAAGCTACTCTCGACATCATAAGTACGGGATGGATCTGGCCTTCTATACCGCTTGTTGCTGTGCAGACAACCTTGCTAACCTTATTCGCCATGCTCATGCGACGTCTTCATCTGAAGTTCTGGATGGTTGGTGGAAGCCTGCTGCTCGTGGCCAGCGTATTGGTCATTGGGTTCAACTACCAGACGCTGCTGTTCTTCCCCTACGTGGCACGGCTCACCATGGCCTTAGTGATTCTGCTCGGGCTGACGCTCTGGGTGCCCAGGCTGTTAGAACGACACGCCAGTTGGCTGGGCGCACCACGCATTCTGCATGCCTTGTGGGGCTTGACTGTACTGGCCTGTTTGGTGCGCTGGGTCGGCTCGCTCTACCCGCTCTTCTCTGCCTACGATCTGCCCCTGAACACCGACCGCTTTTTGAGCACCATCAATGGCACGCTGGTGATGACCAACCGCTCCTTTGAGTTTCGCGGTGGTGTAACCGTGTACCCCCCTGGCCCGTATCTGGTGCTCCTGCCAGGAATGTTTTCCAGCATTCTTCCTGCCCTTATTGTACAGGGAGGTATCTCGCTCATCGATGGGTTAAGTACGCTGACGATTGCTGGGCTGGCTCGTAAACTCGGCGCCAGCACCCGCGCAACGCTCTTTAGCGCACTGATATATGCCGTCATCCCCATCAGCCTGACATCGCTGTGGTGGGGCCATACCGCTCAGATCTTTGGGCAGGCGCTGATGGCACCGCTGGCTATCGTGTTGCTGATGGCACTGCAAACAGCCCAGAGACGCTACTGGTGGTTTGCCGGGGTGATATTGAGCGTTGCTTTCCTCACCCACATCGGCGTGACCATCCTGGCCGTGGCGTGGCTGGGACTGGCGTGGGTCGCACTAGGGCTACAGCACACAGTTCCGCGCTCAACGTGGTGGCAGTTCACCATTATGCTGGGTATTAGTGGCATTATCGGCTTTGTATTTGCGTATGCGCCCGTCGCCACGATGAAGGTCGAGGAGTCTCTGGCAGTTGGAGAACAGGTACTCGAAGGAAGCTATGTCCCGGCATACAATCTGATTGCACGGGCCTTCTGGATTTCGTTCCATCCGCTGGGTATTCTGTTGCTCCTTCCCGGCGTGTTGTTGCTCTGGCGTGGTCTGCCATGTGGTGGGGCGGAGTTGGTCGGCGGCTGGCTGGGTACCGTGATCGTCTTCTGGGCAGTGGAGATGTACAGTGGTCTGCAAGTGCGCTATCTGGTATTCCTCACACCACTCGCGTGCCTCTTTGCAGCCGTACTCCTCGATCAGGTGTTGCGCCGAGGTCATGCCAGTCGCTATGTGGCATGGGGAGTGTTGCTCCTCATTAGTGTGCAGAGTTGTCTGGTGTGGTATATCGGCACATTCACCGGCGTAGCACCATCAATGATTCCGTTGTTGCGGTAGGCTCTCCCATCCCCCTGAGTGATTGTTGTACTATAGTTACAAACCAAACTAGCCTCTACACTTCCGTTTGTTCCATAACAGTTCTCTTCCTAGCAAAGTGCACAGCAATGTTTCTGGCACATACATCGATACTATTTATCATACGAATGGCATATGTCTCCCTGAGCATTTTTTGAACATTTACAACTTACAATATCCATGTTTTTCTCATATACTGCAAAAGTATATTCTTTTAACTTCAGGAAGTGAGACATGCTGCAACGTCTTTATTACACACTCTCCTTTGCCATTTTCGGGATAGTATGCTTACCGCTTGTTACATTTGGGCAAGCATCAAGCCCATCCCATTCTGCTGTATCGACACAAGAGCCTGGTTTGAGATACGCTTACTATGAAGGTATTTGGAATAGTCTCCCCGTTTTTGAGTCGCTCTCACCAGAGAAGATCGGCACCGTGAAAACATTTGACCTTACACCGCGTATACGCGATGATACCTTTGCCTTTCATTTTGAAGGTTATATCGATATCGTAACTGACGGTGTTTATACATTTACGACAGTATCAGATGATGGGAGCCAGCTATTTATCAATGATCAGTTGGTCGTTGACAATGACAGCCTCCATGCAGCTCAGGAACGCTCCGGTACGATTGAGCTATCGGCCGGAAAATATCCTATTGTTGCTACGTTCTTTGAGAAATATGGTCAGGAACGATTTCAGGTGCTCTATGCCGGACCAGGAATTGAAACACAACCCATCCCTAATACAATCCTCTTTCACGAACAGGAAATGGCCTCTGTATTGTCGGCATTTCCTGGTGCCGAGGGATTTGGTACCCAAACAACGCATGGTCGTGGTGGTCAAGTGATTGCAGTTACCAACCTCAACAATGATGGCCCAGGAAGCCTGCGCGAGGCTATCGATACCTCTGGGCCACGTATTATTGTATTTCGTACAAGTGGATGTATTCAACTCGATGAAGCACTGGTCATTCAAGAGCCGTATGTCATGATTGCCGGACAAACAGCTCCTGGTGGTATCTGTCTCAAAGGATCTGGCCTTTCGATTGCGACACACGATGTAGTCGTGCGATTTGTGCGAAGCCGTCCTGGAGATGGACCCGGTGAAGACCCGGAAAACCGCGATGCCTTTCAAATTGCTCCATTTTTGAGCAATAACGAAGTCCGTGAATCGTACAATATCGTGCTTGATCATGTTTCAGCGAGTTGGGGTATTGATGAAACTGTATCCGTATATGGCAGCCTCGATCCGGCTTCGGATATCAAAGCTTCTGATATCACCATCCAATGGAGTGTTATAGCAGAGGGTCTCGATGAGAGCTTACATCCCAAGGGAGCGCACAGCAAAGGTGTGCTTATCGGGGGTGGAGCACAAAATATATCACTGCATCACAACATTATTGCCCACAATGCTGAACGACATCCCTTGTTTAAAACTGGAACCACAGGGGACCTTGTAAACAATGTCATCTATAATGCTCCCTGGGGCATAGGTCTTGTCAATGAGGATGCCACACAGATAAATCCATCAGGCTTAAACCTTATTGGCAATACCATGATCGAGGGACCTGATAGTACAGACAAAACATACGGGCTGAATCTTGATGGAAATTATCTTACTGAACGAGCAGCATTCTTTGTGCAGGGAAATAAAAGTCCACAGCGACAGAATGATAGTCAGGACGAATGGGACTTTGTACGGACTGTTGATCTCGATATTGATACATATCGTGCAAACAGCCCAGTCTTCCAAGCACCGCCTGTGACGACATGGCCTGCAGACGAAGCACGCGAAACAGTACTTGACGCTGTTGGGGCTACACTGCCGCAACGTGATGCAGTTGATGCACGTATTATTGATGATGTTCGCAATGGTACAGGGCGCATTATCGATTCCCCTGAAGATGTTAGTGGGTATCCATCATATCCCACAGGAACAGCACCTGTTGATAGTGATGCCGATGGCATGCCTGATAGTTGGGAGGAAGAGCATCACCTTGATGCTGATGATCCTTCTGACGGAACTACGGATAGGGATGGAGATGGCTATACAAATGTTGAGGAATACCTAAACAGTTTGGTTCCTGACTCCGCTTACGGACAATAGCTTTCGATGCAAACAGGGAAGAACATTTTTTCCCTGTTTGTATTTCCTCACAAGAAATTATTCAACGCATAACTCCCTCTCATGATCTTTGATGACTCCATATGTCACAGCAATTGTGTGCATCGCCTGAAGAGCAGAAAGAGCTAACGTGCCGTTTCATTTACTCTATACGAACCTATCAGCAGTTGGATTTCCCCACAATGCTCGGATTCGTGTTGGGCCAGATGGCGTAGTACTGCTTCTGGGGTCATTTCATAGGTGCCATCATCTTCTTCACGCCGCACAATTGCTCGAAACACATCTAGACGCATCGGCTTGAAAACCTCATGGACTTTGGCACGTGCAACTGCCAGGCATTGCTCATATGCCGGTAGACTCCAGCCAGTGACAGGTGAAAGTTGTTCATGTTGATCGGTTAAGGGATAGGGGAAAAGATCGGCAACATCATCAGGATAAGGTTCTTGTAACAAATTATCGTATACCCAGTTGAGATCGGTTAGCGCGAGATGATACAGAATGGTGCCAATGGTGTTGATCCCAACGGTTGGTGGTGCATCCAGATCAGACTCCTGCACTGATCTAAGCGCGAAGTGCAATCGTGCTCGTGCATCTTCTAAGATGGCTAACCAGAGACCAATGTCAGGATGACAATGCGGAACAGGCTCTACACTAAAACGAGGGATGTGTGTGCTCACAAGAACACCTCCTTGTACGTCGATACAACAATTGAAGCTATGATACACTTCTGTTGGTGCCATCTTTTGTCACTAACACATGTGCGATTTCCGAGGACTCTGATGCGTGCTGATCGTTTACTTGCTATCCTGTTTCATCTACAAATACACCAGAATATGACAACGTACCAATTGGCTGAACTCCTGGAAGTTTCCCGACGTACCATTTTGCGCGATATTGAAGCCCTCTCAGCAGCCGGAGTCCCTCTGTACACACAGAGTGGTACCGGTGGTGGAATCAGACTGGATGAGCGGTACCGGCTCTCTTTAACTGGTTTGCACACAGCCGAAGCACAGGCCCTATTTTTTTCCGGTAACACCACATTACTGGCAGACATCGGACTTGCGGAGTCTGCTAAACGCCTACTGCTCAAGTTCTATGCCACCCTACCAGCGCTCCATCAACAAGCGGTTGCACATATGCAACAACGTTTGCTGATTGACTCAACGTGGTGGGTCGACATACACGCCCCTGACTCTGTGCCATACTTGCTTGACGCGGTAAATCAGGATCGTTACTTACAGATGATCTATCAACATCATGATGGTCACATTGTTGAACGCACTGTAGAGCCTTATGGTTTGGTCGCCAAAGCTGGAACGTGGTATCTGATTGCCCGACGGATGGAGGAGTTTCGCATCTACCGGGTATCACGTATTCATCAGGTGACCATGCAAGACCACACCTTTCAGCGTCAGGCGGATTTTGATCTGCAGCACTTCTGGCAAACGCATATCCACAGGTTTGTGGAGTCGCTCCTCCATTACCGCTATACGCTCAAGATTCGTGAGGAACGGAAGGATTTTGTACGATGGTACAGTACCGGACGGTATCAGATTATCGAAACTGAGCACGATGAAGGATGGTTTACAGCGCATTTTGAAGCAGAGGGGATAGAACCGGCCATGATGTTTGTCTTTGGGTTAGGAAAAGATGTCATTGTCATCAAACCACCATCATTGATCAATGCCATCCTGGATCGTAGTCAGGATATGTGCAAACATCACGTACCAGACTAAGTTAGAACAGGGGTATAATTCGCGTGCAAAGATACAAAGACGATTGGTAGTCAGCAATTACTTTGAGAATGAAACATAGCGAGTCTGCACAGCCGCCAATCGCTCCCGATCTACTGTGACGCCAATGCCAGTACCTTGCGGCACAGCAACTGTTGAGTTGGCACTAAGGACAAAATCTGGTTCGGCCACATCCTGTTGATAGTAACGCGCCGATGCGGAGATGTCCCCCGGCAGGATGAAGTTCGGGAGGGTGGCCAGCACAACATTCACTGCTCGCCCAATATTCGTCTCCAACATCCCACCACACCATACCGGAACCTGATGTGCTGCACAGAGATCGTGAATCTGGAGAGCCGCCGACAGCCCACCCACACGACCAACCTTGATGTTGATAATACGGCATGCACCAATCTCCAAGGCCCACCGTGCGTGATCTGGTGAGTGGATACTTTCGTCCAGACAGATCGGCGTCTGCAGTTGTGTTTGCAATGTAGCGTGATCAACGATATCGTCATGATGCAATGGTTGCTCAATTAGTAAAAGACCGAACTGATCGAGTTCACGCAAAATCGCCACATCATCGAGCGTGTAGGCCGAGTTCGCGTCGACCTGGAGCAGCAGATCGGGCCAGCGCTCACGCACCGCACGCACAACGGCTACATCCCAAGCAGGTTTGATTTTGAGCTTGACTCGCTGGTAGCCCTCATCGACATACTGCGTGACAATATTCATCAGCGCATCCACCGTGGGCTCAATCCCTATGCTCACACCCACGGGTACCTCGGTACGGGTTCCGCCAAGCAGCTGTGTGAGCGACACACCACGCACCTGTGCGGCAAGATCCCATATGGCATTTTCAAGGGCCGCCCGTGCCATCTGGTGGCCACGTACACGCGCAAACCAGCCAGACACATCAGTAGGCTCATCGACAGTTTGACCCAATGCCAGCGGCACGAGGAAGTCAGACAGCACATGCCAGGCCGTTTCGACCGTCTCGCTGGAGTACCATGGCCCACTCATCGCCACGCATTCGCCCCAACCAATCAGATCATCGGTATGAACTGCGACCAGAATACATGTACGCGTTGACTCACGACCAAAACTCGTCTCGAACGGATGGACCAGCGGAAGTTCAATCTGGTATAACTCGACTCGTTTGATATGCATGGGGTGTCCAATCTTTTGCTAACAGATAACAACTCCGGCCATCCTCGTACATAAAATCGATCACCGTATAGCCTTTTTTGAAAGCGGCTTCGAAGATATCACGAGTGTGCTGGCGCCAAGCGCGTGCAAGTTCAGGATCTTGCTTCTTGATGCTTTGAAAATCAGATGGGATCTCTACCAGCACACGCTTGCCCTCGATTGTGTCGGGCGTTTGTGGCGGACTCAGCAGCGGTACACTCTCTGACTGGCATTCTCGCATTGATGTATTTTGATATGTTTTTTGTATATGGGACTCAACATGTTTGGTCGCAATAAACCAATCCAGTTGAAAGCGATCTGTAGGTAGTCCTGCGTTAATCGCATCGCGCATCTCCCCGTAGACATTGGGCAGATAGGTCTGGCAGGTTGCGCCAAGCTTGTGGAGATTAAGGTAGGCATTGCGGCTTTCGAGTGGGTCAAATGTCCAAGTGATGTGGGTAATCCCCTGCATCAGGACGTGTTCCCGTTGTACCAATTTCAACTGATGCCCCAGCTTGCGATTCTGGTATTCGGGCGCAACCGCAGCCATATGCGAACTGTGTTTGATCCGTCCGTTCGCCGCTAACCCCACAAAACTAAACACAAAACCAACCAGTTGTGGCCCAAACTCCTTCCCATCATCGAAGGCCCCCAGCACCAGACCGCCGTTCTTTTGTGCGGTAAGCAATAAGGCACCCGGCACCATCTCAGCATCACCAAAACCCCAAACCTCCCGCTGGAGCCGCTCTACCGCACGATACTCATCGTGTGTTTGCACAAGGCGAATGACAATTGGCATAGACGAGTTTCCTGATTTCTACACAATCTAAACACTATCACGCACAAATATATTTTAATCGTATTTACGATTTTACGTTATTGCAAGACTACACATCCTAGTAATTTATAGAGGTGAGACGCTGTGACATATATCAGCCCCATAACTGTCGATGAAAGAGCTTACTCTGAGGTTTTATTGTAACACCTTTTGACTATACGACAGCAGTATCCCCTGACATCAGCATGCCAGGGGACGACCACTTCAAGCAGTATGTCAAACAGGCTACGGTGTATCAACAGAGAATGACATGACTGGTGCAGATGGGGAGAAATTCGTTACTTCATACCCACTTGCAGCACCATCGGCCCAGATCAACACATTCTGTGCGACTCCATCGCTTGGACATACCAGACCGGCATCTAACAGGTCATAGTGGGTTGCATCCCACATCGAGTCGCCGCTAAACAACAGCGATGGGCGCAGTAAGCGAATACCTGACCGTGGATTGTCATCCTGATTGACAGACCAGTCTGCCCCGCTGATACATTGTGGGGCCGCGCTGTTCGAGGCAGCATCTTCTACGATATGCCACACACCGATGCCAGAACTACCAATGTTTTCGTCGTAGAGTGGATTGTTCGCGCTATTCTGACGATTTTCGAGCAGGTAATACTCTTTGCCGTCACCACCCTGAGTCCGTGGCAATACATACACCTTGTGGCTCTGCTTGATATCTTCGAGTTCGTAAGCACCATCCTGCACAATTGTGCCTGGTGTCACCCAACCAAGAGCCAGTTTGTAGGCTGGATTCATGTGTGGAGTGTTGTCGGTGATTGTATCCATAAGTTCATACTTGCCAGGTTGTGTGTGGAATTTCTTGTTTGCCTGTTTCTGATACAGATCACCCAGCGCTAGCACCTGATGCGCGAGTTCGTGTGCTGGCACTGTGAGTCTATCGGCAGCCGCATTCGCATACCACTCGCTGATGACAGGGACCACAACACCATCAACCTCGAACGGATCACCCGAGCAATATGGATTGAGGGTACGAACGGTGCCAAACTCATTAGTTTGGGGAATAACCACCAGGATCGCAAGCTCTTCGGTGAAGTCAAGCATACCGTCTTTGTTGTAATCGTAGTCGGCAAAGTTCACCGATCCCGAGGCTTTGGTGATAGCTTCAGCCCACTTTTCCTGGTGGCCTCCCGTAAAGCCGGTTGTGTCTGGTGCATCACACGCAGGGTAGTTCTCCCAATAATGATCGGCAGGGTTATCGGCAAGGTAGGAGCCTTCCACACCAGCATTTGCGATAGAGAATTTGCCATTGGAGACTTTATCGTAGTAGTCCTGTACACTATCGACCGGGCCAAACAATACCTGTTCCAGATTTGCAATGGATGGTGCAGGATGGTCTGGGCGCTGGGGGTCCCACAGAATCGCAAGGACATTGCGTTCACCAATCGCTGGTTCAACACCGACATTGCCCATGCCGATTGTGGGTGGTTCAGCCAGATCCGGCACTGCACCATGCTTCACTAGAACCACCATGGACCGATCACCCAGCGACACCTGATCACCTGAACCAGAACGCCATTCGAGTTGGATGGCACAACCAACACAGCGTCCTTCACCAGCGTTGATATGTTTGGCACTAAAGATATATGAGTGTACACCCATGTGCTGATCGCCGATAGCCAGTTGTACTTCGGACTCATCGACGACCTCGCCACCAACCCGCAGACGTACAAACATTTTTTCGCCGCCTACATTGGATGTCTCACCACTAAAGATGACGGCTACTTCACCATTGGGTGGGATCGTGCCACTGATCTGCATATCTGGCACAACCTGATAGTTCGTCGAGTTTGTGCTCACCGCCGGGCCACTTGGTGCCACGACATACTCTTGCGCTATGGCTGCACTTGCTTCAGGGGCAGCCGCCAACAACAGCGTTCGATCACCGACGGTCGCCGTACCGCCTGCGTGCACTGACCATTGGAACGTGACGTTATAAAAGCCGGTAGGAAGATCTTTTGCACCCAAAGTGACCATACGTGACTGTGGTCTGGTGCCTCGTGCAAAGAGCACATTTTCTGGTTCCATCGGCACACCATTCACCAGCGCACGTACAAACATGCTGTCGTCCTGACTGACAAAGCTCTCCGCGCTCATACTGGCCACCAGCGTTTCACCATCATTCACAAACACACCCGCGCTCATGCCGGGGATATTGGTCCAGGCATTTTGCTCTGTAGTTATATTTGGACCGCTATCTGGTGTGCCTACAACTAATGATCTCTGGCTCGTTTGCTCGCTATTCTGGCGAATCAGCAGCGACGCATCACGCATATACGCGGTCGCTTCACGATCAACCAACCATTGGATCTCAACCGTGTGGATGCCTTGATCAACTTGATCTGTAAAGATAAAACCACGCGTTTCGGGGGACTCAGGCGATGTACCAGTTGCAAAAACCACATCGGATGGATTGGCAGGAACACCATCGATCAGTGCACGTACAAACATACGTTTTCTAGGTGTATCCACATAGGCTTCAGCGGTAAAAAAGACGGCTATTGTTGTATTATCTGCATCAGCAACAAAGTTAGCAGCCATCTTCCGTGGCGTCGAACGAATATCGGTCCAGGTTTGACCACGTGTCATGAGCCAGTCATCACCGTCATTTGAGAGAAACCCATCGCCAAGATTGGCCTCTGCACGGGCGCTAAACGGTTCGGCAGCACCAAACGGTGGTGAGTCAACCGGGCGATCTGTTTGGAATCCCCGATCAATGAGCGGCAGATAGGTTTTGTTTTGTACCTGAGCCGTTTGAGAACGTGTAGATCGATCATTCGTTGCGATATGTGTATCATCTTCAGCCGCAACGATACCACCAGTAAACGATGATATAAACAGAAATAACGTTGTGAGTATAAGTATACTATGGACACGGAAATGATGCTTGAACGAAATCACGATAATCTCCTAACGAAGAATTGTAGTACGAAAAGTGTGGTGCACCCTTTACAGGCTAAACGGATGACATCATATTTTTCTGGCATGCCATTTCCACGGTTTTGTTTTCCGACAACATCCATTGATTGGAAAGATTCCGATCCTAACCTAGCAATATGTTTCTCAAACAAGGACTAATAGGTGAACGCAAAGGGATCTACGGCACCTTATAATAAGAAGGTCATCTACCCAGGCGCATCAAAACAGCACTTTGTACGGTATAATCATAGTACTTTTGTGCTGCCTTTATACCAAACACACAACTCATTTGCTCACAATAGAGAACCACCTTATGGTAAGAAGTTCACCACTCAATTCTATGCAGATCAAAACCCCCAATCTAAAAATATTTTTTGTTTTTGTATTCATAGCAATTCTGATCTGTGGCATGTTGCTGGGGATTAGTTTTCTTGCTCCATCACGTCTCGCGCTTGTGCAGGAACACATGTTGGGGGTACTGCATGGAGGAATCGTCGATCAACAGGAAGATGTATATGTTGATGGCTGTGCGCGTATCTCCGATGTAGATGGTCCACAAGCGGTAACTCGCACTACCCGCACCACTGTCTTTGGCGACGGTACGATACTGACGGTCATGTTCACCTCGCCACCAACACCAACCAATGTTCAGTGCAATGGATGACCCACAACATCCATCGAAGCATATCGCAAATAAACCGCAGGCCAGCACGCTGACCCGCAGTTTGTATTTATCACGCTGACAAGAACTGATTGTCTTGTATTTACGCGCTGATGGGAACGCGCCGAGGATGTGCACCAAGGGCAATCGCAAGCTGGTCGCGTTGGCGTTCGGCAATCACACGACGATAAACCTGCTCGTAGTTGTCGGCCATTGCACGTGTCGAAAAACGTCGCTCGGCCTCATAACGAACCAGACGACGGTCCATTTGGGTAACATATGGCACTGCATCGACCAGATCTTCAATTGACTGACCAATAAACCCACTCATACCGTGCCGCAACACCTCTGGCACCGCACCACGGTTGAGCGCCAACACCGGTGTTCCACAGGCCATCGCCTCAATCATGACCATACCAAAAGGCTCTGGCCAGTTGATCGGAAATACGAGTGCGTAGGCATGTTGCATGAGTTCGCGTTTCGTACGTTCATCAGCCTCACCAACGTACTCGATCAGTGGATGGTCAAGGAGTGGCGCGATCTCGTTCTCGTAGTAATCTTGCTCACAAGGGTCGATCTTCGCAACAATCTTGAGTGGCATACCACTGCGTTTGGCAATTTCAATCGCCCAGTCCACCCGTTTCTCTGGCGAAATACGTCCGACGAACAGGAGATACTTACCTGCGTGTGTGCTAAAAGGAAATTCGCTTACTGGTACAGCGTTGTACACGGTACCAACCCAATGGGGGTGTACTTCATCAAGTGGCGCACGCTGATGGTGACTGATCGAAATAAGCGCTGTATCAGATAAACGTCGCAAGACCGATTTCAAGTACGGAAAGTCCAAACGACCATGAAGCGTTGTCACTGATGGCGTACGAACAAATGGAGCGAATCCAAACGACAAGTATTCAACGTGACAGTGCATAATGTCAAAATCGTTCGCATACTGGAATACCTCACTCAACATTGCCAGATGCAATGGAGCAGCTAGTTCCTGGATTTCTTCTGCCGTTGTATGCTCACGCAAGGCATGATCGACGGTTGGAATGAGCCGTGCCGCTGTACATGAGTCCGCACTGGCGAAGAGCGTTACATCGTGACCACGTTGTACTAATTCTTCGGTGAGATACGATACCACACGTTCTGTACCACCATAACCTTTGGGGGGTACAGCTTCGTACATTGGAACGACCTGTGCGATACGCATTATGAGACTCCTTACTTGGGGCAGCCTGCTTCCCTTGCGAACACGGGAGGCGCTCTCGGGAATAACAACGCCAAACACGACGCTGGCCCGGCAACCCTGAGTATATGGTCCACAACGATAGCTTTCCGTTACTATCATTGCTTACTATTTTGTAAGGCAAGTTCTGTGCCTCGAATCTTTAGAGGCTTTTTGCAGCTTTAGGAAGAAGAAAAAAGAGTTCACTAAACAAAGTAATACAAAGAAACCAGCGAAGGCAACCCAAAATATGTGGTATGCAAATCACATCAATTGTGTGGTAGGTGTCACCATCTCCACTGTACATGACTGATCACTTCCTACTGCGATGGCAAGGGGACTCGCTTGGTTTGCGATACGCTGTTTATGTTGCAACAACATATACGTATCTGCACAGCACAAAAGCCTAGTGTTACCCTCACATGGTATCCAATGATCCGCAGATAGGACCTGCTGAACAGGGGTACCAAATACACAACATCCTATTCCTGATATAGTAGCAATGAGCACCGGACCACTGGTAAGATACATATGAAAGGTTTCGCCATAGTCAGCTTGCTCTTCAGACCATTGCCGTCGTAGTTCTTCGGCAACGTGAGTCGCCGTAGCCAGCAGAGCATCCATCGATTGATTCTGAAATGCCCCAAAGACCAGCATATACCCATCACCACATGGCTGGAGGAGTGCGTTATACTGCTGGCCACGCTGCTGAGCAAAAGCCATAAATTCACGCCATTGATCAAACGTGTCCCGTAAATCCTCACGCTGCTGCTTGTTGGGAGTATATCGTATCGATAACACGACCACGCTGCGAACATCAGAGGTACCCATGTTTTTTTCATCTAACAGTATTTCAATAGCATCATCAGGAAAAACTGGCAGGAGACTGGTATGCACACGTTGCTGTATACGACGCGACTGAGTCACTCTATTGAGCGCACGATACAAATTGCCCCATTCACCGCGAGGGACTTCGAACTTTTGCAACGATTGATAGTGCATGAGTTGCCATGCAAGTGTCCGTACACGTCCTCGCCATCTGGCTTGCATCATCAGTAAAAACATGATCAAGGGAACAAGCACTGCTGCCAAAGGTTGATTGAGCCACAACAATGTGCCAATCAGGAAACTACCTCCGATACCTATTACTAAGATGCGATATAGTGGTATGTGCTGAAATATCCTGTGAATCTGACCGTTCATATGCCTAACCTATCCTCGTAATAACGGGTTTTGAGCATAGCACGGATATTCCTCTTCTACCGAGATACAAAGATTACGAGAGGATTACACCAGAAGAAAACCAAGAGGAACAACACGACATGACCCACTACAAAGCCATATACACTTTGTCGTAGCCAGCTTGACAGGAGCAAAACCATTCGTTACAAATTACTCATCCGTACGTAAGATATACCCAACACCTCGCACCGTGTGAATAAGGCGTGATTCCTCGTCAGATTCGAGTTTTTGCCGCAAATAGCGCACGTACACTTCGATGATATTACTCTCACCACCGAAATCATATCCCCACACACGATCGTAGATTACATCTCTGGTCATCACCTGTTGTGGGTGTCGCATAAAGAGTTCAAGTAAATCGTACTCCTTTGCAGTTAACTCTACCCGACGATCATTGATAGAGGTTTCGTGGGCCGCCGTATCCATCATCAACGGGCCGTAACGCAGAACGCTGGGTTGTGTTTCACTGGTTTGGCGACGCAACTGTACCCGCACCCGCGCCAGTAGTTCTTCAAATGCAAAAGGTTTAATCAGATAATCGTCAGCACCGGCCTCAAGACCAGCCACACGATCTGGTACTGAGTCACGCGCGGTCAGCATGATAATGGGAATGGCAGAAACACTTCGCAACCGTTGCGCTACCTCAAGGCCGTCGATCCCTGGCAACATCACATCGAGAATAACTAAATCTGGGGGACGTTCACGTGCAATCGACAAGGCCGCATTACCATCAGCCGCAATTTCTACCGTAAAACCTTCAAAAGCAAAGCCACGACGCAGATAACCTGCAATTTCGGGCTCATCTTCGACAATAAGAATACGCATCGTCATACGTGTCCCAATCTATACTACAAGGTACATCATTGATATATACACCGCCTTGTTATTGTATCAGCCGCCTTGTAGACGTGCAAGAGAGGGAGTATGCTAAAGATTGCAAGAGGCATTAGAGTATGTTCGTAACTATATGTGGGGGGGTATCCTCTACCTTGCTGTTGGTAAGTTTTGCAGGCAGACACACGGTAAACACCGAACCAGCACCTTCTGCACTGGTTGAAGTAATAGTGCCGCCCATCAATTGACAAAAACGGTGGCTGATGGTCAATCCTAACCCGGTACCACCATATTTTTGTGCAATCTGATCATCTCCTTGTATAAACTCTTCAAAGAGTTGATCCATCTGCTCTGTGGGAATACCAACTCCAGTATCAGCGATCTGGAAGGAAACCCACTCTTCATCATCCCCTAGCGAACGTTCAATCATAAGCGACACTGTACCATACTCGGTAAACTTGGCCGCATTACTCAGGAGGTTGAATAAAATCTGGCGTAGTTTAGTGATATCTGCCCGAATAACGCCTAACTCATCTCGATTGTGGATTTCAAATGTACTGTGGTTATTTTCAATAAGTGGGCGAACTGTCATGACTACATCATCAATCAGCGCTGGAATATTGATTAACTCCTCATACAATTCCACATGACCAGCCTCAATTTTCGAAAGATCTAAAACATTGTTGATCAAGCCTAATAGATGGCGGCCTGCAATCTGAATAGCATGGAGATCGTTCGTCATAATGGGGGACTCGGTGATGTGCGTATCACGCGACAATAACTCACCATACCCAATAATAGCGGTAAGTGGAGTCCGCAACTCATGACTCATGTTGGCCAGAAAGATTCCCTTCGCACGGCTGGCCGACTCGGCAGACTCTTTAGCCTGCCGCAAAGCCACTTCGGTATGACTTTGCTCGGTTATATCACGCAACACAATTACAACGCCTAACTCTACTCCATGCGAATGCGCGATAGTTGAACGACGAACATCAAGCACAGACATTGTTTGATTGCGTGTTATCTCGACTGTTTGCTGTTTATCATCCGCAATAGCAATGTGTACCAGTGACAGATCAAGGACATGGTAAACAGATTGTCCAATGACTTCATCTATTTTGTAATCCAGCAACTCCAATGCCGTGGGGTTGATGTTTACAATGCGACGTTGCCCATCAAGAATAATGATGCCATCGCCCATACTTTCAATGACACTGTCATAGGCCAACGGGACAATATCAAGCAATCGAAGACGAAAGAGCCCCCAGGTAATGGACAGACCACTGAGTGCAAAACCAAATGGTGTAAGATCAAGCCCTGGCAATGGATTAAGCCCAAAGACATATAGTACATTGCCGGTCCAGGGTAAAAACGCGCCTATCAGTAAAGCACCTACCTGACTACGATAGAGTCGTGGTGAACGGATCAGGAACTGGACAAGAAAGACAAAACCTAAACCAAAAAGGAGATATGAGTATGCTGTATGCACCCAAAACCAAAGACCATAATTCGGGGCAAACGCGACAAGCAAACCCGTTGGGGTAAGGTTTATGGTTTCCCAGATCAAACCATGGATTTCATTCGTCCAGACGAGAATGAGGGTACAACCGGGTACAAGCGCAAGAAGGAATAGATTCCACAAGGACAACCAGTGGGTGCGCTGGGTATACTGCAGTACAAAGATCAACCACAGCACAGGGAGGGCAGTAATGCCTACATACTGAAACTTTGCCCACCATGTCTTTGCCGTCAGTCCTAAGCTCAGTAGTTCCAAGGCATAGCCACAAGACCAGATCGAGATAGCCGCTAAGAATAGTGCAAATGGCACTGTCCCGGAAGCAGGGCGGCGCCACGCTGAGACAGACAACACCATTGTTGCTAATGCTGTGACAAAGAGCGGTAAAACGTATGGGAGTGTCTGAGTATCCATTGTAGCGACCTTATAATAAGAGCAATCATCCTGTATTATACTTCAGTCAGAGATTCACCAGCATACGTACTGTTACTTGATATCGACGCACAAAAAGATACCAGGATTACATACAGCAGCAATCCTGGAGGCGTATACAATATAACAGCAGATTTATGACAATCCGACTATTGTGTTATGTCTGATCTGATGCTAAGGCTTGTACATATTCCGGCTGGCCTAACTCTTCGAGACGCATCGGTGGCACTCCACGACCAACGCCCCAGTAGACAAACCCGTGCTTGGCCATATCCTGTTGCTCATACAGATTGCGTCCATCCACCACAACCGGGGTCCGCATAAACTCACGCAGGCGTCCCCAATCTAATTGTTTAAACTCATTCCATTCAGTAACAATCAATAGGGCATCGGCTTCCTTAGCGGCATCGTACGCGGTGGCACAAAATGTCACGGTTGGCATTAACTCACTTGCTCGTTCGATTGCCACCGGATCATAAGCCTTCACGTGGGCGCCTTGTTCCTGAAGATGGGCAATGATATCGACCGAAGGAGCCTCACGCATATCATCAGTGTTGGGCTTGAAGGCCAACCCTAATACACCAATCACCTTATCCGAGAGATCGCCAAGCAGTGCTTCCACCTTCGTCACAAAACGATAACGGGCATCTTTGTTAATATCCATCACCGCCTGCAAAAGCTGTGGATGACACCCAGAAGTGGCCGCCATATGGTGTAGCGCGAGGACATCTTTGGGGAAACATGAACCGCCATAGCCAATACCAGCATCGAGAAAGTGTGGTCCAATCCGCTTATCGGTACCCATACCCCGCGCGACTTCTTTGACATCAGCACCGAGTTTTTCGCAGATCTGTGCAATTTCATTCACAAAAGAGATGCGAGTTGCCAGGAAAGCATTGGATGCATATTTGATCATCTCTGCCGTACGCAAATCGGTAATCATAATAGTAGCACCCAGCGTCTCGTGTAAGGCAGCCACCTGTTCGGCAGCTTCATAACGTGATGAACCCAACACAATACGATCCGGGTTGAAGAAATCGCGCATGGCCGAGCCCTCACGTAAAAACTCAGGGTTCGATACAACTGCAAACGGAATGTCATCTCGGACATGTTCCTTAATAATTTCCGTCACCAGATCACCAGTGCCCACTGGCACCGTGCTCTTATCAATCACCACAATTGGCTTGGAGAGCGACTCACCGATGCTACGTGCAGCTGCACGCACATACCGCAGATCGGCGGCACCATCGTCTCCCATAGGCGTACCGACCGTAATAAAGACAAAATCCGCATTGTCAAGACCCACAGTGTAGCTGTCGGTAAAAGAAATGCGTTCAGCACGGATATTACGCTCTAAAAGCTCTTCAAGACCAGGTTCGTAAATCGGTGATTTACCAGATTGAAGCAGCTCAAGTTTTTTAGGATCAATATCAACACAAGTAATAATGTGGCCAAGATCGGCAAAGCATACACCTGTTACTAGACCGACATATCCAGTTCCGATAACACAAATGTTTTTCAAAACGTCCTCCATGAGGCGGGCTTAAGAACGAAGTTTAGACGTAGTTTAGGACACTTTTGTGAACGAAAGATGACAATACGACGACTGAATATGTTTTATCGCTTAACGACAAACAAGACCTGCTATTACGTTTCTTCACATTGAAACATGAACAATCGCTCACAAAGTTGATGGCTTTATTGAAAAGAGGGGGATTAAAGCGCTACAATAGAAGTCTTAATATAACGTGTGCTGTCACCTGACGGACTGTCACACACCAGCAGTTATGGAAAGGTATACTACTATGTCCCTTGTTGGACAGGTCGCCATCGTCACCGGTGGCTCACGTGGCATTGGTCGTGCAATTGCGATAGAACTTGCACGACAGGGTGCACGCGTGTTGATCAACTATCAGCGCAATGCTGCTGCCGCACATGATGTGGTTACCCTCATCACCGAGGGTGGGGGTGAGGCCATTGCCCACGCGGCAGATGTTGCTGATCAATGCGAGGTACAAACCATGATCAAATATTGTTTAGAGCAATGGGGCCGCTTAGATATGCTCGTAAACAATGCTGGTATCACTGCCGATACACCCTTCATTCGTATGAAAGATACCCACTGGCGCGCCGTTATCGACACCGATTTAACAGGGGTTTTTCTCTGTTGTCAGGCCGCACTGGCGCCCATGCGTGTCCAGCGTTATGGACGTATTGTCACCATTGGCTCATTAGCTGGGCTGGCAGGCAACGTCGGACAGGCCAACTATGCGTCTGCAAAGGCTGGGCTCGTGGGATTGTCGCGCGCAATTGCACGTGAAGTCGCTTGTGAGGGGATCACGGTGAATGTCGTTGCACCGGGCTATATTGACACAGAGCTCTTGAGTCCATTGCCGGATGCGCTACGCAAATGGTCACTTGATGCGATTGCGATGCAGCGCTTTGGCAGACCCGAGGAAGTAGCTCCAGCAGTCGCGTTCCTCCTTGCACCAACATCCTCATATATTACTGGCCAGGTCCTTGCCATTGACGGGGGATGGGTTATGCCATGAGAAAAACACCTCTGAATCACAAACAGGTTCTTATCCGCCGATCCACACACCCCACTCACCATCAGCGATACGTGTTGTTTGACCAGCTGCCACATCCAGCGTATACACACCATCATCAGATCCATACAACAGACACGTGCCATCAGAGGACCAGGGACTGAAAGAATCGACAAAGGCATCGAAGAAAAGTTGAAACCGTACAAACGTATCGCTCGGTTGGAAGGTGGTTAACGAGCGCGTCGTTTCCGAATCCACATCAAAGATATGCCATGTCTGTAATACACTCACGCTGGACGGGCGCTGCGACAGGTACGCAATCTGTTTGCCATCTGGTGACCAGAAAAAAGTCAACACATTCAAACCCAAATCTGTGATAAGGGTTGCTTCACCATTTTCATCAATTAACGAAAGACTTCCACGAATCGATCCACTATCAACCCCTTGTATCATATAGGCAACTTGATTGTTGGTTGGTGCACGGACCATCCGTATGAGAGAAGCAGGTTCTTCGGATAAAACCTGAGAGGCAGCGCCATCGACAAACATACGCACCACATGATTTGCCAGATCTTCACCCGTGGGGCGTGCTCCTGCAATGGGAGGTTGTGTCACATAGAACACCTCGTCATTATCGAGAGTCCAGGCAGGAGCAAAGAAAAATCCCGGATCATTCGCGATCGTACTGGATCTCGTTGCACCAAGCCGATAAATCTCCACACGACCACCATCGAACTGATGACCATTCACATGCATCAAGAGCGAACGACTATCGCGACTCCACATGAGGTACGCCTGTTGTGCCGCGGCAATTTGCTGAGCAGACTCAGAACCATCTGCACGAACAATTATAGACTCCGAGGTTGGATGGCATAGTAGCCAGGAAGCTCACGTAATTACTATCCGGCGACCACCCCATCGCAAAGGGTTGCGCTGTCGAATTACGAAAGAGTTCTGTGCGTTGCTGATTCTGCAGATCAACACGAAACAACACAAATGCTCCATCTTCTACGCCAACATACACCAGCTTACGTCCATCAGGGGCAACTGTGGGGAAACGATAATCCCCAACATCAATATCCGCAGCCAATGTTTGTTTGATCTCACCATGCGAGACAAGTTGCAAGGGAATCTCTGGCCCAACCACGACCAGATCTCCGAGGATGATGTACATGATTGTAAGAAAAGCCATAGAAAAGCACTACCCTCTAATACGAACGCAATCGTAAGGACAACAATCGCAATCCACAACATACGCCGGGTAGGCATGCCTATTTCCTTTCACATATAAAGTTCTAAACACCAACCTTATTTGGATAAAGTTTGCAGGTTTGGGGAGAGTGCATTGATGTGTACAGCATAACATCGGATAAGAGGCATCGCAAACACCATGAGAATCAACCGTTAGAATGAGCATATAAAAGCTCATTTTGTGATACAATCTGGGTAGATTAACTTATTTGGCGATCCCAAGCGTGTGGAGGGGCAACATGCGGGATGATATTACCAACATTGCAATTGAAGACTACCTGAATGAATTGATGCCGCCAAGGACAACAGCACTTGCTGACCTTGAACAGCGTGCACACGATCATGGCCTGCCTTTGGTAGGACCAGTGGAAGGCCAGCTGATCTACTTGCTGGCACAATCCATACAGGCACGTTCGGCACTCGAAATCGGTGTAGCAACGGGATACGCAGCTATATGGTTGTTACAGGCAGTCGCATCACGCGATGGACAGCTTACAGCCATCGAGCAAAATCCCGAACGAATCACTTTAGCGCGTGAGTACGTTCATCGGGCAGGCTTCGGAGACCGCTTCCAGATTCACGAAGGTGAATGGTTTTCCCTTCTCAAAAAAATCGACGGTCCCTATGATGTTATTTTTCTCGACATTTTGCGGCATCTTTCTGACGAACATGAATCGCTGCAGGCACTTGAACTGTGCGTCCCACGCCTCCGAGAGGGTGGGTTGCTCATTGTAGATAATGTGCTCTGTAATGCGCTCGTTCTTGAAAAAGATAATGCGGCTCCAATTGTGCGTGGCATTCAGGCGTTTAATCGTGCCATTATGGAGCACGTATCGCTTGAGTCGGTCATTCTTCCTGTGCGCGACGGTGTGGCGATATGTCGTAAGCGCAATGACTGAGAGAGAAACATCAGCACACTATTTATAGAAACTGTCTAAAGGCCATCTGAAGGGTTGAATGCTAACCACTATGCTGATAAGATAGTAGCCAGAAACCCTGTTTTTTCCAGACAGATTCTTAGACAAAGCTAGGTTATGTCTAATCTCAGCAGTTCTGGCAAACAACGTATTGCTGAGCTGACGACACTTAATGCGCTAGCTCAAACACTCAACCGTGCGATTGATCTACGTGCGGCACTTGATGGTGCCTTAGGCCATATTGTCGAATTAATGCAATTACATACAGGCTGGATCTTTCTTCGTGAAGATGGCCTGTTCCGGCTTGCCGCACGCCACGAACTTCCCCCAGCGATTGAGTATCCAGGACCAGCCTGGACAGATATCTGTAGTTGTCAGGAATTGTGTGAAAGTGGCCGATTACAAAAGGCCGTCAACACCGTACGTTGTAGTCGACTGCGCCATGCCATCGGAGACAAACGCGGTCTGGCACAGCATGCATCTGTACCACTCCACAGCGGTGATGAGATCATCGGTATTCTCAACGTCGCTACGACAGAATTTGGTCATTTTACCGCAGCACAACTGCAACTCCTCTCTGCTATAGGCCATGTCGTCGGTACAGCTATTTCACGGGCACGTCTGTATGAACAGGTCAAAATCCGTCGTGTACAAGAACAAGCCGTCCTTCTCCAACTGTCGCAGGATCTCCTTGGTTCCTCATCACTCGAACCAGCATTACAACGACTAGTGCGCGTGGGAGCACGATTGCTCGAAGCAGAAGCATGTGCCTTTATCGAAGCCGACGAACAGGGTGGGAACGCCCTACTCCTCGCTGCCCATGGGTGGCGTTTTCTCCCTCACACAGGGCTGCCAGCGACGCTGGACCAGGGCAACCCACACCTGTGGTACCTACCAGAGTTAAGCGCCCGTCTCCACGACGACGCACTCTACGACTTACCCGCCTTGTTAGCAGCACAGGAATTTCAGGGACATCTTGCTCATAACGTCATTATTGGCGATGTACCAGTGGGTACGTTGATGGTCAACACCCGTACAGAACGGCAATTTGGCGACGACGAAGTCCAACTCCTCGGGTTACTTGGCAGCCAACTGGCCCAATCTTTGGAGCGCGAACGACTCAATCGAGATGTCATGCTGGCCCAACGTCTGGAACAAGAACTTGATCTGGCCCGCGAAATCCAATCGAGTTTTCTCCCACGTTTCTGCCCGATCATTCCCGGTTACAGCATCGCGACATTTTATCGAGCAGCCCACCAGGTCGGCGGAGATTTTTACGACTTTATTACTCTCGAGACACAAGCTGATTATGATGCCACCGGAACCACATCCTCAAAACTGACCCATCATGTACCAGAGGGCGAACGTTTTGGCAGTGAACGAAGCCCATCACGATTAAACCATCGCCACGATCAGGAACAGCCATTAGAGTCAGCTACTCGTTTAGGTATCGTGATCGCCGACGTTACCGACAAAGGTGTTCCCGCTGCGCTCTTCATGGCATTGTCACGCACACTCATACGCGCCACCGCAAGCGAGGGACGCCCACCACATCTCGTGCTTGAGCAGTCCAACCGACTGATCCTGGCCGATTCGCGCTCGAGTCTCTTTGTTACCTGTTTCTATTGCATATTAGACACCAAAACCGGGCTGCTTACCTATGCAGACGGTGGACACAACTATCCATTGCTGTATCGTGCGGCAACCGGTAACGTTGAACAATTACAGGCACTTGGCATCGTCCTGGGTATTATGCCCGATCCCCAGTTTGAATATAAGAGCGTTGTAATCGAACCCGGCGATGTATTATGCTTCTACACTGACGGCGTGACAGAAGCAATGAATGCCCGACGACAACTCTTTGATGAACAACGGCTGATTGAAGTGTTACGACGGAGCCACCATCTCTCTCCTGAACAGATCGTCAACCGCGTGATAGATGCCGTTACAAATTTCGCAGCCGGGACCCCACAGGGTGACGATATCACGTTGATTGTGCTCAAACGCGATCCCAATTAGCCATACTAAAACACCACATTTGGCACGATTTTTGCAAGATAAAGAGACAGAACATGTTGTGCTTTTTTGCACATATCATTTTAGGAGGAATGTATTATGTCAAATAAAATTGTTTATCTTATCGGTGTTGTCGGACTTACCGGAATTGCTGTATTGATCAGCCAAATCATGAAAGCACGCAAACCTCGACAGTTTAGTGACGATCCTGTTGGTGCATTGAAAGATCGGCGCGATGTCGTACTCGATCAGGCCCAAACTGCCACCAATGAAGCTATTACTAATATTCAGGAGTCTTTAGATGAGCTACGTGGTCGTCTGACAGATTTTACTGGTCAGAGCAAACGACGACAGCAGCGGAAACTCAACAAACAGATTGACGGATTAAATAAGCAGATGCAGCAAATTGTACGCAAACTGCGCACCACCGCATCACTTGAGCGCTAGAATCATTCATCACATATCTGAAGGGTCACTCTCAGTAAATCAGGGTGACCTTCAAAGCTTTGATGGTTTGATATCTCTTGCATGCACATGGACCTGCACACCAAACTGTGGGCGTAGCGTGAACGATGGTTGCAGCGCAATGGGATAACCTTCAACCAGACGGAACTGAAATCGCTGGGCAATCGTTGCAAGCGCCAGTATCGCCTCCATCATCGCAAAATGATTACCAATACACAGGCGTGGGCCACCGCCAAAAGGAAAATAGGCATATTTGGGAATACGTTTTGCCAACCCATCAGCCCAGCGTTCCGGTCGAAACTCCTTCGGCTGTTCAAAATACTGCGGGTTTCGGTGTGTGACCCACTGGCTCATAAAGAGTGTCGTACCCATAGGAACGTCATAACTGCCAAGCATAAAAGGTTCCAGGGCTTCACGTCCTATCAACCATGACGGTGGATACAGGCGCATTGTTTCAAGGATAACTGTCTCGGTGTACTTCAGATTCGGCAGATCATCCATCGTTGGTATGCGACCATCCAAAACATGCTGTAGCTCTTCATAGAGACGTATCTCAACTACGGGATTTTGCGCCAACAAATACCACGCCCACGAAAGCGCTAGTGCGGTTGTCTCGTGACCTGCCAGCATGAGTGTGAATACCTCATCACGCAATTGTGTGTCACTCATCTGGCTGCCATCATCTTCGTCCTGTGCGTGGAGTAACATAGAAAGCAGATCACCGTGATCCTCACCACTTAAGCGACGCTCATTAATAATCCGATAGATCAAAGCATCTAGTTGCTGAACTGCCGCCCGTACACGCAAATTGGCTGGCAGCGGAGCACTTGCAGGAACGAGAAACAAAATCGGACTCGACAATCGTTGAGTAAAATCTTCCATCAGCACGTTAAGTGCCGCATCAATAGTATGAGCCATACCAGTCACATCGACATCAAAGACTGTCTTACTGATGATATTCAATGTGAGTTCCATCATATCGGCATGAATGTCACGCACTTGACCGTGTTTCCACGATACCAGCATTTGTTCCGTCATCTCAACGATACGCGACCCGTACCCTGCAATGCGTTGCCGATGAAAAGCTGGTTGCATCAATCGTCGTTGCCGCCGCCAGAAATCACCTTCACTGGTAAGCAATCCATTGCCAAGCACACTGCGACTCTTGCGAAGCGCAAAGTTCTTGATCACATCACGGCTTTTGGTCACCAGTACTGTCTCAATACCGTCAGGATCGGCGACAAAATAGACTACACGATTACCCAGACGTAACAATACAACACCACCATAATCTTGGGTACACCTGGTTAGAAAGCCAGGCCAATCGCGACGGAGCTCCGGCAAATTTCCGCTGAGGAGGTGTCCTTTGGGACCAGGAGGACGGAGGGGAGACACCTTTGTAACCATAACCTTATCTCCTTATCACATGAGGATTCATAGTCTACTGGGAAAACCATTGTCACAACGACTATACAAATATTGACGAACGCATCTGTACCAAAAGCAAATGCCACGCCATGGCAGCGCGGCATTGTGACTACATTAAACAAACATTACCTGTCGTCGCCACGGTAATATATAGCCACCCCTATAGTCATTGCCGCAAGCATAATAAAGAGTAGAATAACCGTAACAGTAGAAATAGTTGAGGCATCCATAATCATATAATCCCTTCGCATTGGTCAGAGTGATACTACCAATTATACCAGTACTTCCCTCCAATGTGATAACGCCAGTGCTACACAGCCAACTCCTGTATATAGGGCACAGTCTGGGGTCCCTCTGGCAAAACAGCGATCCGTGCATCTGGTCCAAATTGCTGCAGCAACTGCTCAACCGTTGCCGCCACATCATGAACTGGCGTTAGCATGGCATTTTGAACGGTCTCATCATCAAGCGAAGAATAGAGATACACTCCGGCCTTACACTGGATGATCGCCTGTGTCTGTGCTTCCCACTGATCATACATTTCAAAATCAGGGGCCTCAATCATATTGAGCAATTCACGCGGCGTGCGGCACATCTGCAAAAGCTGCCTGAAGTTGCCATGGTCTGGCAAACCATCACTGCACTCTGCCACAGCAATAATAGCGCCATCTGGCTTGACAATGCGTGCTGCCGCACTCATACCCTTGACCGTCTGATAGAGATTTTGATCAAGTGGATAACCACTGTTGGTGGTAATCACTATGTCAAAAGGTTCTGCCACAGGCCGAGTCGCATGTTCTGCCACAAACCGACAGCCCACTTCATGTGCCTCAATATAGTGGCCAGTCCACATTCCGGTTATCTGCCGCTGCGAATTGATCGCCACATTCACCATAAATTGAGGTGGAGCCATCGCCACCGCCTCGCGAATCTCACCCTGCACCGGATTGCCTTCCAGCAGTGTCCAGGTTGAACGAGGATGCCCAATCATGTCGGCATTGTGCAAATGCATAATCGTTTTGATGCCCACTACTCCCGGTACAACACCCTTGGGCCCACCACTAAAACCGGCAAAAAAGTGTGGTTCGATAAAGCCCGTTACAATACGTACATCTGCCTGTAGATAGTCGTTGTTGAGCCAGATTTCCCCGCCGTAGCTGGTACGTCCCAGATGGGTAAGTGTCTCATCATCAAAAGCATCATTATTTACGACACGCACAGAATTGACGACATCTTCGCCAAGCATTTGGATAAGTTCTTCACGAGTGTTCGCACGATGTGAGCCTGTGCCATTAACGATTACAAAATTCTCACGCGGCACATGTGACAGTTCATCCATAATCCATGGCACCAGTCGCTCACTAGGCGATGGACGGGTAATGTCGGCAATCACAATGGCAACCGTCGAGTCAGGAGTGGCAAGATCGCGTAGAGGGGCCGTGCCAATCGGCTGGCGGACGGCAGCTTCAAATGCGGCATGTTCATCAGCTAAACCGGGCAACTCTTCAGGCGTAATCACAACACTGTGATCGGGAATCTCGACTGCCAACCGACCACGACCATAGGCAAGCGCTACTTGCATGGCAGATCCTCCTTTGAATCCTTGTATAGCCTACGTATTACAGAAAAACACGAAACAGCCAACAGAGCATGTATACTCTACATATGCGTTGATACATTGTACAACAATTACCACTTACGCTGCTCATGGTACAATGCGTGTACGATGATATATCCCATCCTGTTGGGTGCCCGCAGGTAAGAAAACAAGACAATAAATGAAAATTTCACCGAATTATTACGATACAGATTGGAATGCACTTAACCTGACAAAAAATTATTCAACTGATTGGGAGGAAGGGGCGAATATCGTAAGAGATAGAATACACGGCAGATATTTAGCTCAAATTGAAACTCTTGAAAATCATTTGGATGATGAGATTTGGGAGTACAGCGGATTTCTAATTATTGCTGTTGACTGCATGGTGATTGAAACATTAAATCAATTTTATTTGGGAATAGAAGACACAAATCAGGTTTATTCGAGGAGAAATCGAGAGTCATTTAGAGATTTCTTTAATCGAAGTCAGTTTTTTAATGCTCATTTTGATGATGATAGGTCTTTCATCTTTTACGACCACATCAGAAACGGATTATTACATCAGGCCCAAACAAAAAAAGATACATTAATAAATTTCAGAGAACCTGAAATGGTAAAGCAGGTAAATCCAACAAATATAGAGGACGGAATAATTGTAAACAGAAGTCTATTTCATGAATCATTGTTCAATGAGTTAAACTCTTACATAGAGAAATTAAAAACAGATGAGACAGCACATGATACATTAAGAGAAAAAATTATTTGTAAAATGAGTACAATTTGTTAACTATGAAGATATTTTCTTATAGCTCTAATATGTTAAGTGCAAGAATAAAAGACAGAATCAAATCATATCAATTCTGTAATACTGGTTACATTGAGGGACATTCTTTGAAATTCCACAAGACAAGTAAAGACACGTCAGGAAAAGCAAATATTTTTTACAAGCAATGAAAAAGAATTAGTTGGGGGAGGGTAATTGGGGAGATAAATGATGAGGACAAATCAAGTTTAGATAAATATGAGGGACTTGGCAAGGGATATAATGAAAATCCGGTAGATGTAGTCCTGAAAAATGGCTCTACTGTAAAAGCTACTGTTTATATTGCTGATGAAGAATTTATTGATGATAAATTATTGCCTTTTGACTAGTATAAAGAGTTCGTCCTAAAAGGAGCAATTGAGAACTCTCTACCAAAAGAGTACATTGAAAATATCAGCTCAGTGAATTGCCTAATAGATGATAATAGTGATAGACGAGAAAAGAACTTTAAAATACTTAAAATACTGAACGAAGCCGACACCCAACACAGGCTATGATGTCCATGCCTCCTAACGTCGGCATGGCACATAGCCAAACCGTTCATTGATAACAGACCTATGAGGAGTAGAGCATGCGTCGCTTGCAGTTGATTATTGCTGTTTTTATGACAGGCTTTCTTTTGATACCTACCATCACAAAACACGTTACCGCACAAACGGATGAGCGCTGTTTTCCTGAAACCGGATTTTGTATTGCGGGACCAATTCGTAATTTCTGGGAGCGTAATGGTGGGCTAGCAGTTTTTGGCTTTCCGATAACTCCACAACAGGAAGAACTAATTGAGGGGAGATCGCTACAGGTACAATGGTTTGAGCGTAACCGACTTGAGATACACCCCGACAATGCGCCGCCCTACAATGTCCAACTTGGTCGTCTTGGTGCAGATCGCCTGACACAACAGGGACGTGACTGGGCCGCATTCCCACAAAGCGCGGCACAGACCGAATGTCGCTTCTTTGCTGAAACTGGCCATAATGTGTGTGGCGATATTCTTTCACTGTGGCGTAGTAATGGCCTGGAGCTGGATGGAGTAAGCGGTACAAGTGAAGCTGAAAATCTGGCGCTGTTTGGCCTACCTTTAAGCGCTGCACAGACCGAAACCCTCAGTAATGGACGCGAGTATACGATACAGTGGTTTGAACGCGCACGTTTCGAAATCCATCCTGAAAACGAACCACCCTTCAATGTGTTGCTGGGGCTGCTTGGGAATGAGATTCGCGACACGGGTGGCAAAACTCCATCGACTGCGATCTGTACGGATGTGCCACCATCGGTAAACGCAGAGGTTACACCAGCGTTGTGTGTGAATCAGGGCGAAACGCTTACTGTACGCTTGCAGGGCTTCCAGCCTGGCGAACGCATCGACCCCTGGCTTACTACGCCCGACCAGCGTGTACTGCGGCCCGACCAATCCCCTGGGATTGAGCCAAGTAATCACACGGAGGGGTTTACTATCACAACTATCGGTCTGTCGCCCGGTGTATGGTTCTGGACGTTTCGTGGCGTCGAAAGCGATCACCCTGCAATTGTCTATTTTCGTGTTTTATCCAGTGGGAATCAACCCCCACCCCAATTGACCAACGCTATTATCGAATGGGATGAACCTCAACATATTCCAAATCCAAATGGTGGCGCGATCTTCCCCTGGGCGGTGATCGACAACTACAACACCGTTCATGTTATCTACGCTTCGACTGAGGGCAGCCTCTGGTATACCAACGACGCAACGGGTCGCTTTGAGCCACCACAAATGATTGAACCGGAACTTGGCACTAATCGTGAACCATTTGCCGCACTGGCAATGAGTCCTGATAATATATTACACCTCGTGTATGTGCTCCGAGGTGCCGATGAGCAAGTGTATTATCGACAAGCACGTTTGCAAGGCAACATTGCCGCCTGGTCTGAGCGCCAACTTATCTCGGATGGCGTCCGATCGTTTGGTGCTCATCTCGCTGTTGACAATCAGAGTAACGCGCATATCGTCTGGATTGATCGGCGCTGCGGCGAATACAATGTCCACTATCGCATGCGCTATGCTGATGGTTCGCTTTCCGAGGTGAGTGCTCCCCGTGGTGATTGCAGCTATCAAAACCGTCCACAGATTACGATTACACAGAACAACACAGCGCATGTCGTCTTCCAGTATGAACGTGAGATCTACTATGCACGGCTTGAACCGGACGGATGGACCAGTGGGAGTCTGTCCCAGTCACCCAAAATTTCTTCCAGCAACCCTAGCATCGATAGTAACGGCAATGAGTTGTATGTTGCATGGGGTGAGGGTGTGAACGGTCACGATATTGTATTCCGTCACTCATCTGATAGTGGGCAAAACTGGTCCGACGAAACGATTGCTTTATCGGATACACCCGACTTTGCGTCGTTCCCCAGCGTCGCCTACGCACCTACTAATGGCCGCGTGTACACGGCATGGTCGGATGCCACACGACGGCGCAGTGGCCGCACTGACATCTGGTACCGCTCATTTAATCCAGCAAATGGTACAATATCTGAGGTCGAACGGTTAGCGAAACGTGAGGGCAACTCGTTTCTACCAGTACTAACTATCGGACCAAACAGAGTCGCGGTTGTCTGGCAGGATCGCAATGATGATGATCAATGGGAGCTCTACATCATCACAGGCGCATTTGTAATCAACGAGGATAATTGATCAAGCGTAGTTAAAAAGACCATACATCCTCACTAGACAACTGATGCAGCCAATACAAGTTATGGTACAGGCATCAGTGCTGGTATCGCCGTTGTACGGGCAGGAAGTGGAGGTGTCAGCGTTGTAGGTACGTTCGTTACCTCAGCATGGGCAGGTGTAGTTGGTGGAGGTGTTGCGGTTGCACGAACTTCTGTTGGCATTGGTGTTGCAAATGTGTCGTCGGCAATAATATCACGTGGATGCAGCAAAACTGCAATACCAATACTTACAACCATCGCTATTCCACACATACCAGCAATGACGCCCAATCGGTGTAACCACTTCATAATGTTTTCCTAACCGAAAGGTCTGACATTAATAAATTTTTATCTCTTAGGTGGTGCGATTGCTATGATCATCATGTACACTTAACGATAAATCTTTATGATGTCATCGATGTGACGTTGAGTTGCTTCAGGACTAACAATCCTGTCATTCAGCCCATCAAATCTGGATAAGGAATTCACACCATCATGCAAACACCACCTATTCTCTTGTCCGTCTGGCTTACATGCACTATCGGGCTACTGACAGCTTGTAGTGCCAATCAGACAAGTGTTCCACAAACTGCAGACAGCCCCATTGCGGTCGCAGACTCAAGCGATGTCTCGCAAGCTACAAGTGTATCGCCGGAAGCAATGTCGACCACCACGAGCCCCACTGCTTCACCACAACCAGACCCAGAACCAACTCCACTCACTCCAACAGATGAAACGACCCCGGTTCCACCAACTGCTACGCTTGAACCAACCCTGGTTCCGCCAACTGTTACACCTGAACCGATGCCCGAGGGACCACTATCGTTGCGTGAGATACAGATCGAAGGACTTCCCAGTCCACTGTTTCTTCCTGAGGGTTTTACCATCAATGTCTTTGCACGGGATTTTCCCAACCGACCACGCTTTATGGCCTTTAGTCCCGAAGGAATATTGCATGTAAGCCTGCCTGAACAGGGAACTATCGTAGCAATGCCTGACGCAAACGACGATGGCCAGGCTGATGAATTACGTGTGGTAGCGGAAGGTCTGAATCGACCACATGGTATAGTCTTTCACGAGGGCGCAGTGTGGGTTGCCGAAACCGGTGCTGTGCTACGACTTACACAGCCAGATGAACAGGGCCGCTACCAGCAACGTGAAACGATTGTGAGCGATCTCCCCCCCGATGGACAACACTGGACTCGCACGATTGGCTTTGGTCCTGACGGTGGTTTGTTTGTATCTATAGGCTCAAGTTGCAATGTGTGTCTTGAGGAAGATGAGCGACGTGCAACAATCACCCGTTATGAGCCAGACGGCACGAATCCACAAATCTTTGTCAGTGGATTGCGGAACGCAGTGGGGTTTATCTGGAATCCAGTCGGCGAACTGGTTACGACAAATAATGAGCGTGATCTGATGAGCGATGACATACCGCCGGAAACGATCAATATCGCGCGTGGGGGCGAACATTTTGGTTGGCCAAGTTGTCATTCTGGCAACATTATTGATCCAGAATTTGGCATATACGGTCGCTGCGATAATGTAACTGCACCAGCCTTTAAGATGCAAGCGCATTCAGCACCACTGGGACTCTGGTTCTACAATGGCACTCAATTCCCAGCATTTCTCCAGGGAGATCTCTTTGTCGCATTTCACGGATCATGGAATCGCACCGAGCCAACTGGATACAAAATCGTCCGATTACGTATCGAAAACAATCGGCCTGTTCATATTGAAGACTTCATCACAGGCTGGCTTGAAGGTGATCGCTGGGGACGTCCTGTAGATATCGTCGTAGGATCCGATGGGAGCATGTTTATTTCTGATGACGGATTTAATGTGATTTATCGTGTCACATATAGTGGCTAAGACAACGAGATTGTCCTCCCAAAAACAATCACACGTCTGACAGTCAATTGTGCTGTCAGACGTGTGATTTACTCTTTCAAAAGAGGGAAATGTGCTGATTCTACCAGCTAGACTTACGCAAACCAGGGATTTTACCCTGTAGTGCCATCTCACGAAACGCAATACGTGAGATACCAAACTTCCGCATATATCCACGAGATCGACCTGTGACAACACAGCGATTCTTGATACGCGTTGGATTGGCGTTACGTGGTAATCTATCAAGACCATCGTAATCATTAGCACGCTTCATCGCAAGACGTTTGGCAGCATACTTTTCAACCAACTTTTGGCGTTTTTTCAATCGCTCCATCTGGCTTTTTTTGGCCATACAACACTGCTCCTGTACAATAACTATCTACTCAATATAGGTTCATCAACAAAATATATTTACAATTACATTCAAAGGTGAACATTAATCCAATATCGTATGTACACTACTTATTATGGTTGAGCGATTCAATCTATGAATGATATATGGTAGTGCACATCTTGTCAAGCTACTACACAGCGTATAGCAGCAAGCTAAGGATATACACATTATGCTGGATTAAAAACTGTCATACTGCACCTAAGCTGACATAAATCCTCCAAAGCACATCAGACATGAATGATAGGATTCTCAGCATTACAAAATGGTGTATGAGATTTGAGGAAAACTTTATCAGCGCTCTCTGAACAGGTCTTTTCAGATTGACGCCACCATTGCCATCGTGTACAATAACGATGTATATTGAGTATTGCTAAAATGTTGTAGCAAAAGTCTGGTATAGGGTGTGTCTAGATTTGGTTGTGCACATTATAAAACTCTTAGAATGTTATCTTTAGGGGGTACCTACAGCCCAAAAACCTAACTTAACAGATATGTAATATTAGTATGAGAGACAAAATTTCGCACTATCAATCCTAGAGTAACTTAACACCGGATATGAAAGCGTAAAACGTGATAGCAATAGCGTAATACGAATGTAATCTTAGGATATTGAGATGGCACGGCGCTATCGTGTATAGTAAGAGGTACAATCCTGGAGGAGATTTTTTATTAATGTACTTCCCTCCAATCAAAACACAAGGGATTTACCAATTATGAAGCGTATTGTCATCAAAGGCGGAAATCCTATTCCTCCCTTCGGCGAGTCAGCACGTGACTTACGTATTCTTAACAAACCACTGTGGTTATTACAACGTGATTTGTTAACTCGCTATTGCCGGGGTGCAGATGAAGTAGACTCGCTCGAAGAAATTCCGCAGGATCGGGAAGAGCTATTAGTTCATCGTGATAATCTCTTCTTTAACGAGCAGCTCATAGATGCTTTCATTTCACAGGCTAAAACCAGTGGACATGCATGTCAAATAGCTTTTTCCCGAGATGACAAATCAATCGTATACCATGCTCTTCCTCTCCAAGAAGGCATTAAGTTGCATCCTCGCGGACATGTATATATTGCTGATCTATTTTATTACCCTAACGGCATAAGCGAAGAACCACAACCATTGGTTATTGATACAGAGCCACGTGAGATGGGGTATTATCATATACCAAGTTACATGGCTCCTAATCAGGGGGATCTTATATTCCAGGTGCCACGACGTGCATTTCTCTCGATTGAAAACTGGGTACATGTCTTCATGGCGAACTCACCATTTGGCGTGTTTTCTCTGGGGCGCATTCATGAGCAACTGGTTGAGGAAAGCTGGAAAGAAAAATTATCAGTCTCTCTCGCAACATTAGGACACAAACTGAATCCCTTTGCACCGGGCTGGCGCAACAACTTTCTTGCGAGTTCACGCTTGGTAAAAATTGGCAAGAACTGCTCAATTGACCCAACTGCTATTATCCATGGCCCTACGATCATTGGAAACAACGTGAACATAGGCGCAGGAGCGGTTATCACCAATAGTTTAATTGGTAATAATGTTAATATTATGCAGGGCTGTCAGGTTATGCTCAGTGTGGTTAGTGACCGTTGTTACCTCCCGTGGAATACAGCGCTATTCATGTCATCCCTTATGGAAAACACTATGATTGCCCAGCTAACCTGTCTTCAGATGTGTGTCGTGGGACGAAACACTTTCATCGGAGCAGGTAATATATTTACCGATTTCCATCTTCTGAATGAGCCACTACGAACGTATCACAATGGTGAATTAGTGGATGTAGAATTGCCAGTGTTGGGATCGGCAGTCGGGCATAATTGCCGCATAGGCAGTGGGTTTGTGGTGTATCCTGGTCGCATGATAGGCTCAAACTCTACACTTATTTATGGTGAGCCGTCGACAGTAATATCATACAATGTCAACATTGCAACAGATGGAGAAACTGAATTAGATGAGTTTGGAGAACCAGAACGAACTGTCTTTGTATGGCCCAATTCATATGATATGCATACACGCACCATACAATACCAAAATAAGCCACACACAGGGACAACCGAGTCACTGCCCTTACCTGTATCTGAATCAGCTAGCGTGGGTCATAGGAGGACATCACGGTGAGTAAAGAAAAAATCTTAGTCGTCGAAGACGCTCCTGATATTTCAAGTCTTCTCAAAATTTACTTTACATCACAGGGATACGAAGTCCAAACAGCTATGCGCGGACAAACGGCTCTTGAGATGTGTCGAAAGATGCCACCAAGCCTCGCACTTCTTGATGTTAATCTTCCCGATATGGAAGGTTATGAGATTGGCAGAACGCTACGACAAAGTGCACGTACCCGGCATATTCCCATCATTTTTCTGACCGCTCGCGGAGAAAAACAAGATCGGTTAAAAGGTCTTGGTGAAGTACAGGCCGACTATTACATTGTAAAACCATTTGACATAGAAGAGGTTCACACGATCGTCAAGAATGCGCTTGATCGTGCCCGTCAGAAGAATCTTGCACATCCTGTGACTAATCTACCAACAGCTGAACTTATCAATGAACAGTATCGTACCCTTATAGCAGGATCTGGATGGGCCTTAGGCCAGATACACATAAGCGGGTTTGATACCTTTACGCAATCCTATGGTGCGGTAGTCGGTGAAGATGTCTTAAAGTTCACCGCCCTTCTGGTCAGTGAGGTTGTCAATGAACTTGGTGGAACCGATGATTTTATCGGGCAGATGGTAGTCGGCCCTGACTTTGTTATCACCTCTTCACCAGAACATATCCGTCCCATTTGCGAAAAACTCAGTGCCCGTTTTGACTCAGAAATTGGATTGCACTACAACTACAAAGACAAACGTAATGGCTACATCGTCATTAATGACGAGCAGGGGAATACGCGTCAAGTACCGCTCATGTCACTCTCGGTTGGGGTTCTAACCAGTGATGATGGTCCATTCTATGATATTCGAGAACTTAGCGAAACAGCAGAGGATGCTCGTCAAAAAGCGCAAGCAGAAGCACGTGAGCTAGGTCGTAAGAGTCATGTTAGTTATGGTCGTTCTTGAGTAGATGAGTAGACTCACTCATCATAACGCGCATGGTGTCAACTGTTGAGCGCGGGGCCGTGTATTTACCTGCTCCTACATTTTACAATTCGCAATAGTACCCTTATGGGAGGAGCATTCCTTACATTATGGACTCGACAGCAGTAGCAATGCCGCCATCTCAGGTATGGAATCTTTTTACTGATTTGGCAGCTTGCGGTAAGGATAGCATAACTCTTCGAGACATAGATGCCTTAACACGACGTATTGCTGAGTGTATACGCGCTCATCTATCGTGTCCTTCTGGTCTGCTTTTGCTCCAAACTGATAAAGAAACCCGTAATATTGTACATTGGGGCATTGACCACCAACAGCAACAGAAACTTCTTTCACAGAATGGACACACACACAACCTTGATATGGTCTCTGTGCAGATCATGTGGCAACAACACACCATCGGACACTTATTTCTCGGTAAAACGGCACATATAGAAACTATTCTCACAGAAGGATTTATTACTACTCTACGTAGCTATTTAGAGCTGCTGATACATCTTCACTATGATGAAATCACGAAGATCAAAGATACGCAGACAAATCTATTTTCCTGTTGTAATCTTGATCTTAAAAGCCAACTGGGCGTACAAGAAGCATTACAATCATTTCTTGAGCGTGTTGCTGCGTTTAGTAAAGCCCAGGCTGTTGCGATCTACCTTCATAATAATGAACACTATCTTCAATTATTTCTCAGTCATGGGCTCAACCACAACACTGAAGAATTGTACATAACCGTACACGGTGGATTTGTTGGGCAGGTCGCACGACAACGGGTATCTACTATTTTAACTGACTGTAGTGGGCGTGATTATCAATTGCCTGACCGTAACATCGGTTCCTGGCAGTCGTGTATGGGTATCCCGCTTGAGATTCAAGAAGAACTGCTTGGCGTGTTACTCTTACTTCGTACACCAGACCATCCAGCATTTCAGGAGGCAGATCTTCATACCTTAGAACCAGAGATACAACCTGCTGTCTTATTGCTGCGTAATACGCAACTTCTTGCACAAGAGCAACAACATGAGCGTGAACTCTTTGTGCTCTATGAAAACGCCCATACGATCAGTTCGACAACCGATATAGAACCCATCCTATCACGAACCGTTGAAAATACCGCGATAGCAATGGGAGCTGACAATTGTGCCTTACACCTCTATGATTCAGATGATCCAACGACATTGTATGAGGCGGTTTCCTACAGTACTGATGGTGATGAGCTTCAAACAAGATTGTCCTATTCTCTGGATGAACAGCCAGTTGTACAGCAACTTTTAGAAACCACAGAAAAAGCACTTACTTTTACGAATAACGGAAACCACGCAGACAATCAGGCACTGGCTCGTTTGTCAGACTTCTTTGGAAATCCTAGTGCGTTACTCATTCCTCTAAAAGCTCAAGACCAAACTGCTGGGTTATTGTATATCGGTTATAACAAGAGCCATCGATATTTCAATAATGTAGAAATCAACTTTGCTCATACTGTTGCAAATCAGGTCGCCCTCTCTGTAATAAGTTCACGCTCGCAGGAAACCGCACAAAGACAGACTGCTGCATTTCAACACCTACAGACAATAAGTCAAAAACTGAATACGAGTCAAACTCTGGGTGAAATATTGACCACGTTCTTTGAAGAGATAGGCACACTTACTTCTTTCAAAGGTATCCAGTTCTATCTATATGAAGCAGCCGAACAACAGTTGCATGTCTGGCGTACAGAAGGTATTCAAACCGAGGTCTCCTCGAATAACACACACTATCCCTTATCAGAGAGTCTGGGAGGATGGGTTGCGCGCTATCGAACACCCTTACGATTATCAGATCTGGCACATCCACCAGTCCAACCAGCCATTACCGAATTAATCAATGGAGATACCATAAATAGTTATATAGGTATCCCTTTATGTATTGGTAGCCAACTATTCGGTGTCTTAGAATTATTTAGTAATGAGACAAATGCCTTTTCTGCTGCAAGCGAGCGCATTTTACTATTAGTAGCCGATATTACTGCAAGAGCCATTGTCGCAATGCACCAATATGAGCAAACGGACCATCATCTCCGTGGTCGTGTCCAGCAGCTCACGGCGCTACAAAGAATCAGTCGGCATTTAACGTCTACCATTGCGTTAGATCGTATTCTCAGCTTTGCATTAAAAGAGGTATTACGGGCAACCCCAGCAACCCATGCATATATTGCCCTGCAAGAAGGCCAGAAAGATGATTTACAAGTTCTTGATGCTGAGACGCTGGAACTTGTAGGCTACGTTGCGATTCAAGATCATCACCACCTCTCATCCTATCAAATTATGGCAACGTCTGGATATAGTACTTCTGATACCACCCTTCTACTGAGAAAAAAATTAGCTCAGGGAACAACTGCGGCTGAAAAAGCCCTTACTAGTGGTGAAGCAACCATTATCGATGAGTTACATGATAGTGATGATAGAGTAGAAGCAATTGGGCCATCTACCGCATCTGCGCTCGCCATACCGATCTTTTACGAAGATCACATTGTTGGTGTTGTCAACGTCCACAGCACACAACCACATGCATTTGATCACGAGGCAGTTGAGTTTGTTCGGGCACTTACCGATCAGATAGCCCTCGCCATTGGTAATGCACAAAGTTATCAGGAGCAGGTTCGACAGCGTGAACGCTTACAACAACGCGCCAGCTTACTCAATGAGATGCTTGGCATAGGCCAGGCACTGCGTGCAGACCGCTCACTTGAAGAAATTCTTGAACAAGTGGCATTTAGTGTTGTAGAAATTGCACGGTATCGATCCGTTCTTTTTAATCTCGTTGATGCTAATGATCCTGATATTATGCGGGTGTTTACTGGTGCAGGGCTTCCTCTCACAGAACTTGAACGCTTACGTAATGGTGTATGGCCACAGACTCTGATAAATCAGTTTATTGATAGGAAATACCGACTGGGACGATGTTTTTTTGTTCCTTCCGATGATTTTCTCGACATTACCGCTAATGTCGATATACGAGATATCCATGTATCAGTAGTCAAAGATCAACCAGAAACTAATGAGTGGCAACCAGATGACGTACTGCTCGTTCCTCTTTATAGCACACGTGCGAAACTTCTTGGTATTATGTCTGTTGATGATCCGTTTGATGGGCAACGGCCCAACGAGCGCTCAGTCGAAGCCCTGGCTATCTTCGCTGATCAGGCGGCAATTGCCATCGAAAACGTCTACCTCTTACGAGAAGAGCGTAATCAAGCAGAACATATGCGGGCATTGTTCCAGGTTAGTGCTGCAACGGTCGCCACATTTGATTTAGATGAACTCCTTATGCGTGTATACAATGAGATTGTTGCCTATATGGGGACACCATCATTTCTCTTTGTGGCATCGTACGATGAACAAAGAGAAAGCAACCGCATGGAACTCTTCATGCGTGAGGGAGAAATATTAACCACCCAGCATAAACAAATCTACCCCAAGGGTGGACTTACTGGGTGGGTTATTGACACTGGAACACCACAATATATTCATGATTGTGTTTCTGAAGAGAAAGACTTGCCTGTTCAACCCGTTCATCTAGGTGAGACCATTCGATCATGGGTCGGTATTCCGCTCCGTAGTCAAAACCAAGTCATTGGGGTACTCTCCGTTCAGAGTTTCGACCCAGATGCCTTTAGTGAGCATCATATTCAATTTCTCTCAACATTAGCAAATCAGCTTGCAGTAGCCCTGGAAAACACACGTCTCTTCCAAGAACGTGAGCGACGTATCACAGAACTGGATGTTATCAACCAGATTAGTCGCATTACGAATTCGACGCTGGATTTGCAGAAAATGCTTGGTGGTATCTATGCGTGTTTAACACAGTTTCTCACCATTGATGCCGCGTATATTCTCGTTCGACATCACAGCTTTGAAACAAACGCGTTCGAATTCAAAGTTGATAAAGGTATTAATAAATTTACGATTATCTCCAAACAGTTGACACCTGGGAGTCTCACTGAATATATTATTCGGACAAAACAGCCACTTCTGCTGCGCGACCTACAAAAAGAAAAATCAGATCTCACCTTTACCCCTATACAATTTGGCAACGAAGAACTTCGTTCAGCATCTTGGTTAGGTGTACCACTTCTAGACGGCGACAATAATGTTCTCGGCATCTTCTCCATCCAAAGTTATGTTCCGAACACATATGGTGAACGAGAACTTGCCTTTATGACGACTGTGGCAAGCCAGGCTGCCCTTGGTATACAAAATGTGCGGTTATTTGATCAGACGCAGCGTAGTGCTGATGCACTAAAAGGGAAAGTTGGGGAATTGGGAACTCTCCTCGAAGCTGCACGGGTACTGAGCTCTTCACTCAAACCACAAGAAGTGCTAGATATGTTGATGGAGGTTGTCGGCCATCAATTAGCAGTCAATACAGTTGCACTCTGGACAATTAATGACAAAGAGGTTTTACTGCCGGCTGCTATGCTAGGTATCCCTGAAAACGTGGCCAATACCTTAAATGTTCCGGTTGGTTCAGGATTGACGGGGCAAGTAGCAGCAACCAACCAACCACTGGTCATTGATGATGTAGAAAAGATGGGGAGTTCACTCTATTCCCAATTTAACCGGGATCACAACCTCACGTCATTTATGGGAGTACCAGTTGTATACCAGAACCAAACCATTGGTGTATTGAGTGTAATGACCGTACAACACCGTGAGTTTAGTACTGACGAGATAAGACTACTCTCCGGTATGGCAGATCAAGCAGCCATTGCTTTAGAAAACGCACGTCTTTTTGAAGAACGTGAACGTCGTATCCGAGAACTGACTGCTCTTAATTATATTAGTGAGCGGATCAATGCCACGCTTGCATTAGATGAACTATTAACAGAGCTACATCAAGGGATAGGAACGTTCCTCGATATATCCAATTCGTTTATTGCATTACACGACACAGCAACACATCGGCTGAGTTTTCCTATTCACTGGAACAGAGGAAGTTCTAAACCTATCAATGGAACAATGCTCGTCAATGATGTAAGCTGTTTGTCACAACGGGTTGTGATTGAGCGGCGTCCTATATTGTTGCGTACGAATGAGGAAGTAAAAGCGTTATCATCAGGAGAACCAGAGGAAGGTCCACAACAAACTTCATCCTGGCTGAGTGTTCCTATTGTACAAGGTGACGATGTTTTAGGCATCATCAATGTACAAAGTTACCACCCTTTTGCCTTTGATGAAGAAGATCAACGGTTCCTCATGACTGTGGCGAGCCAGGCAGCTACAGCACTTGCCAATGCACGCCTCTTTGCAGAACGTGAGCGCAGGTTAAGTGAAGTCAGTGTTATGAGAGATATTAGTAGTGCTATTACCTCTACACTCGATCTCAATGACATGCTGGAACGTCTAGTTGCTGAGCTAGGACGCGTGATTGATGTCAGCACGTCGCTCATCGTACTCTATGACAAAGATGAGCAACTCCTCCATTACCCAGTCGTTTATGATTGTGGTATGCCTATGAATACTGCCTCCTTGCCAATTACCAAAGGAGGTATCAATCGCTGGGTCATCACACAGCGTCAGTCATTGCTACTTCATAGCCACGAAGAAGCAGAACAATATCGGGAACCAATTGATACTCGAGAGCGTGTTGGTGTGGGTACACATGTTGAAGAGTCATTCCTGATTGTTCCAATTATATCTGGTGACGAGATGTTGGGAGTCATCAATATTCAAAGTTATGAAACCAACAAGTTTTCAGAAGATGACTTACGCTTTGTCTCAACGGTTGCTAATCAAGCCGCTATTGCTATTAATAATGCGCGTATCTTCCAGGAGCGGGGACGTCGTATTGAAGAGCTGGCCACATTTAATGAAATTGGACAACAACTGAGTATTGTATCAGATCTCGATCAGCTTTTTGAGCTTATTTACAGACAAACAAGTCGTTTGTTAGATACAACAAATTTTTACATAGCTCTTTATGATGAGCGACGTGATCATTTTACTTACCCACTTTACCACGGGGTCTCTCAAATTAGCACAGTCCATGGCAAAAATATTGAAGACAATTTTAACAGATCTATTATTGAGACCCGTACTCCTGTCTTACAAAAGGGAAATGATATTCGAAGACTACTGCGATCCAGGGGTATTCGCACCACGAAAAAACTACCAAAATCCTGGCTAGCGGTTCCAATGATTGCCACAGATCACGTCTTGGGTGTTATCGCCATTCGTGACTATGAGCGAGAACAAGCATATACCCAAGATGATCTGCGACTGATGTCAACGATTGCATCCTGGGGAGCTATCGCATTTGAAAATGCACGCCTCTTAGGTGAAACACGCCAAAGCTTCAAGGAAATTGAAGTTCTCTATGCCATGAGTGTCTCGCTATCAAGCACACTGGATTCAACGGAAGTACAACACATTATTGCTTCAAGTGCTATTGAGATATTAAGTGGTGAGATATGTGTATTGTTCTTATTTGATGAACAACAAAAGGTATCACAGCACACGGTTCTCGACAATCAAACCCTTGAAATCAAAATTGAAACACCAAAGCCAGACCATACTCTGGCAAGATTACTGCTGGATACAGATAGACCTGTTGCCTTAAATAATATTAGCCAACTCAAGAATCCGTTGACAGATTTGCTCTCGCTAGGAATCCAAAGCGCAATTGGCACACTCATAGGGCCACGAGAAAACCCAATCGGCGCGGCCTGGGTGGGGTCACGGCAACAACGAGATTGGCAAGAACGTGAACAGTCGCTCATGTTGATCTTTGCCAGCCAATCCGGACAAGCTATGGAAAGTGCACGCCTATTTCATGAGGTTCGCACGCTTGCCACAGAACTTGAACAGCGTGTCAAAGATCGTACAGCGGCACTGGCTGAACTAAACGAACAACTTACCGATGAGAAAGAGCGCTTACAAGCAATACATGCAATCACACTCGAACTTACCGCAAGCTTAGATCTTAATGAAACACTGACCAAAACACTGGCGTTGGCGTCTCGGACCGTGGGCGTGCAACGTGGCTCCATTATGTTGCTTGATCAAGAGAGTAAGACACTGATCTGTCATGCTGTGCTTGATAAGGAAAATGTGGTGCGCCCTGTCAATACACCCATAACCTTCGAGCAAGGACCTAGTCTTGCAGATTGGGTAGTAGATAAGAAAAAACCAGTTCGTATTGCGGACGTTTATTATGATGTGCGCTGGTTACAGGAGAAAGGTCGTGCTGATGAAGTTCGCTCCGTTGTCGCAATTCCCCTCATCGCACGGGAAGAACCACTGGGGGTTTTGTTGTTAACCAGCCCCAAAGTAGACTATTTCACAGAGGTTCAACTGCAACTCCTTTGGACCATAGCTAATGAGAGTGCTATCGCGATCAACAATGCAATTTTGTTCTCATTTATCAGTGAGATGGGTGAGAGAAGAGCCACACTGCTCCATCATCAAAGCGAGGAAACCAGTAAAAACCAGGCTATTCTCCAGAGCCTTGGTGAAGGTGTTATCGTTCTTGATGAAGACCAACAAATTATCTTGTTCAACCCAGCAGCACAAGAGATGCTCAATATACCTGCGGTCAGCGTTCTTCATCAACCACTACACAATATTAATACACTAGGCCATAATCACGAAACGCGACAACGGGCAGCCATTATTCATACAGGATTACAGGAGGGATTAGATGTCTTAAGTAATCAAGATCAAAACATCAACCGATCACTAGAATTGCCTTCACCTCCACAAACACTAGAACTCAACTTCGCACCAGTCTTTAGCACAGAACATACGAAGTTTGGCAGTGTAGTAGTCTTGCGTGATGTCACAAGAGAAATCGAAGCAGATCGAGCAAAGCAGAACTTTGTTTCCAGTGTTTCACATGAACTACGTACCCCACTAACATCAATCAAAGGGTATGTGGATCTCTTGCTACTGGGAGCAGGTGGTCCCATTGTGGAAGCACAACTTCCGTATCTGAATGTGGTCAAAAATAACACCAAGCGTCTTATGGATCTGATTAATGACATTCTTGAAATCGGGCGGATCGATGCAGATAAGATTGAACTTAATCTTGATGAGGTCGATATACCAAACATCGTTCATGATGTCCTACAGACCATGCATGCTGAATTAGAGCGTAAATCAATTACTGCTATAATCGATTTACAGGATAACTTACCACTTATTATTGCAGACCCTAGACGACTAACCCAGGTTACCATGAATCTGTTTTCAAACGCCGTAAAATATACCTACCCTGAAGGTTCAATAACTGTTCGGGTGGTGCTTAATCCATCTGGCATGATCCAAATGGACGTTGAAGATAATGGTGTTGGTATTTCAGAGGAAGATCAAAAGCACCTGTTCCGACGCTTCTATCGAGCAGACAATCCGCTACGTGACGAAGCAGGAGGTACGGGATTAGGTCTGGTTATTGCGAAATCATATATTGAACGTCATGGCGGCGAGATGTGGGTATCAAGTAAATTAGGACAAGGAAGCACTTTTAGCTTCATCGTTCCTGTCAAACAAGCTGAACAAGTAGAAGAAACACAAGACAGCTAGTACAGTACAAATTATCGGTCTATCATATACAATTAGTGATTGCGGCAAATATACATTGTGAGTGCTCTTCATCTTGACAATCGTTTAGTACACTACGAAGTTGTAGGCAAACGTGGACAGCCAATTATTTTTCTCCATAGTTGGCTGGGGTCCTGGCGTTACTGGCTACCAACCATGGACCATATTTCAGAACGCTATCGCGCCTACGCACTCGACTTTTGGGGCTTTGGTGAGTCCGACAGAAACGAAAGTGACTACTCACTATCAACATACGTCACGATGATTTGTCGTTTTATGGATCATCTTGGGATTACCAAAGTGAATCTTGCAGGCCATGGACTCGGGGGCATGGTGGCTATTCGAGCAGCTAGCTTGCATCCAGATCGCTTTAACAAAATTATTGTGAGCAATACACCTATTGATGGTGTACAACTGCAAGAGATTGTCCGCCCCGGCGCGCTTTCTCGTCTTTTTGGGCGATCCAACCCCACAAATATATGGGCACGACTGATACGTCAGTTTGAAATGGATGATCCAGAAATTCATAAAGAGATTATCGAAGATACCGAAAGTTTATCTGAAAAACTAGTGCAGCAAGTCATCACAGCTATCCTAGAAACTGATCTTCGCCAAGATTTAGCAAAACTAGAAGCGCCACTTTTAGGCATTTATGGTGAGCGAGATAGTCTCGTAAGTCATACACACGCTGATTTTTTGCAGGAAGATTACAAACATTTACAACAAAAAATCAAAATCCCCAAAGCACATCACTTCCCCTTTCTTGATCACACCAATGTCTTCAATCGTCTCACTATGGACTTTTTGAATAGCTCTTCAGACGACAAAGTGGCGATTAAAGAAGAATGGCGACGACGTGTAAGCCAACTCGAATACATTTAATCCAGTAAGTCTCAGGATGTCCAGGCTAATCTCACTATCTGCGAAGCCGCGGATCGAGCGCATCACGTAATCCATCCCCTAACAAATTAAAGCCCAGGACCGTTACCATAATAGCTAAACCGGGAAACGTGGCATACCACCACTTACCCTGCCCTATAAAATCGCGTGCATCAGACAGCATAGTCCCCCACTCAGGAGTTGGTCGTTCTGCACCCAATCCTAAAAACCCCAGCGCCGCAATACTAATAATGGCCGTAGCAATTGACAGGGTCGCCTGAACCATCATAGGGGCAAGGCTATTTGGCAGGACATGTAGAAACAATATCCGATGCGGACGCACCCCAGTCGCTGTTGCTGCCGTGATGTATTCTTGCTGACGGATTGAGAGCACCGTCGCACGCGCAATACGACCAAAAATGGGAATTTCGACGATACCTACCGCAAGTAAGGTATTAAATAGACCTGGCCCACGTACCGATACGATGGCAATTGCCAGCAAAATACTGGGGAATGCCAGCATAATATCCATGATCCATACCGCAATCGTATCAACCCATCCACCAACATACCCGGCAATCAAACCTAATAATGAGCCGAAAACAACAGCCATGGACACAGCAAACAGACCAGCCGTGAGCGAAACCCGTGATCCATGTAAGACTCGTACAAACACATCACGACCAAGATCATCTGTTCCAAAAGGATGTGCCATAAGACTCAGTTCACGTTGTGCACGATCATCCGTAGACAACAACCAGCTTGGTTCCAGCAATCGCACACGGAGGTTTCTATCACGCAGAGCGTCATAGGGCATAAAGACAGGAATAAAAATCGCAACAAGTGCGAGTGAGAGCGCAATAGCTAAACCAATGCGCCCAGTACTCCCACCAATGAGTCGTTGCAAGGCATCATGCCAGAGACTCCGCTGCGGACGCATAAGTTCAACATCGGGACTTTGTTGAGCAGTAGTTGTTGCCATAATAACTTATTTACCTGAATAGAAAGAACAACTTGCGCTTGTATTAGTAACGAATACGAGGATCGAGTGCTGCATACGACATATCAACAAGCAGATTCACAAACACAAATATGCCAGCCACAAACATGATCCCCCCTTGTACAATCGGGTAGTCGCGCGCCAGAATGCCATTGAGAATCCATGTACCAATACCTGGCCAGGAAAACACCGTTTCGGTTAAGATAGCACCGGAAAGGAGCAAGCCAAGTTGCAAACCGATAACAGTCACAACGGGCAGTAACGCGTTCTTCAAGGCATGTCGTAAAATCACCACACGATCTCGTAAGCCCTTTGAGCGGGCTGTGCGAACATAATCTTGACCGAGTACTTCGAGCATGGCCGAGCGAGTCATACGTGCAATAATTGCCAGTGGAACTGTGGCCAGCGCTACTGATGGTAATATAAGGTGTTGTAATGCGTTGAGCGTAATGTCAGGGCGACCAAGCAGAAATCCATCAAGTGTATAGAAACCCGTAATCATATCGACATTACGAACGAGATTACCATCAACACGTTGGCTAATTGGTAAAACACGCAAATTGACGGCGAACAAATATTGTAGCATCAAACCCAGCCAGAAGATAGGCATAGATACACCTACCAACGCGACCGTCATACTAGCTGCGTCGAAGAGTGACGCACGTCGAATAGCAGCAGCAATACCTGTTGTCACCCCCACAAATGTTGCGATAAACAATGCAGAGAGCGTCAGCTCAACAGTCGCGGGGAAAAATACGCGTAGTTCCCCGGCCACACTCGTACGCCGGATGATGGAATTACCCAGATCGCCGCGAAAGAGATTCCCCATAAAGAAGAAGTACTGTGTGTCAAGCACATCTCCTTCACCACTAAAATTAAAAAATAGCGGCTTATTCAGACCTAACTGTTCTCGCAACTGTTGACGTTGCTGGTCTGTCGCACGTTCACCTAAAATATACAGAGCTGGATCCCCCGGAATGAGGCGCAGCAGGAGGAAGACCACAAAAGATATCCCGAGTAATACCGGAATAATGCCTAACAATCGCCTGACAATGTAACGACCCATAATATATCCCAAGCGGTATCGAACGCGGTGAAACGCGTCCGATACCCCATAAAAAACAAATTACTTCTCAATAAAGATTGGCGCAAATGGCTCTCCTCCGGTCGGGCCAGGAACCCAACCCTCGAGAGCAGCGTTTTGTGCATATACTGGTGGCGCGTGCACAATGGGTATACGAGGTAATTCTTGACTAATGATCGTTCCTGCCTGTTGGAAGAGTTCAGCCGCTTCATCTTGTGATGTCGCAGCACCAGCCTGATTTAGCAGATCAAATACCTCCTGATTTTCGTAGCCAGCCTCAGGAACATTACCAGGCCCAAAGTGGGTGAAGAGGAAATTATTGGGATCGCCATAATCACCTGTCCAACCAAGCATCACCAGACCATTCTTCTGTCCAGCATCCCAGTTATCGAGATATACACCCCAATCTTCAGTCAGCAGTTCCACCTCAATACCAACATCGGCCAGATACGTGGCATAGACTTCGGCAACGGCCTCTGGGGTAGGATAGTAAGGGCGAGAGACCGGCATGTACCAGAGTTCTACTGGGCCTTCACTACCATCAACCAACGTCATAGTGTTAAAACCATCTGGATACCCGGCTTCAGCCAGAAGTTCTCGCGCACGGTCCGGATCGTATTCAAAGGTTTCAAGTTCTGTTGAGCGCGCCCAACTCAAAACCTCTGGTAGAAAGTCATTGGCGATCTCACCAACACCACCATAGAATCCCTCGAGAATTGCCTCTCGATCGATCGCATGTGCAACTGCCTGACGAACAAGAACATCATCAAACGGTGGGTTGTTGATATTCATTGATAGATAAGCAATATTGAATGGTTCCAGCGGCGTCAATGCCAGATTCGTGTCGCCTTCAATGGTCGCACGTGCATCTGGCGCAAGGTTGATGGTAAAGTCTACCGAACCGGCCTGAAGCTCGGCCAGACGCTGCGGTGCCTCACCAATAAAACGAATAACCACACCTGGCATACGTGCAGCTTCACCCCAGTATTCTTCGTTACGCACCAATGTGACATTCTGCCCAGGACTCCACTCAGAGAAGGCAAATGGGCCGGTACCAATACCACCTACATCTGGAGTGCCATACGCAACGCCATTTTCGCGAATAGCTTCTGGGCTTGAGATCCCAAAATATGATGCTGCGACATAGTTAGGGAACAGGGGCAATGGTTGTGTCAGAGTAAAGACGACGGTGCGCTCATCTGTAGCAGCAACCGATTCCCAAATCGTGGTTTCCTCACCGACGTACCCACCAAAGATATCGGCAAAGATCGGGAAGGTATTGCCCTCTTCGCGAAAGCCAAACTCAAAATCAGGGTTGGCCATGCGCTCAAAGTTAAAGACCACCGCCTCGGCATCGAATGGTGTGCCATCGTGGAACATAACCCCTTCACGGAGGGTAAAAGTCCACTCTGTAGCATCCTCATTGGACTCCCATGACTCAGCAAGCAAAGGCTCCAGATCCAACGAACCTGGTGCAAATCCAACCAATGTTTCGAGAATTTGTCGTGTAACGATTAAGGACGTACCAGCCGTTGTATTCATCGAATCAAGCGAATCTGGCTCACCAGAGCCACCAAAAACGAGAAATGCATCGGGGTCTCCAGATGCTGCGCCATCAGCAGGCTCTTCTTCGGCGGCTGGTTCTTCGGCAGCCCCTTCTTCAGTGGCTGGTTCTTCGGCAGCCCCTTCTTCAGTGGCCGATTCTTCGGCGACTGGTTCTTCGGCAGCCCCTTCTTCAGCGGTTGGTTCTTCAGCAGCTGGTTCTTCGGCAGGTGTAGCACCACCGCAAGCGGCTATAATGGGAATGATCAAAATAAATAAAAGAAGTAGTGCGACCATAGGATGTCGCTTGTGTGTTGCAAATCGCATAGGACTTGTCTCCATTTTGCATGTGAGGAATCTGTAAAAGTCATCAAAAGTGAAAAGCTATCCCGTTGTGATGAAGTGCCTCCTTTCGTCAAACAACTAAATACTGGCTTTGTCCACCAGATGGTACTCATAGGTAACCTCAGGACATACTTAACAACATTGCCTGAGGATGAAGAGAAATTCAATCCAATGAATCTCTTAATATATATGTACCCGGCATCACTGCACGAGTCAGCATTTCAATCACAGAAGATTATGTACAATTTAGGAGATGATTAAGCGGTGCAAATTATAACAGAAAGACTACATAGAGTAAAGCACATCAATGTCCAGACCTTCTACATTATAATATAGCTTATCTGACAGAATAATTTGTGCGTATCGTCTGAATAGCATATTGTGCTGCGACAGCCACCGATGCCCCCCAGGATGTCACACCACTGTCCTCGCGAACAAGTCGTTCAAGTTGTGAGATGGCGCGGCCTGCATGCAAGCGAGCCAAAGCTCCACACACGGTGTATCGCACATCGGGTATTGGATGTTGTAAAGCCGTTAGAAGTGGTTGTAACGCATGCATATCACCAATTTTACCGAGTGCTGCTGCTGCTCGTTGTGCAATACGTGGATCCGCATCGGTAAGTGCACGGGTAAGATGATCAAGTGCGGCACTATCGCCAATCACCCCAAGCACCCGTACAGCTTCACTACGTAACACCGAGTCGGCATCATCGATCACTGCGAGCAACTCTGGTAACGCTGGGTGTCCAATCACGCCAAGCGCCCATGCCACCCGCATACGAACATCCTGATCACTATGGCCAAGTAAGCGAACCAGTGGCTGAACGGCTGACTCACCCAGCATGCCAAGCGTATATGCCGCATGTGCACGAGTTAACATATCTAAATCTTGCACTTCTGCAATCAGGTCAGTAATATTCTGATCGACAGGCATCATAGCACTTCTTGTGGTATTTCCGATTAGCGTAAAACATCACGTACACCGCGCAGGTGTGTACGTAACACTTTCGCAGCCTTCGAACAATCTAAAGCACAATTTCGCGGTCGCTGTATCCCACTCTCAGCACTCAAACTTGATCGCAGTGTGTCCGATGAGCGTTGTTGTACCTTTGCGATGAGACAAGCAAATTCATAACGACTTACTGCATCTTGCCCTGCAACATGGAGTATGCCAGATAGATCTATCGTTGCCAATTCCAGAAGAGCCTGAGCAAGATCAGACACCTGGATGGGACAACGGATTTCATCCGTAAAAAAGGAAATGTCATTCTGACCATCCAGTGCATCCAAAACCAACTTTTCATGCATACTGGGGGTCTTACCACCGTAAATTAATGACGTGCGAACAATGCAGCTCTGTGGATAGGCTGCAACAACCATATGTTCCGCAGCAGCCTTGGCCTCACCATATGGAGTTATCGGGTTTGGTACGACTGCTTCCGTATAGGCGACATTACTCTCGCCATCAAAAATAGCATCAGTAGACAGATGAATAAAACGTGCACCAATCTCTCTTGCGGCATGTGCGACTATTTCGGCTCCCTGTGCGTTAATTGACCAGACATCAGGTCCGTTTTGGCGATACGCTGTGTGTATGACAACAGTGGGACGAACACATCCGATAATATAATCAATTTCAGTCGTGTTTTGAATATCAAGTTGCCAGAATTCGACATCTGATTCTACAGGGCGCTGAGAGAAGTATGTGGCAAACGTGTGCCAAGGGCCATTTTTTGCCTGACCTGTGATTTCTGCGCCTAAATATCCTGAGCCACCTGTGACCAGCAATCTGGACATATTCAATACCAACTCTTCATATAAGATCGTCCGTAGCACTTTCCAATGCAGCACGAGCCGCATCCTGGGTGGCAGCTTGTTTGCTTCGCCCTTGACCCACACCAAGCCGTTGGCTATTAGCAAGCACTTCAACGGTAAATTCTCGCTGATGATCAGGGCCTTCGGCAGCTATGACATTATAGACTGGCGTAATATTGTAGGCCGCTTGTAACCGTTCTTGCAACCGGCTTTTATAATCAAGCGACAAACCATGTGTCTTAATTTGCTCAAGTTGATGCTCAAGGAGCGGGGTAATAAAAATTCGCACTCCCTCTAATCCATTATCCAAATAAATAGCAGCAAGAAGAGCCTCAAATGTATCCGCTAACAACGAATGTCTTATACGAGCACCACTACCTTCCTCTCCCTTACTCAGGCGCAGGTAGGTCCCTAAATCTAATTGCTGAGCAAATTGAGCCAGTGTAGAAGTCCGCACTAAAGCTGCTCGAAGAGAAGTCAAATGTCCTTCATTATACTCAGGAAACCATGCAAAGATTACATCTGCCGCTATATAATTCAGGATAGAGTCGCCCAGAAACTCCAGGCGTTCACTGCATATAAGATCAACAGCCTGGTCAGGATGTTCATGGACAAATGACCGATGCGTTAACGCACTCTCAAGTAGGCTAACATCAGTAAAAATCACTCCTAAACGATCAATTAGTTTGTTAAGTGAAGGCATAATGTGTCATTCATACTATACATCCCAGGTGAGAGATGTGTTTCCAACGTTTCTTCCTTACAGCTTGCCTCTGTATCAGGAAACAAAGCGCCTGAATGCTAACGTCGCATTGTGGCCGCCAAAACCAAATGAATTACTCAAAGCAAACTGTATGTCACTACGCCGCATTTGATTGGGGACATAATCTAAATCACATTCCGTATCGGAATGCTGATAATTAATGGTTGGAGGTAATATTCCTTGCTGAAGGGCCAGAATGGTCACAACTGCTTCGATTGGGCCAGCAGCACCCAGCAGGTGTCCAAACTGTGATTTACTTGAACTCACCGGGACCTGGTACGCACGTTCACCCAATAGACGTTTGATAGCTTTGGTTTCAGCTATATCACCAGATGGGGTACTCGTACCGTGGGCATTGATATAATCAACGTCTGCAGTTGTGGAACCAGATTGTGTCAGGGCCATATGCATCGCGCGAAAGGCACCTTCACCATCTTCCTGAGGTAATGTGATATGGTGAGCATCTGCCGAAAGACCATAACCAACCATTTCTGCTAAAATACGTGCACCACGTTGCTGGGCAAACTCAAGATCTTCCAGTATGAGTATGGCAGCACCCTCAGATAGTACAAAGCCATCACGCGTAGCATCAAAAGGACGTGATGCACTTGCCGGCTCATCGTTACGTGTTGATACAGCACGCGCATTTGCAAACGATGCTATCGCAATACGTACGATAGGGGCCTCTGAACCACCTGTCACCATGACCTTTGCGTTGCCACGTCGGATGGTCTCAAAGGACTCACCAATTGCATGGGCACCCGACGCACATGCTGAAGTAGTACAATAATTCGGTCCTTTAAGGCCATGCGTAATTGACACTTGACCAGCACCCATATTACTAATCATTGACGGTATGAGGAATGGGCTTACACGACCCGGCCCTTTCTCCTCCAGTGTATGAAATCCTTCCATCAGCGTTGTGATACCGCCAATACCACTACCGATGATGGCACCAATATCAGTCACATTGTCAGGGGTGACAACTAATTCCGCAGAGCGAAGGGCCTCATCGGCAGTAGCTAATGCGAACTGAATATATCGGTCAGTACGACGGACGAGTTTGGTCTCCATATAGTTTTTTGGATCAAAACCCTTTACCTCACCACCTATCTGTGAAGGCAGACCATCTGTGTCACAGAGTGTCAGAGTGGTTATGCCACTACGTCCGTGTTGGATTCCATCCCAAAGGGCGGCTGTACCCAAACCCAAGGGACTTAACACTCCTAATCCAGTCACAACAACGCGCCGTTCCATTAGTTGAGGGCCTCCTCAATGTGATATACTTGATCAAAATGCTACGAAATACATTTTTACCAGATGTTTTATATATCATAATAATATGCTAGTATATATATTATAACACAGCAGATCAGAGACACCGATGCCTACCAACAATGATAGCTTGCGTAGTTTGTGGCGCCATGCTATATTACGCACGCTTGTTCGTGGCATCACAACTTATTGAGCGAGAGTCAACACAATGCATGATCGGTCTTTCGCCCATATGCAATGAAAGTTATACCTCATGGCACTTGATCTGACAAACTTAAGCCGACAAATCAGGTCGATGAGTGGTTCACTGACGACTGAAGCACATGATAAGCGTGATCGTACCACAACCGTACGCACACGTTACGCTACAGAAGCACACAATTATCAATTGTGGGCAACGGCTGCTAATCTTAGTCGGGAAACTGCGGCATGGTTATTAGCGCATCCAGTTGAGCCCCTCAACGCAGTGTATGATGTTGCAGCACGACCTAACAATTATGCACTTGTTGCAACCGATGGTTCGCAAATCGATATCGAACGGCATGGCGCAGCAGCGTGTTATGTCATCAACATAGGGCGTGTCTTTCTTCGCTACGGTGCACAACCAAAAGCACGTTTATCATCAGTGCCATCATTATATTATCGTGAAGAGGATCTCTATCTCAGTGATGGAGTCCGACGTATTCCGATTGAGGGCAACTACCTCAGTGCACGACGCGATGTTGAAGAGGGGGTTGCCCTGGTTGGTTTAACCGAAGAATTTTTGACAGACGATATACCAGGTATCGCGTTACAGGATGGTACACTGGTCCGGTGGACTCTTGCTGGAGCAGAAAAATTCGTGCAGAACTATTTCTTACGGCCTTATCTGACCTACCTCGATGAAATGCGTCAACGTAATATCCCTGTCGCATCGTATATCAGCAGGCCGCGCTCTCCCGAAGTTGCAGGCACTATTCGACTAATGTTCTGCCCCGATGTACGGCTAGCAGATGGTCGTGGTGCCAAATGCAACGAGTGCAGTGATGCCGCTGCCGGACGCGAACCCTCGTGTTATGTATGTCAGGGGATGACAGATGCCGAGATTCTGGCGGATTTTCTGCAAGACGGGCAACGCGGACCGTTGTTTATCTCCATGTCTCGTATCAATGTGGAAGCGTATGGACACCATCTTATCCACTTCTTCTACATGCGCGTCGGGCGCGAAATTGCCCGTGTTGAAATCCCACAATGGGTGGCCCACAACCAGGACCATGTCAATCTGGTGCACACCCTCGTCTATGATCAATGTCTGAAAGGGCAGGGCTATCCCCACGCACTTGCCCGCGCGCATGAACAGGCAGTGGTGCGCGCTGCGGATCGACGCGCCTTTCTGAAAATGATGGAAGGTAGCCTGATGCGAGCTGATGTACCTACAGCATCTTCACAAAAACGTAGTAGTAAAGAGATACAGGCTGTATAAAAATAGTAGTGAAAAGTGGGGTAAAGTTGAAAAACGTTAAAAACATCTGAATGTTTTCATTTTGATAAAAATAACTTAGGGAACGTATCTAACTAACAACTGTTTGCTGCGCCTGACCAATATCATAATTGTTGCTAGCATTCACGTTACCCTAAGTTATATCCTCAGATATGATACGCCAAAAACCAACAAAATGGGCTGCTCAATTATTGCAAAATCAATTCGGTCTCTGTGCTTATTGCAAACTAAAGTACTATAAAATAATTTCCATAACAAAGTACTAGCTTAATCTCACCACATAGTCCTACTACCTTATCCTCATAAATGCCAGTCTGCAAAACGTTCTAGCGTTATTCACGTCGTAATCGGCGAGCCATACGCGCATAAAATGTGCTGGGAGGGTGCACCCGTGCAAAGACACACATTTGAGATGACTGACGGATATGAACAACATCATCGGTACAGAGAGGAATTGCCTCGTGACCATCCGCAGAAAAGGAGGCGTGATGACGACCATGCAAACGCAAGGTAATGGTCACATCTTCATGGAGAACTAAGGAAGGAATGTGAGTGAGGTGCGCTGCAATTGGTACCAGGGAAAGTGCATGAGAGCGGGGATCAATAATAGGCCCACCACACGATAGGGCATAGGCGGTTGAGCCAGTGGCTGTTGCGACAACCACGCCATCAGCATGGTAGGTCGCCAGTTTTGCATCATAAATTTCGACATCAATGGTTAATACACGATTGATTTCCCCACGTGCCACAACAATCTCATTTAGTGCAATAATGTGATTGACATCGGTACACTCACTATGAACCGAGGCTTCTAGCAACGTGCGTCTGTCATACCATCCCCCACCTTCCAAAAGCACTGTGACACCACTATAGAGTTCATCCGGCGTAAGCTCAGCCATAAAATTCAGTCGCCCCAAGGCTACGGGGAGCACAGGGACACTACAACCAGTAAGCGATATAGCAAGATGAGCAGCGCGCAACACTGTGCCATCACCACCCATTGCAATGAGAAGATCCATATTTTCGATGATGGATGGGTGTTCGCGTCCCTCGTGGGATGCTCCTCGCCACACTTCAACTCCCTGTGACTGTAACCAAGCTCTGAGTTTTTCCGACAGTTGTATAGACGGTGCAGAATGGGGGTTGTAGATAATGCCGATATGGCGCATGGAGAACTCCTTGGTGTGATTGCCAATAAAACCACAAACCCATACGTAACACAATCCTATCAAAGAAGAGACATACGATACGTATACCTCACTACAAGAATCAAAGACACTCTAGGATATGGTGAGTAAGATATCAGTATAGGGGACGAATGAGTGAGATGCAAGTTTGACAGTTAGTAGGGAGCGCAGTATAATGCGCCGGGTGTAAAATTTTATTGGAATTGTTCCACTGTCGGCTTATCCTACCACAAACTCGATTATACCGAGATTTCACGAGTGATAAGGCCAAGAGGTGCGGCGTCTTTACCGACACGAGCACTAGAATGCGCCACCGAGTTATCTAATTGCACTCGGTACTCGTATGATATTGGCAGTGCATAAAATCAGGCATTGTCGGCTTTATTATACAATGCCATTCCAACAAACACACTAAAACTGTTAAACAAATGTATATCTTATGATATGATATATAATCAACAAATTCTCAACATTTGGAGGCCAGCATAATGAATCCGTACTCCGGACAAGTCGATCAAGAAATGGAGGATCTCGATTGGACCCAGTTACTTGATGATTATGACTACACCCAGCCACAACGGGGCGAATTGCGTGAGGGAATGGTTATCCGCACTGAAGATAATATCATTCTTGTTTCAATCGGCACCAAACGTGAAGGTGTCATACCCCATCGGGATTTGCAGGAACTAGATGAAGAATTTGTTAGTGCGATTAAAGTCGGCGACTCAATTCAGGTATATGTAGACGACCCTGAGAATCGAGACGGCGATCTCATTCTTTCCCTGACCAAAGTCCAGATAGCAAAGGACTGGGAAGAAGCTGCCAAACTTCAAGAAGAAGGTGGCATTATTCAAGGTACAGTCACCGGGTACAACAAGGGTGGATTACTGGTACAGTTCAATCGTATTCGTGGCTTTGTCCCCGCTTCACAGGTCGCCCAACTCCATGGCCGAACTGCTGCAGAGGAACGCCAACAAGCTCTTCAACGCATGGTTAACCAGACTATTCCACTCAAAGTCATTGAGGTTGATCGAGATCGCAACCGCCTGGTACTCTCAGAGCGCCTCGCTACACAAGACTGGCGTAAAGCTCAAAAGCAACGCTTGCTTACCGAACTGCAACCAGGAGATGTTTTGGCTGGCCGTGTCAATCAGCTAACGAACTTTGGCGCATTTATCGATTTAGGTGGCGCAGATGGTCTGGCGCATATCTCTGAGTTGTCATGGCAACGTGTCAATCACCCTCGTGAAGTATTGACACCAGGTCAGGATCTTGAGGTGATGGTTGTCGAGGTAGATATTGAACGTGAACGCATTGGTTTGAGTATACGCCGCCTGCAAAACAATCCGTGGGAGAATATTGACCAGCGGTACAGCCTTGGACAGTTGGTTACCGGGCCAATCACCAATGTCACACCGTTCGGTGCATTTGTGCAGATCGAAGAGGCGGTAGAAGGTTTGATCCATGCGAGTGAATTAAGCTCCGATCCACAGGTCCAGCCACGAGATATTCTCCAGCCAGGTCAGGAAATTACCGCTAAGATCATTAGCCTTGATACCCAGCGACAGCGCATGGGTCTCAGTTTGCGCCGCACAGACGAAGAAGGAACAGAAGATACAACTCCTGGCATAGCAGAAGAAATCGAAGCCTTGAGCGAAAGCCAGGAAGTCGACGCACCAGAAGAAATCGAAGCCTCGAGCGAAAGCCAGGAAGTCGGTGCAGCACAAGTTACTGACATCTCTGATACAGAAACAGCAACTGCGACAGATACCGTAGCAGATACAAATGGCATCACCCCCATAACCGAAAACGATATCACCAATGAGGATGATGCAGCAATGCCTGAGGCCGAAAAACCAGCAGTGGTATAAACTTACGCTATCTATTCTAGAGATACGAAAGCGGTGTGGTCCTAGGACCACACCGCTTTTTATTATCACACTATACATCGTCCCAATTATATGGCAACCAAACCCTGGCTCTCCAACCAATAACGAAATCCAGCAAGCATGCTCAGTTCAAACACCGTAAGTACAATTGCTAATGTTGCTGGTCGTGCAAGTTGCACAACATGTGTCACAGCCGCTTCATAACCCATGAAAACACCAGCAATAAGGAGATTGACACAAAACAGCACACCCAGGATTCCCACCCAGGAAATGATAGCAATGGGCCAATACATAAAGGTGATGTTGCCATATAATGCGAGGAGTATCAACAGATTCAGTACTAATGCCCCACCAAATTCAAACCAGTTCGCAACAATCGGTTGATCAGTATCTGGATCACGCCGCAGCGCCATATTCAAAATTAAAAATAATAACACGGCAATCGACGTTCCCATACCAATACCCGTTAAGGTGCGAAGCTCATTTTGTGGCGTGTAAAGGTGTGGAAGGAAAAGATCAACAAAGAGTGAATTAAAACCATCAATACCCATAATGATCACAAACAAACCGAGCATAGCGGTAATAGACCAATGCGGCAACTTTGCTGCGCGGCTACGCCCAAGCGCAAGCAAATACAGGCTGGTAATCAGAAAACTACCATAGATGCCAGTATTACGAGCACAGATCGGCAGATTGCGTCCCCCCAACTCAACAAGATTGATCTGAGCACAGATACCATGCCCGACGGCAAACATCTTTTGATCGAGGGGCGTGCCAGGCCACGCGAGCAACCCTAATAACAACGTTCCAAGTACCCCCCAGAACGCATAGCGCCAGGGCAAATCACGAATACGCCGCTGCTCAGCGACCAACACACCACGTTCATCAATATGTGCCTGGGCCATCTCTACTATCTCTTCCGAAGAACGGTCACTCATACAACACCTACTCCACGATACATACGGGGCAGGAACATGGTGGTTACCCGTTTATTGCAATACTGCAAGCTGCTGCTCCAGAAACTCATAATCCATGATCCCCAGCTTAAATGGGTTAAGTGCATCACCACTTTCAACTCCGGCCACCGTGCCATCACTATTGATAAAATAACTCACAGGGAGATTACGAACGCCGTACCGATCCGAAATATCACCTGTGTCATTCACAATCAGTGGGAAGGTCACCTGCAGTTCTTCGGCAAAAGGCCTGACTGCATCGACTGTCTCAAGTTTATTGACACCCAGAACAACAACCATATCATCATACTCATCCACAACTTGTTGCAGATGGGGCATCTCTTCCCGGCAAGGAAGGCACCATGTCGCCCAAAAGTTGAGCACCACTTTTTGGCCCTGGAGATCGCTTAACTTTGTGGTGGTGCCATCTTCCATGGTAAATTGAAAGTCGGGCGCCATTTCACCAACCTGTGGAAGCGCATCGGCACGTTCCAATACCTTCGACTCAACCGCAATAGCGGATATCAGATCCGTTGACGATACAGACTCGGGGGCAGATGACTGCGTGTTCCCACATCCCATCAGTAATACAAACACAAACACAAACGTACCACAAACCCTGTACATACTACTTACCTCACTAGGGTCTATCCAGCAACCATAGGAGATCGAGGAGGCATCTGCGCCATCCGCAAATCACGGTCGACACGGGGATAGACCAGGCAAATCATAGCCACAGCAAAAAGCATCCCTGTTACCATACGCAGCCAGAAGTTGAGCGATCCCACCGAATGATTATTATTTCGCAAACCAATCTGTAGCAGATCTTCCAACAAATGACTCCCACCATCCAATACCATTGGCAGGATGAGCACAACACCAACACGCCATGACAATGGTTTGAGCCAGTCTCGCACAAGCCTGAACCACAAGCCGCCAGCAAACAAGGTAGTGTAGATCGCCACATCGCGGTGGCAGAACGCCACTTGATAGCCATACACAAAAAAAGAGCGATCAGCATGTTGATGGCAAAGTGGCACATAGATTATAAAAAGCAACTGACCTAACCAATCCAAACCGGCAGCGCGCGCAAGCGGGGAAAGCCAAGGTACTACTGCGTAAATAAAGAGGAGGCCGCTCAAAAACCATAACCAGCGTGCCAATACCCAATAAACAATCCGATTAACCCGGTTCTCCCAGACAGAAGGTGCTTTTGTCGATGTCATGCAAACACTTCAATGCTGGTTGTGTTATATTGATCCAACACAACATAATTCTTACTATCAACTGTTGACATGCTGCCATTATAACAAAGGTGATGTGAGCTGTGTGTCAAAAGGAGATAAGTGTACAATGAGGGGTATGCGGTAGTGTGGGTAAAGCGTGATACACAAACATAGTACAGAGAGCTGGGTTATGACACAATTTTCTCTTACTGGTCGTATCGTTCGTATTCACGACCTTGCACCTGTGGATTATATTCACGTCCAACTTCACGGTCCTGCCGAGTTACTCGCTCAGTTTCCTAATGTACAAACCGTCGAGCAATCATTTACCTGGAACCGTATTCTCACGAGCTTTGCAGGTCATCGCTGGGAATGTTGGGAGGCACACATCCAGCATAAGGTTCAGGGCATGACGTGGGAGCAATTTCGTGATGACGCGCTGCGCTACAATCCTCAGCTAAATGATGATGACCGATTGTTCCAGGCCCATAAATCATATTTCATGCCACAAAATGACCTAACACCACGAGCTTATGTCGAGACCATGGCGGATGATGGGGCATACTACTTCATTCTTGATACCAAACCAACTATATACGAGCTTCGTGTCGAAAACGATGGGTACGAGCGTTTTGTACTACCAATAGCGATTAACAGCGATACCACACAACCGATCACACTTATACCCAAACCAACGTATAATCCTACTCCTGAAGGACCACGCATCCCTAGCAATGTGCGATCGGCGCGCCCTGACTATGCCACATTGTCCCCACCCACACGACGACTGATCCATATGGCGCTGGGCATGCTTGGAGATGATGCCCAGGTTTTTGATATACTCCCCCCTGAATTACGACGCCTGTGTTATGGTGAGCGCTTTCTTGATGATCCCAATCACTTTCATCACAAGGATTTTGTGTGTGCCGATCTCATCAGTATTGCTCTCAAGGGTGCACAGCTCACCATGGAATGGCCGAGCGAGGCCAATCCACATATGGCCGACTACTACCACCCAGATCGGGGGAACAACTATTTGATCGAGATTCACAATCCGCACGACTGGCGCCCTGGTGACATTTTGGTCTATGGTCACGGCGCACCCAACTCACGTGCAGGCCATGTCAATTTGTATGTCGGCCTGTTTACCGGAACGGACCATAGCGGTAAAATCTATCGCTTGAATGATAATGTCGAAGTGGTCGAGGCCAGTATCGATTTTATGTCAAATAGCCGAGAAATAGGCACCAGTATAATAGGCGAGACCTTACAGCGGTGTCTGCAAGGAAAAAGGGGCTATAGCTGGGTACGTCATGTACGACTACGCGAGTTGGCAACTGCATAGACCATCAGGATCTGCGACACGGAGAACGAAACTCAATTCTCCTTGTCTTCCCAACAGGCAATGTTATGATCCACAGACACGAACAAACTTGCGCCGTCCCACCTGTACAACAACGGCCCTATCCGGCTCGATTGATAGCGCGTAATCTTCGACTTTATTCCCTTCCACACGCACCCCACCACCATCGATCAAACGGCGCGCCTCGCTCTTACTACTGGCTAGCTGTGTCGCAATCATCAGGTCGATGATATTCACGGCCTGATCGATCACATGCTCTGGCATATCGCTGGGCAACTCGCGCGCACTGAAGCGCTTAGTCCACTCGGCTTCACTCTGTTGGGCATCATCGGCATTGTAGAACTGCGTGACAACCTCGCGGGCCAGTTGCATCTTCAAATTCTTAGGATTGACCGATCCCGTAGTCATAGCCTCTTGCATCGCTGAAATCTCTTCCATCGGCACATCGGTAAGCACCTTAAAGTAGACCGGGAGCACATCATCACTCATCGCCATGACTTTACTGTACATCTCAAATGGCGACATCGTGATGTCAATCGTATTATCAAAGGACTTACCCATTTTGCGCCCGTCGGTACCAGGAATGAGCGGAACAAGCAAAATATCCTGTGGCATCATCCCCATCTGCTCCATCAGTTGACGGCCAGCCAGGTTGTTGAATTTCTGATCAGTCCCACCAAACTCAACATCTGATTGGATTGCAACAGAATCATAGCCCTGCAACATGGGATACATCAGCTCCAGAATCGTCAATGGTTGACCAGCTTCATAGCGATTGCGAAAGGTCTCGTGGGCTAACATCTGTGCCAGCGTAAACCGACCTGCCAGATCAAGGGCGCGCTCAAGATTAAAATCACCATACCACTCACTCTGCCAGCGGACCTCGGTCTGTGAGCGCTCAACCACCCGGAAAAACTGCTCCATGTACGTTGTTGCATTCTCTCGCACAATGTCGGCAGTGAGGCGGGGGCGTGTTTCGTCACGTCCGCTTGGATCACCGATCTGGGCAGTCCAATCACCAACAATCAGCACAACCTGATGTCCATGTTCTTGAAACTTACGCAGTTTACGTAACCCAACCGCATTGCCAATATGCATGTCGGGGCGACTCGGGTCAAATCCCTGCTTCAGACGCAAAGGACGACCGCTTTGTAACTTTTTGCGGAGTTCCTGCTCAACAAGGACTTCCGCCACTCCACGAGTAAGAAGCTGGTCGATACTATCCATCACTACAATCCTTTGATGCTCCTATAATCTTTGACATTGACAAACCACAAAAAAACGCGGACTGATGTCCACGCTCGCAGTTTCAATTCAATTGCGTTTATTCGTGGAGCACCAGCAATACCCCTCAACGAGGATAATAATAGGACATATACAGTTGTGTATACATCTTTTTTATCATTACAGCAACTCCACAACGATACCGTCATAGTAGCACGAGGCTTTAGGAGTGTCAAGATATGGTTATCGCAATCGCACATAACAGACCGAAAGGCCATGCTTGACATTGTACAGTTCAACAAGTATAGTAACAGCAAGAATGACACAGTAAACGAGTCTTATAATGATTTCAAAGACAACTGCAATCCGAACTACTACACACACTACCTCAACAACTACCGTCGAGGAATGCGCTCGTGGGAGGGTTGCAGTATAGTTTGATTTCTACCTTGTGATTATCAAGCTCCCTCCTACAACAGGATGGGGGCTTTTTTATATGATTATATAGGTAAGAATATTCGTTACATCGAGCCAACCTGATGCAGGTAAACGGAGGGCCATATGCTCTTAGAACACTATCAAGACTTTTTGCCGATAACCGATGCCACGCCACGCCTCACGCTCAATGAAGGGCATACACCACTTATCGCGGTCCCAAAGCTAGCCGCTGCGCTGGGCGTACGTGAACTCCATCTTAAATTTGAGGGCATGAATCCAACTGGTTCTTTCAAGGATCGCGGTATGGTGATGGCGGTTGCCAAAGCTCGAGAAGAAGGCGCTCAGTCGATTATTTGTGCATCAACAGGCAATACCTCCGCAAGTGCCGCTGCCTACGCCGCACGCGCTGGTATCGAGTCAATCGTTGTGGTACCCTCAGGGAAGATCGCCCTTGGCAAACTGGCCCAGGCACTTATGTATGGCGCACGGTTGTTGGTGATCGAAGGAAATTTTGACCAGGCACTCAACTTTGTCCGTGAGCTATCAGACCGCTTTCCCGTGACGCTGGTGAATTCAGTAAATCCGTACCGCATTGAAGGTCAAACCACCGCCGCATATGAAATCTGTGATGTCCTGGGTGGTCCACCAGATGCCTTATGTCTACCTGTTGGAAATGCTGGTAATATTACCGCATACTGGAGAGGCTTCTGCCGTTATCATGAAGCAGGGAAAATCAGCCATCGACCACGCTTGCTCGGCTTTCAGGCCGAGGGCGCAGCCCCGATTGTCCATGGTGTTGCCGTTGAACATCCTGAGACAGTAGCCACAGCCATTCGGATCGGGAATCCTGCCAGTTGGTGTTATGCGCTGAGCGCACGCGATGAATCTGGTGGATTGATTGATTATGTGAGCGACTCTGAAATTATCGCAACATGGCGAGAGATGGCATTACTAGAGGGGGTTTTCTGCGAACCAGCCTCAGCAGCCGGTGTAGCCGGATTGCGTAAACTGATCGCGCATAATCGTGCTGACCCGGATGGATGCTATGTCGCTGTAGTGACGGGGCATGGTCTCAAAGATCCTGGACTAGCCGTTGAGCAATTTATAGCACCAAAACCTATTCCGGCAGAAATGGACGCCATCGTACAGTGGTTAGGGTGGTAACATACATGCGTTTTCTATGCAGGTCGAAATCTATTTAAACAATTACCTATCAACGTATTGTAATGGTTGAATGATGGTCCGTCGACGATGACGCTAGACTCAACGAATGAGCTAAAAGGGTTATTGAATTATGTCATTACTCGTTATGAAATTTGGCGGTACATCCGTTGGGTCGGCACAAGCTATTGCTTCCGTAGCCCGTATCAATCAGGAACAGCGCTCGCACTGGGATAGTACCATTGTGGTGGTCTCAGCCATGAGCGGCGTCACTGACATGCTCATCCAAAGCGCACACACAGCGGCATCGGGCGATAGAGAAACGTATCGCAATATTGCATTAACGCTACGCACACAACATGCCGCTGTCCTCACAGAACTGGTAGGACCGACTGAAGATGCGGTTCACACTCGTGCTCAGATCGAGCAACTCGTTGATGAATTTGAGATGCTGTGTGGCAGCGTGAACATCCTTGGTGAAGTCTCAGCCCGCGCGCTCGATGCCATCGCAAGTTTAGGAGAACGCATGAGCGCACGAGTCGTCGCGGCAACTATCCGTGCTCATAACACCCCATCTGAGGCAGTAGATGCCAATGAATGTATTGTCACCAATGATCACTTTGGGAATGCTATCCCACTGCAACAGCCATCTCGCGCACTGATACAGGCACGCCTGCGACCATTGCTCGATCAGGGCATCACACCGATTGTCACAGGGTTTATGGGTGCCACCGAAAGCGGCGTTACGACAACACTCGGACGGGGTGGTTCCGATTACAGTGGGGCCATCATTGGATCTGGTCTTGATGCCGATGAAGTAGCCATCTATACCGATGTTGATGGTGTCATGACCAGCGATCCGCGGCTCGTTCCTGATGCCCATGTCATTCCAGAGCTTTCCTACGCGGAGATGGGTGAACTCGCTTATTTTGGTGCGAAGGTCGTACATCCGCGTACGGTGCGCCCAGTGGTCGAGCGCAATATTTCGCTGCGTATCCGCAACACATTTAATCCCTCACATATGGGTACGCGAGTGGTGCGCCATATCGCAGATAACACCCGAACCGTAAAAGCCGTCACCGCCATCCGTGGGATGAGCCTGATCACCGTTGAGGGCCGCGGTATGATCGGCGTACCTGGCGTGGCGGCACGTACCTTTGGCGCGGTTGCCAGTATCGGCGCCAATGTGCTCATGATCTCGCAGGCATCCTCTGAGCAGAGTATCTGCTTTATTATTCCGATGGCTGCATCTGGTGGCGTGGTACGTGCGCTTGAGACAGGGCTTGCAAATGAACTCACACGCCGCGACATTGACCGCATCAGCGTTCGTGATGGCATTGTCATCGTTACGGCTGTGGGGTCTGGCATGCGGGATAAACCGGGGGTTGCCAGCCAGATTTTCGGCGTGTTGGCAGAACAGGACATCAATGTCGTTGCCATCGCACAGGGGTCTTCCGAGTGCGCCATCAGTGCTGCGGTCAGCGGGGCCGATGGCGATCGGGCTATACAGGCCATTCACACCCTGACCGTCGCATAATTGTGGTGGACTATCAAACATTGCCGGTTGAAGCAGCCAACATACACACAAGTATTTACAGTATATGGTCAAAAATCTTGAGAAACACAAAGAGATGTGCCATGCAAGAGCAACAAGATGAGCGATTGAAACGGGCATATGTTGCACTAGAAGGGTTATCCGTAGGGGATGCTTTTGGGGAGCAATTCTTTACTTTTGCTAACGTCGCAGAGAAATTAACCGAACACCAAACACCACCTGCACCCTGGCACTACACCGATGATACACAGATGGCGTTTTCCATCGTCTCAACGTTACAACACTGTGGTATCATCGACCAGGACGATCTGGCACAACCATTCGCTGAACGATACCAGCACGATCCTGGACGTGGCTACGGTGCAGGGATGCATCGGCTCTTGCCTCAGATTCGATCTGGCTCTCCATGGAGCACCGCAACCAGTGATCTGTTTAGTGGGCAAGGGTCCTTTGGCAATGGTGCTGCGATGCGAGTTGTACCACTGAGGGCCTTCTTTGCAGACGATCTGGATGCTGTGGTCGAAAACGCACACCATTCCGCCGAGGTAACCCACGCCCACGCCCACGCCCACCCCGAGGGCATCACTGGTGCGCTTGCTGTTGCGCTGGCTGCGGCATGGGCCTGGCGACTACGCGACGTTGATAGCCTCCCAAATCGATCTGAGTTCATCGATCTTATTCTTCCACACCTACCAGATGGTGAAACGTCTAGCATTATTCGCCGCGCACGGGATCTGTCGTCCAATGCACCCGTTCAAACAACAGTGGGCGTACTGGGGAGTGGATTTAACATTACCGCACAGGATACAGTGCCTTTTGTCCTGTGGTGTGCTGGTGAAAGCTTAACAAACTATGCTGAGGCACTCTGGCTCACTGCAACTGGCCTCGGCGACGTAGACACCACATGTGCGATGGTAGGCGGTATTGTTGCTTCCTACACAGGCGTTGAAGGCATCCTCAACAATTGGCACGCAGCCCGTGAGCCATTACCGGACAAATTACGAATGCAGGATACAAATAATGCGTGAAATACAAACTGTGAGAGGAACTATTACCATTCGTGCTGCCACGGAAGATGATGTAGCCGTCGTGCGCGAATTGCGACTGGAGGCCCTGCGCGTCAGCCCAACGTCTTTTGGTGCAGATTATGACGTAGATAGCCAACTCTCATTGGATACCTGGCGTGAACGAATCGGAAACAATACCAACGGTATACATGGTATGATTTACATTGCAACGGTACAACAACAATTGGTAGCAATGACAGGTATTCGTCGGCAGGGCTCATCCAAAATGCAGCATAATGCAGATATCTGGGGCGTATACACCCAACCAGACTGGCGTGGTCTGGGGCTTGTCGATGCACTCATTATGGCCTGTCTCGATTGGGCCAGAAGCCAACACATGATGGCGGTCAAACTTGGTGTTGTCACCACCAATGCTGCCGCTGTCCGCTGCTATTTGCGGTGCGGTTTCAGTATTTATGGCATTGAACCTGTCTCGATTTATGATGATGGAATGTATTATGATGAACTACTGATGGCTTGTCGATTATAATGAGCGTATACCTGTTCCAGTTCGATACATAGTGGTGTATCAGTCTGTGGCCAGAAATTGCCTGTGTGATGGTGTAGTGGTTTTCAGACGGAGTTAAAAATGGAGTAACAGATGTAATGAATGATGAGCAAAGTGAGTGTTTAACACAAGAGGCCCAACAAGCACTACAATTTGCGACTGATGAAGCCCTCGCGCTCAACCACATTTATGTTGGGACTGAACACCTGTTGCTGGGACTCCTGCATGTCAGAGATGGTGTTGCCGCCCAGGTGCTCAATCGCGTTGGGGTAAAGCTAGCGCCAACCCGCCATGCAGTCGAATTTATATTTGGTGCGAGCAAACAACCTACATCATCACACCTCGCATTGTCAGCACGGATCAAACAAGTGCTGGTATACGCACAGCAAGAAGCGCGGAAATGTGATCAAACATGTGTTGACACTGAACATCTTTTAGCAGGCTTGATGCATGCAGGTGACAGTGCAGGTCTTGGCATCCTCAACGTTATGGATATTTCGACAGGTGAGATACGTGTAGAAATGACCCACAAAGCCATTGGGAAGTAACAAGCAAAACAACGATGTCCTCCATAACACACTAACAGGAAAACCCATGAAAAACACACATGTACCCACTGACGTATCCCATAAACGAATCCCCGTCGCCATACTCGGCGCAACTGGCGCGGTTGGTCAACGCATGGTCCAGTTGCTGGAAAATCACCCCTGGTTTGAGATCGCCGCACTTACCGGCTCAGAGCGTACGATTGGCCGCCCCTACGGTGAACTCGTGCGTTGGATGCTCGATAGTGAGCCACTGGCACCCATCGCGCAAATGGTGGTGCAGCCAAGCGACACACCACTCGATGTCGCTATCGCCCTCTCTGCTTTGCCCACCGACGCCGCACGGGAATTTGAACCGCTCTGGGCCCATCGCGTTGCCGTGTGTTCAAATGCCTCAGCCTATCGTATGGCGCCTGATGTGCCGCTCCTCATCCCCGAAGTCAACCCGGAGCATCTGGCCTTGATCGACTATCAGCGTAAGCAACGTGACTGGGGTGGATGTCTCATTACCAACCCAAACTGCGCCTCTATCGGCATTACGCTCGCGCTCAAACCACTCCACAGAGCCTTTGGCATCAAAAAAATCCATGTCGCAACTCTGCAGGCGATCTCCGGCGCAGGTTATCCTGGGGTAGCATCACTCGATATCATAGACAACATCATTCCTAATATTGCCAATGGTGGGGAAGAGGACAAAATCGAGCGTGAGACACGTAAGTTGCTCGGGACTGTGGTTGATCATAAAGAAATACATGATGCCAGTATGACCATTAGTGCTCAGGTCACCCGAGTTCCTGTCATCGATGGACACACAGCGTTACTCTCAATTGGCTTTGAGCAACAACCCACGGTCGAGCAGGTCATCGCAACACTGGAGGGCTTCCAGGCACCCGAAAGCGTGCGTAAGCTACCAAGCGCTCCCGCACGGCCCATTATCGTGCGCCACGAGGCCGACCGCCCACAGCCCCGACGCGACCGCGCTGCTGGCAACGGAATGAGCGCCAGTGTTGGACGCGTCCGCCCATGCCCATTGCTTGATGTCCGCATGGTTGCTCTGTCACACAACACCATTCGAGGAGCCGCTGGGGGCGCCTTACTGAATGCAGAATTACTCGTAGCGACGGGGGTTGTTTCGTAGACTACATTGCTGTATGCAACATATCAAAAAGTATAGATCTAAAAAGAAAGTATCATATTGAATACACAGGAGAGTGATCCCAATGAGTGAGACCATAGCTTTTACACGCGGTGTACCGCCAGCCGAAGCCTTTCCGACCGATCAGATCGCCGCGTGCTTTGATGCCGTGATACGTAACGATACCTCGGTTGTGCTGCAGTATGGCCAGCAAGCCGGGTATCCCGCACTGCGACAGGCGCTGGCAGCAGAATATAATGTTGATGTTCAGGAGATCATGGTCAGCAATGGGTCGCTGTCTTTACAAGACCTTGTGGCCGGACACCTGATCAAGTCAGGCGCCACTGTACTCACGGAGCAGCCCAGCTATGATCGTGCCATTACCACGTTTCGTCGTCGCGGCGCCCAGGTCATTGGCATTCCGCTTGAAACGGATGGCATCTCGGTTGAGCGTCTCGAAGCAGCAGTGAAACAACAGGTGCCAGCCTTTATCTATCTCGTTCCCGACTTCCAAAATCCGGCTGGCGCCACGCTCTCGCTTGAGAAACGACGAGCTGTGATCGATCTGGCCAATCGCTACAATTTCTGGATCATTGAAGACATCCCCTACCGCAAGCTACGTTACCAGGGTGATAATTTACCAATGTTGCGCGAGATTGACCCTCAGCGGACCATCACCATGAGTTCTTTTAGCAAACTCCTGAGTCCTGGTATGCGTGTTGGCTACATGGTTGCACCAGCCAACCTCGTCAAAACCGTTACCAGCCTCGGGGAAGACACCTACCTCTCGCCGGTGTTGCCGACGCAAGCCGCTGTAGCTGAATTCATCAAACGTGGCTGGCTCGACTCAAACATCGAAGCACTCAAAACCTTGTATCGTCCCCGCTGGGAAACCATGACCAAAGCCGCCCAAACACACTTGAGAGGTGCCCAGATTTTCACGGCTGATGGTGGCTTTTTCCTTAGCGTGATGCTGCCAGGCTCGGCCAATACCACCGATCTGGTGGCGCGTGCCAAGGAGCGCAACCTCTTGCTGACCGCTGGACAATCGTTCTTCGCTGACACCGACGATGGCGAGAGCATCAATGGTGAGCGATTTGTACGGCTGCCATTCTGCGCGGTCACACCGGAGCAGATCAACGAGGGTATGCAACGATTGGCCGGTTTGTTGTAGATTCTTTGAAGACGCACAAAGGGGCTAAACCCGGTGTTTAGCCCCTTCGTTCCATCATCTGTGTCTCCATCCCTCTCTAGTTCCGTGAAAAATCAAGCCATCGCATACATAGGTGTCTTCACCGCAAATTCGGGTATTTTGAATGCACGCGCCACCTCGCGATAGCTGCTTCCTGCTTCAATCAAGGCCGCAGGATAGTGGCAGGCCAACCGTTCGAGCAACTGGTCAATATCGTCTCTGGTGAGATTGCGATTGATAGTAAAACGCATGCCGCCCTTTTGCATGGGTGTGGCGGGGAAGACGGCAGTATTTGTATAGAAGCCATCCTCCAACACCCGCTGAATAACATTCAGGGTGATATGGATCTTACCAATCGGGATAAAGAACAAAGGTGTATCAGCAACTTGGAACTGAGGCAATCCCCACTCGGCAATACGCTGATTTGTATGTTTGACAAGCGCCCTCAATTCTTGTTGATATTGCTCGATTGCCCCAGATGCATGCAATCTGGCTGACGCAACCGCAGCACCTAACATCGGTGGTTGAATAGGCCCCGAGAATATCAAGGTACTACCACACTTTCTCACTTTACTGGCCATCTCCTCGTTGGGGAAAACCAAAGCACCACCAGCAGAAGCAAACGCTTTACAGAGTGACACGGCGAGTACCATTCTGGGATGATGTGCAATACGACTCCGAACATACCCAACACCTTGAGGGCCAATCCAACTCATACCATGAGCATCATCGATGTAGAGGTGCAACTGATCGTACGTATCAAGGAGCGCCACCAGTTCTGCTAAGGGCGCCACATCACCATACATGGAATACACACCATCAGCCAGATACCAAATGTGCTGGTGTTTGGTTTTGAGGTGCTGAATCTGTTTTTCTAAGGTCTTCATATCGTTATGACGAATAATATGAATAGGGATACCTTCTGCTCGTAACGATTGTGCCGCCGATTGAACACTCGCGTGCACCTGATGATCGAGAATAATGGCATCTCCCTGGCGAATCAGCACAGGCAAGGCCGATATGTGTCCAAGAGTGGTGCTGGCAGTAACCACAACGGGTTGTCTGAACATAGCCTGGAACAATGACTCAAGTTCTTGATAAAGCCCTAAGGAGACATATGTCCGTGATAATGCAAACTGGGTGCCAAACCTTTGCACGGCCTGCGTAACACCCTCAATCAAAGCAGGATGTCGCTCTAAACCCAGATAACTACATGAACCAAAATTGACACAGTCACGTGATTGCAGAGAAATAGACCGCCCATCCAAAAACTCATCATCGGTAAACTGATGAACGAGACCACGTGCAAGACTATCATCCACTGCCTGTTCAATAGTATCCATGAAACTATGTTGAATATTCTTTGTCATGGTCATTTGTGTAACTCCACATACTTCTATAAGATTATCCAGAAAGCGTAAATCCTGCATTACCGGGCAAACTGCATCAGCGCAGTGTGCTCGATTGAGCGCACACGATTTTCTGCACCATTTCTTTGTGCATATCAGTGGTTAGACCTGGTCGTTCAGATTGCTGAAATGAAAGAACAAGAAAGAGAGAGTTCAGGTTGTGGAGTGGATTGCTGCGTTCAGCGACCACAAAGGTCTCTGCTATGGCCTCTGTGGTTGTGCAAATTCATACAGAATACCGGGCTACATATCCGTCTACTATACAACTCCTAATTGATCACTATAGCGAAAACAAGCAGTCCTATTCTACAAACGATGCAACAGAGCATTTTTAGGAGGTAACTGATACTATTTTTGCACCACATTACTTCATAAGCTGAAGTAATGTTATGGTGCGTAATGTACCAATAGATCCCACAATATTTCGGTGGCAGTTTCGCGATCTATGGTACACTACATACCATTCGTGTACATACTAGAGGGCTATTTTTCGCTCTATGCTACTTGTTCGCAGTATATTATTTCTTAGCCTCGTGGCACTTCTCGCAGCACAGTTCTGGGCGCTTCGGCTGCCTTCGAGGCTCGATCTGCCGCCCCAACAAACTGTTGAGACCAACAACCTCAAAATCGGCGTACACACCAGACTCACCGGGATTGGCGATGAGGCGTATATCAGGCAATCCCTACAACAGGTGCGCGAGATGGGTGCAAGTTGGATCGTCGATTTATTTCCCTGGACTTATACCCAACCACGTTCACGCTACGGGCTTGATTGGAATGGCAGCGACATGGTTATTCAACATGCCCAGCGCCAGGGACTTACTATTGTTGCACGAATCGATCAGGTGCCACCATGGGCACGCCCCTCGGACACCAGCGGCAGTTATCTTGAGCCAGCATATTATGTCGACTACGCCAATTACGTGGTGGCCTTCCTGGAGCGCTATCGGCCCTATGGTGTCCGTCACGTCATTATCTGGAACGAGCCCAACCTCACAATTGAGTGGGGCCAACGCCCACCTGATCCGGTGGCGTATACCGACCTGCTCAAAGTGGTGTATCCACAGGTGAAAGCCGCCGTCCCTGATGCCATCGTCATTGCGGGAGCACTCTCCCCTGGTGAACAACTCGGTGACAACGCCGAAGTACGGATGGGCGATCTCGACTATATGACGGCGATGTACGAGGCCGGAGCAGCTGACTACTTCGATATGTGGGCCGTGCATCCATATGGCTACATCCTTCCACACGATGACCCGCCCGACCCTGATGTCGTCAACTTTCGGCGTACGGAAGTGCAGCGCGACATTATGATCAGCTTTGGTGATGAGGAAAAACCGCTCATTATTACCGAAGGCGGTTGGAACGACAACACCCGCTGGCACGCCGCCGTACGCCCATCACAACGACTACGCTGGACGGTCAGCGCATATGAGATGGCACAGGAGTGGGAGTGGATGGAAGCGGTCTGTCTATGGCAGTTCGCGCTCCCCGAACCGACGTACACCTACCACGATAACTGGAATTTTGTAGCACCAGATGGCACACCGAAAGCGATTTACTGGGCCATACAAGAGGCAGCGCGCCGCTAATGTTAGTATGCAAAATATAGCTTATGCAGCAGATTCTGCAATGGATTGTCGTCCTTGAAGTACTCGGTCTGGCCATCTTGCCCCTGACATGGGCTCTTTTTCGTACCCTTCCAACCAAGGGCATTATCTATACCAAGCCACTTGCCATAATTCTGGTTGCGATGGGAGTATGGGTCTTCCCAGCCCTGCATCTCATCCCATATACCCTGGCGCTTATCATCGGTGTGAGTGGTGGCATCGCAGCGGTGAGTTGGGTCGCTTTTGGTCGCCAATGCATGCAGGAACTACGGCAGTTGCGTCGCACAGACATAACGCTGTTGGTCGTTGCTGAAACGATTTTTCTGACAGCCTTCCTCTGGCAAATCTCGGTGGTCACCCTCAACCCCAACCTCTACATCGCCGAAAAACCGATGAATGTTGCCTTTGTGCAGGCCATCCAGCAAAGCCAATGGTTTCCGCCCTACGACCCATGGATGGCTGGGTATACAATCAACTACTATTACCTGGGCCATTTTGTTATCTCCCTGCTCGCCAAAATCACCTTCGTGCCAGTCGGTGTCGCGTTCTCACTGATGTCGGCGACGCTCTTTGCTTTGCTCGCTGCAACCCTCTTTGCCATTGTCGTTGATATGGCGCTACTTCGATCTGCAACAGCCTCTGAACAGACGCGCCGTTCATATGTGATAGCAGGCTGGTGTGGTGTTGGTGCCGCGTTCATGGCGCTGTCAACCAGCAATATCGTACCGCTGTTTCAACTGATCGCAAAGCCCGGCATCATTGGTTCGTGGCTGGCTGCTGGAGAAACACAATGGGCCAGTGCGCCGTACTACGCTCACGGCAGCCTGTCGGGTTTGCCCTGGCGCTCATTCGTCGTCAACGAACTCCACTCGTCGGACATTGCGCTACCATTTCTGGTACTCTGCTGTGTGTGGGGTCTGCAGCACTGGCAACAAACGAAGCAGCCTCGCGTGTTCTGGGTCCTCACGCCGGTGCTTCTGGCAGGCACGGCACTCACCAGCCCGTGGATCGTGTACCCTTGTCTGCTGCTCTTTGCACTGGTGTATGGCTATGATCTGCTCCAGCACAGAGCCTTTCATTCAACCATCCTGATCGGGCTGATGACACTCACAGGAATGGCACTGCTGGTCGTTATCTTCACACAGAGCTACCAGGCGCCACCAAACCTGATCGCTTTCAGCCTTCAACCAACACACCACCTGCCACTCGACATCTTCATCCAACAGTTTGGCGTAAAACTCACAGGCATAGTGCTGGTACTCACACTCCAACTCCCGTCGTTCAGGCAGCGCTGGCTGTGGGGCGCCTGGGCCACGGTGTCGCTTGTGACAATGCTTGCAGTAGGATTGACGTGGATCGGCATAGCTGCAGCGATAGCGGTCGTGGTGTGGTCACTTGTCGTCCTCGTCAGCGTACACCATTACTTGCAAAAACGGAATCTGCCCTTCTCGCTGTTGTTGCTCTTTGTCGCACAAACGCTGGACACACTTGCCTTTTTCGTCATTATTCACGATATCGAAAACACATTCTTCAAGTTAGGGTTTTCTTCATGGATACTTGCCAGCATCGCCATCTTTGCCGAACTTGGCAGACTGTGGCAAGCCAACCATACCATCAATACACACTGGAGGAAGTTGGCTGTGGTAACGCCGCTAGTGGTGGTACTCTTTGTTGGATCATGGCTACCTGCGCTCGCCGTTGCACACTTCACCAATCGACTGGAGGGCTGGGGCCTCCGCATGCTCGATGGGGTAGCCTTCTATTTTATCGCCACCTATCCACAGGAGCACAGCGCGGTCGAGTGGTTACAAGCCCACGCGGAACCGGGGTCGGTAGTGCTGGAGGCTACCGGGCCAAGTTTTTCGCGCATGGCCCGCATCGCAACCTCCACGGGGCTCCCCACAGTGATGGGCTGGTATCCACACCAGGCCCTCTGGCGACAGGGCAATCCATCCGCACTAAGCGAGATCGATCAGCGGGTCCATGACATCAATCGTATGTATTCATCGGATAGAGCTGAAGCGCAATGTCTTATTCAGCACTACAATGTCGAATATGTGTTTATGGGATACATGGAACGCGAGGTATTCCCGTCTGATGATATTCTTACCAACTTCGAGGAGTTTATGACCGTGACCTATCCCCCCGCCGCTCAATCGAGGGGCGATGTCCTCATCTATCAACGCAATCGAGCAAACGACATTGCGTGTCCATCTTCCGAAGTAGATCAGTCAGCCGAACGCACGAGTTTGCCATAATAATCATAGCATCCCGTTTGTTCAAAACCCAGCGACTCATACAAACCTAGCGCATTAGCATTCTGGGTCTCAACCTCTAGAAAGATAGGTTCCTGGTGTGTCTGGCGAGTCAGCTCGATGGTACGAGCCAGAATCTGTCGGCCATAGCCCTGTCCTCGATAGTCTGGCAACACCACAAAACCATAGATACCCAGGCTGTCCTGCATGTCGGTGACGTTCAGTGTGCCAATCATCATATTGTCGAGGAAGGCCACATAGAACTTCCGCGCGCCTGTCTGGATATCCTGCGCGATAGCCTCTCGTACATCGTCCTCAGTGTAGTTCCCAAAACCTGTAACCAGAATCGACACCAGCGTATCAACATCTTCGCGGCGTGCCTCACGGACCATCAGTTGCGGATTATAGTGCATGGGAGTATTGAGCGTTGTAAGATCCATGCGATACTCAGAGGTATGATATATCGCACCAATGGCCTCGACGAAGGCTTTGCCCGACTGGGACCTGACATCGCAGATCAACAGCATACGAGGAATCCCTCGGCGCACACACTCGTCCTTGGCACCAGCGAGCAATCCACGAAAGACACCTTGCCGACGGTGATCGGGATGTACAACACCGCTGACCTCGGCCTGGGCGGAGCTATAAGTCTCCATAGCTAAAAATCCGATGAGTGTGTCTTGCTCATATGCAAGAAAAACATGCATATTGCCAGACGCCAAGTCGTCAAAATCTTCCCAAATGACACGAATCGCAATGTCTTCGTGTTGATCGCCAAGCGCGACTAATGCTTTACACTCATCAATCGCATGTGGTGTGATAGCCTCAGCTTTTATGAGTTGCATGGTATATCTCATCCTTGTTGCTGCATTTGAGAGAACTATACCATGTGAAGTGTGATAAGCAGTAGACAGTTGGTCGGAACTGGTTCTACGAGATTCGGCTGATTACTTAGTTTATCAAATCTTCTGAGAGTTTAGCCCGAGACAGGAGTAAGAGGTTTGAAGTAAAGATAATTAGCGTGCCCAGTCCAATGTTTTTCCCATCAGCAACTCGGTCATCTTTGCATGATGTGTGTTTTTCATTGCTACAAGGTGTGTATCAAAGTGATACTGTCGCGCAAAATCATAAAGCTCATTAGCATTGTCATAGGTTATCAAGAAATCACCTGAAATCTTTGACACAAGTCGGAATAGTTCGGCATGATCAAGATCGGAGTGTGTGTACAGACGACTACCAGCACGCTTCTGTCCTGCTGTATATGGTGGGTCGATAAAAAATGCTGTATCTCCACGATCTGCATGAGCACGTATTAACGAAAGACCATCACCTTCGATAAAACGTATACGGTCTCGAATACTAACAATATCCAGAATACGTTGCTTGAGTGTTTGAGGATACCATCGTGATCTAAGACCTTTACCATTCTCTCCGTTTTTGATTCTACCAGCACCATTTGCTAAAATCCCCCCACGATTGACGCGATTTTTGAGAATTGTTTGGAACGCGAGATCGGATAGTGTACCTGCAGGCTTTTTTAGCGTTTCATCGACAGTTTCAGGGGTGAAATTGAAATTCGCTATACGTTCGGCAAGCAATTTTCCATCACCATTAATAATGGTATGCCACACCGCAGCAACCTGATGATCGAGTTCAACAATTGTGACCTGTTTGGCAAGGCGCTCGAAAGCGACTGTTAAGGCCACAATTGCACCTCCAGCAAATGGCTCAATAAATTCGTCAGGTGTGCGGGTAAGACTGTTTAACCATTCACGTATGCGTGGAACAAGCCAAGTCTTTCCGCCAGGGTAACGAGATAGGCTACGTTGGGGAATCTTAGCAACATTGGTTATTGGTTTAGGAATCGGATGATCAATAAAAGATAGTTGTTTCATTATCGTACTTATTCTTCTGATGCTTCATCTGGTGTAAAAGCATCAAGCAGTGAAGAGGTTTTAGGGGATTTGCCACTACTTAATTGCTTTTCATCAAGTTTGCGCTGTAAAAGTCTTAGAAAATCACTTTCTGCTCCTGGATCAGCATTCGTTATGCGTTGAAGTGCTGTAGTGAATTGTGTGTAAACTATTTGATTACTAACAATTCTGTAACCTCCCTGTTTATTACTTGATTGGAGTTCATAGACCAGCCAGGCGACATCTGCTTGTTCTTTAGGTACCTGTGTAAGAGTTGGCAATGTCGCGAAGAAAGCACTATCAACGGCAACTGCTATTTTACGACCCCAAGCGTTGAGAATACCCCCTTTGTAAATTAATTGTGGAGCCAGTCGCTTACGGGATGAAGAAAGATAATCAGCACGTGGATAGTCTTTTTTGCCAGACCAGTCAAGATCTGTCTGATTTGCAGGATCTCTCATATATGCGGTAAAAGGTTTTCTTATATTTCCCGATATATACACTGCTTGAATTTCTAATGCGCCAAAGTCGGTAATCTGCCCTGCATCATCATATGAAACAAGGACTATATCAATATTACCCGCCGATTTTCCATGACGATCATACAGACGAGTCTCCATCAATGATGTCTATTTTGTTCCTGAAGGAAAGAAAAAAGATGCTGCATCTGTTGCAATTAGCCAATCTTGGCGAAAACGGACAGGGCACGTAACGGTTATATTATTGCCATCATAGACACTACATACACCCAGAGGATCGCTAGTCTTATCTTTAGTACAAGAAGGCACTTTGTTGTTAAATGGACATAGACGATGTTGCCTATGACGGTGAGCTTCACTACTCAGATCAGCGATACGAAAACCAAATACTTCGGCCATAGGTTGCTTGGGCATGCATGTATCCTTAGTTTCAGATAGTTTCTCTATGAGAATAGATTCTACTCTAGCATAGATACATACACACAACAAGTCAGCTACAAAAGTATCTTCATTATATCCGATATAGTGTATAAGTCAAGAATATGTTCAGTATAAGTTGTCTAGATGATAGACATGCTCTCAAAATATAAGATCGTTGACAACACATTAACGAGAATATGTTCATATAAGTCAAAGAACTCTTTACCAGAACTTGATATCACTTGGGAAGACACATCAAAGTGGTGCCCCGTAAAGTTACGTACAAGATGAAAACAGTAGATACGACAAATTTCAGGGCTTGATGATTGCTGTAGTATATTTTCAACATTGTCAAGAAATTCAAGTAAACTATTAGCACTGACAGATAGTCCACGCTGCGGATATCCTATTCGGAGTCCACTTACAGTATTGGTAAGAAGCCCTGGAGTATTGCCTGTATTACCTAATGTTATCCGAGAATTTGCCGAAATAAGACCTTGGCTTATTTGATACTTGCGGAGTAACGACTCTCCCAATAAACAAACATCTTTTAGCCCAGAGAGTAAACGCCCTCTTGTATAATAATTAGAATTATGTGTGTTGAACTTTAGGTTTCGAAATATAGTCCATATCGTCGCTTCCAAGAACAAGCGATCTTGTAAATCCATTCTTCGAAGCATGTTTTGTATAAAAGCCTCAGTCACCTGAAAATGCAAATTTGTAAATGTATTGTTATTTAGGTTGATAAGATTTTCAATAACATGAGGTCTTTCAAATTGCTGCCAAAGCACACCATCTAGCAATCCATGAGGATTCATAGCAAAATCAGCATCTTCTCTATCTGCCATCAAAAGATAATGGATTCCTTCGTCAAGATTTCCATTCGCAATTTGTGCTATACCAACATTAGCATAAACCATTCCCTTGTTAAATCTTTTAGTATTCTGATTTTCATATTCCAAGATAACATGAAGCATTTCTTTATAATATATTGTAGCAGGAGATACCAAGATATTGTTTTGAAATAGCGGAAAACCTAATTGATTAACTTCCAAAAAATACTTATTTTTCTCTTCATATGGTTTATTAGGATCAAACGATGGAGACATCTCCATATTCTTGACAAGAACAGCCTTACCCTTTTCAATTAATTGTACAATATTCATATCTCAACCTCCAAAAGCTAGCACTTTTGACTAAGTTACTTATTTAGAATACAACACAAAACTGTTTTCACAAGACACTTTTACAAATATGTAAGCAGCATTAGTTTATAGGACCAGCTTATCCTGGCCACCACTCCTGACCACAAAACAATACGCCAACTGCACACCAGGGCAATCGACGTATCTTCTATCTGGATTGAACGGTTTCCTGTCTTCAAATGTATGACACGGTCTCTGAAGCGCTCATCAGGCGATTTTTATGCCATCCTTATTTCCAAACAGCGCGGCAACACGTTCGATATCGAAGAAAGAGGTGTACAACAGGCCAGTGAGCTGATAGCGGAAGGTTATCTTCATGACGAAGTAGATCCCCCAGTGGAGCAGGAAGGCACCCGCCGCCCACAGACGTGACACGCGCTTGTCAAGGAGCACGACAGGAGCAAGCAATTCCATAATCAGTGAACCAATGGCCAGGATTTTGAACAGGGCTGTCTGGTTATACAGCGTAAACGCGAGCTTCGAAGCACCCTCACCAAGCACATCCTTCCGCAAACCATCGACCGCAATCTGGCTGCGGAGCGACTCGCCTGAACCCCATTTCCATCCCAATGGGCCCTTGACCTTCGCTACACCGGAGAGAAAGTAGGTAACCACTGTCACGGTGTTAATCAACTGGATCGGCCAGCCGTACTGTGTGCCACTTTTTGATGCGGTGTCGCCATTCTCCGACGATGAAGTCAGAATCTGCTTGCACGAGTCGAGCGACAGGGCATCGGCAGCCGGAGCCAATCCCAGAATGATTGCGTGCAACACAATAGTGTTATCGCTATGATAGATCATCGACCACGAATTGCGGTAACAGAGTATCCACAGCAACAAGGTGGCGAAGAGTGGTCCGGTATAACGATGTCGCCAGCCAAAGATAAACGCGACGTTGGCAATGAGCAGGGTCACGAGCAACTTCCGAAAGACTGACGGTGCAATCGGCTCTTGGAGATGGCTCGCCACACCGACTGGTTTGAACAATACCGGATCGTTCTTTGCGACGCGCATGAACATGGAAAACCGTTTGCCGACATAGTAGAGCGTGTACAGGCCAAGTATAATTCTGAGCAGTGCCAGTCTGCTGGCGGGCGCTTTGGTGAACCAGAATGTGTCAATGTGTTTGGTGAACCAGCTCATGATGCAGTTTCCTCCAGGATATATTCAGCATGGACCTGCTCAGACAGAGGTTGTCGGTCTCCATGGAAATAGGTATCGAGGCGGTATGTACCAGTCACTACCTGAACACGCACAATGTCAGCGAGTATACCCGTTTGCTGTTGCGCCACACGTTCTGCGACATCGTGACACAGTTTCTCGGCGTATCCATGCTTAACGAGGAAGCGGATTTGTCGACGTACCTGATTCATACCACCACTGCCAGCCAGTTTGTACGAAAGAATATGGCGCTGGCCCTGTGAGTCGTAGCCGACAAGATAGCTCACTTTAGCTTTCTTAGAACGTTTGGCGGAAAACATTGGGTAGTATGAAAGCGGAAAGTTATCCTGTGGTTTCTCGCGCCAGTTCTCTACGAGAGGCCAGAGCACAGCACCGATCATTGCCAGACTAAATCCACCTGCCAACCATTTCCCCTGGTTTGACAAACCGCTTTCTCTGGCTACAGACAAATGATTTTTATGTACCTCAAACATGTGTTTGTACCCTTTCTTCGCCAAATAACCGTGTGTAAATTCCATTCTGTTCAAGCAAGGAATGATGTGTTCCTTCTTCTATAAGGTGTCCCTGTTGCAGTACATAAATCCGGTCAGCAACAAGCAATGTTGGGAGGCGGTGGGCCGATGCAATCACTGTTTTGTGTTCCGCCAGTTCCCGCAATGTCTCAGCCAGCAGCTGTTCCGTTTCTGCATCGAGTGCCGAAGTGGCTTCATCAAGGATCAGGATCGGCGGATCACCTGCAAGCGCACGTGCAAGCGCAATCAACTGGCGTTGTCCACCAGATAGAGACTTGCCACCAGCACCAACCTGGGTATCCCATCCATCGGGCAGTGATGCCACAATCCGATCCAGACCGGAAAGCTGCGCTGCTCGCAGGATCTGCTCCTCGGGAACACCATCGTGTACACCATAGGCAATATTTTGTGCAATGGTACCATCTAACAAAGGTGCATCCTGTGAGACCAAACCAATGTGTGACCGTAATGACGTAAGCGATACCTTTGAGATGTCCTGTCTATCGATACAGACTTGTCCTTTAGAAGGGCTACGAAAGCGGAGCAACAACTCAATCAAAGAGCTTTTCCCCGCACCATTTGGCCCGACCAGTGCCACAAGTTCTCCTCGATGGGCCTCAAAACTTACACTATCAAGCACCTTGGGGCCATCTTTGTGTTTGAAAGATACTGCTTTCACCACAACCGAGCCCTCATCAACCTTTATATCGGGCAATTGCATATCATTCATAATCTCTGATTTGACTGAGAACGTTCGCATCACATTATCAAGTGAGATAGATGCTTCCTGATAGTAGCGGTTCGCGACTGCGATACGCTGGAAGACCGGCACGATCAACCCAAGCATGGTGTAAAACGTCACAAACATACCAGCTGAGAGGCGACCAGACGCAATCTCGACAGAGGCCAGCACCAAGACCAGCACGCTTCCCGCAGCAACAGCACTGGCCGCATAGCCCTGCACCTGTCCACCAATACGTGCCCGCCGTGCCCCGCGACGGGCCAGACTCCGTGAGAGTGAACGCAATGACTCACTCTCGGTTGGTTGACGTCCTGACGCTTTGATCGCCACCATCCCGGTCATGCGGTCATACAGGTAGGCCGAAAGGCGGCTACGGCGACGGCGAGTCTGACGACTGGCACGCCGCAATTTAGGATTCAAATGATTAAAAATAATCACATAGGCTGGAAAAACGACCAGCACCCCGAGAGCCATACGCCAGTTGATCACTAACAGCGCAACCGCAATAGCGATGAGTAGTATCATATCCTGTGATAGTCGCACCATGCCCTGGGTGACCAGGCGCTGAATCATACGTGTATCACTCAGGAAACGTAGTGAGAGACGACCAGGGCCACGCTGCCGGATATAATCCAGCGGAACCTGCTGTAAATGTGACCAGAGACGAATTCGCAGATTTGCCGCAGTGCGCTCGCCAATCTCACCGCCGAGGGCCTGTTGCCGCGTGAGTAAAAACCCACGGGCAAACACGCCGACAATCAGCAAAGCAATAATGCCATATTGATCGATATTGAGAACAGGAGCACCAGCGAGGCGCGCCCACATGATATCGACAAAGATACCAATCAATACTGGAGTAGAGACCTCGACACCTGTCAGCAGTAGTGTAGTCCCGGTAGCATCAATCAAGCGTCGCCACTCTGTTTTAAGAAACGGCCAAAGCTGTGTGATTACTGTGATGAAGCGAAAGCTCTTTATACGTGTAAAGAGCTTTTGTATAACCATCAAAAACGGAGACCTACGCCCATCTGCTTGTACAAGCTGTCGCATATTAGGCCACCTGTTGTGTTAATGCAGAGTTAAACTGCTCGAACTGAAAAGGGGGGAGGGTCTGTAACAAAGCCGATGCTTCGCCCTCCATCATCTGGTCAATCGTCAGACAACGAATTCCTGTTGCTGCTTCAGCTTCCCCCATCATCAGTGGGCTCTGCGTAATTGCACCAGAGACCGCCCGTGGGTACCAGCCCTGCTCATTCAAATGTCGAATACCGCACTCAACGGCAAGGCTGTCACCAGCAGCAAAGAAGATATGATCGACTGTTGAACGTAACAGGCCACTTTCCAGCAGCATACGTGTTTCACGTTGGAAGATACCGTCAGCAATTTCCAGAATAATATAGTCTGGCTTTGAGGCACGTAAATTAGTCAACAATGAGTGATAGATCGAATGCAGTTCTTCGATGGAAAGCATATAGGTGGATGGGTACCCCGCATCCGTGAAATCAAGTACCTGTCGTGCACCACATCCCATAAAATAACGTCCATCTTTGCCAGCGGCAGTTCCGGTAACTTTTGCCGCCGCAACATGAAACCCGTCTCGATTCAGCGCACGGACCAGCGTTCCCACCGTTGTTGTTTTGCCAGAATTCATCGAAGAACCCACCACCAGAATAACTTCCCCCTGTGGCTGGCTGGTGCTCAACAGAAGGCCAAATGCACGTTGATTGATCGGCTCACCCGCCTGATTACAGACATTCCCCAGCATACGCAATCGTGTGGGTGTACTCATGGACGTATGGGCTGAAGCAACTTTACCACACACGCCCCCAACCGAAAGGAGATCGCACTCGATAATGGGCTGCGAGGGCACGTAGCCCTCAAACTGATCTGTTGCATAACGGTTGCCGAACACACCTACAATGGTATCGCCAGGAAAGATAGGGATATTTGCGCCTATACGCATCTCTAATGCGGAATGCTTGCCAATACTCAATACTTCTGCAACTACGACATCACCGATCTGTGGTGGAGTTGTCAAAGGAGCATAGTGTGTCATTTCTTCAAACGGAATAATGCGTGTGGTAAAGCTATATTTGACGTTGGGAGAATCGAGCAGTTGCATAATGTACTCCTGAAACCTTTCAGTATGTAAGTCTGTGTTACTCTTTGTCTACTTAATTATCAACAGTGTGTATATCTATCAGAACCTCTGCTAAATAAGAGCACCCAGAGAAGCACAAAATACGTTGATAGATAATGAATTTTCTCAGATAAGACATGCAAAAACCGGAGACGTAGGTGTCTCCGGCTTCACAATGGGTAATGTCATTGTTTCATCTGTTCACAGCAAACAGTTACATCATCCCAAGCTTTTTTACACTCCACACCCGGTAATGAGTACGCTCTCTATCTCTTCCCCATCAACACGATAAAGTTCAGTTGCAGCACCTTCATAATATTGGCTTTCGACAATAAACTCCATCTGCCCATCGCCATTCGCATCAAGAATACTACCAATACGATAGACATTTGGAGCCGCAAATTCCTGTGCTTCGGTGTAGCTTTCACCAACAACAAAGATGTTTGCAACATCTCCATCGACGATCTTTCGCAGCATCACCAGCGCATAATCACCTGTTTCTATAGAATATGGTGGCGATCCATCTTCTGATGCTGCAAACCGGGTGGCACTGATCAGCACCTCATCGGTACCATCACCATCCAGATCGATCCGTATCACCTGGGTGATTTGCACCTCGGGCGCTGTAATACCCTGCGCTTGCAGCAGCTCTGCAATAGCCTGTTGATATATGTCAGAGTCCGTCCCTTCCTCAACAGGCACACGGGGCAGGGCATCCCAATCGCCGCCGAGCGCAAGAATGGATGCCTCACCAGGTACTGGAGTGAAATCGACCGTACGGAGCCCCTCACAGGGACCTGGCTCCAGTGGAGGATTGTTACTTCCCATAGCAGTGCCTTGTTGCTCTGTCAACCCATAGAGGCGATACTCCTCATTGCCAGTAAGCAATGGTCCTGTGGAATCCATATCAAGCCAGGTATCGCCACTACTCCCGCCAAGCAGCCAACCAGTCCTGACATCAACGATCGGAACGACATCTACCTCCCCAGCAGCAAGAGCAGCACCATTGAACAACTGCTCCCACGTTTGCGGTCCTACAATACCATCAACAGTCAAATTATTACGCACCTGAAACGCACGAGTAGCAGCTTCCGTCTGTGGGCCATAAATACCATCAATCTCACCAGCGGCATATCCTAACGCATCCAATTGCTGCTGAATTACTCGTACATCATCACCCTCTAAGCGGGGCTCTTGAAGCCATAACAAGCGTTCTAACGGCACTGCATCTGGCGTAGCTTCAGGCGAAAGCGTTGCGTCATCAGTATCGGTGGTTGGGCTAGTGGCTTCTGGCACATCTTTAGGAGGGATGGAGGTCGCCCTCGGTTCATCAGTAGTAGGTATGGATGTGGCTGCTTGTACCTCGGTTGGCACGGTAGTTGGTTGGTCAGGCGGTACAGCGGTCGGGCTCGCAGCCTGTTCCGAACTGGCACACGCCGCAAGTAGCAGGCACACAAACAGACACAAGCACATACATCGCATAGAAAAGTGTTGGGTCATAGAGAACTCCTTACATCATCTATCAGGCAACCATATAAGTTGTACTAATAACAACACCGCTAGTAGTCCAAATTAACCTGATATGAAGCTGATGTGCGTTGTTCAGCGCAAATAAAAGAACACGTGTAGTAGTCAACCATACCAAAACGCGATGTCTCGCAAGACATCGCGCGGTCAATCGAACGATTGTGGAACGTTTTATGCAACAAGTGGGGTCAGTGCAATAGTGAGTACTTCATCCATGGATGTCACTGGTACCAGTTGAAGATCTTCTCGCACTTTATTGGGCAGATCAACAATATCCTTGACATTATCTTTGGGAAGAATAAATGTCTTGATACCGGCACGATGGGCTGCCAGCGTTTTTTCCTTCAAACCACCGATGGGAAGGACTTTGCCACGCAGCGTAATCTCCCCTGTCATCGCGACATCACGGCGCACTGGACGGCCAGTCATCGCCGAGATAAGCGCAGTTGTCAATGTAATACCAGCTGATGGTCCATCTTTCGGCACAGAACCTTCTGGCACATGGATGTGGATATTGTGGGTTTCAAAGTAGTCTGGATCAATACCAAACTGCGCGGCACGGAAACGGGCATACGAAAGCGCTGCCTGGGCCGACTCTTTCATCACATCGCCGAGTTGACCAGTGAGTTGGAGCACGCCCTTGCCACGCACCGGCAAAACCTCAATCACGAGCGTATCACCACCAGCCGCCGTCACGGATACACCAGTTGCCACACCAATCTCATCTTCGGACTCCATTAACCCGAAAGAGAACCGTTCAGGCCCAAGATAAGTTGAGACATCTTCTTCAGTCACTGAATACTTCGATAGCACTTTCCCTTCATCCGAGGCAGCCGCCACTTTCCGCGCCACCTTCCGACACAGACTGGCAAGTTCACGCTCCAGATTACGCACACCGGACTCACGTGTATATTCGCGGATTAGTTTGACGACAGCGGAATCGGGAATATGAAACTGCTTTTCTTCCAGTCCATGAAATTCGCGTTGTTTAGGAACTAAAAATCCCTGTGCAATGCCAAGCTTCTCATCTTCCGTATAGCCGCCTATCTCGATAATCTCCATACGGTCACGCAAAGGGCTGGGGATCGGCTCAATCTGATTGGCCGTCGCAATAAAAATGACCTGTGACAGATCATAGGGTATCTCAAGATAATGGTCTGAGAAGGCATTATTCTGTTCAGGGTCAAGCACTTCAAGGAGCGCAGACGTTGGGTCACCACGGAAATCCTGACCGACCTTATCGATCTCATCAAGGACATACACCGGATAACGCGATTTAGCCGTCTTCATGCCTTGGATAACGCGACCTGGCATCGCCCCAATGTAGGTACGCCGATGTCCCCGAATCTCAGCCTCATCACGAATACCACCCAGGCTGCTCCGCACAAACTTACGATCTAATGCACGGGCAATCGAGCGACCCAGTGAGGTTTTACCGACACCGGGAGGACCCACAAAACACAGAATCGGCGACCGCATTTTACTACCGGCCAGTTTACGTACCGCTAAGTATTCTAAGATGCGCTCTTTAACTTTTTCCAGTCCATAATGATCTTCGTCAAGCACGTTCTGGGCATCAGAGATACTAATATCTGGAAGAGCTTCCTCACCCCAAGGAAGATTCGTTATCCAATCCAGATAGGTACGAATTACACCCAACTCCGGGCTATTCATGCCTTGCTGTGCGAGCCGCTTTAATTCGTGGGTAGCCTGATCTTTGACATATTCGGGGGCATCTAACTCTGCTATTTTACGCCGCATCTCATCAATGGGATCGTCGAACTCATCGTCTTCACCAAGCTCGCGCCGAATGACCCGCATCTGTTCGCGTAAAAAGTATTCGCGTTGACTCTGATCGAGCACCTCTTTCGTATCCTGCTGAATTTTCTGGCGCAGTTTCAGCAATTCAAGTTGACGTGCCAGCAACAGATAAATCTTACGCAACCGCTCGACCGGATCAGTCTTACTGAGTACTTCTAAGCGCTCAGTAAACTGAAAGGCTGGCAGGTAGGTGACCATGTCTGCAAGATGACCAGGCTTATCAATACGATGTACAAATGCTACAGCATCCTGCGGCATCTCACCCATATAATCGACCACTTCATCAAACTGCTGCTTTACTGTGTCGATTAAGGCTTCTACTTCTATGCCAATCGTCTCACGATCTGCCACAGGCGTACAACGCACACGATAAAATGGCTCGTTTTGCACAACCTCTCCGGTAGCAGCACGAACTACGCCCTCCAGGATAATGCGAACCGTTCCATCAGGGAGTTTCACAAATTCGCCCAGACGGGCGATCACGCCTACAGGGGGGATATTCTGTGGCTCACCACTTTTGTATCCTTCGATCTCATCCTCAGAGACAAATATGAGTAGAACTTCTTGATCTTCATCCCATGCTTGCTCCATAGCTCCGGTTGATTTGCCTTGACCAACTTGAAGTGGCACTGTCATATGGGGCATGATGACCATTTCTCCGAGGACTACCAAAGGTAGATCACGCTCCCCTGAATCTATATTTTCGTATACATCTTCTTCATGATCTATTGACTCCACATTGTGGTTCATTGGTATCCTCACGTTATTTTAGACGCTATGCGCCACTATAGTGTATCTACTCCAAAAAAAGCTTCAAGCACCATTTTTTGCGACTATTTTATTTTTATAGACTTGTTTAGGTTTCTCACCACAGAACTGTGTACATTGCAACCAATAACTTTTATGTATGGTACCACAAATAGCAAATGCAGACTCCATAGTTGTGATGGAATCAATACTGACCTTCACAACACTGTCTGTTACTACATTATCAGATTTGCGTCGATCAATCCTTGCCCTGTTGAACAGCCACCGTCATACCTGCGACTAATGTATCAAGCCAGCGTAATAGCTCATCTACTTCTTCCATTTGCAACCCATGCAAAGCACGGTGCATTTCGTCCCGTCGGGAATGTTTAATCTCAGCTAATAGCGTATGCCCTCGATCTGTGGTCGTCACCATCACCTGACGACGATCCCCCTGTGGGCGTACACGAGCTACAAGCTGCTTATCTATAAGACGATCAATGACCCCCGTAAGTGACGCGGCTGACTGATGAGTCGCACGTGCAAGATCCGACATCTTATACTCACTTGAACTATGAGCAAGGTGTACCAGAGTATAATATTGTGGCATGGTCAAATCGAAACGCTCTTCGGCTAGCAGTTGCATAAACTGCCGCTGACTAAGCCAACCAATCTGCATGGTAGCACGTTCGACCTGTTCATATAGGTCATCACTTTTGTAGTCAATACCCATAACTTACCTACATTCTCACAAAGACAGAGAAGACGGTTAGGTTTTTGATACAAGATTATCAAACATTAATATTTAATGCCATTGAGTATATCATCCGCTAGATAGCGTGTCAAATACCCATTACAACCCCGTCTCGATTCTGATCCTGTGTCGTGTACCACAAAGAGAAAGCAAAAAGGTACGATATCAATATATTCTAAACAAAAATTATTGACGGCTATAACGGACTCAGATAACGGACTCAGATAATGCCAGAACCATCCATCCTCATTATTGATGACGAACACAACCAACGGTTGATGCTTGAGCAAGCATTTCAAGTTCTCAAATACAATTGGCACATCGCAACTGTCGCTACTGGACAACATGCACTTGAATTCCTCTCGCAAAGCACACCCAATCTTATTATTACGGATTATCATATGCCTATGATGGATGGGCTTGAACTGATCACGCACATACGCCAGCAAGGTATTGCCAGTACTATTATTCTGATAACTGCCTATAGTTCTCCAATGCTCGATGAAGCTGCCCAGAATCTACAAATACACCACTATTTGACCAAACCAGTACCGCTCTCGATCCTCCGCGATATCGTCACTACTACCATGAATAACGCTCACTACCACGACGATTAGTGCAATCCTGCAAACGAACACAAAAGAGCAGCATCCCCCTACAGCCTACCCTTCTCCAGATAGCGTACTCCAAACAAAATACCCACAATAAGACCTGTAGTACCGACTGTTAACAGGTGGTTTTGAATCCCTACAGCTATATCACCTGCTGCTGTTACCCAGAATAATGAGACAAAGAAGGCAGCGCCCAAGGCAACTAACATATGCGTACGCAAACCAGTCCACTTGCCCGTGTGCTCACGTTCCATCCACCGCCAAGTAATATTGCAATAACAACACACAACATTATGCGTAGTTCCAGTAACATAGCGACCTCCTGCTTTTTCAAGATAGCACTTTATGTGAGAAACAGAGTAGGTCAGTGGAGATACAATCTTCATCTACACAACCATACGAACGCAGATCAAAAGAGAAAAGGGGTTAGTTAATATATACTGACTAACCCCAGAGAACACCATGGATAGTTGAGAACTAGCGGAACTGCACAATTCGCAAGAAGCTATCTGCCTTGAGTGCTGCACCACCAACCAAAGCACCATCAATATCGGGTTGTGACATCAGCTCATCAACATTATCAGGTTTGACACTGCCACCATATTGGATTCGCATCTGTTGCGCCTGTACCTCATCATACAGGCTGGTCAACGTCTGACGGATGGTTGCATGCATAGACTGGGCATCTGCAGAAGTGGCGGTATCGCCTGTACCAATAGCCCAGACTGGCTCATATGCAATAACGATATTGGCCAATTGTGCTGGCGTTACCTGTACTAGACCAGCCTGCACCTGTCCAGTTACAATCTTCTCGGCCATACCAGCATCGCGCTGATCTTTTGTCTCACCAACACAGAGAATAACACGTAAGCCATGCCCCAAAGCAGCGTGGAGTTTACGATTGATAATCTCATCGCCTTCACCAAACACCTGACGACGTTCACTATGCCCAACAATTGTATAGGTACAACCGACATCACGAAGCATTACTGATGAAATCGCACCAGTATAAGCTCCCTGGTCTTCATAGAAGACATCCTGCGCTCCTAAATCAATTGGGGTATCCTGTAGCAGCGAACCGAGTGCATGCAATGCCGTGTATGGCGGACAAACCAATACTTCACGATCGGTTATATTGCCTAAACCACTTAGTAGTGCTTCCACCAATTCCACCGACTCGGCCACTGTCTTGTGCATTTTCCAATTTCCAGCAATCAGGGGTGTACGCATGCTCGAAACTCCTTTATTTCAAGACTCTCATGATAATATATTATGGGCTTACAAAGCCCAATATTGCACTCAAAACATTCTGGTTAGTAAGAATAAAAGCGAGAAAAATCCCAATAGCTGCGGTAATACCAAATACTACCGGACTCCACGCAAGCACCTTTGCCCCATCAAAAGGCCCTGCTGGTATCATATTAAACACACCTAAGAAGCCATTAAACCGAAACCCTGCCCAGAGTAGATCAAATAACCAATCTGGCACAGGCAATCTACTCACAAAAATTCCAAGAATGATGAAAAAGAAAATGACCGCTAATACCATATTGGTAGCTGGACCTGCTAATGCAACTAGACCACTCTGCTGCTTTGTAAGATAGCCACGATGCCAGACTGCTCCAGGGGCTGCAATAAAAACACCGGCAAACGCAATGAGAACAGAAATCATCAGCATACCATTGTTGGCCACAAAGTGGGCCTCTGCACCATATCCTCGCGCCACGATCCGATGCGCTAACTCATGCAAGACAAAAGCTAAACCACAGACGATGCTCGCAATAATGAGATTGGTAACAAATGCCGGAGATTGTATGGCCCCACCAGATGAAAAAACGGCAAATGCCAGCGTCGAGCCAATCCACATCTTCAGCAACTCAACATTATCGTTGGATTGACCTTGAAAAACGCTTTCATCAGGAGTCGTAAAAAGACCTCGCACAACAGCACCCTCTTTCATTTAGATATGCTCATAGCTGTTAATTTGCACAGTTCCCACTTATAAACACTCACCAGTCGGCTTTTTCCCAAGCATGCGAACCAACCAGGGGAACAAAACGAACACCGCGCATACGCTCCACTTTCATTGAGCCATTGTGCTTGGTCAACCTTAACAGGAACTGTTCATCACGCCCACCCACCGGAATAACCATACACCCACTACTGCTCAGCTGCTCTCGCAAAGGGCGTGGCACCCATGGCGCTGCAGCAGCTACGATAATGGCATCAAATGGGGCGTGCTCTGGCAAACCCGACGTTCCGTCACCCACCAGAACACGCACATTTGTATAGCCCAGATCATAAAGACGTTGTCTGGCAAACTGAGCAAGTGCACTATGACGTTCAACTGAATACACCTTTGAAGCGAGTTGGCTCAAGACCGCAGCTCCGTATCCAGAACCCGTACCAACATCCAGTACACGTTCATTTCCTGTGAGCTGTAGTGCCTGTGTCATTAATGCAACCACAAAGGGCTGAGAAATAGTTTGCCCTTGATCAATAGGCAAGGCACGATCCTCATAGGCAAGATCACGACCATCCATAGGAACAAAGAGATGGCGCGGAACTGCAGACATAGCATCCAGCACACGCTGATCACTAATGCCTCGTTGGATGAGTTGTGTGCGGATCATTGCATTCCGCTCATGATCAAATTGCATAACGTCACTCTCCTATGGGCTACCTATTATAACCGTTCTCCAGAGTTTCTGGAATGGAGTCAACTCGGTAACACAATGGTAGGAGTGTATTGCTATACTCCGCTTAGTAATCAATCCTGGCGGTCCTCCTACCCGCCATCAATCTACGACACCAGGAGAGAGACAATGTTGCCTCGTTCATCAGACTACGAACTTGTTATGCGTGCAAAGGCTGGTGATGACAGTGCTTTCACACAAATCTACGAGCGTTACAGTTCCGCAATTTATCGTTATATTTATTTTCGTGTTGGAGAAGTTGAGCTTGCGGAAGACATTCAAGCTGAGGTTTTCTTACGCATGCTGGAAGGTATGCACCGCTACGAGGATCGCGGCTGGCCGATCTCTGCATGGCTCTATCGCATCGCACACGACCGCACCATCGACACCATCCGCCGCAAAAGTAACCATCGTCAGGTGCCTTTAGACTATTGGGAAGGTAGCTGCGAAAGCCCTGAAGGTCAGGTAGCCCACCAACTCGACAAAGAAGAATTACGGCGAACCCTCAATGATCTGACCGAAGAACAACGTAAAGTTATTCTCCTACGGTTCATGGCTGACATGTCAGTGCAGGAGGTTGCTGAAAAGCTGGGCCGCACCGAAGGCTCCGTCAAAGCATTACAACATCGCGGTATTCAATCGCTGGCTCGCCGCCTCGAAAATTTTATCAGACCATCCTATACAAATATCGAATGTGAAGGACAAGTACCAAATCAAACAGATATTGAATATGAGGTACAAGCAACGTAACAAAACATCTTTCAAATCTTTGTGCAATTATTCCCTTATTTCATAATTTTACCCACCTTTTTCAAACATACATAATCCTCTGAACAAACCGGTCGTTGTCCAAACGCCGGTTTTCATATACTACAAGAACCTGCCACCTTGTATCAACCATAGCAATGCTATAATAAGAACAATTATCACTATGAGGAAAGCCTGTGACAACCGTTATTATCGGTGCAGGTGCGATTGGTTTACTGATAGCAGGGCGATTATCCCAATCTGTCAGCCGTATTGCACTGTTAGCACGTCCATCATTTATTGAAAATGTTAAAACCCATGGAATCTTTCTGGAACAAGACGACACCAAACAACCAATTGACCAACTCACTGTCGTCGGTCATCCCGAAGAGATCACACAACAACATGGTTCTGTGGAGATGGCCATTGTTTGTGTCAAGGGTTATGATACAGTAGGGACATTAGAGACACTTGCAAAACTTAAACCAAAGCATGTGCTGACCTTGCAGAATGGTATTGGGAACGAAGAAATACTGATAAAGCACTTTGGCCATGAACGTGTTTTAAGCGGGGCCATAACCACTTCAGTCGAAGTTGAGACGCCTGGTCATATTCGCATCACCAAGTCAGGTGGGGTGGGGCTTGCTCCCATTGGAGAGCATGAGAGTATCCAAACCTGGCGTTCATATTTTACCAAAGCAACATTTGACGTTCACATATACCAAGACTATCGCGCAATGAAATGGTCCAAAGCGTTGATCAATATATTGGGAAATGCCACTGCTGCGATCCTCGATATGCCGGCAGAGGTTGTGTATGCCCATCAAAAGCTGGTAGTGTTAGAACGACAAGCTTTTCTGGAAGCACTTCAAGTGATGGATAGATTGGCAATCGCACCCGTCAATTTGCCACGTTATCGTGTGGCACTCCTTGCACGTGCCATGCGTTATACCCCGTTACCAATACTCCATCCCATACTACGGCGGCTAGTTGCCGATGGGCGAGGCGGGAAACCACCATCACTCCATCTTGAACTGTTACGCGGTAATCAACGGTCAGAAGGCGAATCTCTTTATGGCGCTATTGCACACGAGGCCCAGAAGTGCGGGGTATCAGCACCTGTTAACCAGGGTCTATGGAAGATTTTGCAAGGTATCGCAACACAACAGATTGATTGGAATGTCTATCGACGTCAGCCAGATAAACTTATTGCGGCTATCAAACCATAAATCTGGTTTAATGACCAGTTTTCCATATTCACAATCTAAAGGATATATCGTATGACCTCGGCACAAATTATGTCAACTAGCGCATTGATGATATTCGCATATGTTCTCGGTGCGATCCCTTTCAGCTATCTCGTGGCAAAAACGCGCGGTGTCGACTTACGCAAAGTCGGGAGTGGCAATATCGGTGGGGCCAATGTGTGGCGGAGTTGTGGCTTTGGGCCATTTCTGATCGCAACAAGTAGTGACATCCTCAAGGGAACCCTTCCAACTCTCATCGCAATCTACACGGTGCAGCTACCGCCCTATGCGGTAGTTCTGGTTGGTATATCTGCTATTCTAGGTCATACCTTCCCAGTCTTTTTGCGCTTCAAAGGCGGCAAAGCCGTTGCCACAAGTGGCGGTGTTCTGTTAGCAATGTTCCCTCTTCTGGTCGTGTGTGGCATCATTGCCTGGGCAGTTGGCTTTTGGATCACACGGGTCTCCGCCGTAGGATCTCTCACGGCCACTGCAATCGTGCTTATTCTTGGCACCATATTTCTTTTCGCCGGACAACTCCCCATGGCATACGCCGGTTTTATCTGGATCATGTGTGGGGTGGTGACATTCCTGCATCGTGAAAATATTCGACGATTGATGGCGGGAACCGAACGGCGCTTCAACAAATTATCCTAACACACACAACTACTGATCGATATCATCGCACTCAGAATCAATAGATGGCTGGAGTGTACACGCCTGTCGCAGATCTGCTCGCCCTGCATCTTCGTTGCCCTCCGCACGATGCACTTTTGCACGCTCCACGTATATCTCTGCTTTTTGATCTCGCACTTCTGGCGATTCTGGAAGCGTTTGTAAGTTCTCTAACGCTCGTTCAAAAGATATCTCAGCCTTCTCATGCTCCCCATCTTCCACATATCTAGAACCTAATTCAAGATATGCTGCACCTTTACTCTGAGGATCAGCAGCCTGCTCACGCACAATGGCCTCAGCCGTCACCAGACGTTCCATAGAGGACGCATTAAGCATAGGCTCTATATCGGCTAGAACCACATCTGCTTCATCTGCCGCCTCACCGGTACCTGCTCCTTCGTTCCCATCATCGTCGTCATCGTCAATAATGATCGGTGCCACCACACCATCGGTAGGCATTTCAATGGGCTCGGGACGTACATCAAGCTCCTGACTCATTTGGCGAATTTGAACTTGTTGAAAGCGTTGCTCATAAATATCGATCATACGCGGTGCCGCAAATAACACCGCAGTAGCAAGTGATATTGCAATAAGAAGAAATCTAGACATCGTTATTTCCGTAACGTGATAAGTGTGTAAAGAGAATCTGCAAGTAAGTAGGTTCCCCACAATAACATACCAACATTTAATTCGTCAATAGAAAAAAACTGACCACCACTCAATAGATACGGTATTATCGCAACTAAACCAATGGTTCCGGTGACATAAGGCCAACGGCTCGGCAACCAGAGCACTCGAATGATTGACAAGGGTTGTCTCGCGAACCAATTGGCTAAAGGAATGAAGATCAGGATATTGCTCAAAATAAGTATCGAGAACATCGTATACACGGATGCTGGCAATATCTGTATCAACCAGTTTGTAGGACTATTTTCCGCCCATAGCAGCATAAACAACAAGAGTAGCCCTGTTATGAAAAGTACACCACTCTTGCTTCGCACAAACGTAGAACTTAAATCTTCATGTTTCGCGCGACTACCAGACTGCGCTAAATGGTGTTGAATATCTTTTTGTAATGACGTATACCATGTCGTGATACCATCAATCTCCATATCACGTCCGTCTCTGGTCTCAATAAAGAGAGAAGAAAACAATAAAAAAGGGCGCTGCCATAGTTTTCGGTCTGTATTCACCACTCGCGCAATCTCGTCCCAGCGTACCCACTGTGCCAGACGACCCCGAAAGTCGTAACGGCCAATACCTTTTGCACTGGTAACAAAATAGTCAGGTTGTTCGCGCTCCAAAGCACCTATCGTCGGAATAAATGAAACCACGGCAAGTGCCACTAGCGCATACGCACAACTATACAGAAGGATCAGTACACCCAGAAAAGCCAGTGTGTACCATGGATTATAGAACCAATCCAGTGATGTTGGGAGTAGTTGACCAACCCGAGACGATCCTAGCACACTGGTTGAACTGCGTAATATCGGTAATAACAGTGGCGAGAAAATCGCAAATAATGTCAAGGGGAGCATCAAAATAACAAATGCACGCAGCAATAACAAACGACTACGTGGAAAACGCGCCACATACCGTTTCTCTGGTTCTGCATCGATGATGCCACCAATCCGGTCAGCTATCTGTTCTGATCCAGCACGCTGCTGCCATTCACGCAAATTGTGAAGGACCAATTCTCGCGCAGAGATGTATCGTAATGCACGATAACGTATGAGGCTGGTGTGATAGCCATCAAGTGCTACATCAATCTGGCCAGCCACCTCTGCTGCCTGGCTTTGCAACGCCAAAACCGCCGCCTCACGACGTACATCACCAACCTCACGAAAGTGTGTCAAAGCAGTGGTAAGTAATAGTTGCGATTCATCAACATCACCTCGATCCAGCAATACCATCGCACGGATACTTTCAATCCAGGCACGTCGATAGGGATCTGCTGCTGCCGGACGAATAGATAATTCGTTGAGCAGCGCTTGAGCATCATCTGTGTGGCCAAAGATAAGCAAAATCTCCGCGATGTGCTGTTCAGACTCTAAAATGCCAACATCGTCATCAAGGCGGCGCAACATATCACGGGCTCGATCATACCAGGAGAGCGCACTACGATACATCCACACCAACAACCAATTCTGATACAGCGCAAGATACGCTGGCTGTGGCAAACTCCAGGATGTACGCCGTAAAAAGAACACCAGTATCACAAAAGGGATAGATATAATGCGATACCAAACCTGACCAAGTAACCGTCCAAACGGATTTTCTACATAATGTGGCATCCGCCAATGACCCGTACTGGCTCCCATATCCTGATAAGCGCGCCCCAGCAGAAGCATGACTTTTGCTTCATCATAGGCTAAATTATGTATACGGAAGTAGTCGTGGCTTTTGAGATACAGATCGATAGCCTGCACCCATTGCCCAGTCTCTGCCAACACCTCACCAAGTGTCTGTTCAGCTTTTGCGCGTAACTGTGAATCTAAGTTTGGTTCTTTAAGAATATCCTCAAGACTTTGCCGAGCTTCATTTAAACACAAGGCCGCATAATCTAAACGCGCACGCAGGTACAATACCCAGCGTTGACTGTGTTCATCCAATTGGATTTCACGCGTGATCTGTAAGAGAGCTTCAGCATCAGCAAGACGATGGGCAGCTTCTTCCTTTTCAAACAACGTAAGAAACTGCTCCATGGCCAACTGTGGATCCGCAATCATCGTATGGAAGAGCGCTTCACGGGCATACATCTCGCTATTGCTTTTGGGAACACCACTCACCGTTACCGCTTGCGAGCCATTCGAAAGCTTTGGAACGTATGACATCGTTTCATCAGCATGATGTTTAAAGTAGGAGGCTAGTTTGAGATTAATGTTCTGGAAATCAAGTTCACGCTGTTCGTGCCACTCTCGCAGGAATGTCTCACGTACCTCACCGTGGTAGGCATAGCGCCCTTCACCAACCTGATGTACAAAACTATACCTGCTGAGATGCTCTAAAACGCGCTCATTGCCATCCTCACGCTCACGTAAAACCGCTAATATATCACGATCAAACCAGCGGGGAATAGCGCAGCGGCGCAGCACCTCTCCCTGACGTGGGCCTGCCTCAGCCATCACTTGCTTGAGCGAAACACGTATTAACGCATCAACTGAATTCAACACGTTGCGCTTGAGCAGCGGATCAGTAATTTCCTGAATCTCTCGATTCATTGGGCTCACCTCATGCTGTTCTACACCAACAGCAACTGGTTTTTCTTTGGCAGCTAACGCTTTTTTCAAAGATATCAATTCAGCACGTTTTGCTTCAATTTGTTGCACCAGGTCAGCAGGAGCATGCTGTGTATCAAACTGTGCTAACTGATATTCAAGCATGAGGAGTTGCTGCTCACAGGCAGCCACAAGTTTCTCCAGATTTTCACGCGGTGTATCCATAACAACCCATGTAACAAGCGATTACAGCGCAGGTAATCATGCAATCGATGTCAACGAGACTCACAGACGAGTGAGTAATGCTACAATCCAATCAGGTAATATTGTATTATACACTTAAACCTGTTCTATTGTACCCCTTGCAATGAGCCAACTACCATTCATCATCAGCTACCCGTGGCTGATTCGCCTGCTCCAGATTATCACCAATAAGGCCAAGCACCTGCGGATTTCCCGCCACGGCCTGACACAGGCGATCACCCTCTGCCTCCGTAATTTGCGACAGGCCACGCCGTTCACGCAGATATTCCTTGACATCATCACATTCAAGCGGATCCAGCGACATACGCCCCAGCACTTCATTCCATTCAATCCCAAATTCGCGTATACGCCTACCTGCTAAAACGGCTATCACATTGGGGAGTAGACCATCACGTATGCGCGTCAAAAGCTGATTGTAAATCCAGCGATCAGCAGTATTGGGTGACCAGCTATGTGCATCGAGGGAATTGCGTTCATATGTATCAAACAAAAACACGACACGTTTCTGTTCAGATAAGGCTGTGAGGCATGCAAAAAAAGCAATGGTAATGCGATCCTCGATCACCTGGCGAATGAGGGAATTATCGGTCTCTAACACAAAGTTATTGTCTTTTATAATCGTGCCAACTTCGCTAACTGCTATCGATGATTCGTCCACAGACGCGCCTTCAACGTTTATATCCACTCGTGGCGGCGGGCGCTTACCATTCGTGATCAGTTCAACCCGTGCAGTTGTCGCCTCATTAATAGCCTCAGTCAGCGCATTAAAATGTTCAGGGCCAAAAGCATCACGAAAACGGCGTACCAGCGTTAATACCTCGTATGCAATACTATCAGCAAAATCAACATATACGGTGGGGATCTCGCGATTACGCGCCTCATCAGCAAAGATACGTAAAAGCCATGACTTCCCCATACCAGGACCCGCTGTAATGATCATAATACGGCGAGATGCCAGACCATCCGCCATTCTGCTGAATGCGTTTATTTGCCTGTCTCGGTCCACAAAAAGTTCTCGTAATGTGCGTTGCATGAATAGGTCAGTCATACTTAATAGATCTGCATAAAGCCCTAATCACTAATCTATATATTAATAGAGTCGATCAGATGACATTTCGTTCCTTCACTAACACGTCACTACTAAATCTCGTAGTACGCAAATCATTAATATTAATCATACTCGCGCATCCATCAAGAATTTCTTCGGCTATTAAGCGTCCGGTTGCTGGTGCATGCATAATACCGTGACCACTAAAACCACTCGCATCAACATAATTAGATAGTTCAGGATGCCGCCCCAGAATTGGCATAGCGTCAGGAGTCATTTCATATAAACCAACCCAACAAAGCTTCTCCGCCAATCCGGCACGCTCCAGTATAGGAAAGCGGCGCAGGCCAGAAGTCAAAACTGTGTCAAGCCATTCCCAATCCATCATCATGTTGTAGCTTGATGGTTCTGCCAGATTCGACATGCCAAACAAGATGTTATCGAGTTCTTTACGCATATAAAAGCCACTTGTGACATCAACCGTTAAGGGTATCGGATGGCTGATATCGCTAAAGGGTTCAGTCATATAAACGCAACGACGATACGGTTTCACGTATGCAGGTAGTCCTGCCAATTCAGCAACAGCACCTGCCCACGGCCCTGCGGCATTGACGACAAACTCGCACGGCAGCATCTTTTGACCATTGGTTTCTACGGCCACCACGCGATCACCATGCAACTGAAATCCAGTGGCTACAGTTTCTCGTTGCAGTTGCACACCTAACTCACGTGCACGCTTCAGATACCCTGATGCAACACCATGTGCATCACAATAGCCATCATCACTACCAAATGTGGCGCCCAGCAGATCATTGATGGCGGTCTCTGGAATCATGTCAGCGACATCCTCTGGCTTCAGCAATTCGACACGCGCACCAAGTCGCTGCTGCATCGCCACATTCTGCTGATACTGTTGCCACACGACCGGATCACTGATGAGAAATAGATAACCTACCTGATGCAACTCTGCATACCCACCAATTTCTTCTGTGAAGTGTTTCAGGCGCTCAATACTGTAGAGTGATAACTGTACATTTACTTCAGTCGAAAACTGATGACGTACACCTGCAACCGCCCGTGCCGTCGATCCACGAATTTCGGTTGGCTCTTTTTCGAGGATAACCACATCGGCACAACCACGTTCTGCCAGATGGTATGCAATCGACGTACCCATAATACCTGCACCGATAATTACAACTGTAGCCATTTTTTACCTGTGCTATCCCTCAATTACATTAAGAAATAGTCATTTTTTACATTGTTATTGTAGCATCTTGCCTAACGATACGCCAACAAAATCAAGTACACAAAAAACGCCACAGAACATGTTCAGGGCATTTTTACACATATAGACCATAAACTTTTGACAGTTTATAAGATAGAATCAGAGAAGTGAAGCTGTACGTGTTCGCGTTAACGCATTTATCATACCAATACCTGCTGCCAAAGCCCCTACCAATAGTGTCGTACGCACCAATGTCTCTAACCCTGTTGTGTAATCAGCATTAACAAAATTGATGATAGTGCTAAAGCCCAGCACACCAGGGACGAAGGGGATAAAACTTGGGATTGAAAAGAGCGCTGTAGGTAGTTTCCAGATCCGTGCCAATACTTCGGACAGGACACCAATAGTCAATCCTGCCAAAAAGATAGCAGCCTCTGTTGGCACTTCAACTAACAATGCACCCTGACGCACACTATAGGCAATACCTGCAATGAGCCCACAAAACACCAGCATCCGCCAACGTACATTAAACAAAACAGCAAAGCCTATTGCCGCACTTGCCGCAAGTACACTGCCTATCAAGAGATCCGGTGGTGCAGCAGTTGTTAAAGGAACTTGTACCCGACTAATCAGCAAGGTCATCCACACACCAATACCAATTGATGTTAATATGAGCACCGCAGATACCCCACGAGCCATACCAGCCATGGTGTCGCCACGGAAGAGATCGGCTACAGAACTGACTAAGAGTGCTCCTGGAACCAGCAATAGAACTGATGCTAATGTAGGCAGTTGTGGATCAGCCAATGCAAACAGACTCACTAAAGATAAGGCTATACCAGAAGCTGTCGTAGCTACCAGTACTGTCAGGAGCAAAAGACTTATACTTGTATGGACCAACACACTGCGAAGAAGCTGTGCGAGGCCAGCAGCTATCCCGGCAATAATCACCTCGTATGGCCCACCACCAAATAGCGCAGCAAAACTTGCACATCCCAGCGCAACTGCCAATGCCGTTAACCATCGTCCATAGAAACGAGGTTGCTGTGCGATCTGCTCCAATCTATCACGTACTTCGTCGTGTTCTAATTCCCCAGCCACCGTTCGACGTGTCATTTCGACAATTGCCGCCATACGATTTAGATCAATACTATGTTTTGCAACACGCTGTACTCTAGTACGGTGTTCACCATGTGACACATCTGTTGCAATAATCGCGCCAGGAGTCACATACACCTCTAACCACTCAGCACCTAGAGCTGTGCCAAGTTGATGGATTGTCCGCTCAACACGTAAGGTGTTTGCACCACTTTCTAACATCAGATAACCTGCTCGCAATGATACAGTAAGCACATCGCGCAATTCATCACGTGACAGATATGGGCGAACCTGCGGCGTCGAGCGTGGTTTTGAAATGGTCTTAGGAGAAGTACTCATATATCCTTACGTTTTGTAGATCGAGCAGAACGCTTATTTGTAGATCGATCTAATGCTGTTCCTTCAGATGCATCCTCGTCCGGAGGCACTTGCGACTCCTCACCAGCAAGTGCCTGCAACTCTATATCACTGTCGGGAATATCTGGCTTCTCCTGGGCAGACCGCACCTGCGGCTTTGGTGATTGTTCGCTCTGTAGTTGACGCTCATCACGCCAGGCTAAACGATCTCGCACTGTTTCCTCAAAACCACGTCCAGTTGGTTCGTAGTAGCGTCGACCTGTCAGATTAGGTGGGAAATGCTCCTGATCAACACGTCCATCCTCATAATCGTGTGCATATTTATAGTCCTGAGCATAACCAAGATTTTTCATCAGCCTTGTAGGGGCATTCCGCAAATGGAGCGGCACTGGCTCATTTCGTGTCTCAGCGACATCCTTGAGCGCAGCACCGTATGCAGCATAAACTGCGTTGCTCTTTGGCGCCTGACAAAGATACACCACTGCCTGCGCCAAAGCCAGATCTCCCTCTGGCTGGCCCAGGAAATGCATAGCCTGTTGGGCAGCCATCGCCTGCGGAAGTGCGTGGGGATCAGCCAGACCGATATCTTCTACTGCCATCCGCACAATACGCCGTGCAACATACAATGGATCTTCACCACCATCGAGCATACGACCGAGCCAGTATAATGCCGCATCCGGATCGCTATCACGTACACACTTATGTAATGCTGAAATAGCATTGTAATGCAGCTCTCCACTTTTATCGTAGCGCACCGCACGGCTCTGCAACGCATCGCGAATATCTTCAACAGTGATGAGTCGCTTATCGCCAAGGGAAGGTGGTTTCGCTAGAACCGCAGCTTCCAGCGCATTAAGCGCGGTACGAGCATCGCCATTTGCCATATTAACGAGATAGCTACGTGCATCAGCGACGAGCAACACATTCTGCTCGCCCAAGCCACGTTCCGTGTCGGACAAGGCCCGGTCAACCAGTGTACCAACCTGCTCGTCAGAGAGAGCTTCCAACACAAATACGCGTGTACGGGAGAGTAACGCCGAATTGACTTCAAAAGATGGATTTTCCGTTGTGGCGCCAATGAGGATGATTGTACCATCTTCAACATGGGGTAAAACCGCATCCTGTTGGGCTTTGTTGAAACGGTGGATCTCGTCAATAAAGACAACTGTACCCTGACCAAACAGGCCCAACCGATCTTTGGCTTCTTTAACCACACGGCGCAAATCAGCGACACCAGCAGTCACTGCGGAAAGGAGTTCAAAATGAGCATTGGTTGTCTCTGCCACAATCCGTGCCAACGTAGTCTTGCCACTTCCCGGGGGTCCCCACAATACAAGCGAAAAGAGCGTGTCTCCAGTGATGGCCCGGCGCAGCAGGCGACCCTCACCCACGATCTGCTCCTGCCCCACAAAATCATCGAGTGTACGTGGTCGCATACGTGCAGCCAGCGGCGCCTGTCGTTGTAACACAGCATCGCGTTGGGTATCAAACAAAGTTTTTTGGGATCTCGGCATTGGAATTTGTTCCGTAAAACACACATCTTGCTACATCCAAATGATACCATATCCGCTCCATCTTTATCCGCACACAATCACACGTCTTACGAGTTAAGATTGTACAACGCTGGAATGGAATATGTAACGATAACTAGAACTTCGGCTATAATAGACTACATGCGAAGGACGGGAATTATAATACGAAGAGGAGGCATTCGTATGCTGAACTCGCACACAACACTTGCCCAACGATTACTCCCCCAAACGGGCATTCTGCAACAATCCCAGGTTCGTAACGGTTTGTTGGTTCTTGCTGGGACTATGTTCATGGCACTCTGTGCTCAAATTAGTATCCCACTCCCCTTTACACCAGTACCTATCACTATGCAAACTTTTGGGGTACTCATCATTGGTGCCTTGTTTGGCCCACGACTCGGAGCCATTACGATGGTCGTGTATCTGCTCGAAGGTCTGGCAGGCTTACCGGTATTCACCCAAGGTCGTAGCGCGTGGTCACCAAGCAGTATCGGAGTACCAGTCATTATTGGTCCTACTGCCGGCTATCTGTTCTCATACCCTATCGCAGCAGCATTAGTAGGCACACTGGCTACTCGTGGATGGGACCGTAGTGTCATGTCAGCAGTACCTGCGATGTTGCTAGGAAACCTGGTTATCTTAGCATGTGGGTTTATCTGGTTTGCTGCCGCAAACTACCTCATTGGCGATGCTGTAAGCCTATGGGCTTTGTTCCAACTCGCAATACTACCATTCCTGGCAGGCGACGCACTAAAGATAGCTCTGGCAGCTCTTGCGTTACCAGGCGGGTGGGCTCTACTCCATTCTATCAAGAAAGATCGTGAGTAGCTCAGTTTCATCCAACCAAGATGGCTACTCCTTTATATCAGTAAAAGGTCATACCTATGAATGGTACCTAGTAGAGCAAAAAAGCAATTGAAGCGGTACATACGACCTATTGAGATACGTCAGGGCATGTCTTATTCTTATATTAGATAAAGGCACTGCCCCAAGCAGTACAGCTGACATTCCAAACATCCTCTTGTTATTAACACCTTCATTTCCCCATTATACCCCAGCTATCTCCCCCAAATGTCCCGTCAGCCAACAAGGGTCAGTGCCATTTCTTTACTCTTGCACCAACAACCCTCTGTGTTATCCTCCCGCTATTAACGTCTACGCACCCGCCCAGTAATCGCCAACAACACCACTGAACCAAAAACGGCAACAGCAAAACTCTGTAAATTCCATCCAAAATCAATATTGGTACCAGTAAGAAGTGAAACGATCAATCCGCCAACAAAAGCACCGACTACTCCAACGATAATGTTCATCAAACAACCTTGTTGATCGTCTGTTCCGGCAAGTAAACTGGCAATCCAGCCAGCCAGCGCACCAAAAATAATCCAGAAAATCATGTGTGTCCTCCTAGCGAACTTGGCTACTATCCATGGTACGATAATTTCACGATAGAAGTTGCGGCACATCAAGAGAATGCTATACTGCTTACATTGCCCTACATAGAGTAGCTAATAAGGTTATGTAAGCCAATGATAGTTATCTTTTCTTCTACACATACCATTCATGCACCGCCACACGAACTGCTCAATGGCGAGCTTGTGAAAGCACATGAGACACCTGATCGGGCCGAGATTATCCACACAGCTTTGGTTAAGACTAATCTCGGTCCGATTATACCACCACACATATTTGATATGTCAGCGATTCAGGCTGTTCACGATACCGATTATCTGCGATTCCTCGAACATATCTACACCCAATGGGTTGCTGAAGGTGGATCACCATTAGCCGTACTACCAGATACCATAACAACACGACACATGCATCGACGCCCCACATTTCCGCTTGCCCTACCCGGATACTATGCATCAGATCTGAGTGCACCAATCGTCGCAGGAACGTACGAAGCAGCAGTGACCTCTGCCCATGTCGCTTTGACGGGCGCAGCATTACTCATTGAGGGACACCAGGCTGTGTACGCATTGTGCCGTCCCCCTGGACACCACGCCAACCGCGATACCTACGGTGGGTATTCGTACCTAAACAATGCAGCCATTGCAGCCAACTACCTCTGTAGTCAACAACGTCCAGCACAGGTCGTCATTCTTGACATTGACTACCACCACGGCAACGGCACCCAGCAAATCTTTTATGAACGCGATGATGTATTGACCGTTTCAATACACGCCGATCCAGCATATGAATATCCATATTTTATTGGTTTTGATGATGAGCGTGGGAAAGGTGCTGGGGAAGGCTACAATCTCAACATTTCCCTCGCAGAAGGAACAACGAACATACCTTACCTGGAAGCACTTGATTATGCGCTAGAAGCTGTGGCACACTTTGATCCCACATATATCATTGTCGCAACAGGAGTAGATACATTCGAGGCTGACCCAATTGGTGAATTTATGCTCACGTCCGGGGTATATCCAGTCATTGGTCAGCGTATTGCGGCACTTCGGCGCCCCACGTTGCTTGTGCAAGAAGGTGGCTATGCGGTTGACGCACTTGGAAACAACGTTGTAGGATTGTTACAAGGTATCATCAAGCAGTAGGAGATCGTGATGACACACACAACACAATATCAAATCCGCCGTATCGCACCAGGGTCAGTCATCCGCATTAGCTTTCTGCTCGGATGGGTAGTGCTTCTTTGTCCCACATTATGTGTCGCCGGGATTTTCATCCAGGTACTTAGACAGATCAATCAAGCCATCACACGCGTAGAACCAATCGAGTTATCTATGCTGGGACAAGAAATAGCGAGTATTGATCTGCTCAATGTGTTGCGATTGAGTGAGACAGCCCAAACAATTGGACAACTCAGTGACAATGTTGCCCTAACTTTCACAGGTATGGTCGTTTTATTATTGCTGGCAGGAGTCATTGTGGGGACAGGCGCCATGCTACTATTCAGCGTTGGGTATAATATCCTCGCGTCGATAGGTGGTGGCTTCGTAGTCGATCTACGCACCAAACGATAGAGCGTCGTGTGTGCACATTTGCCACACATGTACGTACATGGTAGCATAAATCCATTATTCATCATCTGTATTCGCAAGGATTGACAGGCATGACCCAACTCGCACCAGGTGGACGTATTGAAGTTATTTGTGGTTGCATGTTTAGTGGGAAAACAGAGGAACTTATCCGGCGCTTAAACCACGTCAAAATCGCACGACAACGATTACGCGCTTTTACACCACGAAACGATACACGTTATCGTCCGGGGAATCTGGTAAGTCACAATGGTGTTTGTATCGAGGCACATCCGATTAGCTCAATACGTGAGATTGTTGATTATGTAGAGGAGGACATCCAGGTTGTGGCTGTCGACGAACTCCATTTCCTTGATGATGAGCCCGAGACGGCGTGTACCATCTGTCAGGAACTGGCTGACCGTGGAATTCGTGTCATTGTGGCAGGGTTAGATCAGGATTTTCGGGCATTGCCATTTCCAGCAATGATGCAGTTGATGGCCGTTGCAGAACAAGTCGATAAGTTGTATGCTATCTGTGTTCACTGTGGCGCCTATGCCACACGATCTCAGCGTCTGATCAATGAGCAACCTGCCCCTTACGATGCACCCACCATAGCTGTTGGTGGACAGGAACTGTATGAGGCACGCTGCCGTACCTGTTATCAACACCCCAGAAACTGGTAGGATTATGCTTGCAGAAGATTTTATTATACTTAAAAAAACAAACTGGGAACGTCTGACCGCATTGCTCAATAAATCGCAATCGACCGGTCTTGGAGCTCTATCAGCCGAAGAACTCAACGACCTTGGGCGGCTCTACCGCAGTGCGACTTCCGACCTTGCGGTAGCACGACGTGACTTTACGCATCACCGAGTTACGGAATATCTCAACAGCCTAGTGGCACGCGCTCATGCCGCAGTATATCAAGGTCGCGCAACACGTCGAAGAAGTATTATTGAGTTTTTTGTCATAACTTTTCCCCAGGCCTTTCGAGCAACATGGGGGCACACCCTTGCGGCATTTTTGATGTTCATGATTCCAGCCGTAGCCACTTTTATCATTGCTTATCGAGATCCAAGTGCTGCAACCGCCATCATGCCTGGTTTTGAAGGCGTTATTCAAGATATTCGAAATCAACGAGAATGGTGGTTAAGCATCAATGAAGAAGGACGCGCTGCATCCGCTTCATTCATTATGACTAACAACATCCGTGTTGCTATTCTGGCTTTTGCTGGTGGTATGTTGCTTGGTACACTAACATTGTTTGTGATGGTTCAAAATGGCTTGATGCTCGGAACCATCGCAGGTGCTGCCCAGGCACTTGGGTTTGCAGACAACTTATGGGGGTTTGTTGCCGCTCACGGCGTGATTGAGCTGAGTGTTATTTTCATTGCCGGTGGGGCAGGACTTCAGCTTGGCTGGTCTGTCATACGTCCCGGCCTCATGACCCGGCGTGCTTCATTGACCAATGCCGCACGAAGAGCAGCCTACCTATTACTTGGGTGTATTCCTCTGCTGGTCATTGCAGGAACTATTGAAGGATTTATTTCGCCATCAAATCTGCCAGTGAGTGTAAAACTTGCGGTTGCGTTCATTTCAGGAGTCTTGTTGTATAGCTACTTACTACTCTCAGGACGTGAAAAGAAACAAAAAGTGTAGTTGTGGAGGCACCTATGACTAAGCCAAAACAAGCAAAGGGTGTCGTTGCAGTACGCACAGGTGTAGCGATTGATGCCAAACAACAGCTTCCTTATTTTGTAGGTGTCTCAGAAAAGATGACAGGTGCACAGAGCCTCTCAATGCAACTTGTTGTTATACCACCAGGTGGTTGTGCAGCACCACACATTCATCAAGGTTATGAAACTGCGATTTATGTGCTTCAAGGTCGTGTTGAAACAACGTATGGTTCAGGGTTACAACAGACCGTAACTAGTGAAGCCGGGGAATTTCTCTATATTGCGGCAGATGTACCGCATCAAGCACGTAATCTCAGCGATACAGAAGAGGCCATTGGTCTGGTAGCGCGCAACGACGCCAATGAGCAAGAGCATGTCATCCCTTACAATCCAGCGGACGACACGTAAAAGCACAACCCGTAACTACGGAATCAGACGTATCGACTCAATCTGCATAGAACCACCATCACCATTACCAACCGGATCAACACGTAGGCGAGCTATAACACCTTCCCATCCATGGGCATTCTGAAGATCGAGTCGATATGTTGTTGCTTCTGAGGTGGGTTCTAACATCCATCGCATCGAGTACTCTTCACGAATCTGCTGGTCTGGTTGAGCATAAAATAGTTGTGCATCACGCGCGTTAGTCTCATTCGCCAGACGAATATCGATTGCCCTGTAACGTTTGGCATCTAACGCTAACAAAGGGCTGGTGAATGAGGGGTCATTATCTGGTACAAACTGCCATGTTTCCTCAAAGGTATCTGATGAGATATTGGCTGCTTGCCATCCCATAGAGAAAGTCATAAACTGCCAACCTTCGCTACTGGCTATCTCTTGAGCACGGGGAATTTGGTGATATGGTGGTACAACTTCAGGCATTGTTAGCGCTTCAAGAGATGGTTGGTACTGTACAAAACAAACATCTATTTGTGATTGTGTAATATTATGACGAGCTAGCAGCGTGGGGGGGGGGCGCAAAATCTCATCTGCGATAATGACGGCTGACCCTGCCTGTAGATTAGCCTCAATCCGTGACTGTATGGCTGTACACGCCTGCGTCCAGTTTCCACCATGTTCAAACAACACATGATTGAGCGAGAGAAACTTGTCGTGGTCTTCGTAGTAGGGTAGATATAGTTCCAGCAATCCATCGGGGACGAGAACAAGATCATTGGTGTGAGCATATTGGCCAATAGATGCCACAATCACACGTTGTAAATCAGTGGTAGGATCACCACGACGGTTGATTGAGTCATAGTTTATGACCCCGCTAGTGATGCCAATTGCCAGTACCATCACAATGCTGTAGCGCCACGGGCGCGTCTCACGCAATGCCAGAGCAAAAAGCAGTAACAAGGGTGGCAGGCTAGCGATCCAAAATTCAATATTATCCGGCTCCCACCAGAGGAAAAAGGAACCGTAGGTTAGCAACCATATACATAATATCCCGGTAAGCAATCGACTCTCACGAAAAAGGCCCCGCAGATGTACGACAAACAGCCCTAACAAAAGCAGCCCTAACAATGCCCCATCAGGTTGAGCAAATGTTTCAGCCCAACCGACTCCTAAGCCGTACCACTTATTCAAAGAAACTGGTCCACCCCACCAACCTGTGTTGGCATATTGGGTAAGCCAGGCAATCAGATCGTCCCATGAGCGAAAACCACTTACCCCCAACCCAACAAAAAGATAGGGTACCCCCACGATGAAGGCCAGTGTTAACGCATAGGGATACCATCGACGCAGAGAAGCGCTGAATAGCGAAAATACATTCCGATGATCAACATTCTGAGATGATCTGTACGTTTCTACCAGATACACCACCAACACCGGAACACAAAATAATACATTTGTTTGGTGGAATAAAACTGCCCCACTCTGGGCCAAGCCAAGCAACACCAGAAGATAGCGTGACGGAGACTTCAAATAGTGTATCAATAGACCAAGGCAACTTAGGAGAAACAAGGCGGCAACGGTATATACTTCTACTTCAATGGCATAGTACCAATAGGCATATGAACCAGCAAGAAGCAGAGAGACTACCAGCGCAATATCTCCACGACGGGTAACATTCCATACAATCGAGAAAAAGAGGACAACACCTAAAGCACCGGCAATCGCATTTACAAACTGCATCGAAATGGCAGCACCATCATCGAAACCAAGAGCGCGTCCAACCGTGAGGGTAAAGATACCCAGTGGGCCATAGGCAAGGTGATGTGGATGGAAAATCTCAGTCCACGGTTTCCGTTCTACATCAATAACATACGACAATGCATCAAACGTGTGCACTTGAGTCAGAGTTGAGAGATACAAAATAAGCACACCGAAAAAGAGCATAACGAACAAAAGACGTCGGCTATCTATCCAGCGACGCACGCGCGAATGTTGTATCTGTTTCGTTGATGAAATGGCCATAGCCGCACTATTATACCATCTTAGCGCAGAGGGCTATGGATGTGGAGTAACCGTCAGTTGATCACCAATACGTGTATCCGTCGAATGCAGAACACCCACAGGTAACTCTATGACATAATGGCCACGCCAGGGCGCTACGCCAGCAAACGGGCGGTTAGGAGGCATTGCTTCGCGTAAACCTACCACACAATCAGTTTTATCAACAAAAATGACATCAATAGGGATACGCATAAAAAAGGTATGAATGCTCCATTCTGGGTAGATAATGAGCGCATAGCCTTTGGGCAAATCAGTGCGTCCCATAAGACCTAATCCACGCGACAAGAAAGAACGGGCTAATTCTGCCCGTTCCGCAACAACCTGGCTACGTGTTTGGTTAAAAATGTGAATTGGTGATGGTTCTTCCATATTGATTAGTTGTCACCCAGACCACCCAACGATTGCATCAGGCGGGGAATTGCTGGACCAAGAATAACCACAAACAATGATGGGAAGATTAGAAATACCATAGGAAACAGCATTTTAATCGGCGCTTTCTGAGCCGCTTCTTCCGCACGCTGTCGACGACGAATACGCATCTGGTCGGCTTGCACGCGCAGGATTTTACTAATAGACACACCCAGTTGTTCTGCTTGAATAATAGCGGCAGTAAACGTTTGTACGTCCTCCACACCAGTGCGAGTGGCCATATCCTTCAAAGCATCACGACGTGGTCGACCAAGGCGCGTATCTGTCAGCACCCGCTGAAATTCCTTGGATAAATCGTTATCAGCTTTTTCGGTCACACGCTGCATTGCTGCATCAAAAGCAAGACCGGCTTCCACACTGATCGTAAGCAGATCAAGGATATCAGGCAACTGCTTTGTGATATTATGTTTTCGCTTCTTGATCTGTTGACCAAGCCAGATACTAGGTAAAAGATACCCGAGCACTGCCCCAATGGCAGTGAACAAGAGTGCGCGGAAAAAATCCGTAGAATTAAACGTCACAAAACCAAAGATCAGGAAGAGTAGTACTGCTAAACCAATACGTACACCCACAAACATCGCTGGTGTGAGATTGCCTGGATTACCAGCCTGTTGCAGGTTAGTACGGATACGTTCAGTGCTTTGCTTTGGACCAAATTTTCCGAGCCGATTCAGAATAGTCTTGGTCAACGGAACAATGACGCGCTGACTAAAAGGTTGCTGTAATTCCAGCTCACTTAAGGTCATAGGACGCTCGGTGAATTGACTCAAACGATCACCAATGGTATCAGGTTGTGAGGTGCGGGCAAAACCAACAACCATCAAAACGACGGCGCCTATTAACACGAGGAAAAGAATGATTGGTAATACTAAACTCACCTTACACCTCGATATCTACTATTTTCATAATCGCAAAGAAGCCGATTACAATCATAATAAGTGATGCTACGGGTAAACAACACCAGGCATCTGGTGGTAACCCAAACGTAAATATCGGCGACATATAATCAGGATTAATCACCGTGATAAAAATAGCCAGCGCTATTGGTAGCCCAGTAATGACATACGCTGAAATACGCCCCTGAGCTGTCAGCACACGTATCTCACCCTTAATACGTACGCGTTCACGTATAGTGTGACCAATAGTATCAAGGATTTGAGCCAGATTACCACCGACCTCATGTTGAATATTTACTGCAGTAATGAGCAGATCAAGGTCTTCTGAAGGAACTCGTTTCATCAAATTATCGAGGGCTGCTTCAGTTGAAAGCCCCAAGCTTACTTCCTGTACCACACGGCGAAACTCACTCGACATTGGGGCAGGAGCCTCACGCGAGACGAGTTCCATCGATTGGAGAAAGCTGTATCCACTTCGCAGCGAGTTCGCAAGCAAATTAATGGTATCGCCTAATTGATCATTGAACGCCTTAACACGACGCTTTGCAGCAAAACTAACGTATATATCAGGTCCAAAAGATAACAGAACTCCACCAACCAATGCAGACAGAATTTGTGCTTCTAAGCTGGCGCGACCGATAAGAGCACCAATACCCGCACCAGCAATCGCACAGAGGATCTTAATACCTACATATTCTATAACTGTAAGCTTAAGATCTGCCTGAGAGAGTTTGCGAGCAATCTGACTCCCTTGTTTTCCCTTAGAAAAGGCCGCGTCGATCTTAGCCAAACCACCCGGCTGTTGATCATCACCTCGTGCTCTGCTACGCCCACCATATTGAGACAGACGATCCGTTACGTCTGGCCCGCCTGCGCTTCGTGCGAGGAAAGCAAATAACGAGAAAACAACAACAAAGGCAAGCCCAGCACCTACCAGCGGGACAAGATTTGGTGCAAGCTCAAACGGTAAGTTCATCTGCAATCCTTTCCGGGTAGTAGCATCCGATTTGAGCTATGGAAGTAAGAGCTTTTGTATCCTTACCCATGACAAATCTTACACATATCGTTTAGAAAAATGAGCGCTCGCCAGCAAATCCAAAGATGTTTGGTGGCAAATAAATGCTTTGTTGTTCAAATAACTCAACAAACTTAGGACGTATACCTGTTGGTCGCAACTGGCCAACGATCTTGCCACGCTCATCCACACCCGTTTGTTCAAAGACAAACACATCCTGGAGAACCACGACATCACCTTCCATACCCTGGACTTCCGTGATGCTCGTAATCTTACGACTACCATCCTTGAGACGAGACTGTTGCACAATAAGATTAACAGCAGATGCAATCTGTTCACGAATAGCACGGACAGGTAAATCCATACCTGCCATCAAAACCATCGTCTCAATACGTGCAATCGCATCACGTGCAGCATTGGCATGAAGTGTGGTCATCGAACCATCGTGACCAGTATTCATGGCCTGGAGCATTTCAAGAGCCTCACCACCACGACACTCACCAACAACAATACGCTCTGGACGCATACGTAGGCAGTTAATAACCAGATCGCGAATCGTAATTTCGCCACGACCTTCCACGTTTGGTGGCCGTGACTCAAGTGTCACGACATGTTCCTGGCGCAACTGCAGTTCAGCAGCATTCTCGACAGTAATAATACGTTCGTCTCCAGGAATAAAAGACGATAATGCATTGAGAGTTGTGGTCTTTCCAGAACCGGTACCACCTGAAACAACAATATTCAAACGTGCACGCACACACGCAGACAGAAATTCTGCCATCTCACGGGTCAACGTACCAAAACGAATCATATCTTCGACCGTAATACCCTCTTTCTTAAACTTACGAATAGAGAGTACTGGTCCCACCAAAGAAATTGGCCGAATGACAGCATTCACACGACTACCATCAGGAAGACGCGCATCAACCATCGGAGAAGACTCATCAATACGACGGCCAAGAGGAGCGACAATACGGTCAATAATACGCATAACATGCTCATCATTGTTGAAAAGCACATCCGCGAGTTCGAGCTGACCACGGCGCTCTATGTATGTCTGGCGAGGGCCATTAACCATAATCTCACTAATATCAGGATCATTGAGTAAACTCTCGAGTGGACCATAGCCGAGAATATCTGCTGCAATACTCTCAAACATGCGTGCTCGCTCAGCACGACTAAGCACAATGCTTTCGCTATCGAGAATAGAATTAAAAATATCTTCTACTTGTTGACGCACACGAACAGCATTCGATAGATCAAGTTTTGGATCAAGCTCACTAATGAGCCGATCCTGCACACGCATGCGTAGATCAGTAAACGTCGAGTCTTCTTGACTTTGAGGCACAGCACCAAGTTTACTAGCTGGATCGGAGCGAGGCCGCGTGCTTGGCGGACCTTGTGTTTCATGGGTGGCCGGGGATGTACCGCCGATACGTTTAAGTAGAGACATTGCCACAACTCCTAATTCGTTTAACGTTTTGCAATTAACCGCGAGAACAAGCCACCGCGATTCGCCTGTGCAGGTTCAGACGATGGCGAGTCCTTATCTTTTTTTGTAGATGCACCAGATTGATCATCACTCAATATAGCAGCCAGTTTTGCAATATCTTTCGCCGTTTGATGGCCGCGCTTTTCTATTACCATTGGCAGCCCTTGATTAATCGCCAATGTCATCTCATGAGCCGCGTTTGCAATCTGATGGGTTACTTTATGTCGAATAGTCTCTTCAACATTTTCAACACGAATACCCAACCGACTATCAGCCTTGTTCAGAACCAAAAGGATCTTTTCTTGAGAATACTCTAATAGTTCTGCAACTTCAAGGAAAAGCTTAATATTCTTGATACATGTCATTTCAAGAGTCATAAGCACGGCAATTCGATCAGCCATATCCAATATGGCAAGAGCACGGTCCTGGAAAGAAGATGGTGTATCCACAACTACATAGTCAAACTCTTTCCGCATCATATCCAAAATCGCACGCAGATGGTCTGATGTGACCAATTCACCCATTTGTGGGTTCGGTGGTGCCAGCATTACTTTAACCTGTGTGGTATGGGTAGCGAGTACGTCATAGAGTAAATCTCGATCCAATTCTGCTATGCGATTGGCAAGATCTGCAACTGTTTTGTTGGATACCATATTCATGATTACACCAAGATCACCCAAAATCAGATTACCATCAACTAATGCCACCTTTTTGTTTGTTTGTTGACGCAGCGTCACTGCCAGGTTTGCCGCAATAGAAGATGTTCCAACACCACCCTTGGGACTGAATACAGCAATAATTTGGCCATGATCTGGACCGCCACCATCACCACCTGTTTCAGTCGTGCTGGCTGCAACTGCAACACGTTGTGTAGTGCGTAATCGATAAACGTGACGTATGGCGTTGTAGAGGTCTTCAGCACTGATTGGTTTAATGAGAAACTCACGAGCACCGGCAAGCATGGAACGTCGCAAATAGTCTTGTTCGCCCTGAACACTCATCATAATGACTTGTGTTGTTGGAACTTGACTAATCATCGCCTCAGTCGCCGCAATGCCATCCATATCAGGCATATTGATATCCATTAAGACAACATCTGGCTGATACTGCTTTGACAATGCCACAGCTTCACGACCGGTACTGGCTTTCGCAACAACCTCTATGTCTTTCTCGAAGAAGAGCAACTTCTCCAAATTGTCACGTGTCTCAGCAATATCATCAACGATCAAGACACGAATCTTTCCCTGTTCAGCCATTGTAAGTCTCCTCGTGAGTCACTACGGTGTCGGCGTTTCCGCTGCTTCTAACGTTGGTATGGGTGTAATCTGATCCTCCGTCACCGAAGCAGGAGGAATTGGGAAGGGAATGGGTAATCCAAAATCACTCACAAGCAAGTCAAGTGTAGCGCCAATGGTCTCTTCCTCCGCTGTGTCACCACGACCACGGAGCACAAGTGTTACATTGAAGCCCTCTTCCTGCGAGAACTTGATAACCTCTATCTGTTGATCTGTAGCCGCCAGTATCAAAATCCAATTCCCTGCACGAAGATTAACTTCAGCAGTGGTATTTTGTGTAGCTCCACCTCCGCCACCTGTATCCTCAAGAGGTTGACCATCAGGCCCGACAGCTGGCGCTTCTTCCACCGGGGCTTGCTCAGCAGTTGGGGTTCCCTCCTCTGGCGGGGCAGGTCGTATGATATCAATGACTTGGAGGTTTTGCACAAGAGTTTTCGTCGATTGATTGACAACTTCCTGCTCTCGAATGAGTAATTGACCTTCCTCATCAAAACCAGGTCGTAATAAAACCTGTTGGATATCAAAAGAAGCAACTACATCGACAAAATCACCAGGGGTAATTTGATCGGCAACACCAGTAAGATTATTGGCCTGAAACGGGTAGGCTTTAGGCTGCGGCTGGCCTTCCTGAGCCGGTGGGATCTGCAACGACAAACCTGCTTCCGTAACATCGTTATCGAGAATAGCCTCGGTCGCAGGAATTTCAATGAGTGTTACCCGATTGCGAAGTTCTTCAAAACTTGTAAAATATTGATCCGCATTCGCATTATAATCTGGCTCTGGTATTTCGCTGAAATCAAGCAATGTTTCTGTATCGGTCAATACAGTATTACTTGGAATGTCGATCCGTGCGACAACAATTTGTCGTACCGGTACATCTGTGGGGACACCTACTTCGCCATCAGTAGGGCCAGTTGGCGTCTGTAGTAAGAACCATAAAAAAATAGCAGCAGCCAGAGCAACGATAACACCTAGAAAAATGAAGAGTCTTCCTCCGCGCCTCATGTGGATTCAACCTTTCTATACAGCACGTGATGGGGTCGTGAGGTGACCACGCGCCTCATTATAGCACAGGCTGACAAGGCTTTGACAACAATATGCGGGAAAGGGAAGCCGATTATACCGACTCCCCCTATCAACTCACGACATAACACAACAAATGAGTCCTTCGTACAGCATTACCTCCCAACTATAGGAAGATAAAGATCAGGATTACCGATAGCAGGTGGACAGTTTTCCGTACAGTTGGGGTCCTGCGGCGGTAGGGTCACCTGCACCTGGCTAACATTATTTGCTTCTGCACCCTCTGCACTTTCGTTGACACAACCAACCTCGGTACACCCAAAGGAGTCAACTCCCACGATAACGGTGTACGTCCCTGCAATAGGGAACAACTCTATTAGTGGCGCTGGTGTACACGAAGTCGGTTCCCCTGATGATAAACACCATGTATAGTTAGTGAGCGAGAGACTGGCACCTACCCCCATCAGACTTTTATTCACACGTGTATATGCTTTGCTTGATGGACCACTGGGGAAACGATCAATTGGCAACTGTGGTGTTTGCGGTGTTTCGCCTGGTCCAAAGATAAACATATCAACAAAGAACTGTCCTGGCCCTTCAGCATCAGCCGCCAGCGTTGGCTCGTCTGCCGGACCAGCGTATTCGTTCTGAATGGTGATATCCATACCAGTAAACTGATTACGGCTGTTCGTGAGACCTTCAAGCCTTATTACCTTGAGATCAGGGCTGCCAGGGATAAAAATCTTGATGCTTACATTGAGCAGCGATGGTGTAGCTTCAGTACTGCCAGTGGTTAAACGCGCACGATACTGGAAACAGCGTGCATCGGCAGTTAAATCACCAACCGTATTTTGGCCATCCACTGAATTAAGCGCATCACCTGGCGAACCATCAAGCACTTGCCAATCAGCATCACTCCAGCCTGGATTATCGCAGGTGTTGGCACTTGAAACACGGTAATCTAAGCGAATATCCATATTCGCTGCACGATCAATCTCCGTGGCCCAGTTTATCTCCTGAATTTCTGCTTGTTGAAAATTAATATCAAATGGTTCAGAATAGAACCATCCGGTTGGGGCATAGCCACTATTTTCCAAATCTTCATCACCATTGACTCGACTGTAGATAACGCCATCTGATCCTTGATCGTCCTCTGGGATACCATCACCAGTATCACCCTGGCCACCCAGAACATAGACAAAGCCAGTTTCGGGGACCTCTAGGTTGTCTGTGGTCGCTTTGACAAAAACCGATGCGTGCTCCGTACGTGGTGCAGGTAACGCATCATTGCCAAGGAAATTAGCATCACCAAAACTTGGCAGCGCTAAATCGTCTTCAACATAACTCGTTAAGACAGATCGATCTGGTTCGTCGCTATTACTTGGCTGTCCACCAGTAACATAAATATTCCCATTAGCAGTTACACTTGCATGACCGATCCGTGCTTCCGGTAACGTATAGGTTTCACCACTCCAGCTAAGTCTACCATCACCTTGAACAGCCGCACGATAGACGGTGCTGCTACGAACAGCCGGTGTGTCGCCATCGACAATATTTCCTGTTTGCCCTCCCATGTAGTAGAGGCCAATACCACTCACAACGAAACGATCAATAATAGTCGCTCCATCCCAAATACCAACATCATTGGGAGTGGGAACGGAGACATTCTCACCATCTAACAAATCCCAACCCACTGTACTTGGGTTACTGGGTTTGAACAAATTACCGTTGGCACCAACCCGTGCATAGAACACTTTATTTGAGCCTTCATCTACACTTCTTCTTTGAAGGCCAGAACCCTGATAATAACGTTGGAGACCACCAATGAGATAAACATAGTTTACTCCTCCAACACTCATACTAACGGCTGTAGCGTCCTGCATCCCAAGTTGAGAGAAACATTCTGTTCTACCTGTTTCTGGTCCAACACAACCATCAACCGGGCTGGGAATAGGCGGACCCTCTTGCCATCCGCTAATTCTCCCATTGGCTCCCACAGTCGCAATACGGACACTATAACTGGAAACATCAAAGGTACCGAAAGATACATTGCCACCAATGGCGTAAATATAGTCATTACCACTGGCGTTATCGACTGCTGTCACTGCAGGAGAATTAACCGGACCAATTGGAGCATTGAAACCAGTTACATAGGAAGCCTGAGCAGCAGGTAAAGCAGGTTCTGCTTCCCACTCGGTCAGCAATGTGCCATTATCAAGTGATACACCAACCGACCATACTTCATCAACGTCTGTAGAACTGGCTTGATCGAGTGGTGTTACCCCTCCAACAAGGTAGATTCGATTACCAATAGTAGCAGCCCCCATCTGCGCTAAACGCTTAGGTAATCGGAATGATGAGTCACGCCATTCTTCCAGCAATCCGATAGGACCAAGTTGCACAGCCCCTTCTTGATCTTCAAGTTTTGCTGATGGGACACTTTTTTGAAGGAGCGAGAGTGAGGAACGCTGAAAGGCACCGCGTGCAAAATCGGGAACTGTATTATCAAGCGGACTCTGGATCAAAGCAGCCTGGACTGATGAAGATAGCAAACTCACAAGCAATAAACTAATTATCAAAAACAGGAGGCTGCGAATAGAACGTGGCAATAGAGATGCCTTACTCATGGAAGGAACCCTCCTCACAAAATTCACGAACAGAGGTGCATCGGGTCGGAGTTTATACTAACCCACGACCCGATTATTGATATCAAGAGCTATATTTGTTTACTTTATGCATTAAGGCTAGCTTGAACATATACCTACATTTGGTGGAAGATCCAGATATATCGGCTCCATTTCAAGCATACGATTGAGATCCTCTGGTGGAACGTTAAAACTTCTGCTAGTGGCTCCATTCGGCGTATCTGTGTTTATTAACTGTCTATAAGTTCGTACGACTCCATCAGGTCCACGATAATTCACATATGCCTCTATCGAGTACTCACCAGGGGCAATACCAGGCTCTTGTGGTATAAGATAACCAACACCACCTAAAGCTTCCTTATATTCGATAGGTAAGCGCCCCTGACCATTGGGGAGAACATTACCGGCTGTATCGCGAATAGTGGCATATCCATAACCATTTGCAGGTGCGTCATACTGACCAATTGAAAATGGATCCTGATTGGAGAAATCGTTGGTATAGTTAGACTCACTGGCAAGACATTGATCCTCTTCAGCCTTTACCTGGATATCGGAAAGGATATTCCGCATTGTTTGGTCATCATTAGCAGGGAAGAAAGCTCCGTGTGAAGCTACCTGGTGTAACCCTGTCTCCGCGACCCCAGCCATAGCAACAACATATAATGTTAAATCTGAGTTATTCTGTTTAACCTTGGTTGCCTCACTAATTAACTGGGTAATCGGACCAGGATTGTCATCTGTACCCAGTTGACAACTTGGCGTGTTAAGTGCTTCGTTGGCGGAGAAACCAGGACAATTGATATTCCTCTGACCATTCAGGTAGACATTGGCCACACCATCAGTCAAATAAATGACAACATTCTTATATACTCGACCATCAAATTCTTCAGGTGCTTGCTCAAGCAGTTTCCCCACGGCATTCATGCCCTGTGCACCAGGTGTACTACCAGCAGTCTTATATGGATCATTCCATTGCATACCTGCTTTTTTCACCGCATCACGCAACTCATCTTTGTCACCAGTCAAACCAGCAGTCGGATATGCCTCGGCATTATCATTACCAAGACCAGTTGTACTATAGGCAATAACGCGCATCACATCGCCCATCTCAGGATCCATATTATCAATCAGGGCGTTGATTGCATCTTTAGCAACATAAATCCGTCGTTCCTCCACATTCTTCCAACCAGAATCGTTCCCATCCTCACATTTGTGGGCAGTTGACGCTCCCAGAGGATTATTTTTGTTGTTTTCACACAGATAATCAGTTCCCCCATTCGACCCATACCCTCTAAAGTCCCAACTCATCGAACCACTAACATCCAGTACAACCTGATAGTTAATTGGCGGCCGAACTTCACCAGTCTCTGCCCAGTTTGGCTTAACCCACACCATACCTTGTAAGCCTTTACTCCGAATCGGCGGTGTGTTCAAACACACTGGTTCTTTAGCTTCGTGAGCATACGCCAGTTCAATGTAATTGTCTCCATGATCGACTACAAAGAATACGCCCAACCGCACAAATTGATAAGCTGTGTTCCCACCTGGCATACCAGTAGGTTTGGAAACAATTGGTAGCTGCATTTGCGTTCCTGCATCTCTGTGTTCGTCTAATGCAGCTCTTATTTGAGCATTGTAAGGATTGCCAGAGTGGCCATACAACCAGTCATTTGCACTGAGTTCACCAGGAGTAAGCGGATAATGATCTGGCGCAACACGGCTTGGATCAGGCCATGGAACAACCTCTTCAAATCCGTCTTTCAAGTTACCAAAACCAAGAAGTGACTGAGCAACCCCCTGTTGATCATTCGTCCATTTCAACCAACTAAAACCCTTATTGACTTGATCGGTTTCCAGATACAATTTACGACTAGCTAAGCCGGTTGGGTAAGATTCGCTAGCAAAACCAGCAGCATTGTATGAGCCATCACCAGGATCTGCAAACTGGTTTATCTCAGTATCTATAAAATGCTCGTAGACAGCAATCGGAAATACATTCTCAGAAGCAAGACAAGTCGTAGCATGTGCAGTTGTATTCACAGGAAGGGTGTCTTGTCCTACAACACGTGCAAAGTAGGTATCAACATTCCCTTTGGTTTCAACTTTAATATATCCAACATTATCAGGGGCACCCCCAGTACACTTCCCAACTGGACATCCAACATGTTCACTACCATTCTCAGCGATATACGTTGCGGTCATCGAGCGCTCACCAGGTGAAAGATCTTCAACTGGTTTATCAACAACCTTGATTCCATTCGACTCAAACGACTTTATGATCGCATCCGCAACATCGCTATCACTTACTTCATTACCACCTCGCTCATATGCTTCCATACCTGCTAATGCAGCCGCATTAGTCGAGCGCACAAGATCACGTTGCTGAGCATAGGTATTTCCAACATCGACAGATAAAGCAACCATTCCGAACAATACCACCATGATTAACGCAATCAAGGTGATACTTTGACCCTCCGATTTACTGGACACAAAACGACGACTCATTTATTCCTCCTAGCTTCGGTCCTCCTGATAAGGTGTAAAACCGTATCGCAGAATTCCTTATAGCCCAAACACTTCTTAAAATACCCTCTATCTTAACAATATTGTTGTCATAAATTAACGTAGCAAGACTACAAAGTCAGAACTTAGCTGCACTTCATCGTCAAAGGCAGGAGCAAAAGGAAACACCAAGTCATAGTCAGCATGAACCACTACTTGAATATAACAAGGATAGAAACTTTGCGCTATATTACCTCCTGGACTTACATTGGGATCATAACAAGATGTAGCATCTGGAAGTGGATTACCATCAAGGTCAATATCAGCCCAGGCATATATCTCAACATAATCATCTATAACTGCATTTCCTGTATCAGCATTTATCTCTTTTGTTCCTGAGTCAGGAGCAATATCAGGGATGCCATTGTTATTGAGATCTAACAAATTGGCAAACCCAATACCACCCTGATCACCAGCTTCCAAACTCACACGTTGGCGAATAGCATCTTCATCCAAACGCGCAGCGCCAATAGGCCCAGTCAACCAGCGGCTACCATAGGTTGCCCCTTCTTGTGCAGCATTATTAAGGCCCTGAACAGTAAAAAACATCATTCCTAAATCAACCGCAGCCGTAAGGAGTAAAAAGATTAGTGTTGCTGCCAGGGCAAATTCTACAAGGGCCTGTCCCTTAGTGTGTCTTCGATTTCGATGTAACATACCTGACTTCTCCCATATCACCTATGGCTCACATACAATAAAATTACGCGCAGCAGGATTATTGCCTAGGGCTTCAATAGAACGACGAGACGTTGCAGAGACCGACATAGTCCCATCGGAACCAAACGTAACAAACGACCACAATGGTGTAAGTGGTTCTATGTCATAGTTTACTGAAACCTCAATAGGTTCTCCCAAAAGCCGTTGATTAGATGGATAACTGATAACTACATTGCTTGCGTCTAAAGAGAACAGAACTGTATCCTCTTTGACTGCCTCGATGATAGTATTAACGCAATGATCCGTAGTATCAGGAATAGCACCACCTATCCTGGTCGAAAATGGAGGCAACTGTGCGGCAACCTCCGAACCATTACGTGCAGATTGATAGATGGTTGCGTACCCATAAATATAGTAACCAAGATCTATAATGCCAAAGAAAAGTAATAATAACAGTGGTAAAAGAAGCGCCATCTCCACCAGAGATTGACCTTGAGATCGACGTCGCATACAAAAACCTCCCAGCTGACAGGACCATTGTGTGTGTTCTCTTAGGATTATAGGATTCTAAGGGGGATACAACAATAGTCCAATAGTACTGATAGTTGAAAGATGGTAAATTCTTCGTTTAGGTGCGGAATAACTTTTGAAACCAATTTATGCTTTTATTAACTATAATATGGCCAAATTGAACCTCACGTGTGGAATTAGTTTAAGAATCTTGTAACAAATCACAGCCTCTTATAATAAAACAGGGGAAGTCGGCAGTTCCGATTTCCCCTTACGTGTTTAACTTGATGTATCAGACTGCTTCATTAGAATCGTTACCTGCTGATTAGTGGAAGATAGAGATCGCCATTCCCGATATCAGGTTCACAATTCTCGGTACAACTTGGGTCCTTCTTCGGTAGAGTCACCTGTGTTTGATTGGTGTTGTTGTCCTCCGCTCCCGAGGCACTTTCGTTGACACAGCCAACCTCGGTACACCCATACGAGTCGACTGCCACAATAACGGTGTAGGTTCCAGCAACCGGGAAGAGTGTTGACAGTGGCACCTTGGAACAGGTTTGATAGTTCTCGTCTGCTGTGCTACACCATTTGTAGTTGGTAATCGAAAGGCTGGTATTCGCACCCATCAAACTCTTATTCACGACGGTATAGGCTTTGCTCTGAGGATTGCCTGGGAACCGATCGATTGGCAGTTGTGGTGTTTGCACTGTTTCGCCTGGTCCAAAGATAAACATATCAACAAAGAACTCTCCTGGCCCCTCAGCATCAGCCGCTAACGTTGGTTCATTGTCCGGACCACTATACTCATTTTTGATGGTGATATCCAGACCCGTAAACTGACCACTGCTATTACTTTGACCCTCGAGTTTCGGTATGTGGAGATCAGGACTGCCGGGGATAAAGATTTTTATACTTGCGTTCAGCAATGACGGAGTTACGTTGAGGTTGTCCGAATTTGTGCTCAGTCGTGCACGATACTGGAAACACCGCGCATCAACCGCAAGACCATCAACCGTGTTTTGACCATCAACGGAGTTGAAGGCATCGCCTGGCGAACCATCAAGCGATTGCCAATTCGCATCGCTCCATCCAGGATTATCGCAGGTGTTGGCAGTCGATACACGATACTCAAGACGAATATCCATGCCTGCCCCACGATCAATTTCGGTCGCCCAATTCACTTCTTGCACTTCCGCCTGCTGGAACTCAATATCAATTGGGTCGGAATAGAACCATCCGGTTGGGGCATAACCACCATTCTCTAGGTCCTCATCACCATTGATGCGGCTATAGATCACTGAGTCTGATCCCTGATCATCATCTGGCAAACCATCACCTGTATCACCCTGCCCCCCCAGGACATAGACAAATCCAGCTTCGGGAACATTAGGATTGGTGCTCGTTGCTTTGACTAAAACCGACGCATGACGAGTACGTGGTGCTGGAAGAGCATCATTCTTTAGAAAATTACTGTCACCCTCACCAATACTTGGCAGGGAAAAATCATCTTCTATATATGTTGTTAAAACCGACTTATCTGGTTGATCGCTCGTGCTAGGCTGACCACCAGTGACATAGACATTACCATTGATAGTCACACCCGCATGGCCAATTCTTGCTTCTGGTAGCGTGTAAGTGTCATTGGCCCAGATAAGTTTACCATCACCCTGAACACTAGCACGATACACTGTGCTAGTGCGTACGGCTGGGGTTGTGTCACTAACCTGATTCCCGGTCTGACCTCCCATGTAATACAATCCAATACCACTGACCACAAAACGGTCAATAACCGACAGACCATCCCAGATACCTACACCTGTATCAGTTGGAACAGCACCATTCGCATCGGTAATAAGATCCCATCCCTCAGTACTTGGACTACTGGGCTTAAACAGTTTACCGTTTGCGCCTACCCGTGCATAGAAAACCTTATTGGAACCTTCACTTGCTATCTGGGTTTGTGAGCCAGAGCCCTGGGTAAACCGCTGAAGACCGCCAATAATGTAGACATAGTTCACTCCACCGACGCTGATGCTTGCTGCAGAGGCATTTTGCAGACCTAATTGTGAAAAACAGTTGTTGGCAGGAGCATTCGTACAACCATCAGCAGGACTCGGAATAGGTGGTCCTTCCTGCCATCCACTAATACGTCCATTGGCGCCTACTGTTGCAATACGCACACCGTAACTGGAAATATCAAAGGTACCAAAGGAGATATTGCCACCAATAGCATAAATGTAGTCATTACCACTGGCATTATCAATGGATGTTACTGCTGGCGAATTAACCGGACCGATAGGGGCATTAAATCCAGTACGATACGCAGACTGTACCGCAGGTAAGTCTGGTTCAGTTTCCCAATCGCTCAGTAGTGTGCCGTTCTCCAACGAAACACCAACCGACCACACCTCATCGACATTTTCGGAACTAGCCTGATCAAGTGGTGTTACTCCCCCAATGAGGTAAATGCGGTTACCAATCACCGTAGCACCCATACGCGACAAGCGTTTCGGCAAACGAAACGACGAATCACGCCACTCTTTGAGCAATCCGATAGGACCAAGTTGGACAGCCCCCTCTTTGTCTTCAAGCTTTGCTGATGGAACATTCTTCTGTAAAAGTGAAAGCGAGGAACGTTGAAAAGTACCGCGTGCAAACTCTGGAACCGTGTTATCAAGGGAACGTTGAATAAGTGCAGCCTGAACAAAAGATAGTGGCAAAAGACTTGCAATGAGTATACTCACCATCACAAGCAGGGGGCCGCGAGAGTAGCGGGACCACACAAATGCCTTACTCATAAAATCAAACCTCCTAGTATGCGTGGGTAAAATAGGGGTATCGGGCCAGAGTAGAATCTACTCAGGCCCGATAGTAGGGGTCAGACAACACGTTTATGTGTTTTATGGATTAGCGGCGGTTGCACAAACACCATCATCTGGAGCTAAGTCAAGGAAGATAGTATTCATGGTGTAGGTATTACCAAAGGCATTGGGCGGAACACTAAAGCTCCTACTCGTCTTACCATCAGGATCATCAATGCTGACCATCCATCGATACGTTCGAGCATTCCCATCTGGACCTTCATAATTAACATACGCCTCAATGGAATAATCACCAGGCGCAATACCAACCTCAGGTGGAATACGATAAACAAGTTTGCCAATAGCAGGATCATATTGGATGGGTAAGCGACCCTGACCATCTGGCAGCACACTACCAGCTGCATCTCGAATAGTCACATAACCATGCCCATCTGCAGGTGCAGGGAAGCCAGGAAGACCCGTAGAACTTTGTCCGGACAGATCCGAAGTGAAGTCCGCATCGTGTGCACGACATATGCGATTCTCTGCCTGATTGTTGATCAATCTGAAAATGTCATCAACCATATCGGGGGAATTGGCATGGTAGAGCATGCTGGGCTGTGACGCTACCTGACCTAACCCTGTATCATCAGCAGGACCTATTGCAATAACATAGAGATCCATACCTGAATTACTCTGGCGAATTTTTGTGGCTTCATTAATCAATGCTGTGATAGGGCGCAACGTACCGTTGTTAGTTACGCCTAACTGACAGGGATTAGGCGTGTTGATGGCCTGAGAGGTAGACATACTGCCACAAATGTCACGAGCCGTATTGGTCTGACCATTCAGGAACACATTGGCAACACCATCAGTTAAGTAGATAATAACTTCCTTATACTCTCGACCATCCGGTGCTTTATCGGGCGCTTGTTCTAACAACTGGCCAGTTGAACGCATACCCTGTGCCCCTGGCGTACCACCACGTGTATTATATGGATCATTTCCGGTCCATATACCAGCCTGTCGTACTGCATCCTTTAATTTTGTTTTATCACCTGTCAAACCATCCGTAGGATAGGCTTTAGCATTGGCACTACCTATTCTTGGATTTCCACTACTATAGGCAATGACACGCATCACATCACCTGTATCCATGAGGTCAACTAATTCATTAATTGCTTGTTTGGCGATGTAAATACGCCGTTCTTCAACAGTTCGCCAGGCGGAGTTTGGCCCACCCTGACACTTATCAGAATACGACAGTCCTAATGGATTGGGATTATCAGGATTCTCACACATATAATTTCTGCCACTAATGGTGCCATATCCACTAAATTCCCAACTCATCGAACCACTGACATCAAGCACTACTTGATAGTGAATTGGTGGCCGTGGTGGGCCGTCATCACTCCAACGTGGCTTGACAAAGACATCTCCCTGTAAACCAACATCAGTAGGTCTATCTGGCGGCGTACGCAGACAAACCGTTTGTTTTGCCGGACCAGCATACGCGAGTTCAATATAGTTGTTGCCATGATCAACCATAAAGAACAGACCAAGTCGCGTAAACTGATAACCATATTGTGACCCTTGAACACGAACACTCTTAGATATAATGGGTAAGATCATCTGGGTCTGATTAGCAATATGGCCCCTGATTGCGGTTCGTTCCTGACTGCCATAGTGATTACCAGGGAGATTGTATAACCAATCATTAGGGCTGATTTCACCTGGTGTGAGTGGGTAGTTATCTGGTTGAGGCACATTCGGATCTGGCCACGGAGTAACTTCCTCAAAACCATCTTTTAGATTACCAAATCCGCTCAACATGGGGGCAAGTCGCTGTTGGGTCTTGGTCCATTTCAACCAGCTAAAACCATTTGGCATATTCCCAGGATTACGAGTTTCAATAAACAGCTTACGGGTAGGTAACCCCGTTGGGTATTCTGCACTGGTAAATCCATTAGATTTGTAGGTGCCATCACCAGGGTCGCTAAAGCGAGTGCCTTCTATATATTTCTCGTAGATAGCGATAGGATAGACATTGTCGTTTGGAAGGCAGGTAGCAGCATATGCAGTTGTATTGACAGGTAGTGACTGACGACCAACTACACTCGCAAAATAGGTATCAACTAAACCTTCGGTATTTATTTCAATATAAGAAACATCGTCAGGAATATCACCAAGACACTGCCCAACTGGACAGCCAAGATGAGCATTCCCATCAGAACCGATATAACGCGCAACCATGCGTCGTTCACCGGGTAAAAGTTCGTCAGCAGGCTTATTGACAATAGTAATACCGTTCGACGCAAATGATTTCACAATAGCGTCTGCAACATCACTATCACTCACAAACTCACCACCACGTATGTATGTTTCCATACCAGACATGGCTGCTGCATTAGTTGAGCGTACAAGATTGCGTTGTTGGGCGTAGGTATTCCCAACATCGACAGATAAACCTACCATCGCAAAGAGTATCACGATGATCAATGCAATGAGTGGGATACTTTGTCCCTTTGATTTGTTAGACATAAAACGACGATTCATTCGTTTCGTTCCTCCTAGCAAGGTTGATAAAAACGTAGTGCAAGATGTCCTTGTAGCTGAAACGTATTCAACTGTTGTTGTTCAACCCTCCTGTTGTGTGTAATAGCAAATAAAGTTATAGGGTCTAGTTATCCACGTAATAAAACGACAAAAGGCGAATTTACACGGAACTCGTCAGCAAAAGCAGGGGCCAGAGGAAATACAAAGTTATAGTCCGCATAGACAATCACCTGAAGATAACAGGGGTAGCCTCGCTTGGCTAAATCACCACCTGGACTTACCGATGTATCATAGCAAGATGTAGCATCAGGAAGGGGATCGCCATCAAGATCTATGTCAGCCCAAGCAAAAATTTCAATATAATCATCAACAACAGCGTTTCCCGTATCTGCATTTATTTCTTTTGCTCCTGAACCAGGATCAACATCAGGGATGCCATTACTATTAAGATCTAACAAATTCACAAACCCGATACCACCCTGATTTCCTGCTTCCAAACGTACCCGTTCACGAATAGTATCTTCATCTAAACGTGCAGCACCAATAGGCCCAGTTAACCACCGACTACCATAGGTGGCTCCTTCTTGTGCAGCATTATTGAGACCCTGAACGGTGAAAAATATCAACCCCAGATCTACCGCTGCGACAAGCAAGAAGAAGATCAATGTGGCTGCAAGTGAAAATTCGACGATGGCCTGACCTTTTGTCGATCTTTGCCGAAACATGTAGACACCTCTATGGTTCGCATACAACAAAACTACCTGCGGCATGGCTACATCTGACAGCGTAATCGACTTTCTAAAAGCAAACAGCCTGTCAGCTTGCTACTAGCATGTGATACCGCTAACTGCGACAGCAGTATGTGATAGTAATTTCAAATTAACGATAAGTTGTATAGGCTAATAAAAAACTCTTTGGGTACTGGAACAGTTGATATTGGCATTATATTGATGGGGGGTACACTCTCGGAAGAGAGGTTATTCTTTAGACCACGTAATAACGGCTCTGGAGAAGAGTCATAATGGTCTGTTTATTACCCTGTTATAATGTCATGAGAAGGCAGAAGTTGTGTAAAAGCCTTTGATACTGTCATATACTATATGATGTAAAAAATCAGAAACAGAAGGAGTGGAAGAGGAGTATCTCTGTGGAGATTGACCTCAAATCCGATGTTACATCTAAAGACCTCCCAGACTTTGTAAATTGCTATATATCCTCTTTGGATTATAGATTTCTGAGGGGGATACAACAATAGTCCAATAGTACTGATAAACCAGAATATTATATATTTTACATTTATAATGAGGGGGGATTTTGGTTAAAACAATCTTAATTAGCGGTACTCAAAAAGCAGATTACCATATTAAAATACCATAGGTCTTTCATTGCTTGAAAATACACTAAAGTTATGATGGTGGGTATTTGAGTATAACACTCAAATATGCTGAACTGTGTGAAGGGCTTGATTTTACTAGGACTTTCGTTTGACGGGTCATACAGCATGAACATGCGGGTTGGCACGCTCGGCACGCACGTAGTCACGAAATACATCAGCACGCACTTGCTACCGTGTTTGGCCAAGTCGTTTGGCGTGAACTTTGCGCGAGAGCCAAGTTTATATAGAAACGATATACCCTTGATACAATCTCAGTCCTGCTCTTTCTTGAGTTTGTGTAACACCAAGCAACAACAACAAAACTTTCCATCCCTTGACAACGGCACTCTATATGGATATAGTGGGCGCGTGCCAGATATAACACCGCTGTCCAAACATTCGGCAAATTTATAGCTGTGTATTTTCCACCTTGTTGAAAGTGGAAACCAAAGAAAAGAGAGGATGCTTCTTACAACAAATACTCTCTCTATAGGCACACATACTGTTCTGATGATTATGGCATATTTATATTCACTTTGTACAGCGCGAAGACGCATGAAGGATGTTAGATTATGGCCGGCAAACTTGTAATTGTCGAGTCCCCAGCAAAAGCCAGGACCATCCAGAAATACCTTGGGCGTGGTTTTAAGGTTGAAGCATCAATGGGGCATGTACGCGATCTCCCCAAAAGTGACTTGGGTGTCAATATAGAAGATAACTTTGCGCCAGTGTATGAAGTTGCCAAAGGAAAAGAAAAGGTCGTTGCAACTCTCAAAAAATCCATCCGTCAGGCTGATGCAATATATCTTGCTACTGACCCTGATCGTGAGGGAGAAGCCATTGCATGGCATATTACACAGGCAGCAAATACTGCACAAAACACACCAGTGTATCGAGTCGTGTTTAACGAGATTACCCGCAACTCGGTACAGCAGGCTATTGCAAATCCCCGTCAAATTAATGCCAATCTCGTTAATGCCCAACAAGCACGCCGAGTCTTAGATCGCTTGGTAGGCTATAAACTTTCTCCTTTATTGTGGGATAAGGTACGACGTGGTCTATCAGCTGGACGGGTGCAGTCTGTAGCTGTACGACTGACGGTTGAACGTGAACAAGAGATAGAGATTTTTGTTCCACGTGAATACTGGACCATTGAAGCTGAACTTGCCAAACAAGCTCAAAGGACGGAGCGGAAAAAGAAAGATATCTTCCGGGCGACCCTTATCGAGCGGGCCGGAAAAAAGCTAGATAAATTTGCGATTGGGGATCAAGACACTGCTCAAACGGTAGTCACGGATCTGCAAGGAGCAGCTTATATCATCCGCAAAATCGTTCGTAAAGACAAAAAACGATCACCCACACCACCCTTCACAACCAGCACGCTACAACAAGAAGCAGGTCGTAAACTCGGGTTTTCGGCAAAGCGAACGATGATTGTGGCGCAACAACTCTATGAGGGGATCGATATAGGTGGAGATGAAGGAACAGTCGGATTGATTACCTACATGCGAACAGATAGTGTTAGTGTGGCGAAAGAAGCACAGGATGAGGCGCGCAAGGTTATTCAACAACTGTACGGTGATCCATATATTCCCGAAAAAACACCTACCTATCGCACAAAAGCCAAGAATGCACAGGAGGCCCACGAAGCTATTCGTCCAACATCAAGTCAACGCAATCCTGAAGCACTGCGCCCCAAATTGAGTAATGAGCAATTCCGTTTGTATGATCTGATTTGGAAACGATTTGTCGCAAGCCAGATGACCAGTGCCATATTTGACAGCACCACTGTCGATATTGCTGCCGGCAACCTCAAACAACTTGAAACCAACCTACAAAATGCGCCATATGTATTCCGTGCTACTGGTTCAATTCTCAAATTCCCCGGTTTCCTGGCAGTTTATAACGTAAGTCTTGATGATGGGGAAGAAGATGAGGACAGTGAAAAGAGACTACCAGCCCTACAAGAACAAGAACTTTTAGATCTGTTACAACTTCTCCCAATTCAACACTTTACAGAGCCGCAACCACGCTTTACCGAGGCAAGCCTTGTTAAAGAATTGGAGCGACTTGGTATTGGACGACCATCGACATATGCTCCAACAATATCAACCATAATTGATCGTGAATATGTTGAGGTGCGGGAAAAGAAACTCATTCCAACCACCCTTGGAAGGATTGTTACCGAATTACTGGTAGACCACTTTCCACGTATTGTTGACTATGGCTTTACATCTGCTCTTGAACAGCAGCTTGATGATATTGCCGAAGGTACACAAAAATGGGTTCCGGTACTGCAAAATTTTTATACACCCTTTGAAGATACGCTTGCACGTGCCAAAGAAACCATGCGTAATGTCAAACTTGAAGATATCTTAACTGACATTACGTGTCTCAAGTGCAATCAGGGACAATTAGCGATTAAATTTGGTCGCAATGGAGAATTCCTGGCTTGCAATCGCTATCCAGATTGTGATTTTACGAGTGACTTTGAACGCAATGCCGAAGGACGTATCGTGCTCAAAGCAGCAAGTGCACCAGAAACAAGTGATGTAATGTGTGATGTCTGTGGCAAACCCATGGTTATCAAGAAAAGTCGTTTTGGGCCTTTTCTGGGATGCAGCAAGTACCCACAATGCAAAAATACGCGCCGAATAGGAAAAGACGGGAAGCCTGTGCCATTACCAGAACCTACAGGTGTGACCTGCCCAAAATGCAATGAAGGAGAAATGATGAAGCGGCGCGGCCGCTTCGGGCGACCTTTCTATGGATGCAAACGCTATCCCAAATGCGATTTTATTGTGAATGATCTGACCCAGGCAACGCCAGAAGCATTTCAGGCTGCGATGGCAGATGAAGCTAAAAACGCTGAACAGGACCAGAATGGTCAAACTACAGACAACGATTTGAAAACCACACGGGCAGCCAAGCAGACTACCACATCGACAAATGGGGCGACGAAAAAACGTTCAACCAGCAATGCGACAAGAACGAAGAAAGTGACCAAGAAGAAGGCTTCTTAACTAAACTATCACTACCTCTCTCCCATGGTTAGTAACATAAACTGATCGGATAATAACCTTGGTCGTAACTGAGGTTATTATCACAGTATATTCATCTCTATTTCTATGAATATCATACAAATCTATTAACACTTTAAAAGGTACAATGCTTTAAAATATCTTTTTTAAGGCACACAAAGAATATAGAAAATAATATAAAACTGTAACTCAATTCATTGAGTGTAAATTAACATAAAAAGGAGAATCTGCTCTCACATACTCAAATTTAACCGCACATTACAGTACTGTAATTGACTTTTTTGTATCAGAATAGTATCTTTTTTGTAGTAATGCTTCCCAAAGAACAAAAGATTATGTAGTAACACCCGCAAATGTTGCCTCAATATAAATAAGTCCATGTCTTAATATGACATGTGGCCACATTTCACTGTCGTTTCCTCAGAGCCATATGCTTTGAAAGTGTAGTAATTGCTTTCTGTACTCTGACTCTGAGTTAACACCAATATGTGTTTTATTATTCATCGTTAGCTTATTGTAAGAAAGGAGGCATCAACAACGAATAGCTTGCATAAATGCACCTAGTTCAATTAAGACTATATGGGAATTATTTAGATGTATCAGAATGTATAAACCCTGGAGGAGGGTCTTCGTGACGACACGTCTAGCAAGACTTATTTGTGGAGTCGTTGGTGTTGCCCTTGTTTTTACAGCATTCGGCACCTTTGCACAACCAACGACAGTGACGGCGGATACAGATTTATTACTGCCGTCCTATGTACGCATGGTGGAAGAAGCGGACGCACAAACTTGGAATCAACAGCCGGCAAGTGAGCAGACGGGGACAATCGGAGCAGTTGTACATATTCGCATGACTCCGCTTGCCATGGTAGGGAAGAATTGGACACATCAACAACGCCTTGATTATGTTCAACAGATCCGCACTGAACAAGACAAACTCATACCCCAAATTGAACAACTTGGTGGTAAGATTCGTGGACGCTTTACTCAGGCATCCACTGGTTTAGCCATTGAAGTCGATGCTGAAAAATTGCAAGATATCCGCGAGATGAGCAACGTGGTTGCTGCTCGTAGTATCAGCAATTATGAGCTTGATCTTACCGAAACTGTTGAGTGGATTGGCGGTACAGCCGTACAAGAACTCGGCTATACTGGCGATGGTGTAGATGTAGCTGTTATCGACTCAGGTATTGACTACACTCACAAGAAACTTGGTGGTCCTGGTACACTAGAAGCTTATGCTGAAGCATACTGTGGCGATGCCGGGGCTACTCCCGATCCGACAGATCCTTCATGTACTGCTTTTGACTCAGCCGATACCACCGGTTACTTCCCGAACGATAAGGTTAAAGGTGGGTTTGACTGGGTCGGTGAAGAGTGGCCAAATGGTCCAGCTACAAGTGACCCCAACCCAATTGACTTTGAGGGTCACGGAACTCATGTCGCCGATATCATCGGTGGCTTCGAAACAGAGGATGGTGCTGGTGATGCAGGTGTGGCTCCTGACGTTAATATATGGGGCTTCAAAGGCTGCAGCGCAGTAGCAAGTTCCTGTGAGGGCCTAGCATTACTTCTCTCTGTTGATGATGCCTTAGACCTGGATGACTCAGATTATGGTCTCTGCGAAGGAGACGATTGTAAACCATACGATCCAGCTGATGTTATCAACATGTCGTTAGGTTCTTCATATGGTCAACCTGAAGATGACTTAACCCTCTTCACAAACATTGCCAGCTACTATGGTTCACTAGTTGTTGCCTCTGCTGGTAACAGTGCTGATAAACCATATATTGTTGGCTCACCATCAGCCGCTGAGGCAGCTCTTAGTGTTGCCCAAAGTACGGTGCCATCAGATAAGTTTTTTAACATTACAGCTGGTGCAGTAACCGTGGGTGGTATTATCCAACCATGGGGACCAGCTATTGAAGCCGCAGCTTCTGGGCCATTGCAATATGGTGATGGTGCAGATGGCAATCTTAACGGTTGTGCACCATTCGAAGAGCCACAAACAGGCAAGGCCATCCTTGTTGATCGTGGAGCCTGTGCCATAAGCATCAAAGCAGCCAACGCTAGTGCAGCAGGTGCAGTATTTGTCATTATTGCCAACAATCAAGTATCAAACACACCGCCTAGCTTTAGCTTCGGTGGTGGTGAAGTTACAATTCCAGCACTCACGACTACACTGGCTGCAGGTAATGAGCTCAAGACCGTGGTGGACAGCGAAGCTTCTATCGGGCCAGACGCATTCTCGCCACTTCCAGACGATATTATTGCGTCTTCTAGTCGTGGCCCTCGTGTGGCTGATGGTGCTATCAAACCAGATATGGCAGCACCAGGTGCCAGTATTTCGGCGGTTGCTGGATCAGGTACAGGTAAAGAGGCATTCGGTGGAACATCAGGTGCCGCTCCAATGGTTTCCGGTGCAGCAGCACTGATCATCGAGGCGCTTGAGGATCGTGGGTTACTTGATGAGGAACCTGGTCTTGACGGACCAAGCGGCTCATTCGCACCAGTTGTCAAATCAATATTGATGAACAATGCGAATCCAAACACGTATATTGGTGGTAGCACCGATAATGGTGGGAGTGGCTTCCTGGCTCCGATCACACTGCAAGGTGCTGGTCGCGTAGACGCGTTAGCTGCCTTCGAGGCGGAAACCGTTGCCTGGGATATTACCGAACTCCAGGGATATCTGAATGATCCTGAAGCAGATCCACCCTGTAGTGTCTTCCCAGTTCTTGATGTATTGCTCTATGATTTGGGAGTTCCACCAGATTGTGCTGACGACTTCCCATTCGGTAACGACTTCTTTAATGCATGGAACAAACAAACTGGCAGCATGTCTTTTGGTTATGATGGTGTGTCAGCCAAAACAACTGAAGAACGAAAGGTTGCTATTCTCAACCTGAGCGCTGAAACAAAAACCTACGATCTCAGTACATCATTCCGTTACGGTGATGATAAAGGCAAAGGCGTTACACTAAAGGCCAACCCATCTGAAGTCACAGTAGACGCTGGTGAAGCAGCGATTGTTGATGTTACATTGACGGTCAATGCGAAGAATCTCCGTGACTGGACCCTTGATGGTGGTGAGTATGGTAGCAGTGGCACAGATATTTTCTGTGATGACTGTCCAACACTCCAAGTCTTTGAGTACGATGGTTACCTAAAGATCAAAGATGGTGACAACCAAACAGTGAAGCTGCCATGGCAGGTACTGCCAAAGAAAGCAGCCGATACCTATGTCGCCAATGCTAACAGCTCATCAGTTAAGCTTCGTAACCCAGCCGCGCACAAAACGGGTGATACTGATGTGTTCTCACTGCTTGATATAAGTCCAAATAACTGTGAGATTATTGATGGATTTGGTGATTGTGTTGAGGAAGATTATGTTCCTGGCATTCTCCCAGGCATCAATACCACGTTGGTTGACATTAAGGAAGCTGGTATCCGTTCATACCAGGTACCAGGACTAAATGACGAACTCGGATTGCCATCAGCACCTGCTGGCGCAATCAATGATGAAGTCATTGAGTTTGGTCTGACAGTCTACGACAAACCATTCCGTGCTGGAACAAGCTTCCCGGTAGCCTTTGAGGCACACATCGATCCAGACTCGGATGGTACCGTTGATTACATCGTGTTCAATGCAGACTTTGCACAGGGAACCGATGGACGCAACGCTGTGTTTGTTGCTGATCTCGCGGCAGGCACAACACAACCGTACTTCTTCAGCGCCACCGATCTCAACTCACAAAACTGGATCTTACCAGTTCCAGCTGCCGCAGTGGGCGTTGCAAGTAATCAACCATTCAATTTCTTTATTCTCGGATTTGAGAATTACTTCGCAGGCACATTACAGGACTGTTCACCATTTAACGATGGTGTGTGTGGTGGAGCATTCCACACCTATCAGACTGGCCTGCCCAAGTACCGTCCGGTAACGACCTCGCTCCAGGTACCAACACGTGGCAGCTATACACTGCCGTACGCCACATCAACGTTTGGTGAGCAACTGTCACCATCACAAATTGGTTTGTTGTTCATGTATCGTGATGCGCTGGTCGGACGTGAGTCTGATGGTGTGCCACTTGATTAGACCGATACAGTTATAACGTTGTTGAAAGACGGAATAGGAAGAGGGCATTCAATGAATGCCCTCTTCCTACATGAAACGTACTGTCCTAGATTAGGACTTTCCCACCTTGATCCATACGTGGCTTTCTGGCATAATACAGCCGCGATACATCAAGGAGATCCACTATGCAAAACAATCCAGCCTTCAAACATTATCAACCAATACTTGTTACAGTTCTGCCAATTATTATTGGTATGGTGGTTCTTTGGCCTCGCATAGTATCCTTCGTACAACCTGAAGATCCTTATAATCAGCAAAATACTACTGACGATATGAGTGGTCTTGGGTTACTTTCTGAGCCACCGCTCATACAACCAACAGCAACACCCATACCAACCGTTGTTCCTACAGTGGTTGTTTATATTAGTGGCGCTGTACATATGCCAGATACGTATCAACTGCCTGCTACAGCACGAGTCAAAGATCTTGTTGCTGCTGCTGGGGGATTAACCAAAGAAGCAGATCCCGATCATATAAATCTGGCTGCACATATCGTCGACGCTGACCATGTTTATGTACCACGTCAGGGAGAAGTCACAGATGTATGTTCTAATACACCCACTCTGAAGGGGCCGTCCGAAAGCTCATCGATCGGTGATCTGATTAATCTTAATACAGCCAGCGCGACCGAATTAGAGACTATTAATGGAGTCGGACAGACAACAGCACAACGTATCATTGAACATCGAACCACTAACGGACCGTTCGATTCAATCGAAAGTCTACAAGATGTTGATGGGATTGGGCCATCTAAATTCAAACAAATAGAGCCCTTTGTCACCATCAATCCATAAGAAGAACAAAGGCACTATGCGTAGCACAAAAATTGTTGCCACTATCGGACCTTCCAGCAACACCCCAGATACAATAGAACAGTTACTCAATGCAGGAATGGATGTTGCACGACTCAATTTCTCTCATGGGACTCACGAACAACATATCCAGCATATCGCAATTTTACGAGAAACGGCTCAACGTATTGGGCAACCACTTACGATTCTGCAGGATTTACAGGGTCCCAAAATCCGTACAGGAAAGCTAGCGAATGGTTCTACTATTCAACTTGTCACTGGAAACCAATTTACTATTACAACACGAGCCGTACCGGGCGACAAAAACGTTGTCAGCACAACCTATCCTGCTCTTTCACAGGATATACAACCGAATGACCGTATTCTCCTTGCTGATGGCCTCATTGAGCTCCGTGCTATTGAAACAACCGATACGGATATCTTGACAGAGGTCATCTTCGGAGGGGAATTAGGTGAGAACAAAGGTATAAACCTCCCAGGTGTCAATATCAGTTCTCCAGCACTGACCGAAAAAGATATCATTGACCTGGAATTTGGGTTAGCCCATGATGTCGATTACATTGCTATTTCTTTTGTCCGCCGGGCTGAAGATGTGCATGATTTGAAGCAACGTATTACAGCAGCAGGTAAAACCACCCCGGTCATTGCAAAAATTGAAAAACCAGAGGCACTGCACGATTTTGCCGCTATTTTAGATATTGCTGATGGCATTATGGTCGCACGTGGTGATTTGGGTGTTGAAATACCCGCAGAACAGGTGCCTATTGTGCAAAAACAATTAATTGAGGCGTCTAATGCGGCTGGCGTTCCAGTTATTACCGCCACGCAAATGCTCGAGTCTATGATTCGCAATCCACGACCGACTCGCGCAGAAGCAAGTGATGTAGCCAATGCCATCATCGATGGGACGGACGCGGTGATGCTCAGTGGTGAAACAGCGACAGGAACATTCCCTGTTGACGCAGTAGAGACCATGGCACGTATTGCAGTAGCCGCAGAACGAAGCGGTCGACATAGTGATCACGAAACACCTGTCTTTATTGATGTCCCTTTCCAAAGTGATATTGCCAGTTCAATCAGTGCGGCTGCCTGTGCTATTGTTGATGCCTTGCCAGTACAAGCGATAGTCGCGTTTACAATGAGTGGCAATACTGCGCGTCTAGTTTCTCGTATGCGTCCAAATGTTCCTATCCTCGCCTTCACTCCCTCAGAATCTGTGTATCGTTGTTTAAATTTGGTCTGGGGCGTTACACCTATTTTAAGTGAGTATGTCGAGCGATTAGATGCGCTTGGCGAAAGTGTCACCAAGATTCTGCTATCCCGCAATCTCGCCCAACTTGGGGATATGGTTGTTATGACAGGTGGACATCCTATCAGCACACGTGGTCCGACAAACTTCTTAAAAGTACTCCAATTAAGTGAGCCATCTGGAGAGTCGGTAGAGTAAATTCATACCCTCCAATTACCAAGATGAGAGCGTGGAAAACTCTTTTTCCACGCTTTTGTGCATGTTGACAGAACCTGCACTGTCGGGTACCCTGCCAAACACACGTAGTCGTAACGTCATAAACTACATCATAGTGTTTGAATAATTGTTCAATGAGGAACATATGAAAGCCCTAATCTTTCACGAACATGGTGGTTTGGAACAATTAAGTTATACAGATGTTCCTGAACCAGTTGTCGGTACACATGAAGTGTTAATCCAAGTAAAGGCTGTTGCACTTAATCATCTGGACCTATGGGTACGTAAAGGCATACCTGGTCTCCAACTATCACTTCCACACATCGGTGGTTCTGACATCGCAGGTGTAGTCGTTGCGGTGGGACAGGAAGTCGACAGCGCGTGGGAAGGAAAACACGTTGTCCTTAACCCATCCCTCGCATGCGGTAAATGCGAGTTTTGTCGTGCAGGGCAACAAAGTCAATGTATCAATTTCCATATTTTGGGTGAACATACTTCCGGCGGCATGGCAGAGTATGTGGCGGCACCAGTTGAAAATCTGTATCCCATCCCTGATGACTATCCTTTTACACAGGCTGCAGCAGTACCGCTCGTTTTTCAAACAGCCTGGCGTGCCCTTATCGGACAAACACGTCTCAAGGCCAGTGAGAGTGTCCTTATTGTCGGAGCTGGTGGTGGCGTTGCAAGTGCTGCCATACAGATAGCCAGACTTGCTGGAGCATATGTGTATGCAGTGACCAGTAGTCCTGAAAAGGAACAGAATGCACGTCGTCTGGGGGCCGATGAAACGATCAACTATAAAGAAGCTGATTTTGCCAAAGAAATTCGGAAGCGAACGAACAAACGTGGTGTTGATATTGTACTTGAGAACGTGGGGCCAGCCACGTGGACCCAGAGCATACGATCACTGGCAAAAGGGGGGCGATTGGTCACCTTTGGCGCCACAACTGGTCATATAGGTGAGACTAATCTCAATCTTTTATTCTGGAATCAACTCCATCTCATTGGCTCCACAATGGCGAATTATGCTGAATTTGATCAAGTTATGAAGCTCATATTCACACATCGGCGATTACAACCTGTTGTGGATCGTGTTATGCCGCTGAGTGAGGGTCGCGAGGCACAACGTATACTAGAAGCCGGGGAACAATTCGGCAAGCTTGTACTGGAACCCTAAAACGATAATGCGCGCACAGATTACTGCCATCGTACTACTCATCAATATACTCTTTCCACCTGCAATCCTGGCAGGTGGATTACCTGTGAAGGGACATATTCCTCTCGAAGAGGCTTTCATAACATTTCAGGATAATCAACAGGAGATCTTTTTAAGAATCAACCTTTTGAGTGAAGTATCAGATGCAACTGTTATCTTTCCTGTACCTGCTCCAGTAGAGATTGATATGGTCTCAGATGATATACTTTTTACTTACCTTGCAGAAGCTACTCAGCCACAAATACAGGTCGAGGAGCGCCTTGTATGGATAAACAGTCCACAGCCCAATCACAACGATGAGGCCAATAGTCATTTCGGTACATTCAATGGCGAACTTGTCGAAAACTATCAAATCGATCAGTTTACTGCCAGTGAACCGGATGCGTTACAGCAGTGGATTGAAGAGCATGAATATTATCTCCCTACAAGAGCATATTCTATTCTACAAACATACGCTGATCAGGGATGGTCATTTGTCACGATTACATTGCAGGAAGACCGCCCCATTGATAGTACATTACAATCGATTCGTCTAACCTTTGAGACTGAAGCGATTGTCTACCCTATGATGCTGAGTTCGCTTGTTAACCAGCCATTCGACATTGCATTGTATGTCCTGACTGATAACAGGGTTGATATATCCAGCCTCGAAACACAATATGCCAGTCCCGTCGATCAACTTAATCCCCCCCCACCTGATGAGATTGCTGCCTATTTTACGGCCTCGTTCTTAACCAAGTTAGGGGCATCACAAATCGCACCCACAAGCATAACATCTGATTTTGTGGTTCAACCATCGGCTACTAACGAGTCTTTTAAGCAAACAATTTTCCAGACTAACGAGGTAAGTGGATGGGAGCGTATGAGTGGTCCTATTCTTGGTGTTGCAGCAGTTGTCGCGATGAATGCGCTCGTAATCGGCTTTGCACTAGGGCTAAGTTATCATATGCGACGATTAGCAGGCCCTGAACCAGAGGACTCAGAATAGTATCAATGACATCTCGCTAACTACATTACGGATTGCGATAGTATCTGCTACCTTGTCTCATCGACACATGTGTTAAACTGCCTCACGATATCGTTTACATACATAGTAATGAAGTGTCTCGTCAATACATCTTTGATATCTGTGTCATTTGGACTGTCCTCAACGAAAACAGTATGTACAGCATCCTCATCCTCATGTCGATCACTCTGTTGAGAAGACAGATATTAGGAGCATATCATGAACCACATAAAAACAGGCTTATACCTGACCTTTTTTCTGCTTACCTTATCACTCATACTCCATGCTTTGCCGCCAACCAATGCGGCAACAAACACCCAGACAACAACACTCAATCGTGACTTTATGGGCATGGTTATTCGTGATCCATGGTATGATTTTGGAACTCATCCCAACTATCCAAACAAACCAAACTATATCGCACAGGACCAGATGGGGAGAATACTATCAGAAGCAGGTGTCCGCTGGGTACGTCTCGATTTTCACATTCCGGTAGTGCCCGGCATTGAAAATGAGGCAGCTTTCGTTGAGCAGGAAATTGCAAAAAATGACTTCTTTATTAAGGACGTTGCTCCACGTTATGGCTTTAAAGTTTTAGCCCTCCTTAATTTCAGCCTGATACCCACTGCTCCACAACAGTTAAACGAAGGACCTTTCAACGTTCCATCAGCGTATGGTGGTGGTGTCAATGCATACATGGATACATGGCTTACTCGTGCGTTAAAAATCACCGATCGCTATCGTGGGAGTATTGATGCCTATGAGATTTTGAACGAACATAATCGTCTCCCTCCAAATGGTGATGCCATCGATCCTTCTATTGCTGCGCGTCTTCATACCAAATTCTACCGCTTTTGCAAAAATATCAACCCTACAGACCAGAATCATGGATGCACAGAGGACACCCCTATCATCATTGGAGGGTTACATCCTCGTGGTACCAATGATGAAGAGGGCGAAATAGAGATGACGGATGTTGAGTACCTGCGTGCTATCTACACTGATGCAAGCTCCTTTGTCACATTTGAGGATAGCTATGGGTATTATCCAACTGATGGCATTGGCTATCATCCCTATCCTGAAGAAATCCGACTTTCCCCCAACAATAAACTTATTGATCGTGGTGCAGAGCGGATGCGTCGTGAACTCGAGGCAGTCGGCGATCCCTGTATACCTTTCTGGGTGACCGAGGTGGGCTACAATGTTGGATTTGACTTTGATGGTCCGAAAGGAAGCCAGCCACCACAGACAGAAGCCGGCCAGATATCGTTCTTGCGGGATGTGTACACATCACTGGCCACACGCCAGATTTGTGATGGGCAAAGTGAGGTGGAGCGTGTATTCTGGTTTAAGTATGAAGATTTTCCCCCTGCAGATGGGGCAAATGCTCAAAGATGGGGCATTGTCACTATTCCATTTGTCGAAGATACCCAATGTCCTGGCGGTGCCTGTTACGAAACCAATGGGACACCAAATAGTCGGCGTGCCACATTCTTAATGTATCGAGAGCTAGCAGGGTTACCAGTACATCATACATTTCTTCCTTTGAGTAACCGGTAACGTTTTTGGTCTAACAAATAGCACTCTATTGTTGTTGCAACCCCGCTTTGAGAAAGAGTGCAAAAATCGGGTATAATATCGGCTTGCCAGAAGCAAAACCACAGATGCACATAAGGAATGAAAACTATGAGTAAAACATCATCACGATCGAAAAAGGCGCGCTCAACACCTCAACAGAGTCGTCTGCCTGCGATCCTTTCCGCCATTACCGTAGTTGCCGTATTCGTCGTACTTGGCGTAATCCTTGCCAACAGCCGACCTGGAGCCACTACCGAGACAGCCAGCGCTCCAGCAGACAGTGAACAGACTGCAGCATTTGGTGATGCTACAGATGTAGATACGGACGCTACAACGGAAGAAGGTGCTGTAGATACAGATACAGGCGCGACTACCGAAGAAGATACCACCACTGCGGATGGTGACACAGCCAATACAGCGCCGACTGGACTTTATGATGCGCCCCCCGAGATGAGCATTGACCCAGATGGAAATTACCAGGCAACTATTGAAACACCACGCGGTGACATTCTGATCCAGTTACGACCAGATCTTGCACCAGAGAGTGTTAACAATTTTGTCTTTCTTGCACAAGAAGGATATTATGATGGCCTCACATGGCATCGTGTATTGGAAGGCTTTATGGCGCAGGGGGGCGATCCAGTAGGTGATGGCTCAGGGGGGCCTGGCTATACCATTAGTGATGAGTTCACAAGCGAGGTCCTCTTTGATCGGCCTGGTATTGTAGCTATGGCCCGACCAAATGCACCGGACAGTGCCGGTTCACAGTTCTTCATCACCACCGCACCAGCCGAGTTCCTCAACGAGCAGTACACTATCTTTGGTGAAGTGCTGGAAGGACAGAGTATCGTCGATGGTATTCCATTGCGAGATCCGGACACCAATCCGACCGAGCCTGGCGAGGAAATTGTGAGTATTTCTATTCAAGAGGGATAAAAAGTAGCTAGTTGGAGTAGTAGAAAGTTTCAAACAAGATCTGCTACTCCATCACTTTATTTACGGCCAAACAACCCGCGCTTCTTAGGTTCCTCAACGGTCTGACGCAGGCCAGCCAACTCACTCTCAATGGAGGATTCTTCTTCCGCTGGAAGGTGAGACTCTACCGATGTTGTTGGCGGAGGAGAACTCGGTGTATCGCTGTCACTTGAGGCAAACATCACATCAGGTATCTCAACCTCTAGAGCAGAGGGAGATAAATCGTAAGGGAATGGTTCGGTTTCAACACCTAGTGCAACGAGCCAATCCCATATAAGACGTTGACGCTCACTTGTGTCATCTGGTAGAGTTAGTGGACGACCACGAGCGTCGATAACCACACCAAGAGCACTGCCACTAATCTCGGCAACATCAGTTTTAACTTCGTCACCAGGAGCATTGAACCCAATACGAACAGATCCTATAGGTCGCAACCTCAACTGGGCTTTACGGCCCGGCGGTAAAGACAATCGACCAATTTTGCCGTGTTCAACCACAATCTGTTTTTGCTCACCCCCAACAATCTGTAACTCCGCTTCAACGGCCTTATCACCAAAACGACCATTGCCCTGTGCGACAATACACGTTGCAAGAGGGGTATTACGTAGCAAATCCTGTTCAAACAAGGTCAACGCAGCATCAGTGTTGGTAAACGCCAGCGCACCACACGCATTCACGAGTCCTAGCGTATCTAAATGAAAATCAATAGCACGTCCACCCGATTCCTCGGCACTCGGAAGCAATGCATCCAACAGCGCCAACAGGGCCAAGCCAGCATGAGGTGCATGAGAGAAAACACTTCCGCTAGCGATGACAATATCATACGAAACGTTTGGTCGTTCGTCCCATAAGGCAGCAAGTGCCATGACTAATGCTTCACGTGCAATGGCATACTCAATATACACATCTTCTTTCGTTGACGGTACTGTGTGTGGTCGTAGCAATTTGTTCAACAATTGATGAACAAGGTCCGCTTCTTTAATAGGAAATGGTAGCCACCGTGCAATTGATTCTACACCACGTTCTGCCAGCACGGTCCCCACACCGAAACCGACCCCCACACTACCCAAAACAACCGGCGTAAACCGCTGTCGGCTATGAAGATACGCAGCCGTATTGGCAGAGCCAACATCAAGTGTCAGTGCATTTCGGTTGTTACGCTCTGCTATAAAGCGAGTCATCAGACCAGTTGCTTCACACACTATCCGCACTGGAGCCACAGAGAGACGTCGTAATTCCGTCATGCCCGGAATGCTTGGTAAGATACGATCCGTGTACAATTGAAGCAACTCACGGCGCATAGGTTCAAGGCATTCCACATCCAACGCTGGCCGAACGTTGTCAACTATACGCATCTCCGCACGACCAGCCAAAGCTTCAGACACCCGCTCGCGACACTCACTGTTACCAGCATAAATAACCGGACGAACTGTGATCTCTTGCTGTTGTTGTCCGGCCATATCAATATAAGAAGTTGTAGCAGTAAGGCTTACGGTATGGGCTAAACGTATCAAGGCATCACTCGCACCACCTTCAAGGCCACCAGCAATCACAACCGTATCTGGCTGTAGCCCCAGTAATCTCTGTACCTGACGTTCAACCCAAGAGTTTTCCTGACTGGAAGCCATATCTGACGTATCATTAAGCGTTACGACTTGGAGGATGTTCGTATATGTCGAACGACAGGCGTGCAATGCGCTGCGGGCAGAAATATCACTTGCTACTGCTGCTAAAACAAGTGACATAGGACCAGCAGCACTCGTCACCACCACTACTGCGTTAACACCATCACGCTCGTCGGTTTGCGGCATAAGCAGGTGGTTATCTTGCATCAATTGGCGGCCCGTAGACTCAGCAATGCGAGCAACAGCCTCAAAAAATGCCAATCCGGCATCGTTGTATGGCAGTTCCACCGTACTGGGTACTTCAAACTGACCGATCAAACGAGCTTCACCGGCCACTGCATCAACCAGTGTTACACGTGTAAATGATGTTCCAACTTCAACAATCAGAGTAGCGCTTGGTTCACTGGACATACGAATATCCATAATCATACATAATAATAGAGAGAGATAATTGAATGTGCTTATCCGATACCAAATGCACTGAGCAGAAATTGCAGACGCTCAATAAGTGCAGACATATATGTTTGAATAGCGCTGGCAAAGAAGAAGCCAAACGCAATCATTAACAGCCAATGTCCGATCAATGCCGCGACTGCTATCAGACGACCAACACTAGTGTCTTCACGCGGTACAGTATAGTAAAACGTACACAGAGTGGCAACCGTTCCTAACGCTAAAACAACAACCCCGGCCATTGTAGCAGGATCGCCTTCTAAAGGTCGGCGGGCAATATCAAGAATTTGTGGGCTTAATGTCCCAATAACCGCACCACCAATGGCAAGCGCGGCACCAACACCAAAAACAAGAGCAAGCGGGATATTTGCAAGCCACGAGACCGCCTGACGATTAGAAAGACGCGGCAGCAGCAACATACCTAATAGGAACGGAACCCCATAAATGAGCAGGGCTGAACTCTCTCCACTTGACAATTGTCGTACAGAAGGAAAAACTACTTGGTGATAGGTAATAACAAAAGCAAGGCCAAGCGATACACCAACAAATAAATATTGAGCTACACGATGAATAACTCGTAGCACAGGCAGATCACCAGCAATACGGCTGAGTACCATAATGGTCAAAATGACTGAAACTCCCGTCACAATGGCAGGCATTATGAGTTCCTCTTAGGCGAAATAAACAGCGTCGCAACACTGGCCACAATAGCACCGATTACAAAAAGTACCACAAACACAAGTAATCCCAAACGTAGCTGACCAGACTCTCGCGCAACCTGTGCAGCCCGTTCGTCTGATAAATCAGATAAGCTTTCGTAGGCAAGCGCCCCACGTTTACCAGCCAGGTAAAAGATATTATCTTCTTGTGTGTACGGCTGAATAATGGGTGCGGTTTCCGCAGGCAATAAGAAAGCAAAAGGCATCTCTGGAACAGATGGACGCACTTGCTCCATCCAACCCTGCACATCGACAGGTTCATCAGCTAAGACAATAACCATCGACAGATCACTTAGCTCAGTAATTTCACGACCTGTGTCAAGCCCATTAACTAAGCCACTATTGGTCACATCATTGCCGGTAAAATCAGAGGTAAACGCGCCACGGAAATCTTGACTAATCATTCGCAGTGCCAGTTCTCCCCCAGGTTTATATCCAAGCAAGACAAAATCCTCAGCCGCACCTCTATAACCCGCAGATGCAAGTTCATAACGTAAATTATAAGACAGTAGCGCTCCCTGAGGATCGGTACTAACCAACACAAATTTTACCTGCTGCTGAATAAGTTGTCCGAGCACTGCATTTTCAAGGGGACGAAGTTCACTAATTCGACGCGCGTCCCATTCATATCCAACCAGTACTACATCATCCGCAGTAAGCTGACTAAGTTGATCGAACAATGGCGCTGCACTGGGAACTTGTGGAGGCACCTGTAGCGTCGTAATCAAAGAGGGTGTTGCCAAGGCCCCAAGTAGCACGATAAGCAACACAAAATAGAGCATGCGTTCAACCCATACCCGTCGCCAAACACTTGGTAAGGGACGCTCCAGCGGAAGGGTACTGTCTGGAAATGGATCAGCCGCTAACTTATCAAGTAAGGCTAATGCAGCAATTTGTGATGATGATCGCTCAGGAATCACAGGCGGAGCTATAGATACCGCAGGGGAGGTCACCGATGATACAGTAACAGTTTCCTCTTCCGTAGGACCCAGACGAGTCAACCAATCAAGAGAGCGCGCTTCAGCCGGATTCATATCCTGTTTTTTATCTTGTGCAGATCCACTCAACCACGCGGGCAGGTCGGTGCCACTCAGGAATTCACCCTCATCTCGTGTTGTATCGTCAGTGGAGGAAGAGGCTGTTGCCTCCTCAAACCAGTTTAGTGACTCGGTCGGTGTTTCCTCAAGCGGTTTGGATGCGCTGACAGACTCTGTGTCATCAGATCTCGCCATAGGCTCATCCAACGATGCCCCACGGAGCCACTCAGGTAATGTCGTATCTGTTGGTTCATCTTGCAACCAAGGTGGCAAGCTATCACCTGATGCTGTATCTAACTCTGCTGGTGTACCTGCTTCAGGAGATCTGGGAGAAGCCCTATTATCTTGCTTTAACCAATCAGGCAGGGCATCGGTCGGGGTATTAGATTGTGCAGTACTATCTTCACCCTGAAAGAAATTGGATACATCTGTGTCACCTGGCACTTCCGGTGGGGTGAAAGCATCCAGACTTGAAACATTTGCTGGAGGTACTGACATTGATGTATCAACATCAGAAACTTGTAACCAGGGCGGCAGATCATCTGATGAAGTGGGGGTATCGATAGGAGACGCATCACTTGAGGTTGTACCTGGCAAATCTGTTTTGAGCCATTCTGGAGCATCAGACGAAACTGAGGGCTCCGACAAGTCATTTTGCAGCCAGTTTGGTACATCATCAGTTGTACTGTCCAGAGCAGGAAGTGTTTGTTCAACGTCCTGCAGCCAACTCGGGACATCCTTAGCAGTATCTGCTAAGTTTGCCGGGGTGCCATCAATTCCCGCATCATTTGTATCTACTACAGGTTTATCGAAACTAAATGAGGAAGAATCTCTCACTCCCAATTCAGGCGTATCAGGTTGGGAGGGAAAAGCAGCCTCATCATCAGCAGATGTGTCTCCAAGACTATTCAACCACGAGGGTGTATCAACATCATTGAGCGATTCGCTTGATGGCGGAGCAGGTTGTGCAGCAACATCATCAAGCCAGGAGGATGTTGTACTGGTATCACTATCATCTGAAATGGTGTTCAGCCAATTTGGCGTATCATCAGAAGGTGTGGCAGCAGAAGACGGTGTAGCATCCTCAAATGTAAATGGCTCAACCGTGATGTCATCGGCAACATCACTCTCCATAACCTCGCGGACTTCATCCATAGGGATGTCACGCAACCACTCAGGCACACCTTCGCTTGTCTCAAGTCCCTCACCCTCCGGAGGCTTTTCAGCTTCATAGAGAGGTGGCATTGATGATTGCTGTTCTGCACGAGACACAAAGTTACTCGTAACCTCGGCTGAAGATGGTTCACTAGAGGGAAGAGTCTGATCAGTACTGAATGGAGTATCAAACGATTGTCCGGCAGAGGGTAAGCTTTGATCAGTACTAGGTGAACTTTTAGACGGCTGCCCAACCTCTGTTTCATCAGAAAACCCACGAAGCCACTCAGGCACACCATCTGAAGAAGTATCTGTAGAATCTTGCGTAAAAGCTTGTGGTTTCTGTAGCGACTCATTCGCAGGTTCTAATGGTTGTGGCGTATCGCTCAGCCAACTGGGTAATCCCTGCTGCTCGTCTTTGGAGTCTGCAACCGGCGAATTGATTGGCTCATCACGTAACCAATCAGGCAGGGACCCGGGAGTGTCTAGACTATTATTGTCATTCACATCTCCCTGCAACCATGCTGGTAAAGGTTCCTCAGATACCTCACTATGTGATGTTGGTGGTGTGTCAGAAAGGTCATGCAACCAGGAAGGTGTCTGGTCTTCTTCGGCTGCAATTATTGGTGTCACAAAAGATGAAGGCGCACCATCAGGTTGTGGTGGGAGTGGAACACCACGTAGCCACGGTGGCAGATTTGAGTTGTTAGCGGGATCGTGGCTCATGTAACTACCGATCAAGATAAGGCTGATCGAACCCCAACAGGATGCGAACGCCAGCTACCAAAGCACCAAGGGCAACACCTATCAGCAAACCCCGCGCTCCGGCAAGAACTACAAAATTTTCTATCCATTGTACACTATCACGCAGTACTGGCAACTCACCAACTTCAGGAACAGCAGCGATTGTCAACACAACCAATGCAACACCAATGATCACTAGTGCATCAGTAGTTCGACGCTGTAAGGCACGCAAAGCTGCACTGAGGCTAAAGAAAGCCAGTAGTGCGAGAAAGGATGCTGCAAGTGGCTGGTAAATAGCGGTAAACAACGTCTGAATGGGGGGATCAATCAAAGTTGGAGGAAATTGGCCCTGGCCTAAAACTGTCCAGGTCCATGTTCCATCTTCATCAAGCCCCACCCCTGCAATAGTTCCACTAATAATCACAATCAGCATAGAAACAAGCAAGATGAGGCTATAGCCCCAATCAGCTTGTCGCTGCCACACACGATTGAAGTGGCTAGCCGATATGCTCAGCAATCCAACAACCAGTGCAAATGCTGCTAGTAATGCTGCCCAGTTAATGAGCATTAATGCAATCTGGTCAATATCTGGGACACTTACTGCGAAGTCGACCAAAACAATCAAACCAGCTACACCAGCGATGATGGTCGCAATTAAACGTTTAGGATCGCGAAAAAACGACATATTATTCGAGTCTAAATACAACTTATAAGGGAATCGGAATACCTGCTATTGCGATTAAAAGCAAAATAATAAGTATTACAATAACAACCGTTCGTAGAATATCTTGTGTCATCAAGCGAGCTTGTGGCGCGGGTGAACGTGACAAATAGGCCTCAGCTGCGAATATTTCCTCACCAATCAGCACACCATCAGCCGACAAATAAACCAAGGGCAACGATTGTGATGTAGTGGCCCCAGCAACCTGTGGAACACCCTGTTGGGCACCGATCTCACCTACAAGAAGAAATTCCTGGCCAAAACTCCCAATGAGTTGACTGGCCTCGAGGCGCTGTCGTCCGTAGAGTGCTGCAATACCTGATGCATATGCAAGAGGATCTTGGTGAGCAATAAGCTGCACATTTGCAGGATCATAATCTTGACCAAAACCAGCTCGTTGATATGCTTGACGCAAAAACCCTCGTAATGCCAGATGCGCCACCGCATCTCCACTACTTGCCAGTATTGGAGCCCCATTGAGGGAAGCTTCTGTAGACACACGTTCTGCAGCCAGTAGACCTGCGACGGTTTCAACAGTAGTTGAACGACTTCCGATTGATCCGCTTCCTGGAGATAAATGAATGGCACGACCAGTCTCTGCACCCCGCTCAAGTGCTCGACGCACAATCTCCAATGCCGGCAACGGGCGGCGGTAGGTTGGTAATTTACCAGCCATAGCCCGTGCATGGTGCAGCAAGGTAAGTATCATGACCAAAAGGACAATGATCAATAGAAGGATTGTTTCTGAAGATATTTGATCCATCGGCGAGCCTCGTACAATTCTTTACAACGGCGAGCCGTATAACGGTTTCGAGTGTAACGCAAAAGGATCTGTTTGTCAACACTCTTGACGCTTGACGAGATTCTGTAACACTATCCATCCCTCTTCATCACTCAACACTGTTGCATAATCGCGCCATCGACCATATGGGGTAAACGGACGGACAAAGAGTACTACTTGACTGGCTAAAAACCCTACTGGCATAACAATATCTAGCAACACCTGCATAGGGGTTAATAGACGTTGGCGTGTAGCAAAAGCCACTAAAGTATTCAACAACTCTTCTTGGTAGTGTTTTTCCATTATGATGTTCCTCTACGTGATTCACGAAACGTTGCACTATCTAGTGTAATAGTGACGGGACCATCATTCACCAACGCAACCTTCATATGTGCACCAAATATGCCTGTGGCGACAAACAATCCTTTTTTTCGTAGGGATTCAAGAAATGTTTCAACAAGTGGCACAGCCTGCTCAGGTGGTGCTGCACCAGCAAAGCTAGGGCGACGACCCTTACGAGTATCAGCATACAGGGTGAATTGCGAAACAACGAGTATGCCTCCACCAACATCCTGCACAGATAAGTTAAATCGACCATCTTCATCAGAAAAGATGCGTAACGTTGCTGTTTTCTCGGCTAGTAAAGATGCTTCTGCAGCGCTATCTTCAGCACCAATACCTAAGAGAACAAGTAATCCTTGCTCAATCTGCCCAACCACATTATTCGCAACCATTACTGATGCTTCACTGACTCGTTGAATGACCACTCGCATAAATCACACAAAATGCAATACAATAGATACTAAAATACTATTCTTCGCTACCATTGTGCAGCTGTGCAAACACAATACGGCCTGTTTGAGTTTGATATACCCGCGTCACCGTTGCCGAAACTGTCTGCCCTATGAGTTCTCGTGCATCCTCCACGACGATCATGGTTCCATCATCAAGAAAGGAAATACCCTGTTCTCGCTCTCTTCCGATATCGCGTATCATGACATGCAAATCTTGCCCAGGGACCACCGGAGGGCGGACTGCATCTGCCAATTGATTGAGATTCAGCACTTTTACACCCTGCAGATCAGCAACACGCCCCAGGTTATAGTCATTTGTAATGACTGGACAGCAATACTGACGAGCCAAGACTATGAGTTTATCATCGACTGGCTGTGCTCCATCAATATCAACATCAATAACCTCTATGAACATTACGGCTTCTTTCTGCATCACATTGAGCATTTCTAAGCCACGACGTCCTTTGCTACGACGTGCATCATCTGCTGAGTCTGCCAGAGTCTGAAGTTCATTCAAGACAAATCTTGGAACAAGTAATGTTCCTTCAATAAAGCCCGTTTGACTAACATTTGCAATGCGTCCATCAATAATTGCTGATGTATCAACTAGATAGTGTGCCTGTTTTTCTGTTTCCGTGGCCTGTTGTGGTATGACGATGGGCATTTTACGCAATGATTGTAACAAACCCCCAAGCTCTTTTCTACGTGCTGAGAAGAGTACAGCACCAAAATAACCCAGCGCAATTGCAGCGATTATTGGTAGAAACTGTCCAAAAGGAGCGGGAAGATAGCCAAGAGGCACAGCTAACAACAGGGCAAAAATAAGTCCAAGTAATGAACCAAACACCACTGCAGTCAGCTCAGTGATCGAAATTCTTTTAACATACTGGATACCTTCTTGGATTGGTTCCAAAGTCCAATGATGAGTTGTTAGGAGGCCCAAACCAGCACCCGCTAATGCCAAGAGTACTGTCGCTCGCACCTCAGTTGGACTCGTTGGTGAATTTGAAAGTGCCTGCCCAATACTTGCACCAATATAGGCCAATACTAACATACCGGCAATCCGTACCAGGAAGTTTAAGCTAACTTTCATTGATCACCATCAAGAGCTTGGTCAATTGCCTCTATGACTGAACGAACTTCCGTTACTGCCAACTGATCAATCGGCACTGATGCTGCAGTGCTTGGGATAAGTGACATCGTAAAGCCTAATTTAGCAGCCTCCCCCATACGACGCTCAATCTGACTGATATTGCGTAGCTCTCCTGAGAGACCAACTTCCCCAACCAATACCAGATTTGATTTTACACGTTGGTTTCGGTATGAAGAGGCAATGGCAACAGCCACAGCGAGATCGGCAGCCGGTTCCGTGATACGCAAACCACCAACTACATTAACATAGACATCCTGGCTAAATAAAGGAAAGCCCGCGCGCTTGCTCAACACTGCAATAATCACTAAGAGACGGTTCATATCAAAGCCATTGACCGTACGTCGCGGTTGTGCACTGGCCGTATTAGCCGTTAGTGCCTGCACCTCAACCAAAATAGGTCGTGTCCCCTCAAGCGTGACAGCAACTGTCGAACCAGGAGTGTCAGCATTGCGTTCAGATAGAAACACTTGAGATGGATTAGAGACCTCAGCCATACCATCTTGTGTCATCTCAAAAACGCCTACTTCATTGGTTGACCCAAAACGGTTTTTCACACTTCGTAGCAAGCGATACTGGTGAAATCGATCACCTTCTAAGTATAGTACTGTATCTACAATATGCTCAAGCACACGCGGTCCAGCAATAGCACCCTCTTTTGTGACATGACCGACAATAAAGATTGGAATACCTGATTCTTTTGCCAGTCGAAGTAGGCGTAGCGCCCCTTCACGCACTTGGCTCACACTACCAGCAGCAGACGAAATATCTTCCAGATAAACTGTTTGAATAGAATCAACGATTGCCAATCTGGGGCGAAGTGTATCAATTTGTTGCAAAATAATATCTAGATTAGTTTCACCCAAAACATATAATTCTTTGGAAGTCAATCCCATTCGATCCGAACGCAACTTAATCTGTTGGGGAGACTCTTCAGCCGAAACATACAGTGATTGGCCGATCTGATTTGCGAATTGCGCTGCTACTTGTGTGAGCAGAGTCGATTTACCGATGCCTGGATCTCCTCCGATCAACACCACACTGCCAGGGACTAAACCACCACCTAAAACACGTGTCAACTCAGTTCCCAATACAGGTAATCTGGCAAATTCACCAGAAGCTACTTCGCTCAACGGTATAGCACGATTTGCTGCAGTATTGCTTTTCAACTTAGAGCGTGATATTGAGTCTTTGCGTTCAACATGCTCTACTAAACTATCCCATGTATTACACTCAGGACAACGCCCCATCCAACGTGTATGGTGTGCGCCACACTGCTGACAGATATAAACGGTGCGTGCTTTTGGCATCTCTGTTTCTCTCGATACATACCTTCAAAACAACGTGCAGAATAGTACAGTTTTAAGCTTTATGCTCAGTTAGATCACTTGTGTCATTATACCACGAAGGAATCATGTCAACACAGATGGTTAACATCTTTAAGAATAGAGAAAGCCACAAGCAAGTGCTCGTGGCTTTCCCAAATCAGACACTAACAATACTATGCAATCGCATCGGCCTCTTCTTCAACCGGATCGTCGACCTCACGTACCGGACGTAACCGAAGAAATACTTCGCCGTTCTCCAATGTCGCAGTATCTACCACAACAACGTCACCCTGACGGAAACGTGCTTCCAATACACCCTCAGATAGTGGATCTTCAATCAGGTTTGTGATGATTCGGCGTAGCGGTCGCGCACCAAAGGCTGGATCATATCCACGCTTGCCAAGCAACTCATAACCATCATCACGGACATCGAGCATAATTCCGTGCTCTTTGAGCTGAACTTCCACACGCGACAGCATAATCGATGCAATTTGACGAATTTCTTCGTTGGTCAACGGATGGAAGATAATCTTGGCATCAACGCGATTGAGGAATTCGGGTCTGAACATCTGCTTCAAAGCATCATCAACCTTTTTGCGAACATCATCACCATCAAGATCGGCTCCACTGTTGGAAAAACCAATTTTTGATGCGCGACGAATGTGTTCGGTCCCGACGTTTGAAGTCATGATAATGACCGTGTTACGAAAATCGACCCGGCGGCCTTTACCATCAGTCAGATTGCCATCTTCAAGAACCTGTAACAACAGATTAAAGGCATCTGGATGAGCTTTCTCAATCTCATCAAAGAGGACGACAGAATATGGTTTACGTCGTACCGCATCTGTTAATTGGCCACCTTCACCATACCCGACATATCCAGGAGGGGAACCAACAAGCCGTGACGTGGTATGTCGTTCCTGAAACTCCGACATGTCAATTTTGATCAACTGATCTTCAGAGCCAAACATAAACTCCGCGAGCGTTTTTGCCAGTTCTGTCTTTCCAACGCCTGTAGGTCCAAGGAAAATAAACGAGCCAATAGGTCGTTTGGGATCTTTCAGACCAGCCCGTGCTCTACGAACAGCTTTTGAAACAGTAACAATGGCTTCCTGTTGACCGATAACTCGACCATGTAGAAATTCTTCCATCTTGAGAAGACGTGCTGTCTCATCACCCTTGAGGCGTTGAACGGGAATCCCGGTCCACATAGCCACCACATCAGCAATATCTTCTTCTGTCACATATGGACGTTCTGTAATGCGTGATTCAGAATCAATACCCATTTCACTTTCGATTTGATTAATACGCGCGAGCATATGATCTTCACGCTCACTCAGATCAGAAGCAAAATCATACTGTTGAGCCTCTAGTGCCGCTTCACGCTCTTTGCGAATTGCCTCCAGACCACGAAGAGCATCACGTAAAGATGGTGGTGTCGCAGAACGCGTCATCCGGACCCGAGCAGCGGCTTCATCTATAAGATCAATTGCTTTATCCGGTAGAAATCGATCAGGAACGTATCTTGCAGATAAATACGCTGCAGCCTTGATCGACTCATCTGCAATTTGCAACTGATGGAAATCTTCATAACGGTTTTTGATACCGCGGAGAATTTCAATGGTTTCTTCTATGATAGGTTCTTCAACCATAACAGGTTGAAATCGACGTTCTAAGGCAGCATCACGCTCTATATATTTACGATACTCATCAAGTGTAGTTGCCCCAATAGTTTGAAATTCACCACGTGAAAGCGCTGGCTTCAAAATGTTAGCAGCATCCAGAGTACCTTCCGCCCCACCGGCACCAATAATAGTATGGAATTCATCGATAAACAGGATACAACGTGTTTCACGAATTTCGTCTACCACACGCTTTAAGCGCTCCTCGAACTGGCCTCGATACTTGGTTCCAGCAACTAATGCACCCATATCCAGTGTTACGACCCGCTTGCCTTTGATGCTATCAGGAACTTCGCCAGCAATGATCCGTTGAGCCAATCCTTCGACAATCGCAGTCTTCCCAACACCAGGTTCACCGATAAGGGCAGGGTTGTTTTTGTTGCGACGTGAAAGAATTTGAATAACTCTATCAATCTCATTCTGTCGGCCAATCACAGGATCAAGACGCCCTGCCTCAGCCATTTCCGTCAGATCAGTACCGAGGGCATCAAGATATGGAGTCTTACTTTGCCTCTGCGATGGTGAACTGGCAGCAGTTCGCTCCACGCTGCTACTGGTGGTTCCCTGACGCACCACACGCATCACCTGCGTACGAATCTGCTCCAGCGACACACCCATAATATCTAGGACACCTGTTGCAACACCTTCACCATTTCGCACCAAACCCAGCAACAAATGTTCTGTACCTATATAATGGTGATTCAAGCGTTTTGCTTCATCAACAGCATACTCAATCACCTTTTTTGCACGAGCAGTTAGATCTTGGTCTTGCCGTGCTGGTCCTTCACCAACCCCGACAATAAACTCAACGGCATGACGGGCTTGAGCGAGTTTTACCCCAAGATCATCAAGTACACGCGCAGCAACACCCTCACCTTCACGGATTAGACCGAGCAATATATGCTCAGTTCCAATATATGGATGATTAAAAGCACGTGCCTCTTCTGTCGCAAGTTGTAAGACTTGTTTCGCTCTTTTCGTAAACTTATCAAATGCCCGATCGGACATAACCATACTCCAAACTAGCTCACAAGAGCCCACTTTGTCGGATACGTCGCCAGCTCACAAGATACAGCACAGATCTTATATTTGTACATTATAACGTGAAATAGCCATACCATGAACTTGCGCACTAAAGCAGTCGAAAGACCGCAACGATAAGTAATGATTCAGAATTACATCATAATTAATCAGAGTCTACACCCGTATCGAATTCTTCTGATACATCAGGCTTTTCTTCTACATCCGCTTCGTCTTCTGGTGTACCACCTTCACCAGGTTGGCGCATACTTAATCCAATACGTTTACGAACCGGATCGATACGAATGATCCGCACCTGAACTTGTGTTCCTTCTTGTACCACTTCTCGCGGATGTTGTATGCGATCATCACCCATTTCAGATACGTGTATCAACCCCTCTATACCATCCTCTATACGTGCAAAGGCGCCAAATGAGGCAAGTTGTGTTACGGTTGCTTCGACCATTTGACCAAGTTGATACCGTTCACTTACTGTTAACCATGGTTCTTCTTGAGTTCGCTTGATCGAGAGGGCAATCCGTTTGCGATCATTATCAATACCGAGCACCTGAACTTTCACATTTTCACCAGGCTGCAGAATTTCACTCGGGTGTTTGACTCTACTCCAAGAAATTTCGGAAAGGTGCACAAGACCATCAGCACCACCAATATCAACAAAAGCACCAAAATCACATACCGAGGTCACGACGCCATTACGGACATCACCCTCATCAAGTGCAGAGAGCAACTCACCTTTACGACCTTCACGCACCTCTTGGACTGCCTGACGCTCAGATAGGATCAGACGATTACGATTGCGGTTTATTTCTATGATTTTCAGTGGTAGATCGGTTCCGACCAGTTTGGCCATATCGCTCTGCTTCTGAGTCTCAGGCCCACGACTAATAATGCTCACCTGAGAGGCTGGAACAAAGCCACGAACACCATCTAAGTTAACTAACAGACCACCTTTATTGTAGTTAATAACCTTGGCATCTATAACTTCATTATTATCATGTACATGCTGGAGATGACGCCAGCTCTTTTCCTGGCGCGCTCGATCTATGGAGAGAATAGCTCGACCTTCACGTTCTTCGGATTGAATAACAAAGACAAGCAACGTATCACCAGATTTCAGTGCATCACGATCCTCTGGTGGAAGTGATTGCATCTCACGTACTGGCACTACACCTTCAGCTTTCGCTCCCACATTGACTAAGATCTCGTCATCGTAAATACGTATGATAGTCCCATCAACTGTATCACCATACTGAAGATTACGATAATCGTGAGCAGGATCTTCAAGGAACTGCTCCATGAGTGCACGGTCTTCAGCATCTTCCATCAATTGGTGATTTTCTTCACTGCTACCATTTATGGCTGAAGAACTTTTATCATCGAGCATTACTCGGTCTGGCTGCTCCATAGTATCTTTCCCAATATATCGGTGGATAAGACAAAAGAAATACCCTGAAATATGGTATACATCGATTTTATTATACGGCTTTCAAACACAAAACGCAAGAGAAACGGTCTACAATTCGCAAATCTCAGAACGATATGAACAAACAAAACACTTTCCGCACAAATCCTCTAACATCTCGTATTTGTAATATTGATACGTACAGAAATTGGTTGACGTTCTACTCCTCATATGTTAAAATGACAAAATGTGTAAATATGTGCTTAGACCCAATTATAAGGATATATTTGGTCATTTCTTTATTGTATACGAAGTGTAAAGAAATGATCTCCACTACGAAAAGTGGTAATATTAATTAGGACTATTGTTTTATTGTCAAACGTTTAAATTTAGTGTAAGTTTAATTCAAGAGTATCTTTAAGAACTAAGCTTTAGCTAGATGTTATGATTTTGATACACATATAGAATCAGGAGTAAGGTGTTTCGTTTGCGGGCCATTTTGCCAGTAGTGCTGTTAGCTAGTTGTAGTCGACCGTTGCCACTGCAGATACCAACCACTGCTGAAGGTACTCCCTCCTCTCAGCTAAGTGTGCAGACGCCAACTCAAACACTGCAACTTAGTCCAACATCTGTCAGCGACGTACAGGATGATAACGATAGTATGTCAGTCACACCGACAACAACAAATGAACCAACAGTGCTACCGTCAACACCTCTTCCCCTTGTTGTAGCTACGATTGTCCCACAAACTATTGAGCCTCAGACAAATGAACAGCGCTGGCGTGCACAACAGATACAACGTGAAGAATTCGAGCAACCTCAGAGCTATATTGCAACTGCTCCAGTATCATTGATGTGGTTTGACCCTTTAACTGGTCAAAGTTTGGAAATAGGGCGTTTACTTGGAGAATTTACTGTTCAGGCTCAATTTCGTTATCGACCTAATGAAGTACCTGCGTTTGAAGTACCTTACACTATCAATCAAAATTTTGGACTAACTGCTATTTCTCCGGCTGTTGTTGAGCGGATGGCCTCGGCGGGGTATACGGAAACCGTTGAAGCATATGTATTACAGAGTGATGTGATACAGCCAGGGAATTGATTATGTCAAAATCACAAATAATACGAACAGATATCCCTCAAATAGTAACTTAGAGGTGCATCTCTGTTAAAGGAGTACATTACTTTGGGTAGTCGCTATTTAGATATGGTTCGGGGGCAACGCCGACGGGGTAGTGGCTTTCAATTCACCTCTAAAATGTTGCTTACTATTCTTGCATTTATTGCGATGGGATGTTCTGCCATCTACTGGTGGGGGGTACAATCACATCTTACTGGTAACTTAGCCGTCGCTATTGCATACACCTTCATTCTGGTTCTTGCACCTCCCGCATTGACATCTTTTCTGATTCCCTGGTCGCCAGGGGGTATGCTCTTACAGAAGATCAATGCACGTACATGGGGGTATATGGCAGTGGTGGCCTGTGCATTGTTCCTCGTATATTATTCATTCCAATTGCAATGGAGTTGGTGGATGACAGAAGAGGTAGTAGTGGGGAGTAACCTGGTTTACCATCAAGTCCTGGTAGGCATCATAGGTTTCATTGCCATACCCGCACTCCTATGGACTCCCGTCACCTCTGAAGAACTCGTCGAACAGGTACGACAGGCGCATCTTGTAAAACGTTATGAGTTACAGACACAAGCAGATATAGCGATTCTACGTGCTACTTTGTTACGTGCACAAGAGAAAGCCCTGCTTGGTTTTGCGAATCTCACCGTTGAGGAGCGTGAAGAATTAGCCGGTGTTATGCGAGGCCTCGTCTCCGGCATTGATCGAACGCTTGCTGAAATTGGACAAAGTGTGAAGACTATTAGTGGTGCAACTGTACCATTTGGTTCACTCGAAGATAACGACGACATCCGTGATGTCCTGGATTATATTGGTGAAAGTCTTGTGGAGACAACTTTGTCTGAAGATCGTGACATGAGTCAACAGGAAATGATGTTGGAAGCCCCTAATGCTGAAAACCAGTATTACGCAGATCGACCTGTGACACAGCGTCGCCGTCCAGCCACACATAACGACCAAGAGTTATCAATTTACGAGCGGCCACTCGCACAAACACGCCGTTTTCGTCAAGAAGATGATTTTGGGGTGTGATTGGCATATACACCCACATTGTATTCTCAGATATGTTATATTGTAACACTTGACGCACGATCAATCGTGCGTCAAGCTGTTTTAACTAATAATTTTAGACGAACAAACCATTAATCGGAACATGAAACGACGTATTGGTATTTTGGGGGGGACTTTCGACCCTATACATTATGGTCATCTTGCGATTGCGGAAGAAGCACGTGTAGCATTACAACTGAGCCGCGTTCTTTTTATACCAGCGGCACAACAACCACTTAAGCAATACCAACCTATGGCTACAGCTAAAGATCGGTTAGCTATGGTGCAACGCGCTTGCCAGGACAATCCTGCCTTTGAACCATCAGCTATTGAAGTGAGCCGTTCTGGTGTATCATACACAGTCACAACAATTGAGCTATTACATGAACAAGAATCACAGGAATTATATTTTATTATTGGTACTGATGCATTAGCCGATATGGCGCGCTGGTATAACGTAGCAAGGCTGCTTGACTTAACAAAAATAGTGGGCATAAAACGACCTGGCACAGATACCTCTGCTGAACAATTTACCGAGACACTACCCCAATTGAATACACAACTAACCTTACTTGAAGGACCTGGTATGACTTTATCGAGTAGCGAACTACGAAAACGTCTTGCTCAGGGACAACCGATCCGATATCTCACACCGGATACAGTCATTTCATACATTGAGACCCAGAAGCTGTATAACACAGTAGTACGCCAATAACACTATTAACAAGAGGCAGCATTTTCAACCACTGCAATACTATGATAAACATGTTGAACGATACAACCACTTCCTGGGGAATTCCATTACATCAATCACAACTTGATCAATTTCAGCTCTATGCCGATGAACTATGTCGCTGGAACGAGCGCATGAATTTAACAGCCATCGTAAACAAAGATGAGATTGTGACACACCACTTCTTAGATTCCCTGTCCTGCGCGCTCTGTTGGTATGACGTTCCACAATCGCTCATTGATATTGGTACTGGAGCAGGACTCCCAGGGCTTCCACTGAAACTTGCATATCCTGGTATACAATTAACGCTCGTTGAAAGTATCGAAAAAAAAATCACCTTCTTACGACATATGGTTGATACACTAGAGTTGGAAGATGTCGTTATTGTCCCAGAACGTGCCGAGGCATTGGGCCAATCACCAACACATCGTGAACAATATGATGTGGCAATAGCACGGGCAGTTGCCGATTTGCGCGTGATTGCAGAGTACTGTCTACCATTATGTCGTGTGGGTGGACAATTTTTGGCATTAAAAGGCCAACAGGCACATGAAGAAACAAAACAAGCCGAACCAGCGATCCGACAACTTGGCGGCAATCTTACATCCATCACGAAAGTACCGCTTCCAAACATTAACGACCACAACATCGTAATCATTAGCAAGGCAAATCCAACACTAGCACGTTATCCACGAGCCATTGGCGTTCCCAATCGACGCCCCCTTTGAGAATCAATACGATATCCGTGTAACCTTTTTGTCGGTTATCACGTACATATGTTGAATAATAGATGTGCTTCGTGCTAGAATAGCCAGACGGCAAATGTATGCCAGATCAAACACGTTGCATGTTCCGATATCAAAAGCCCATCATTAATAGTGTATTTTTCACTGTACAAGGAGAATGGTATGACCACTCTTTTCAGCCGTGTCCGTGATCTGTTAAGTTCAAATGTCCACTCCATGCTTGATCGCGCAGAAGAGCCTGAGAAAATGGCCGATGAGTATCTTCGTCAACTCAACAATGAGTTGTTTGAAGCAAAAACAAATGTCGCTGCTGCAATGGCAGATGCGACCAAACTTAATACGCGTGAAGCACAATACATGGCCGAAGCAGAAGAGTGGGAACGTAAAGCAGAAGCAGCTCTTCGTGCAGGGAATGAGGAATTAGCAAAAGCCGCCCTGTCCCGCAAAGTGCAGGCAGCGAAACTAGCTGAACAGTATATCAAACAATCAGATGAGCAAGAGCAACAAGTTGAGTTGTTAGAAAATGCTCTGGTTCAGTTGGAAACACGTATTGCCGAGACAAAAGCCAAGAAAGAGTTGATTATTGCCAAAAAGAACCGTGCACAAACACAGGAGGCGATTCATCGAACTGCACGTGGACTTGGCAATATTTCGGCACTTGACAAACTTGATCAACTTGAAGAAAAAGTTGATGACCGTTTAGCACAGGCAGATGCCATGACACAGTTAGAGGCTGGTACGTTAGAGAATAAATTCCGTAATCTTGAGCGCGACATGGATGTCGACTCTGAGCTAGCTGAACTGAAACGAAAGCTGGGACAAGAATAACCAGGAATTGTTACTACTTCTTAGTAGCATAGCAAAAACCGCGAGTCCTGTACATCACAGTCTCGCGGTTTGTTTGTGTGAAGGTTATGCTTAGTCTGTAGTGGATACACCCATTGCAGGAACGTACAGAGATGTTACATAGTCTTTTACCATCCGACGAGTGCTGAATACCGGGGCAACAGTGACAATCGCCTCTTTCATATAGGCAACCCAATCCTGTGATATACCATCAGCATCCTGATTATAGAACGCTGGCACCACCTCATTCTCAAGCACATGATATAAATGCTGTGAGTCATACCAGTCTTGCTCATCGTAGTTGGTGAATTCACGTTCTTCACCAATTACCCAACCATTACGGCCATTGTAAGCTTCGGGCCACCATCCATCCAGAATACTCAAGTTAGGACTGCCATTCAGACTGGCCTTCTGACCACTTGTACCACTGGCTTCATTAGGTCGACGTGGATTATTAAGCCAAAGATCAACACCTTGCACCAATTCACGTCCAATGTACATATCATATTCTTCAAGGAAAATGATCTTTCCAATAAAACCAGTCTGTTGTGAAAGCTGATACACCTGCTGAATAAATAGTTTCCCTGGTTCATCAGCGGGGTGTGCTTTCCCAGCAAAGACAAACTGAACTGGTCGATCAGGATTATTCAGAATTGCCTTCAGTCGATCGGAATCTTTGAACAACAAGGTAGCACGTTTATAGGTAGCAAACCGACGAGCAAAGCCGATAGTAAGGGCATTTTCGTCAAGGGTGACTACACCACTGGTTTCCATTCCCAACCGCATAAGACGTCCACGCAGACGTGTCTGAGCAGATGCCACCAGCCGCCGTTTACTTTGGAGATGCGTCTCCCACAGCATTGCATCGGGGATTTCGTGGATCTTCTGCCAAAGATTCGTATTATCAATATGTCTCTCCCAATCATGTCCAAGATAAGCATCATACAAACGACGCATCTCAGGAGCAATCCACGTAAATGTATGGATACCATTTGTGATAGAGGCTATCGGGACCTCGTCCTGACTCTTTTCTGGATATAGCCACTGCCACATACCTCGCGCCACAGAACCGTGCAGTTTACTCACACCATTATGCCGGTCTGAAAATTTCAAAGCCAACACGGTCATAGCAAAAGTTGGACCCCAACTTTGTTGCTGCAAAGCCAGATTCATGAATTCATCACGACTGATACCTAAGTTCGGCCAGTATTGCCAAAAGTATTTTTCGATCATTTGAACGGGAAACGCATCATTTCCAGCAGGAACAGGAGTATGGGTAGTAAATACCGAGTGTGTGCGTACCTTTTCGGCAGCATCGGCAAAACTCATACCACCTTGGACTAACTCACGTGCAAGTTCAAGTACCAGAAAAGCAGAATGCCCTTCGTTCATGTGCCATACTGTCGGATTCATGCTTAGTTGACGCAATGCCCGCACACCACCGATACCTAACACAATTTCCTGTGCCACTCGCATCTCTTGATTGCCACCATACAGTCGTGCTGATAATTCACGATCCTGTGGGCTGTTAGGATGAATATCCGTATCCATTAACAACAAAGAAACACGCCCAACCTGAATACGGTAAACCTTTGCATAAATAGTACGGCCAGGCAGTTCAACCTCGACCACAACCTCACAACCATCTGATGTCAGCGCCGGAGCAGCAGCAATATCGGCAAAGTTCAGTTTATTATAGATGGCTTCTTGCCACCCACTGGGATCTAATCGTTGACGAAAATACCCCTGTGGATAGATGAAACCAACCGCCACAAACGGCAACCCTAAGTCGCTGGCTTCCTTGACATGATCACCTGCTAACACACCCAAACCTCCCGAATAGATCGGCAAAGATTCATGGATGCCAAACTCTGCTGAGAAATAGGCAATCATTTCCCCACCAACCTTAGGATATGTCTGTGCAAACCAAGTATCAGTCGCATTTAGGTACTGATCAAAACTACTGAGTACTTGGTCATACTGATCCAAATATTCCTGGTTGGAAAGCACCGCTTCTAATCGCTGTTGACGAACATCACGTAAAAAATTCACCGGGTTATGATAGTCCTGTTCCCAAAGATCTGGATCTATCTGACGATACAAATCCTGAGCTTCACTATGCCAGCTCCACCACAGGTTGTAGGCGAGTTCACGCAGTCGAGCAATCCGTTTCGGGATGGGGGTAAATAGCAGATCCGTACTTATCAAACTCACGTATTTAACCTCTCTGTACAAGATGAAATTAATGAGAATTTCTATCGGGTATTACTAACGATGAAAACACATAAGTTATGGTGGTCAGCAATGCCGATTACACCTTTGTTTTCTTCTGTGGCATATTTGACTAAATTTCGGTCCATTTAGATACAGCATTGTACCAGAGAAATGTTATCTGTCCAACCCAACCACACCATATGCTGTATGGTATAATAAAAAGGCTAATATCTAATAAATCTGTTTATATTAAGGAACGTTTTAGATGCAAGATTTGTCAACACTATCAACATCATCAGATACACTTGGTGCACCGTTATCATCCGCACCTGAGAGCCAGAACGAGGCACGACAACGTCTCGCACACACATTCCGTCCCGGGGAACTTGTCTGGTTAGTGCGAGAACACTATGATGCCCATTCACTGGCCTGGGATACAGATATCTTACGACAGGGTGCAGAAGGCCGTTGGATGATTCAACGCTATCGGTTTGATGTGCAAGCAGAGGTCCTCTATTTCCTAGGGGAAAGCTCACTCAATGATGAAGAATTCCGTAAAGCACGCCAAACAAGTGATACCTTCCCAAAGAATCCGCCAGCAGCTACCACATCATAATATAATCCTCTGTATGACAGAATATCCTCAAAGCAAATATATAGATACTGCCTTTTACAGGAGACATCCATGGCTGAATCCCAACCTCAACATACACCAAAAGAACCACACCCATGGGCAGATCTTCCGTCTGATAAGGTGTTGGATATTCTCGCATATGAATTGTATGGCCCGATAAGTGTCATTGGAAATGAGGTTGATCGTTTGTCAAATGGGACTTTTGAAGACGAGGAACTCCCAGAACTTATCGAACAACTTCAGGAGTCAATAAACCAGTTGAGCAAGATAGTTGTCACACTCAAGCGATATACTAAAGCAGATCCAGATCTTACTACCAACATTATTCCCCCCGCAACACCAAAAGACACATAAATAACCTGCTCAAATCACTATGGACCGTAACTTGTACTATTGATAGCACGAAAAAGCCACATCAGTGTCGATGTGACTTTTGTAGTTGGAGCGGGAGACGGGACTCGAACCCGCAACCACCTGCTTGGGAAGCAGGTGCGCTACCATTGCGCCACTCCCGCTCATGTAATTATTATATAATGTAGCAGTTTTCGTCACCGTTGTCAAGAATTCTGCTAGCTACCAACACAGCTACACAACACTATTATGGCAGTACAAGGACGCGATCCTCGTGACTCGGTGGCTGTGAAATTACCAGAAATTCAACATCCATGTCCGTCTCATTAATGACCTGATGTGAGGTTCCTGGTGAAACTTCTATGCCCTGTTGAGCGTGAAGTGATTCTCGTTTACCATTAATCTCTAGTGTCAATATACCCGATAACACGAAGAAAAACTGACGAGATGTCCGATGGAAATGTTGCACTTCAGATGTTCCCGCTGCCATACGCTCGTGGATAATACTCAGCTCTGAATTTTTCACAAGATGCCACCCATCACAACCAGCACCCCATACATAATGTTCTGCATTTCCTTTATTAATCATGGTCTTACATGTCCATTTCCTTCAATGACCCACTTGTAGGTTGTCAACTCACGTAATGCCATGGGTCCACGCACATGCAACTTTTGAGTGCTTATAGCAATTTCTGCGCCCATTCCCATCTGGGCGCCATCGTTAAATCGTGTAGACGCATTGACTAAAACGACTGATGAGTCCACAGATCGTACAAACATCTCTGCACTCTCCCGATCTTTGGTCAGGATAGCCTCTGAATGACCAGTGCTATACTGTGCAATGTGCTCGAGCGCCATTTCCAGACTATCAACAACCCGAATTGACAACACCAGGGCCAAAAATTCTGTTCCAAAATCATCTGCTTGTGCTGGCACAACATGTTTATTATGAATACCAGCAGCCTGCAGCAATGCCAAGCTCTCTTCATCTCCCCGCAATTCAACGTCACTTATAAGTAGTTCTTCTGCTACAGCAGGAAGCGTTGTCGCAGCAACAGCGCGGTGTACCAAAAGTGTGTCAAGCGCATTACAAACACTGGGGCGCTGAACCTTGGCGTTATGGACAATGGGTACAACCATATTAAGATCTGCCGCTTGATCCACATAAATATGGCACACACCTATCCCACCCGTAATAACTGGAATAGTGGCATGTTCCCGGCAGAATTGATGAAGTCCTGCGCCACCACGCGGAATGATCACATCAACATATGTATCAAGACGCAATAGCTTTTCCACTAGGGCACGATCAGGGTCATCAATTACTTGAATGGCGTGAGAAGGGACACCTGCGCTCTGTAACGCCTCCTGAAGAACTGTACCAAGTATGGCACAAGAATGTTTAATCTCTTTCCCCCCACGCAAAATAGCGGCGTTTCCAGACTTGAGGCACAGGGTAGCTACATCGACTGTTACATTTGGTCGTGCCTCATAGACCACTCCTATTACACCAAATGGAGTTCGTCGTTTATGCATATGCAAACCATTTGGTAATATCGTAGCATCATATACTTCGCCAGTTGGATCAGGGAGTTGCATAACGTTACGAACATCTTCAGCGATATGCGCTAAACGCGACTTTGTCAGTAACATACGATCAAGCAATGCATCAGAAAGACCTGCTACACGCCCCTCTTCGATATCTTTCTCGTTTGCCTGAAGAATAGCATCGGTATACGCAAGCAAAACATCTGCTATCGTATCAAGCGCTCTATTCTTCTGATCCATCGATACTTGTATCAACACACGAGAAGCTGTACGTGCCTGCAATCCGATCTGCTCCATGTCCAGCATGCCACTTGCTCCCTTAGACTTCCCTACGTTTAGTATAAAATATAGAGCGCCCTATTTCGCTATATCTCAGGTTTAGTCATATCCCAAAGACTAAAAGTATGGCTTTATTTAGACTTAAAACTGATGTAATGACTAACAAAATACATCACGGTGTCACATGTCTGTAAAATAAGCTAGGAATTTTGCTACCTGTTAGTGTTTACACAGCATAACATAATTGCGAGCTAAAATCTACAGTATCACCATATCATCTCGATGTACGATTTCAGGACCATAGTGATAGCCCAGGATATCGGCAATCTGCGTCGACTGTAACCCTTTGATCAATTGCAGATCGGATGAATTGTAGCGAACTAAACCACGTGCAATTTCTCGCCTGGTTTTGCTATAAATGCGAACTGTTTGACCTCGCCCAAACTCACCCTCAATAGCCATAATACCAGCGGAAAGCAGGCTTTTGCCACTACCAGTGAGCGCATCCGTGGCACCGTCATCAATAACAATACAACTGTGCCGAACCGTTTCTGCTAAAATCCAGCGCTTCCGGCTTTCTAATGAGGTAGTCGTTGGAAAAAAACGGGTGCCAAGTTGCTCTCCCTGCAACACACGACGAATAATATCTGGCTCATACCCACTGGCTATCACAACTGCGATACCACTTCGTGTTGCCAGATCAGCCGCCTGGATCTTGGTAAACATGCCACCTGTACCACGCGTATTGCTATCTCCAGCTAATGCATAGGTAACCTCGGTGATTTTGGGTATTTCAGGAATACGTTGGGCTTGTGGATTACACCGAGGATCATCTGTATACACACCATCAACATCGCTGAGAATGAGTAGGAGATCGGCATCTAGCAGATTAGCAACAAGCGCAGACAACATATCATTATCACCGACACGCATTGTATTGACGGCCACCACATCATTTTCATTAATAATGGGCAGTACCTGATGAGCCAAACACGCCTGAAGGGTATTACGAGCATTCAGATAGCGATAGCGGTCACGCAAATCATCGCGAGTAAGCAGCGTTTGTGCCACAGGAATGCTGTAAAGATCAAATATTTGACCATACAGATGCATCAACCGACTTTGTCCAACCGCAGCCAGGAGTTGCCTGAGTGGCATATCACGCCGACGTGGCGGAAATTGTAGTTGCTCCCGACCAGCCGCTACTGCACCAGAACTGACTAGGATAACATCGATTCCCTGATCCCGTGCCGCCGCAATTTGCCGCACCAATTCAACAATCCGAGGGCGATTAAGATAATCCGAACCCCCGGTCAATACATTGGTCCCAAGTTTCACAATGAAACGGCGCACGCCGGCGCCGTTCAGGTTCATGTTACTCATTTTAGCAAGAAACGTTTATCAAATCTCTGCTTTAAGGAGCCAAGCGGTACCCTACGCCCCATTCAGTCTGGAGCAATTTAGGATCACGTGGGTTTTGTTCGAGCTTGCGACGTAAGTGCCAGACATAAACCTTCAGATAGTCATTATCTTTGGTATATTCCTGACCCCAGACACCTTGCAACAATGTCTCATGACTCATAACGGTGCCAGCACCCTCGGCGAGCATAAGCAAAAGGTCATATTCAATAGGCGTAAGATCGACTGATTCCTCACGTACAAGCACTTCACGCTTCTGTCTATCAATAGTAATTTCGCCCTTACCTGCTGACAATGGGCGATTCGGTGATGGGACACGACGCAATAATGCACGCACACGCGCAATCAGCTCATCCATATTGAATGGCTTCAACAAGTAATCATCAGCACCACTCTCAAGACCAGTAACAATATCTTTGCTTTGTACTTTGGCCGTCAACATTAAGACTGGTAGCTGCGAAAACTCACGCAACTTGCGACACATCTCCCAACCATCCATTTCGGGCATCATCACATCCAAAATAACCAAATCCGGATGTTCCTCGCGGACAAGTTCAAGTCCTTCAATACCATTGCCAGCTTGAACAACACCAAAACCTTCATGTTCCAACTTGATTCGGACAAGTTCTCGCAAACCCGGTTCGTCATCTACAATGAGAATTCTGCGCTGATCCATGTTTCAACCTCGCTCTGCTTCAGCGCAGGGTGGCTGCCTCTCGCTGAAGTTCCATAAAAATGTGTTCAATTCCTTCACTCGAAATAACACTAAAGGCCCTATATCTTTCAGTGCCATCCTGATCTATAAAAATCGTTGTTGGCAATAAATGAATTTGATACTCCTGGCCAACCTTATTTTGCTCGTCGATGATCACCGGATAGGTAACACCATAATTATCGACAAACTCCTGGACATCTTCTATCCCAGCGACACCTCCTCGTTCATTCTGACGTACATTTACCCCTAACACTACAAATCCCTGATCTGCCAGTTTTTGATACGTCTCCTGGATAGTTGGCGTTTCTTCACGACAAGGAGCACAACTGGAATACCAAAAGTTCAACATCACAATTTGCCCCTGATAATCGCTCAACTGTACTGGTTGACCATCCAGATCAAGCAACGTAAAATCAGGTGCCGGACGTGACACCTCAGCAAATTGTGTGTCGCCAGAGACACTGGAGCGATTCGCAACAACCCACACACCTGCAATAAGTAAAAGACCTAACAGGACTCCCCCGACCGCCATCAGCACTTCCTGCTTTTGTAAACGAGTATAATCTCGATCAACAGTTTTCGGTTCCGTTGAAGTAATATTCATATGGTGATCATACCTACGACGTTGCATTGTATCAGATAGGATCTGGAAAGCTTCGTCCAAGACACGTACTCGTTCAGTAGCAATAGATCGAAATTCTTCATCAAGCTCAGATACGTGATCAATATCATATTGATCTCGGCGTTGTTGATAAGCGTCAGTTATCTCTTCATGCGTTGCGTTGGGCTCAACTCCTAGTAATGAGTAATACGTCTCCATGAAACTATAGCCCCTACTAGAATAAACGCAGATTTTTACTATTTTAACATATCTAAAGACGAGATGTATAGCCCATCGTGGAAAATTCTTTGATCAGGGACGTGCGAAATCCCCAAAATCCCTACTCTTTTTCATATTGAAGTATAAGTTGTTGCGCTTGAATAGCAAAAGGGGAGTCATTCGGAGCAAGCTGTGTAATCTGTTGCAAGTACGTCAGTGCTTCTGCGGTTTTTGGTGGTTGGTCACTCAGCAAACATTGCGTGAGGCTCCACAACGACCGCACATTTTGAGAGTCACGCTCTACTGCTAATCGTGCTTCTGCTATTCCACTTTCAATAAACTCCCTATCACCTGTCCCTGCACCATAGAAACACGCACTCTCACCTAAAGTGGCCCGTACACGATGGTTATCTGGTTCCAAGGCCAACACCTGGCTATATACTTCTGTCACTTCCAGCCAGCGTGGCAATCGTTCCTGATACACACCACTATCAGGTGCATTTTCACGGATAATTTCGATGCTATCGTACAGCAAATCGCCATATGCCAATAACACTTCTACATCATCCGGGTTCTGAAGTGCCATAGCACGCGCCTGTTGAACCTGTTCTTCAAGCATATCAAGCGGTGAGAGGGTTGGTACTAGGGGGGGGGCACCAAGCGATGCACGAAGCCCTGCTTCTCCGGTAAATAACAAACTAACACCCACAATACTAAAAATAACAGCCACAATACCCACTGGCACAGCCCAGTGCGGCACCTTTTGTGGCACAGTTCTGCCGCTAGGAGTGTGTATTGGTTGTGCATTAAATTCACGTGAACGCTCAGTTCGATTTGCTGGAGGGAGTGGTCGGTAGTCCCATTCTGTCTCAGCCGTGGTTGATGGAGGTACAGAAGGAGCTTTCTTTGGGACCGCATCTTCAGACCTAAAGAGCATTTGTTCATCATATGCCTTACGACGAAGAGGATCTGAAAGAACAGCATATGCCTGATCGATTTGCTCACGTTTTTGACGTGCTAACTGGACCAGTTCTTCAGCGACCCCTACAAGTTTCGCCGGATCGTAACGCCCACATAAGCGCTCGTATGCGGCTACAATAGCATCGTCGTCAACACGTGGATGGACCTGTAAAACTTCATAATAATCTTGAGATGTCATTATCTTATTAAATAGCACCCCCAAACCACATATCTATACTGTAGTTCGAGAGCGCATAATTAGTATACTTTTACCAACGTCCCTTACTCCGTCGCTTGATGGTCTTGTATATGCAAGCTAGGAGCACCCTGACTCAACCCACCTTGCGTACGTTTTTTGGGACCAAATAAACGTGGAATGCGCCCCCAACCACGACCTAGCGGGTTGCGTTTGCCATCTAGAGTCGCCTGGCCTTCAAGTGTCCGACGGATGGAAGCGATAATGCCACCAACAACACCAATAATCATACCTGACCAAACCAGCATGATCGCCGGTTTAATTGAGACCGTAACAACAGCGGTACTTGGTGCAGTTGGCAAATCAAGTCCTTCAACACGAATAACCGCCAGACGACGCACAGGGTCAAAGGTCATAAACGAAATTTCGTGTCCCCCAGGAAACGTAACTGGCATATTTTGGACAGTTTGCGACCGATCAGACTCGCCGGCAGCAAGCTGAATTTTCGGTGTCATCTCCATTTCCTGGCCATTGTAGCGCACCAAAAGCTTCGCGCCCAACAGAGCACGCATACTATCGCCCTCACCAACTCCGGCATTGCCAGTCGTCGAATCGGGGAGGCCACCTATACCACCATGGGCCTCAGCAGCATCAAACTCTAAGAACGTAATTTCGTATGGACCAATTGCTTGTGTTTCATTCACAAAGAACGACGCCATATTATTATCTACTGGTGGTTTGTAATCTGTTGGTGTGACATATACATCACGGAATAGCTCTGAGTGAATTGATGGTGTTGCCATCGTAGCATCCATCATTTGGTTTTCATACAACTGGGGCATCATATGAAACGTCTGACCGCCATGACCAACACTCAGGTCAAGAACACCTGTGTTATCAGGTCTCAGCCGCCACCCATTGAATGTAAAATCATACCCATATGCACTCAGTGTTTCGCCTTCAGGAATAACCAGCGTTTGATCAGGTGAGGCATACGCAGTCGAACCAACCACCCCCACCAACAATATCATCAGACCAGCATGGGCCAGGTAGCCCCCGATACGCAGCCAACCACTCTTCAGCGTACGTATAATCATCACAAGATTAGTACCCGCCGCAAACGTCCCAAAGCTTACATAGGCCAGTGGTAATAATTCACGTACACCAAGCAACACAGTCCCACATGTCACCAGCACCGTTACAATGGCAGGCCAGCGTAATGCACGGAACACATGGCGAAAACTCGTATCACGCCAGCCAAGCAATGGGCCAATAGTAAGTAATAGAACCAGTATGAGTGCAAGCGGCGGTACCATCATACTATAAAAACTCTCGACCAACCCGAACCGCCCATCGGTAAACGGGGTTGTATTGGCATTATAACGCGTGCCATCATCAAGCTCAAAGGCTGCACCAAAGAAATTCTGGAGCGCATGGCCAACACCAGGAATAGCTGAGATAACTGGCATTGATGTACCAAGCCCTATCACCGTCGCGATGACAAGTAACCCCACGATCATGAGAATAAAGAAACTGTCGCGTGACAATACTTTTTCCGAGAGCGATCTGGCATGGGGAATATCGCGCCACCGAACAGCGAGAAATGCCAACGAGCCAATCGCCAGAAAGGCCAGAAAGCCTGTCATCAAATGTTTCAGACCTTCCTCAACAAAAGAGTGGACTGAAAAGGATGACAAGACCCCTGTGCGTGTCAGGAATGTTGCATAAAAAACAAGTACGTAGGTAACGATTGCCAACACAAAATTAGAACGCCGTAACCCACCATGTGTTCGCTGGACAAGCATCGAATGGAGTAAGGCTGTTCCTATCAGCCAGGGCACAAGTGCCGCATTCTCTACCGGGTCCCAGCCCCAATAGCCACCCCAACCAAGCGTCTCATAAGCCCAATAACCACCGAGCAAGAGTGCCAGACTGAGAAATGCCCATCCAGCTAACGCCCATGGTATCGCCCCATGAATCCATCCATCATAGTCTCTTCGCCATAAGCCAGCAATAGCAAAGGCAAAGGGAATTGCCAGGAGCGCATACCCTACAAACAAGATAGGAGGATGGATAATCATCCACGGATTATGCAGAGTGGGATTAAGCCCCTGACCGTCGGCAGGCATAAACGGGACACCATTTGCATCTAAGTGCGGTACAAATGGATTACGCACCAGCATAAAGACCAGCAGCGTCACATGAAGAAGCATAAAAACGCTTAATACATATGGCTCTGCATGACGGGTGCGGCGGATGAGTAGCTGTGCAGCTATGACGCCCCACAGAACCCATACCACAAATGAGCCGGGTTGCCCGGCCCACATTGCTGCAACCCGGTAGCCAAATTCAAGTTCTTGTGAGCTATAGTTATAGACATACTGAACGTCATAACGTTGGGCAATGAAGAGATACGCAAGAAGCAAAACAATCAGTAATACAAAACCAAAATTCAGTCGTGTACCGAGGCGACCAAGGGTAAGAGCCGTTCCATTCCCACGTGTTGCAAGCGCATAGCCTATAGTTGCGAGAAGCGCGGTAGCAATACTGCTCACAATGAGAACGGTGCCTAACAGGTACATACCAATTTCTTCCTAGCTGCCAACATAGCGCTGGAACAGGGTCTCGTTACGCCAAACACGCGAGTTCAGCGCTTGTAGTACGCTACATACCTGCCGTACTACCCGCCTGTTCCTGATATTTCGACGGGCATTTCACTAACAGATCTTCGGCGAGGAACACCCCTTTTGCTTCATCGTAGTGGCCAATTGCCACAACACTGGTTGCATGATCGAAATTTGATGGCATTGATTGTTCAGACACAATTGTTACCATCTGGCCCATTTCATCTTTTAGTTCAAAGGTAAAATTGTTCTCAGTATCATACCGCCCAGTGCTCCCGAGAAAGCCGGCCAATTGCACGGTTCGATTACTAGCCATGGCTTCATCTACACTTTCAGTGTAGGGGCGTATCGCATCACGCAGACCAAAATAGCCCATGATGATGGCCACTGCAACAATGGCAAGCCCAACAACATGAACTGGTTTCAATCGCAAGCCTTGTGGTTGTGGTGTAGAACGCATAACATCTGCTGACATATGAGATCTCCTTAAAAGGGCATATCCACAATGGATATTTCATAACCCGTGATACTGTATGCCATTAAGTATCACGTATTGGTTGCCTATCTGGTGTTGTCACTGCCTGATCAGGTTTACGTAGCTCCAGAGTTGCTTGCGGCGTAATTACCTGCTGATCAACAACAGGCAAACTATCAATACGTCGCTGAATGTCCTGAGATCGCCGATCAACACGCCATAGATAACTAAACAAACCTATCCAGAGCCATAAAGTAACAAAAAGCGCTACATACAATGATGTGTTTGCTTCAAAGAGCCAATCCATAGGTACCCTCCCGCACAGTGATTTGCTCTTCTAAAAGTAGTATCTTCGCTCGTAAGCGATACATCCACACAAATAATGCAGTAAACCCTAATGTAGAGGCAAAGAAAGTCCATAATGTCCGTGGATTGTCTAACAACCCTGAACCAGGGGCTTCAATGTTGAGATGGACAGTACCAGCCTCAAGATTAACTCGTTCAAGAATAAGTGTGTATTGCTCACCAGCAAACTGTGGCCGATCAGCAACACTGTTACTGGTAAGTTCATAGGTTGGTTCAAGCGTACCCAGGTCGCTATTGCCAGGTCCACTGACCTGAACCTGTGCCACGGCAAGGTTTCCACGCTGTTCAATTCCCTGCAACTCTAATACATTGTCACCCAATGCCCCAATTTTAGGGCCATCCAACTCAAGCGTCACACCATCACAGGTGCTGCCAGGAATAAACGCACAATTGGGATGGAGCGTACTGTCGGCAATACGTGGCGCAACAAAGAGCAAAAAGGGCATCGTCGCAGCCGCAAACAAATTATAGGCTGCCGCCAGGCGACGTTTGCGATCCATCTCATCAATAGCTGAACGAAGGGCAAAATAAGCAGCATAGATCAGGAGGAGTACAACGATTGAAGTTTGACGTGGGTCCCAATTCCAAAAGACCCCCCAGGCAATCTGAGCAAATATCGCCCCTGTGACAGTTGCGAGGACACAGAAGATAAAGCCAACTTCGGCGGATGCAACCGCATGGGCGTCATCATTCGATCCACGCTTCAACAGGTAACGCAAGCTATAAATGCCCGAGGCCACAAACGCAACTGAAGTGACCCAGGCGGTGGGAACATGCATAATAATAATACGCCCAGCATCACCTAAGCCAACATACTGGGGCACAACCAAGAACATTGCGACAATGACACCTGCCATCCACAGCCCCAATGCAAGTTTGGCGACTCGTGCAAAAGGCGCTTCAGACGCCATACAACACTCTTTTCTAGGTTCTATACTTATTAACTTTGTAAATCATTATAGTATTTTACTTTTCGCACGCAAGATCTAGAGGCTTAAAATTTTCATCTCGTTCCAATAAACACATAAATTTAACACATCTCAGTCAATATCAAGAGGTTTATTTTTATATGGCCACTCTAACTATGTGCATTTTATCACATATGAGGGAGCGTGCCAAACACAGAATTGTCTTAATAATACCATATAATACGATATCTGATATGAGACAACAATGAGTCTTGCACACTCCAGGACCTTATGTACGTTGTATGTGTCGCACATAATCATCAAACCCACCCGCAAATACCCGCGCCTTGCCCTCACGTATCTCGATTATTCGCTCGGCAAAGGAACGCAGAAACGCACGATCATGGGCAACTGCGATCACCGTCCCTTCAAATGCTTCAAGCGCATCCTCAAAATGCTCACGACCCTCAATATCAAGATGATTGAGTGGTTCATCAAGCAACAACACATTACATCCTTGTAAAACCAACAAAGCAAGTTGCAGACGACTACGCTCACCAAGCGAACACTGTGTCACAGAGCGAAAGACACTATCTCCAGCAAAGAGAAAGAAGTGCAGAAACTGACGTGCTTCTGTTTCGCTCATTGATCTGGTATTCCGTACAATGTCGAGTACTGAACTGTGCTGATCAAGGATGTCATGTTCCTGTGACAGAACCCCCAGACGCACATTGCTCCCTACGCGTATTTGACCTTCCCAGGGCGCAAAACATCCTTCAATCAAACGCAGTAGCGTTGTTTTACCTGCGCCATTTGGTCCAACCAGCGCAATGCATTCACGATGCTCAACATCCAACGATATGTTTTGAAAGAGTGGAGCATCCTGTGTGTAACCAAAACTCACTGCTTCCAAATGGAGTACCACTTGAGCACCTGGTGGCGGTGTACCAAAATCAAGGTTAAGGCCCCAGGTTTGACGAGGCTTTTCAACACGCTCATCTGACTCAAGATAGCGCTCTAATTTCCGCTCACGCGAACGTGCTTTCCGCGCCACCTTTTTCGCAAGACGCCGTATATTTGGTTGTGAGGGAGTCGTATTCCCTTCAACACGTAATGCCTGGCCTTTCAGACGTGCAATATCCTGTTTTGTACGGCCTATATACTCCTGCTGACGTTTCCAGTTCTCCACATGTAATTCATGTTCATGGTCTCGGGCCGCAGCAAATGCACTGTAGTTTCCGAGATAACTCTTCACTGAGCGCGTTTCAGGATCAAGATACAGAATTCGTGATACAGTCCGATCCAGAAATTCACGATCATGCGAAACAACCAATATCGTCTTTGGGGAACGTTGGATAAAGTGTTCCAACCAGTCAAGCGCTTCAATATCAAGATGATTGGTTGGTTCATCAAGCAACAATATATCTGATTGATGCAGTAACAACGTAGCAAGACCTAAGCGCGTTTTCTGACCACCGCTAAGGGTTGCAACACATGTGGAGCCTGTCAGATGGCCAAGATCGAGTCCCTCAAGTATTTCTGCGACCCGCTGTTCTCGTTCATAGCCGCCTAATGCTTCAAAATACATAAGTGCTTCTTCGTACACTTGTAATGCAGAATCGACATCTGCGGCAGTGCTGAGTGCTTCAGTTGACTGTTGCAAAGCAGTTTCTGCAGCCATAAAATCAGATTGTACAGCCGCAATAACGGTATCAAGTGTATCGGTGTCCGTAAAATCAAAGGATTGAGGTAAGTAACCGAGAGTTATGTTCGAGGGAGAACACGCAATCAGACCAGAATCAGGTTTCTCTTCACCAGTAATGCAACGAAGTAACGTCGATTTTCCAACGCCATTTGGACCCGCCAACCCAATATGTTCACCATCATTGAGAATAAACGTGACATCGGTAAGAACTGTGGTAATGCCATATGTTTTGTGTAATTGTTGTACCTGTAGCATGGTGCCTCCTCATACATGCAATGCAAATCTTTGCGGAGACACCCATCAAAGTGTCTCCATGCTAGTGCGCTTTGAAAATGAGAAAACGACCAGTCATTCAACACTCCTTGCTAAAAGAACAACAACCACCTGCAACATAAACATATATTGGAGCGTGGTAACTATATTATACTCGATCTTATACACCCGTACTTCCAACGAGGGACGGATTTGTTTCTGATGTTACAGTGTCGCTATCTTCATGTATCACATCTGTCGCAACATCAGAAGCCTTCAGCGCAGGTAACCATAGCATGAAAACGGTGTCTTGTTCTGGTTTGCTGGCAACATCGATACGACCTCCGTGAGCCTCCACCGCCAACCGACAGAACGAAAGACCTAAGCCACTGCTGCCCACTTCACGTTTCTGCGAACCCCGCCCACGTACATAACGGGTAAAAAGATTCGGCAGCAATACTGATGGTATACCTGGCCCATCATCAGCAACGGTAAGCAAGACGTGATCTGCATCAACAGTAGCAGCAAGAGTAATGTGTGTTTCTGGCGGAGTGTGCTTTAGGGCATTGCCAAGCAAATTCGCAATAACACGCCGAAGAATATCAACATCGGCGTACACAAGCGGTAAATCGGACTGTACATCAATGTGAATTTCTTTTTCATCACGATGCGCCCAACCGTAAAATTCATATGCGCTGTCACGAAGCAGTTCTGCTACCTCGGTAGGCTGGCGCTCAAGTGGCAAATGACCATCCTGTAATTGCTGCATATCAAGAATAGTACTGATCAGACGCTGCATAGCACGAGAACTGTCGCGTGCAACCATTACAAACGCTTTTTGTTGTGAATTTACGCCACTTGCCCCCAACAGATCAAGATACCCACTGATAGCAGTCAGAGGGCTTCGGAGATCATGAACAAGCAAGCCCACCAGGTCCTGACGTGCACGCTGAAGTTTTACGAGTGCTCTGTTGCGTTCTGACAATTCATCATGCTGATTACGAATAATTCTGGTAGCCCGACGTACCGCTGTAAGTAGCACCACCAACAACATGCTCATGAGTGCAAGAATGGCCAGTGTCGTCACTGTCTGCTCGTAGCGAATCTGTGCAAAGGTAGCACTCACGTCTTGTTCAAGCACAAAAGAGCCGAGCACTTCTGTTTCCATTCGGCCATCATTAAGTGTTCGGATAGGAACATATGTTGCAAAGATGCTTTCGATTGAACCATCATCTCGCGATTGTTGAATGAGATGTGATGATTCAATACCGCTCAATGCCTGATTGATATTTTCGCGTGCAGGATCTTGTATCGTTATGGGAGACAAAGATGGTGCCGTCGTTTCATAGACAACACGTCCATTTATGTCGTGGATTGCTAATCGATGGATGTTTAATCCTATGAGTACACGTTCAACAGCGAAATCAAGTGATGCGATATCTGGTAAGTTATCTACCGAAGTCGTTTGGATAAAGGGAATAAAATCAGGATACAGCACCTGATTGAGATGGTGCGCCATATAGATGCTGTTTTCCTCAGTATTACTTGTAATATACGTCTCTGTTCGGTAAAAGACAGTATAACATAACAGCGCAGTTACACCAATGATAATAGTCACAATGCTGAAAGTCAGCCATCTCATAACCGTGAGACGAAGCAGTTCAGTAGATGTGTAATCAATTGATCGTTGCGGGGAGGCATCCCGAACATCCATAACGTTCTCCACAAGGGTTTATGCGGCTCAGGGTAATTGAGTGTATCTAAACAAGTACAAATCACAGACGTGGGTCACAATACACATTCACAATTGTGTTTACAGTATGCTTGTCAGAGCTGAATGTTTCTGTAAGATAGCACACAAAGCTTACACAAATATAACGATTGCAAGCACAATAAAGCCACCAATTGATATATCTCAAAAATGTCATCTGCGTAAAAAACAAGGTAATTTCTTTATGTAGAAAATATCCGTATACATCATTTTTATGTACTGTCTTGTATGAAAGACCCAAAAGTATTTTATACGCTATAAGAGAATATAAAGTACTATTCGATACCAAATAAGTATCGAATAATCGGCTGTGTTAACTACTTCATGAAGTATTCTCGCAATATATGAGATGGCGAAACCAGGGAAGATACGAAGACCAGCACACTGTGTTGATTAACTACTAAACGAGCTAATCAACTGTTGTAAAAAGAGCCACACCTCGTTGAAAGCACCAGGTAAGACATCTGGATTAGTACCATAGAGGATTAGCACACCTACTACAGCCACCGTAAACAAGCCCACTAGAAATCGCAATCCCAAATTCCTGGTTCGTTTTGGCGTGGTACGTTTCGCGGTCTTTTGTTTACGCTCCTTTTGAGGTGTCGCCCGTGTTGGTGTCGCCGTTTTCGCGGCTACCGTAGGTGCTCCCGCCGAAGAACGTGCTGTATCACGCTTGACAAACGGCAACGTAGATGTCGACACCGCTTGAGATCTATTCTGTGCAGGTGTTTTTGTTTTCATAGGAACAGCCGATGACCTGGCTGAAGTACGCTGGCGTGATCCACTTGTTTTAGCAGTTTTACCTTGGGCATTTGGTGTGGCACGCTTCCGTGAAGATGCTCTTTTGGCAATATTGGTTGTCGCAGAGGTTAAACGACCTGGAGGCCACGCAGCACGAAGCGCGTCCGCTAACTCGCCAGCACTACGAAATCGTTGTTTTGGCTCTTTATGGAGTGAGCGTGACACTACCTCAGCCACTTCTTCTGATAGATCTGAACGTAAACGACGCACAGAAGGTGGTTCATCATAGAGATGCTTGAGCAACACACCCATTGGTGTATCTGCCTCAAAGGGCAACCTACCTGTAAGGAGTTGAAAGAGAATGACCCCAAGTGCATAGATATCACACGCAGACGTGAGCGCGGCACTGCTCACTGCCTGTTCAGGAGCAACATAACTTGGTGTCCCCATCAAGACACCTGGTTCTGTGGTCGTGCGCGTTTCGTCAGCCGCGCTACGCGCAATACCAAAGTCTGTGAGCACCAACTCACCTTGTTCATTGTAGAGCGCATTACTTGGCTTGACATCACGGTGAATTACATCCTGACTGTGTGCAAAATCAAGCGCACTGGCTAGTTGATCAATAATCTCTTGTACACGATTGACCGACATACGGCGACGGCCCATCTCTCGTATACGTACCGATAAGGTTGTGCCAGGGAGTAGTTCCTGAACCATATATACGACATCTTGATCCTGTGATTCGCCAAAGCTATAAATCTGCACAATATTCGGATGTCGGAGACGCGCAACCACCCGTGCTTCACGTTGAAAGCGCGCTACGAAATCAGGTGGCTGCCCGGCCGTACTGATTACCTTAATAGCCACCTCGCGATCCAGTGCTGGATCATACGCTCGATACACACTGGCCATGCCACCCCGCCCAAGCAAGTTGTGGACTTCATAATTACCAAGCTTTGAGTTGAGCAGTGAGGGGTGAGGGGCATTCTGGCTCATTCTAATACTCCAAAGTTCATTATGTGCATATCAAATATTCAACTTCTCATATCTTATACATTATTTATACGACATCACTCTTTGTATACGTCCGACGAGCTCATTCGTGCCAAGCGCATATGCATCAAGATAATCTTGAGTAAGTGCTCTGGCCAAATCTTCACGGCTCACCCGATGCAGGCTGGTCACATGTGGGCGGAAATCGCGTAAGGTGACCACCAGACGACTGTTCGCATCTGTCAAAACACCCCAGACCAGCATTTTGGTATCACCATCATCACGGGCACTGGTAAAACGCGTTAATGACGAGGAGGTAACCACACGACCCACATTTGAGAAGACTTCCCGACCTTTGATAATTTCATTTAATATACCAATTTTCTGAGGAATGGTATCCACCAAATGTTGCATAACCCCTGGTAAATGGCCCATCAAGTGCAACATCGTCGTTGTGAAATTTTTACCACGCATGGTGACATCACGCAACGCACGCATCATAGCACTAAAAAAGAATAAATCACGATAGAGCACATGGCGCTCATTCTCAAATTCTTCCAGAACATTGGAATCAGCAACACGCCGTAACTCGCGTACCAATCCATCACAACGTTCCAGGCGTGGCAATAAGTCCGGCAACGGATTACGAAAGGTGGCCGGGTACAAACGTAAACGTGGCTCAGCGTTACTCGCATCCATTGGAATCAGAATCGCCGGATTGATCGTACGTTGCTCCTCCAGATCATGCACAATCTGCTGCATCAAATGCATGCCATCATTGTCAATTTCAGCAATAGCCTCCAGCGCTCGTTGTGCACGACCACCGGGGCGATAGTTCATGGCATGAGCACAACGTCCCAGTATGAGCAAATCATTGACGGTTAGTGAGAGCTGAATTTTGGGCAGGCGCCGTCGCAACCGATCAATAGCTGCCAGATCGATTAGCACCGTTTCAGCCGCGACTTCAACAGGAGCTTCGGCTACTAATGATTGAGCTTCTTTAAGAAAGCCTGGGGTCGGTGCTAACTTCAATGGCTTGATACGAGTACGCTTCGTCGCTGACGCTTTGACAAGCGGATGGTATGATGTGGCAAAACCAGTCATTATCTCGGCCAGCCCCATCCCCCAGATCGCATCATAAAAGACATGCGACATATCGAAAATCATGCTACGTTCGGTGCGAATAAGTGTGAGTGCATGGTCACCACATCCACGATTGGTGCGGCGCAATTCACTGAGCGGCAAAGAACTGTCGTGAATGTCCCAATTGACAATAATAGGAGCATACCGCAACATCGCCAGTTCTGTTTGAGCTGTATCGCTCAATTTATCCCGTAGTGTCTGTTGATACTCACGTGGCGCCTGGGCCAGCAGCATATCGGTTGGCGGGAGGCTATCGGAAAAATTTGTATCAGCATGGTCGAGAATGGACTCAACACGACTCTTCACGTATTCAACAAAAGGCGGGCGCAAACGACCTAACCGACGTCCAGCGATATACACGCGCCCATTGCGTCTAATCTCAATCGGGTTTTTATGTGGATCACACAAATTGCCATCTTCGGTCCGTTCAAGCCGCAGTGCAATACCCGCACTCCCAGCAACTCCATCAGCGGGAAATACCAAAATATCCCCATTTCTATCACGTGCACATGCATCGATCAAATAGTAGCGTCCTCCGGCAACAAATGCAACCTGTAACAAATGTGGCGATAAAGGGGCCGGGCGTTCCTGAAAACTATCCGCATGCAATGTCATTAACATGGTTAATTGTCGCTGATAGGCCGGCAACTCAACTGCACGCCGATCCTTGTAACGCTGTTTAAGTTCTTCGCCCACATCAGATGGCAGATGTCGCAAGGCGCGTTCAAGATACGCATGGAAACGCTCGTGGCGATAGGCTGCATAATCTTGCAAAGGGGTATTCAGTGGATTACCGTAGGGACGTTCCATTGCCCACCCTTGTTCAATGGAGCCAATACGATAATTCTGCTGGAGTTCTGCCACCTTTCGGGCCACAATCTGCTCTCGTTCTACCTGTTTCCGAGGTAACTTTTTACCCAGCAGCGCTACTGCACGCTCTTCAACTAACAGATCGAGCAGACGAAACAACATACGTTCCTGCCACTCGTTAGCCAGGAAATCATCATAAGCGAACAAGGTTTGCATGGCAGCGTACACCCAACATGTAGCAGAGTCAACATCGTTAATTTCAGGGATGGTATGATAAAATCCAGTTGTCTCTACACAATGACGAGCAGCGTCCTCACGCAACCCAAACTGTGTATAAAACTGCCACGGCCCATCAGGGAAAGCACTATCAATATCCTTGCCAGCCAACGACAACAAACGTTGATACCCATACAACACTAAGGCAGGCCCTGCAAGAAATGTACCGTAGATGCCTAACTGCTTACTTCCACGGAAAAGCACCCGCAAATCGGATTCCACTTTATCCTGTTTGAGTGAGCGATCTTCAAGCTGAATCAACCCCTGCAGTAAGATAGAGGGGAGATTAGAAGCAGGAAAAATCTCCGCGACCTCTTGTTTGAGGCCACGCACCTCACCAATACCGAGACGGGTCAGATCAGCTAAACTCGTATCGTCAACTGTGTCGAGGAGTTGTCGCGTTTGCTGAACTTGACGTGCGTATGCACCCTGATTAAGTGTAAGCACTTCTGCCGTCATGGGCCAAGCTCCTCAGCAAAGAAGAAATTGCAGACTACCACGCATTATAGCACAATGGTAAAGGATTGATCACTGATAGTACCTAGTGGCTGAATGAGCATACATACGATATAGGAGATAGCACAGCCATTCAGCTATTACTGTTCTGAAAACGAGAATATGGTAGTATACACGGGCAAACACGAACATAATCTCTGAGAGATAGAGAAACTGTCTATGAACTTATGGCATATGAATAGACCTCACGATCCTGAGGAAACAGCAAGAACACTACAACATCTTTTCAACAACTAAAGCGTGCTATTATAGCGATATTCGTACACTGTATATGGAGTAAATAATGGAAACAATTGCTCCCGATGTCTATCTCCTCGATGGATTTCCCAAATATGCTATTAACGTCTATCTCATTGGTAATATTGTCGTTGACGCTGGTGCTCGTTTTCAAAGCACAAGTATTTTACGGCAGCTTGCTGGACGACCACTCATCGCGCACATCCTGACCCATCCTCATCCCGATCATCAGGGTGCGAGCAAAGCCATCTGTGAGCGCTTTAACATCCCACTCTGGTGTGGCGCCGAAGATGCTGAAGCCATGAACACAGGAAACTGGGATACGCTTTTCCCCCACCCCACACCACTTATCAGTGCACAGAACCGTATGATGGCAGGACCAAAGTATCCTGTAACACGTCAGTTACACGAAGGCGATCGTATTGGTGATTTTATGGTGATTGAAACACCAGGCCATACCCCTGGACACGTAGCCTACTGGCGTGAACGGGATCGTCTGCTCCTTCTGGGCGATGTGCTTTTCAATCAACATCCGTTGACGACGAAAGTTGGCTTAAGTGAACCACTACCCTTCTTCACGTGCGATCCTGCACGCAATCGGCAATCAGCACGCAAACTCGCGGCACTACAGCCCTCAGTGATCTGCTTTGGACATGGCCCACCGCTCTATGACAGCAATGCCTTCCAATCATTTGTTGCGAATATGCCTGACTGATGAAAATGATATGTGTGTCACATCAACCATGTGCTTGAAACCCCAAACCAATATCAAAACAAATATTGCATCAATGTCGCAAAGCATCATGGCACAGACACAAGCAGGTATGGCTAATCAGAACTCAAGGCATATCCCCCATACATATGCTTAACGATGAAAACACCTACATGCTCAAGATAGTGCAATTTACATTGTATAGCGACATAGTTTTACTGTCCCATGATGCGAAGAAGGCAGATCACAAAATCGTGCATCCTGATCTATAATTTACAAACTCGCTGATGAGACTTACACCATATCATATGGAGAAGTGGTACATACAAAACAGACCATTTTAGAATTATTATGTCACATACACCATCAAACAATCCAGATTCAACACAACACTCAGAGACAGCGCAAGATGTCGTCGACGCAGTCTATCAAGATGGTCATTTAAAGTTGAGTACGCCACTTGATATCCCTAACGATGCACAAGTCCAAATTACTATGGTCTTACAGACCGAGGTTGATGATCCTCCACCGAGCGAGCAGAGTGCAACGCAACAACCGGCACCTTCAACATCACAGGTAGATTCGACTGCGCCGATGCGGGGGCTTATTTTTCTCCTCGTAGGTGCACTTGGACTGGTTGGACTGGCCCAACAGACCTTTCTCGACCGTCTGGAGTTTAGCTGGACTGCGCTTGCTCTGGCCATCATAGCCGTGCTCATTTTTACGCTCACCGCTCTCGCCGCTAACAGTGAGTATAAAACACCACCATTTCTACGCAGCATGTTCGAGTCAGTAGGGCGTGGCTCATGGCGACAGGTTATGTTGATCGGGTCAGTAGGTCTGACTGGCATATTGTTATACCTGCTGCAACTCGAACCAGCACTACCCAGCTATAACTGGACATTCTTCTTCTGGATTGGGGCAACTGCGCTCTATGTGGCAGCCATCGCTCCACCACGTAAGTCATCAGACCAGCGATGGAATATACGCAACTGGTGGCAGCAACATAACCAGACCATTATTGCCGTAGGAGCCATCCTTGTTGTTGCAGTGGGGCTGCGGCTCTTTCAACTAGGGAATATTCCGCCAACACTGGGAGGTGATGAGGCAGAACAAGGGCTGGAAGCGATTGACGTGCTCAATGGCGAGATCACCAATCCCTTTAGCACCGGATGGCTTGGTGTACCCACCATGAGCTTTTACTTCAACGCGCTCACGATTGGGTTGCTTGGCAATACCATTTTTGCCCTGCGTCTCCCCTGGGTTTTTGTTGGAGCGGCTACCGTGCTTAGCACCTTTCTCCTGGTGAAACGTCTCAGAGGCGAAACCCTCGCTCTATTAACTGCCGCACTACTGGCCACATATCATTACCATATCCACTACTCACGGCTTGGTTCAAACCAGATCGCCGACGCCCTGTTCGTCTCACTGGCACTGCTCTTCTTCTATCGTGGGTACGACACACGTCAACCTGTTGATTGGGCGCTCAGTGGCATTATCGTTGGTTTTGCACAGTACTTTTATGCTGGCGGTCGCTTTACTGCCGTGATCATCATGGCCCTCCTGGCATATTTCACACTACGTGATCGACAACATTTCTGGCGTGAACACTATCGCGGTGTAGTCGTACTGTTAGGCGCCATGCTGATCGTCTCGGGGCCGATGATCCAATATGCCTTTCGCTTTCCCGACGACTACAATGCTCGCTTGAGTATGGTTGGTATCTTCCAGAGTGGCTGGCTTGCCACGGAACAAGAAGTGCTGGGCCACAGTGCATGGGAAATTCTCGTTGTGCAGTTTCAGCGCGCGGCGTTGGCATTCACAGCCTACCCCGACAAAACGTTCTGGTATGGCTCGCCCAAACCCCTTTTTCATTTCGCTGATGGCGCGCTGTTCTTACTGGGTCTGGGATTCGCTTCACTCAGCTTCTTTAACCGTCGTCTCATCCCCATGGTGTTCTGGTGGTGGGGGGGCATGATGATGGGTGGCTTTCTGACCGAAAACCCACCATCAACTCAACGCCTGGTGACCATGTCTGTACCAGCAGTCTTTTTTGTTGCGTTAGCCCTTGAGCAGATTGGGCTGATTGTGCGGCGATCCTGGAATTGCCCAGCGATCCACCGCTTGATTGCACCTGCATTAGGTGGTGTCGTTCTCATACTCAGCCTGTTGAGCATTCGCTGGTATTTTGTCGAATACACCCCCCAGCGTATTTACGGTGGAATTAACTCCGTCGTCGCCACCAGTATCGCTGAGTATGCGCGGGATGATCTCGATGCAAGCTGGCATATGTATTTCTTTGGCCCACCACGCATGTACATTGGTTTTGGCACGATTCCCTACCTTGCACCAGACGTCGCAGGTGAAGATATCGTTGAACCAATTACTGAATCACTTGATTCCAGCACTCTACAAACGAACAAAAATGCGGCCTTTATTTTCCTTCCCGAGCGCATGGACGAACTCGAACGAGTGCGTGAAACCTTTCCAAATGGTGAATTACAATCAATCCCTTCACCTATCAATAACAACGATGTCTTGTATACAATCTATCGTGTGTCACAGAGTCAAATCGCTCAGGGTATCGAATAGGCAACATACAAACTCCCCACTTCTGGTATATACCGGAAGTGGGGAGTTTGCTAGCTGTTCACATCATATTGAACTGCGATAGACAATTAACGTGGAGTGCCAAATTTTTGCGTCCAGTATGCACCATAATCACTGTTCGAGTTGGTTGCATAACCTACACCAATTTCTTCCAATGAACAGTTAAGGATATTGGCACGATGACCAGAGCTATTCATCCATCCATTCACAACACTTTCGGCATTGCGGTAGCCAGCTGCAACATTCTCTGCTGCTCGACTGTACTCATAACCCGCTTCACGCATGCGATCCCATGGTGAGGAACCATTTGAACCGGTATGGCTCATGAAGTTGTTGGCCGCCATATCTTCACTATGACCCTGCGCTGCCGCCATCAAACGATCATTAGCTTCTAGCGCAGGGCATCCTTCAGCAGCACGCTCTTCGTTTGTCAGATTGATCACCTGTTGGACCATTGATGTGTCGGTTGGTGGTGTCGTTGGTTCAGTAGTCGGCTCTGTCGTTGGTTCAGTAGTGGGCTCGGCTGTTGGTTCAGTAGTCGGCTCTGCAGTGGGCTCTGTCGTTGGTTCAGCAGTGGGCTCGACTGTTGGCTCAGGCTCATCACTGTTATTGATGCTAAACTGCACCATAGCTGGCTCACTCATACCATCCTGACTTATAGCCACCACTGACAACGTATATTCCCCATCAGGAACCGTCTTGGTATCCCATCCGATAGGTTCGCCGTTGCGGTCACCCTTAAGAAAATAAGGCGTGTGCTTCTCAATATGGCGCACATTCTCTGGGCCAGCGACCTCAAATCCTACACGAATTCGCTCATCATTTTCATTCTTGACCAGCGCCTCGATAGCTATGGTACCACTGAGTGTATCGCCCTCTTCAACACCTTTGAGACCAGTTACAACGATATCGCCACTTTGTGAATCAGCACACTCAAGCCATGCCTCTTTGCCATCGACACTGCCCTTGAGTTCAGTTTGACATGTTACCGCTAATCGATCACCTGGCGCCATTTCAATGGTTTGTGGTCCGTTCGAATTGGCACCGGCAGTAAACGGGATCAGCAAAGCAGCTAAAACCCCCAACGAAAACAATGTGACTAGTGTTTGTGTAAATCGTTTAAGCATTGTTCTAATGCCTCCCCTCGGAGTGTTAGGATTGATAGTACATTGTCGTAACAATATGGATGGGATAGTAACATTTTGGTAAAGAAATAACGAGATCTAAATGGTCAGGCGATGCTCACATTCCTACATTCTTGCTCAGACTATAAAATCTAGCATTGTGTTGCAAACAGGTTAAGGAAAATATAAAAAGAAACAGCCATGTTGTGCCAATCTATTTGCCCAATATGTCAACTTGCCGGATGTCTCGAAAACTAATGCGGATACGCTTCAATCTGTGTCTTTCGCCAATGAGCGTGGTATACTAACGTTTATGGTGCTGTATGGAACAACTCATTGGGTCGGGGATGGCATAACCACCGCGCAGATCATCGCGCCAGAACATCGCGAAATCGACGATCCAGCGGTGTTGGCAGCAGAGTGTTTGGCCACAGTCGATCCGCACCTCGCAGAACATGTACGTGACGGCGATGTGCTCCTGACTGGCCACGATTTTGGTTGCGGTGATCACGCAGATCGAGCCGTACTATCACTTCAGGCAGTGGGCTTTGTAGCGCTGGTGTGTGCTTCTGTTGCACCCACGTTTGAACAGGCAGCTACGCTGTACGGCCTCCCAATTCTCACCAGCGCCGAGGCAAGCAACGCACTTGTGCCAGGGTACGTAGCACGACTTGATCTGGTTCGTGGTATCATCAAGCCACACAACTCAGACACGACGTTTGCAACTCATCCCTGTACGCCCGAAGTCATTGCCACCGTCCAACGCTTACAACTACTGAGATACATGCGCCAGGTCGTGGAAGAAGAAGGTTTTGATGGATAGGATACACATTACCCTATGACTCTTACAGCTAAAGCCGTTCGTCGGCATATTCTTGACGCCCTACGCCCACATGAAGCCATTGCCACACGCTGCCCACACACGGATATGTGTGGCGGTTGTGCCTTCCAGGACCGTGATTATGCCGTACAGGTTGCCGCAAAACGAGACATGCTCGAACATATCTGGGCTGATGATCTCTCTGAGGCTTTGCAACAAGATCTGATAGTGGTTCCCTCACCCAATCCATTTGAGTATCGCACACGCATGGATTACGTAGCCAGCAAGGATCGCTTTGGGCTACGACGCCGGGGCAAATTCAACTACATTGTCGAACTCGAAGAATGCCATTTGATTCCACCACAAGCCTTCAAGATTGCCCAAGCGATCTACAAACACGCAATGATCCTGGGCTTACCCGACTACAATCTGCGTAGCCACGAAGGGTTTCTTCGCTACATTGTTGTGCGTCGTAGCCCGGACAATGAGCTATTGCTAGCCGCTGTAACTGCTGGGCGAGACTATGCCACTGAAATGGCGCAACTAGCCGAAGCAGCGCTCACACACGACGCAGTCGTGGGGTTTCACTGGCTCCTCAACGAAGGTCTGGCCGATACATCTTTTGGTGAGTCCATCCAACACTGGGGTTCTGCTACACTTCCCATGCATGTGATGCATCGCACACTGCATATTGGACCGAACACGTTCTTTCAGAATAATGTTCACCTGCTGCAGCCATTACTTGATACCATTTCAGAACTGCTTGAACCCTCGAGTTGTATTGTTGATCTCTATGGTGGTGTTGGAACCATTGCACTACATATTGCTGAACGTGTCAATCATGTCACCTGTGTTGAGTCGGTTGCCGAGAGTGTACAATTGGCACACACAAATATCTCAGCGAATGGGGTAAACAACATGCTAGCGGTAGAGTCAGATGTATATCCTTTCCTGCAAAAACAGTTCACCAGCGATTTCGACCTAGCCATTATGGATCCACCACGGATAGGGCTTGGCCCAGATGTGTGCGCGGAACTGTTGCGCCTGCGCCCACAGCGCTTAATCTACGTTTCCTGCAACCCACTGACGCTCTTAGAAGATGCACGAGCACTCCAAACATCCACAAGCGGAACAGGCCAATACCATCTGACCCTTTTCCGCGGATACGATATGTTTCCACATACGCCACACGTCGAAGCACTGGCGGTTTTTGATTATGAAGAAATTAACAATCAATGAGGAGATTCTCTTCACCAACTAAACAAAAAAAGCCTTTTACACCTTTACAAAGATGAAAACAGAACCATTAACAAACATCTTATATGGCTTGACCCCACGCTCTTGGTAGGCTATAATAATTGTTACAATTTAGTGATAAATATAGAGATTGCCCTCTATTCTGTGCAAAGTAAAGGCGCAGTATTATGAGCAAACAAGCATCAATCGAATATACTGAATGAATGGCGGCACAGGACGACATGATCCTGATGCCGCCTCTGAATTTTAAGAGGGTATCAAACGGTCGAACGAAGTTCATCAACGAGGGCAAATCAAACTTTGTAATGTTGTAATTGGCCGGTTTGGACATATCAATATTATTTCGTTTTCGCTCATGTCCACCACCACACAAGGAGGCGCTTATGCACTCGGATCTGATTGGCAAAATTGAAAAAGCACGACAGTATGCGTATGAGCCAGAGCGGATCGTCATCGAAGAGTTACACGCTCGTTTCCACGGCAGCAATAATGATCATATTATCACTTTGACGGAAGATCACTGGACATGCGACTGTCGAACCTTTGATACATGGGGAACTTGTGCCCACATTATGGCGCTTCAGAAGATTCTCTATCCGATGCTCCCTGTAGCACTTCGTGAAGGAAATAATGGTACAAATCCTGATACACATCCAGCCTACTCCAGCTTAATTGGTAAGATCGAGAAGGCCCGACAATATACATTTGAGCCGGAGCGGATCGTCATCGAAGAGTTACGCGCCCGCTTCCGTGGTAGCAATAATGATCATATCATCAGGCTGGCCGACGGGAACTGGACATGCGATTGTGAATTTTTCCGTATGTGGCAAACATGTGCCCATGTAATGGCCCTTCAGAAATTGTTAGATCCGATGCTCTCGACCGAGGCACAGCAAGCAGGCAACCCGGTCGTGGTTCAAGAAGAGATGGCTAGTGTGCTTAGTTAATACCAATACATATGTAGTTTCGCCCCCCTTCTCAATCAGGAGGGGGGTTTGCTTTGCCGTGAAAAACATACGGAGAAGAGACAATTATGACTCTTGTGATTGCCCATCGTGGTGCTTCTGCCTATGCGCCAGAAAATACCATGCCAGCTTTTGAACTCGCTGTTCAGCAAAACGCTGATATGATTGAACTCGATGTTCAACGTAGTGCGGATGGAGTGCTGATTGTCTTTCACGACACCACAACTGAACGCTGGAATCACCGAAAACAACTGGTCAAGAATTATCAGTTTGATGAACTGCGTATGTTGGATATCAACGGTGCACGAATCCCGACACTGGCAGAGGTGTGTGCCTTCGCGCGTGAACACACTCTCCGGCTCAATATCGAACTCAAAGGAACGGGCATGGCTGCTGCTGTCATGCAAATTATCCGTGCCGAAAAGGTTGAAGATTTGGTGCTTATCTCTTCGTTCTGGGCTGAGGCACTTACAGAGTTAGCAGACATCGCACCACATCTACCACGTGCCTATTTGGTGGGGACACGAACGTATCGACCAGATATACGCATACAGGAAGGCTGGCCGTTTCCAGCGCTCAAACGCATACGCGCGACGGCCTGGCATCCTGCGTATGAACTGCCTTTACTACGTTTATTGGTGCCACAGGTACAGCAACGTGGCTACCAAGTGAATGTCTGGACGGTCAATGCACCAGCAATGATGCGACGAATGGTTACGTTGGGTGTTGATGGTATCATCACAGACACACCAGATGTCTTACGGAGCATCCTTCGTGAGCAACATTGAACTATGGTGAGACCAGTCCGCGGGTATACAGAAACAATGCTCCTGCACCCACTAAACCAGCGCGATCTCCCAGCGCCGCGAGTTGTATGGGTATATCACGATACACAGGCAACGCACGCTCATTAATGACTTGCTTCGCGCGTACAATCAATTGTGGATTGTGCACAACAACACCGCCACCAAGCAGGACAAGTTCTGGGCCATACAGGTGCAACATGCTCACAAGCCCCAGGCCAATCAGTTCACCCTCGTGATCGAGCAAACGCAATGCCAGCGTATCACCAGCGGCAGCAGCCTGCGAAACGTGGGCCGCTGTCACCGTTTCGGGTGTCGCCAGTTCGTGTAACAAACTACGCTGCTCTGCGGTCATCGCTTCGGATGCAGCAACCGCCAGTGCCGGGCCAGCTGCCACATCCTCCCAATAGTTCAATGTATGTGGATCTATAATGTGGAACCCAACTTCGGTAGCAATGCCACGATGCCCTAGCAAGAGCCGACCATCACAGATAACACCACCACCTATGCCAGTACTGATGGTAACATAAACCAGGTTGCGGGTACCTTTGCCTGCACCAAAAAGCCATTCACCCAATACGGCGGCATTGGTATCCTTACCGAGTTCAATCGGCAAGCCAATACGTTGCTCTAACACATCCCGTAATGGAAGGTGCTGCCAACCAGGAAGATTCGGCATCATGTAGATAATGCCTTCAAAAGGGTTCAGCGGACCAGGTGCACCAATACCAACACCTAGTAACTCACCATCTATCGGTAGTGCCGTACGTACTTTTGTAACACCTGCCACAATTTTATCAATAATCGCCTCAGGGCCATCATGAGCCTGCGTCTGAGTGCGCTCCTCTGCCACGATAACGCCGGATGCGTCGACCAAGCCAGCCCGTAATTGTGTCCCACCCAAATCGACGCCAATGATGTAACGCATGCTGCCTCCTCCTGATGGATAGTTGTTGTAAGAATGTGAGTTGTATTATACACAAACAATCCTAGGCGTTGCCTTGACGTATACTTACATTTCGCTATACTTGCGTAGTCTCAACACGAGAAACTCTGTGCCGGGCAAGGCCAAGCTGAGGACATCCATCAATGACAACCTGCACACGTGTCGCGATTGTTCGTACAACCCCCACAACCATCCATACCGACTACACCCGTCTGCTCGAACTCGTAGGAATACAACAAATCATCAATCCCTATGGAAGCACCGTTTTAAACTTGTGTAAACAAAAGCATTTTCCTTTCCCTGGTGCCAATACACCACCGTGGCAGCTTGAGAGTGTTGCTTCCATCCTCCAGCAATGTGGACATCATCGACTGTTTGCACCAGGTCAACCGACAGAAAAATTCCGTACCCTTCGCGGAGACGACCTTGATGGGTATCGATCTCTTCTGCGCGCCTACCACATCACCGAACACAACGGTACCTTCTTCAACGGCACCGAATGGTATCATAGTCTCGCGATCCCGATCAACCTGGTGTGTCTACACCCTCTAACTCTGCGGCCATATGTGCCACTACAACGACGGTTTCCCCCTCGGCGGTCACACGCGACAGATGATCACACTGTTGACTACATGCACAAACAACGAGCACAATGTACTCATATACTTACTATTCTTGATGGGAGCAGCATTCACATTGGAGATACTGTTGAAGTAAAAAATATCCTGATAGCATCAACTGATCTGGTAGCACCGTATACCGTCGCTGCCATGTTGTGGGGTGTCGAACCGCTGCGCGATGTATCCTACATTCGCATGGCATGCGAGCAAGGACTCGGCGTAGGTGACGATCATAATATCGCTCTGGTGGGAGATATCACCGATAAAGCCTACTTCAAACACAGCATTGGTCGGAACACCAACACATCAATACGAGAAAACCCATCTATACTCAACAACTACTACCGCTGGACCTCAAGAGAACGTCGGATATTTGAGAGCTGGCTTCATCACACCGAATGAGGGAAACTCTTTCAACATTATCAGAAACATGGGGTGTTGTATCCAGAGTCGCTACAACAACACGACACAGTATCGACCTGACGCCCATGCATACCTGTTACGGACTTAGTAGAATCTCAGTCTTCAGTCTGTGCTACAACTGATCTCATGGCGGTAGACAGAAACACTACGGGTACGTTACACTGAGCGTCGGCTTCAAATATTAGTCTAGATACTATATAGAGAATATTATTTCATGGCAACATCATCATCAGCTGCTCCGGCCACGATGAGCCCTGTTCAGCGCCGTCGCCGCGTGCTGCGGTTAGCGCTGCCCGCAGTTGCTGAGCAGGTGCTCAACACACTGGTAGGTATTACCGATGTGTTTTTAGTTGGGCATCTGACCGCACTGGCCGTTACTCAATTAGGCTATACTAGCGCAACTGCACTTGCTGGAGTCGGTCTGGCTAATCAGATGGTCTGGCTTGTCACCGTTTTTTTTATGGCCACGAGCATCGGAAGTACCGCCCTGATTGCGCGAGCTAAAGGGGCTGGTGATATCGCGCAAGCTAATCGTGTCCTGCGTCAATCGCTGATCGTAGGCGTTGTGATGGGGCTAATTGCCACCGCGTTTGGCACCTTTCTGGCACCATCTGCGATGCGTGCGCTTGGCGCAGAAGAAGCTGTCATCCCCCTTGGCGTCACGTTTCTCAATATTGTAGCCATTGGCTTTGTCCCGGCGGCACTCCTGTTCATCGGAAATGCGGCCCTGCGCGGGATGGGCGACACACGCACACCACTGTTCGTCATGCTGGGCGTCAATGTGACCAACATTGTGCTATCGGTGCTGCTCGTCAATGGCAGTTTGGGTGCACCAATTTTAGGTGTCGCCGGTGCAGCCATTGGCTCCGCTATTGCCCGTGGTGGTGGTGGCATCTTTCTGGTTGGGCTACTGATGCGTGGTCGCTCAGGGTTTAGGCTCTCGCTGAACATACGACCAGATTGGGATATTTTACGCCGGATTGTGAAAATCGGTGCACCAAGCGGCGGCGAACAACTGGTCTTTCAAGGAGCACTGCTGGTTTTTGTGCGCTTTGTGACCGGAATAAGCACTGTCGCTTATGCTGCCCATAATGTCGTGATTCACATTGAGTCGCTCTCATTTCTCCCTGGTATGGGGTATGCGGTAGCAGCTTCAACACTGGTTGGTCAATCCTTAGGAGCAGAAGATCCTCGAGAGGCGCGGGCGAGCGCTTATGAGGCACTGCTACAGGGAGGTATTATGATGACTGTGCTCGGCATGATCATGATGATCTTTCCGCAACACCTCATGAGTCTCTTTGTGGGTGATCCTGCGATAGCAGCAACAGGTACCGTAGCCATGTTTATTGCTGGCATGGTACAGCCTTTCCTCGCTGTCAACTTTATTCTTTCCGGCGCATTACGTGGGGCTGGTGACACCCGTTGGCCACTCTATACCAAAATCATCAGTGTATGGGGGATACGTCTACCGTTGGTGATGCTATTGCTTTACCTCGGTTTTGGTTTGACAGGCGTGTGGATCGCGATGGCGATTGATTTCGCCGTACAGGCAGCCCTGGCCTTCTGGCGCTTCCATTCCGGTAAGTGGCAATCGGTGGTGGTGTAGAACCCAGAGCATTTGCTGGCACGTTTGAGAGCTAGAGATGGCTATAATGCTCTTCAGCATAGAAAACAACCTTTTGTAGTATCTATGGTACAATCCTACGAACAACACATTATTATATTCCTTACTCTTTTGTTTCATACAATCAATACAAATGCCCGCATTTTTCCACGGAGAAAACACCAGCTATGTAGAAGTCAGGTAGTACTACAGGAGCAACAGCACCTCTTGTACTGTCCTTCGGTGTCGGTAGTAAGTACGCTCAGGAAATTAGTGGAAGTCGGTCAAAATTCAACTACACATTATAGTTAAATGGGAGGCACGATGAAGAGGCAGCACTATCAATTGACCATCCTCCTCTTGTTCATCATTGTAAGTATTGACGTCAGCTCGGATAGGGCGGTAACGGTAAGTGCCCAAAGTGGGGATCATTACACTACTCCTGATAATCAAACAATTCCTGATGTCGAAGGCGCTTTTCACCAATTTGCTTACACTAACAACGATCGCAAAGCTGATCGACACGTGGCAGATTTGAATGGCTTTTTAAACGATGCATATCGACTTCCTACTTCTGGGACGTATAACAAAGAACATCTACAAGGAATTCAGCGCATCAACGAACGTTTTCTTATTATTTCAGGGGCTAAAAAAGGTCTCACGAATACAGAAAACCGGAATAAAAATATCGCTCCTTTGTTCATTGTAGAAGAGCAAGTTCCTTTTGATTATAAAGTCATCAAAGGACTGTACCCGGCCTCTCCGACCGGACATAATCCTGCCCATCCTGACAACGATACATTCTGGCATGCAGGTGGGATGTCTCTTGCGGGACATTATCTAGCGGTACCTTTAGAGAGCGATGATGCATCGAAGATTGTGTTTTATGATGTCTCTAGTATTGATGACTTATCAGAAGATCCCACCCGATCCGTTCCTGCTAAAGTGGGAGAAATCCTCAGGGAACCAGTCAATGATAGGTCGAATAAAGCAGGTATTGCCCTTTTGACCCAATTGCCCAACAGACATTATCTGCTTGGGGTATGGAGTGACTTTGATGATCTACCGGCACGTTTAGATCTCTATTTATCGATGGTACCAGATCAGCTTCGTTTCTATGCCGATCCTGTCCGTATATGCTCCAAAAAGAACAAAGATGATGACAGTCGCTGCACTAATCCAGATGCCTCCCAAATAAATCTTACCACACGCATCGGTTATATTATTCCTCCTACAACATTCAGTAAATATCAATCTATGACTTTTATATGGAATGAGGCAGGCAAGCTTTATCTTCTTGCTACATATTATTCAGACCCAGCATATTTGGAAGGCGATGATCATGCTGAACTATACCAAGTTATGGATGGAGATGATAAAACACCTGAGTTCGCAAACGGTCTAATAAACTTTACGTTATCAGAGAACCCCATACAAGAGCACCATTTGTCTTGTGAAGGTGATTACTGCAACTTTGCTGCTGGAACAGGTATTTATATACACAATGGCGAAATGTCACTGTATGCCGTTCCCCACCATCTACGTGATAATGGTGCTAAGGATTACCTAGCATTTTCTGAATTTCGACCAGCCGTTTCTCGTGCAACTAACTGTCAGGTTGAAACTGTTACCTACCCATTATCCACATCAACGGCCACGATCCCTCATTTTAATCCAACCGATGGTAGTACCTGTCAAGAACTTGATACTATTGCAATTGTGGTAATGGCCTCCTACCGAGCTACTACAAGCCACAGTGATCAGCGATTAGAAGAAGTTTCTTTTGCTGGGCAGTCTATGCAACAAGGTTGTCGCGCAAACAATCGAGAATATGCAACGGAAATCTGGTACACTTCGGCTAACCGATATTTTGGTGACATCACAGCAAACTGGGCCATACATGGTACACCACAATCAGTGGCAGATGTGGTTTTTACTGCGATAGCAGTAGAAAACATTGCGATGGATACCACAGATGGATTACCTTTGTTGAGTGATTTGCAGTGTAACGATGGATGGGGAGAACGACCAGAAGTAGAAATTGAGATCGCTGATGGACACCATAGAGTTCTGGGTGTTGCAACCACCTACACCGATCGTCTTAATGGCGATAATCGTACAAATACGCTTACCTATCAATATGGACCCACTCTGGAAGTTATCAACACCCGCACCTATAATACGCTTGCTCATGCTGTCTCATTAACTGAAGCAGTTCCCAACGAGCTGACTTTACAATGGGATGGATTGACCAGTTGGCCCTGGTCTGCTGCGGCGATTGTGTTGGAATCCAGCGAGTGTGTCTATGGACCTTATGCGTTCCCCGGCACAATCAACCTTGAAAATTATCGTTGTGGTGGCCCAGGAATTGCTTTTCAAGAGCTTTCTCCTGATTCTGGCACAACATATATTGATCGTATTGATAAAATCGGAGAGCGTGGCCCCGATATAATAGATAACTCAAGCGGACTCATGTTAGAGGCAAAAGAGGGTGAATGGGTTGAGTATAATGTCTTCGTGGAACAACCAGGGCAGTACGATATAGTTATAGGCGTCTATCCTGTCTCTTCCTGGACAACATTCCATTTAGAACTGAATGATGAAGACGGCATCAATTACACCTCAACAGAACCGATAGATATTCCCCCGACAGCAACTTGGTCGCAGATACGTGTTTCCAATATCTATTTAGAGTCAGGTAGTCAAAGATTAAGATTAGTCAATGATGCAGGAACAATACGCTTTGATCGTCTATACACTTACCTCAGCGACAGTCAGATATGCAATTATACTAACCTTACCCCTTTGAGGGAGGAAGTTCCTTTTGTTGGGGAGCCCGGACGTATGGAGATGGAGAATTTTGCCTGTGGCGCGGCTGGTAGAGCATTCAATGAATTGAGTGATATTACAGGATACGGGAGCGGAATATATCGCCCTGATGTTGGTACATGGGGACCTGATATTAGTCGTAATTTATCCCATGCAGGATATCATCTCACCAGTACAAGAAACGGTGAATTTGTCACCTACAACCTCAGAGTAAATCAATCAGGTACATATCAATTAAAGACATATCTATCATCAGCGGTTACAGACAGCCAGTTCAGTATTTCGATTATCGATCAGACTACCAGTATCAGCGCATATACCAGTGGTCCTCTTACTGCACCCAACACCGGGAGTTCGGATAATTGGATATTCTACTCGCTCCCAGAAACAATAACCCTTCCTGTAGGTGTATATACCTTAAGACTGGATATTCTCGCTTCAGGCGCACATTTTGACTTTATTACTCTCCTGCCACCTGATCAAATACCCAGCATTCATGCTGCATTCGATTTTGATATGACAGGTACTTTACCTCTCACCGTCGATTTTCAAGATCAATCATACTGGGAAAACACCAGCATTATTCGATGGGCCTGGGATTTTGATGGTGATGGAACGATTGATTCCCATGAGCCATCACCTACATACGTATATACTGAACCAGGGCATTACATTATCAGTCTTACAGTATCTGATGGGGTCTTGGAAGATACTGCTACTGATTATATCTACATAGACCCACCATTATTTGATGCAGATTTTGACAGCAATATTACCGGAGGCTATGCACCATTGACGGTCTCTTTTTATGACGAATCATACACAGATGGTACCTCTGTCAGATACTGGGCCTGGGATTTCGATGATGATGGATCAATTGACTCTACTGAACAACATCCAACCTATACTTATACTGAAAGTGGTTCGTACACGGTCATTCTTACCATTAGTGATGGCAATTACACAGACTCCGAAGAAAAAACTGATTATATGTTTGTTGTGGGCAGGGAGTAGTGTATATACGAACAAGAATCGTTTCACAGATAACCCTGTTACGGTGTGGGAAAATATAACACTGTACAAAGCACACCATGTATTCCATCAGTATAACCTGAGTCATCTCTGTCTACTCACAATGTGTATGGGTAACAGAGATGACTCACACTCAAATGGAGGATTGGTTCATAGCCTGCAACCAAGGCACATCGCATTGTGGGTGGAGTCAACACCTCAACGATTTGTTCATCAGACACCGGGATAGCACACTCATAGCCTGCATGGGACCAGCGCAGAAGGAAGCCCCTGTGTTTAAGCCAGACCTGGTGAGGTACATCTGGCAATACGACCATACTCCCATCGGGCAGATTGCCAAGCGTATCATTCCAAGACACATGTCCACGAATACGAGCCACCCGTTCCCTGTGTAACATGGCATCAAGCTGTGTTGCACGGATGCGAATCTGAGGGGAAACTGCGGTACGGAATGCTTCGAAGGCCGCCCGTTGACAGAGTGCACATGGTCGATGTCCTGCGGCTAATGCCACCGCTTCATCCAGACAGAACAGTTCGGTGTAGTGGCGGGGCTGCATTAGCATACGTCGTCGATCTCTGTAGTGCAACGCGCAACTGATCCAGGCACGGTGCCGCCAACCCTGCGAAACAAGCTCACGCTGATCGTTGTGGAGGCAGCCACGGTTCCCCATCAACAGACCACGCGACGGGGCAGCTTCGATGGTTGAGGAGGGAGTTACACGGTTTTATAAGGGCATATTTCCTTCTTCCTGTACATTTTCAAGGATATAGCAACTAAATTATCCAAATAACCCTATGAAACCTAAATAATTCCTCAAACGTCTATACCTACCAGACATGTCAATTGAATAAGTGTAGGGAGAAGATATGGACGCAACTACCCTTCAACCAACGGTGCGTGTACGTTGGTTATTCGTATGGATGGCTTGCAGTGCTGTAGTATTCATCATCATAAGCCTACTACTACCCAACATACTCTCCGATAACATACGACTGATTAGCTTTGCAGCGCTTACAAACGCCACTGCACTGGCTTGGATACTATGGTGGTGCAGACGAACTGGTATTACGCTACGTCAAATTATTGGGGGACCACCCCAGAAGCGAAAGCACTGGGAATTAACAGGGTTATTCATACGACTAATATGGCTCGATCTCAGTATACTATTGTTGCTATACACGCTTGCAGTTTTTCTTTTCCCCACAAGTATTACTGCAATCGATAACCTGCCCTCAACTGGACAAACTGAACAAAACATATACGTAATCATTTTCAATAATTTTATACTTAGTGCTTTCATTGGCCCTATTGTCGAAGAATGTGTTTTTCGGGGAATCTTACTACGTCGGTGGACATATCGGTGGAATATATATGTGGGTATTCTGCTTTCATCAATTATATTTGGTTTGTTCCATCTTAATGTTCTGGGCTCTTTTATCTTTGGTGTCGTTTTGTGCCTTGTGTACATTCAAACTCAAACATTGTGGATACCAATTGCTATACACATCCTCAATAATCTTAGTCTCAGTGTTATGTCAATCCTTCCTAGTAGTTCGCATAGTGCTGACAATCCATTACCCTTTACAAACCTATGGGAAGGGCTATTTATCAGTCTTATTGTTGTTAGTCCCTTTGCTGATTATTCTTGGATATATGTATTGGATGCGTGTGAAACATCACAAGTGGAAACTACCACCATTGACCACGCGCCGGATCAGCTTCAATCGTTGAGTAGGAAGTTACGTGGTTTTTAAGGACATACTGCCTCCTCAACTATGCTACAAACATCAACGCTCATATAATACCAAAGAAATAGCAAATCACCAGCGTTTGCAAAGCTGGTGACCTACTATCAAGACATTAACGTATCATATATGGGATATTAGTCATGTGTGCTACTTAATCAGGGCTGTTATGTGTTTTCTGTCTCTCTAAAAGATGAATGTGCCATTTGAGCAATACAGCCCATCTAACTCACACGAGCAGTAGCCTCTACCTCAACAAGAGTCTCTGGTGATGCCAGCGACGCCACCCCAATAGCCGTGATTGCTGGACGAGACTCACCTAAAAAGTCAGGAAAAACCGCTGACGCTGTACGCATGTGTTCACCAACCTCACCACGAATGTAGACACGTACATGTAGCAGTTGATCGACCGATGAACCAGCCGCCTCCAGAGCAATACGCAGGTTCTTGAGTGCATTTTGCAACTGGCCTTCAACAGATGATGTGGAAACTTCAAGTTGATGGTTCCAATCGACCTGACCAGATACAAAAACAAGGCCGGATGTTGTATCAACGACAGCCTGCGACATACCAAATGCAGAGCTATCATACAATGCTTCAGGATTGATGTGTTGTTTAGTCATGATTGTTTTCCTTTTCTATAAACTCATTTTTGGCGCAGAGTCAGTTTCACTGCGCCATACACGACGCAACGTATGTTGCTGTTCATACAGGTCTCAGGAGTACGCTAATGTCTTAGCCGTTGGACAGATGGAGGTGAACCGTGGGTACGACCCCACAAACGACGGAAATGACGGACATCTTCAAAACCACACTTCAGCGCGACGTCTTCAATGGTCAGTTCTGGGTTTTGCAATAGATTCGCGGCTAACTCAAGCCGTAACTGCTGATGATACTGCACAGGTGTCAGCCCGGTGGCTTCCTTGAAGGCTCGCGAAAAGCTCCGTACACTCATCTGTGCCACCTGCGCCAGTTGCTCCAACGACACCGGCTGGTCCAGATGGCCAATCAAAAGATCTTGTGCGCGATGAACACCAGGATGCAGATGGGTTCGATACTGTAAGTAGATGCTCGTTTGCGACTGTGAGCCATTTCGGCGCATGTAGATCACGAGATAATGAGCAATTTTTGCCGCCAGCAGTGCACCATAGTCCTGCTCGATAAGTGAAAGCGCCATGTCAATACCAGATGCAACTCCAGCCGTCGTGGTGATGCGCTGGTCGTGCACATACAACACATTATCAAGAACATGGGCCCGTGGAAAGTATGCCTGTAACCCGTCGGTTATAACCCAATGTGTGGTACAACGCCGTCCATCAAGCAAACCAGCAGTACCTAACAAAAAGGCACCGGTACAGATCGAAGCAATGGTTGCGCCTGACTGATACGCTGCGGCAATCCAGTGCGTAACAGCCGGATCAAAGGAGATCGCATCTAAGTTCGCCATTGGAACATCAAACCCTGGCACAATGACAAGATCGTTCGGTCCAACCGATGGTAGTGGTGCCAGGTCCGCAAATACCAACCCCTGTGCACTCGTTACAATCGACTGACTTGAACTATACGTTAAGGTGTAACGTGCCCCATGCTCCTTTGCCGCGTGAAAAACCTGTACAGGTCCAGTCAGATCAAGTGCCGCGACATGCGGCAGCAGCACAAACACGACCTGGCGCTCAGGAGCATGACGTATCTCAGACATTTGAGAGGGCATAGACAGTTCATACGGTTGCATATCATCTTCCTTACCTGTAATGAGTACATCATAGTCATAAATGTATTGCGCGAGAATGGCGGATATAACGAATCACCGGACGGATTACGCCAAAAAACTTCATTTTGCACACATATACTAGTTTATACAAAGTATATCTTGTCCACTCATACAATGCACTGCATTGAACCCTATTTCTCTGGTATACTGAGCATGCAGGTTGCCACATAACGATATCAAAGAGGAGCGTATTCTCGAATGGAAAGACTAGAATTGTACCGCGCCATTATTCGGGACATGATCCAGAAATACGCTGCCTATCGACCTGCACGTGGCGAAATCCAGATCGAAGTGGCAGATCAGATATAAGGAGTAAACCATGGCCAAAGTGTTTGACTCGATCACACCCGAACTACACGGCTTTATCGAGGCCCAACAGATGTTTTTTGTGGCTACAGCGCCCCTCGACAGCAACGGTCATGTTAACCTCTCACCCAAGGGCCTCGCGACCTTTCGCATCCTCTCGCCCAACTGGGTCGCCTATCTGGACCTGACCGGCAGCGGCAACGAGACATCGGCACACCTCGTTGAAAATGGCCGCATCACCTTTATGTTCTGTGCCTTCGACGGGACGCCACGCATTCTGCGTCTGTATGGTAAAGGATACACTGTACTCCCTGAGCACAGTGAATGGAGCCAACTATACGCCGAGTTTGACGATCTCCCTGGTGCACGCCAGATTATCGTGAGTAACATCACCCGCGTGCAAACATCGTGTGGTTTTGCGGTCCCGCAATACGAATATATCGCGCAACGCGATACCTTAATCAAATTTGCTCAAAACAAGCAACCAGACGGATTAGTAGCCTATCGCAAAGAGAAAAACGTCATTAGCATCGATGGCTTATCAACACCCATCAGCATGCACTATGAGCCTTCGGAAGAGTAAATGGATCTGGCACCCCATAACCCATACGGCCTCGCAATCAAACATCCAGTGCTTACAGCTGCCGGATGTTTTGGCTATGGCGTCGAATACGCTCACACCGTCGCTCTGGCGCAGATTGGTGCTATTGTGACGCGCTCTACCTCGCTCCGGCCCATACGAACAAGCCAGCGCCCACGGATCATCGAGACGCCTGCAGGCATCCTCAGCGTGGGGCAATGGCCCAATCCCGGGCTGAACTATGTGCTCAATCATTACGCACCCACATGGGCCACCTGGTCGACGCCGGTCATACTGAGCATCGTAGGCGACTCACCTGATGATTATGCGACCATTGCCCGTGCCCTTGAAGGGGTCGAAGGCATCGCAGCACTCGAACTCAACGTTGCGACTGTCGCTGCGCGTGCGAAAAGCGTTACGAAAGCTGTACGTGCAGCAACACAACTGCCACTACTCATCAAATTACCGCTGCTCGATGAGACGACATTTGATCAGTATGTGGAGGAAATAATTGATGCTGGAGCTGATGTACTGACCTTGCTGAGCCCGCCACATGGGTTGCACATTGATCCTCACAGCGGTGAACAGATAGAGGGGTGGCTTTCTGGGCCAACGATTCGATCGGTTACCCTTCGTGCCGTAGCGCGCACTGCCCCACGTGTATCGATACCGATTGTTGGGTGTGGCGGCGTGATGTCGGCTGAGGATGCTCAACAGTTTTTTGCCGCTGGCGCCAAGGTAGTCCAGGTTGGCACCGCCCTCCTCACAGACGCTTTTGCTGTCACCCGTATCACCCACGATCTTGCAATGTTGGAAGAATCAAACAGGGCAGAATAACAACATTCTACCCTGTGCTGGTGTTCTATGTCTACGAAAAAATTAGCGCCGTCGTGGTCGCGAACGATCATCGCGGTCACGTGAACGCAGACCACTGCTATCACGAGGGCCACCACGGCCACCATTTCCGCCGTTACGACCATTACCATCGCGAGGGCCACGGCCACCGCCACCACTCGAACGTCGCTCTTCAGGTGACTCACCTGTCAGAACTGCTCGCCGTGACAGGCTCACCTTGCCAGTCCCTGACTCAACATCGATCACCATCACATTAATCTCTTCACCCATACGGACAACATCTTCGACATTCTCGACCCGCTGAGTATCAAGTTCAGAAACATGTACCATACCATCACGGCCTGGCACAAGATTAACAAAAGCACCGAATGGCATAATCCGAACCACTTTACCCAGGAATACATCGCCAATCTTAATCTCACGAGTTAAGGATTCAATGATCTCGACTGCTTTCTGAGCCGATTCACCATCTGCGGTTGCCACAAACACACGACCATCATCCTCAACATCGATAGATGCACCTGTCTGCTCGATGATGCTACGAATGGTTTTGCCACCAGGGCCGATCAACGCACCGATCTTGTCGGGGTCAATACGCAACGTGATAATACGTGGGGCATAGGGTGATAGTTCCTCGCTCGCTTCACTGATCACTTCGTTCATTTTGTCAAGAATAAACATACGACCTTCGCGCGCCTGTTGGAAGGCTACCCGCATAATATCGTAAGTAATCCCAGTGGTCTTGATATCCATTTGCAGGCCGGTCACACCTTCACTAGTGCCAGCAACTTTGAAATCCATATCGCCCAAAGCGTCTTCAACACCTTGAATATCAGTCAGAACTTTCCATTGATTCTCACCACCAGTGATTAACCCCATCGCGACACCGGCGACTGGTCGCGTGATCGGCACACCGGCTTGCATCAGAGAAAGACTTGAAGCACAGACAGAGGCCATTGATGATGAGCCATTCGAGGAGAGTACTTCCGATACCAAACGCATGGTATAGGGAAATTCGTCAGTATCAGGTAGCACAGCGACCAATGATCGTTCGGCCAATGCACCGTGACCAATGTCACGACGTTTGGGGCCTCGTAGCGCGCGTGCCTCACCCGTGCTGAACGGAGGGAAATTGTAATGATGAATATAGCTCTTGCTGGTTTCGACACCCAGATCATCAAGACGTTGACCTTCACCGGGCGAGCCTAGCGTCGTAACTGTCAACACCTGTGTTTGACCACGTGTGAAGAGGCCACTGCCATGAACGCGTGGAACCAGACCTACCTCGACTGAGATAGACCGCACATCCTTTAAGCCACGTCCATCGACCCGGATATCACGTTCAAGAATGGCTGAACGTACCTCTTCCTTCAAGATGGCTTCAAACACCTTATCAACGATTGCCAGACGCTCAGGCACTTCTTCCTCTGGTTCATCAGCTGTGAAATGGGCTAACACATCAGCTTTGAGTGCCAGAGTCTCTTCGTCGCGCACAACCTTATCAGCATGATTGATTGCTTCTTTGAGACGGCCTCCCATATAGGACTGAACCGCTTCTTCCAGTGAAGTATCAACGGCTGGCGGCACAAACTCGCGCTTGGGCTTCCCGGCGAGCGCCACCAGTTGTTCCTGCAAATCACACAGTTGCTTACAGATGGTGTGCCCCTCAATCACGGCCTTTAACATCTCGTCATCAGGTAACTCGTGTGCGCCAGCTTCCACCATCAGCACCGCATCTTTGGTACCAGCAACCACCAGATCAAGTCGACTGTCTGCCATATCTGCCATAAACGGATTGACTACCAGTTTGTCATCGAGATATCCGACATTTACTGCGCCAACCGGACCAGCAAATGGTATATCCGAGATAGAAAGCGCCGCCGAAGCGCCAACAATGGCAAGCGGGCCCGGATCATTGACCAGATCGATGGATAAGGTTGTAACAATAACCTGTACCTCATTACGATACCCCTTGGGGAAGAGTGGGCGCAACGGTCGATCAGTCAAGCGTGAAGTCAGAATAGCCGTTTCGGTTGGTTTCCCCTCACGTTTGAAGAAACTACCAGGGATTTTACCCGCTGCATACATTTTTTCTTCATAGTCAACGGTAAGTGGAAAAAAATCAATCCCCTCGCGCGCATCTTTGGCGCCAACCACCGTTGCCAGCAACACGGTATCGCCATAGCGAACAGTAACCGCACCATCGGCCTGTTCCGCAAAACGGCCCGTTTCAATCGTCAGTGTGCGACCAGCTATTTCCGCACTTACTACATGAACCTGTCTTTCCGACATAATAGCTCCTTAGCACAGGTTGCGCGTAACCTGGCTGAGGCGTTAGGTACTGGAGGCTGCCGTCTACCACGATAAACTTGCCTTACATACGGGGCGCCTTCACATGATCAACGACAATCTCCAATCCCTAACAGCCTCTCAACAATAGGTAATAGTTTTGTTTTACTCGCAAAGATAAACCCAGGAGACGCACCCCCTGGGTTCAAAAAATGTGGACGATAGACTTTGCGTCAGGACAGACACACAGCATATTTCGATATACATTGGCTGGCTGTAGCTGTCTCATCTCAACGCCCATACTGCTGATCAACTACGTCGCATAAAGTCACGCAGGCCCAGGCGATCAATAAGCGCACGGTAACGCTCCCGGTCTTTGCCATTCAGATAGGCAAGCAGGCGGCGCCGACGTCCAACTAACTTGAGAAGGCCACGTCGCGAGTGATGATCGTGAATATGGATTTTCAGATGTTCAATCATTTGATTGATACGCTCTGTGAGCAGTGCTACCTGTACTTCTGGAGAGCCTGTATCGCTATCGTGTACTTTGTAGTCACCAATAAGCTCATTTTTTTCTTCTTTCTCGAGCGCCATGTCCATGCTCCTTATACTAATCGCGTACGGGTTTGGCGCAACCCGCCGTTCATCCCGTCATAATGACAACGATTATTATAGCACAATCCACCCTGAACTGCATATTATACATTAACAAGGCATATCAAATAGCTACTAGACCCTGTCATTTCTGCTATGATGTGAGTATCTACCAATCCAGAGTAGACCGATGTCGCGCAAATGTGATGCGGGAAATACCAGATGAAGTGAGTTATCAGGAGGATGCAATACAATCTACATTTTCGAGACCTCAAGCGCTTTATGTTACTGGGATAATGGATACCAGCTTTCGTTTATACCGTAAGCACTTCTGGACTTACCTCGCCATTGTCATGATTATTGAGGTACCTGCACTTATGATGTTTGATATATTGTTGAGCATCAATGGTATTGAACTGATTACATTCCAAGATTTTTCTCATCGATCAGCCGGAATATGACGCTATACTTTCTCTTTGAAAACACACTTACCCTACAAACGATAGGTGTATTCATCATTGTCATGCTTATATTCATATTCCAGATACGTATAGGAATCCTCATCAACGCTACAGCACAGATTTATCACACTGGGAGTACGTCTATAGTGATTGCATATCGAACATCTTTCTTGCGTATCAACATCATAGGATTGCTTGGATTGATGAGCATCATACCTTTCATTACTTGTATTCCATTTCTTCCCATTCTACTAACACTTCCATTCGTCTGTATCTACCAGATCATCATGATTGAGAAGCCGCATCCTCTCACGGCTATCACCCGTAACTGGCACTTTATTCAAAAGTCAATATTACGTATTATGGGTCTTATGGTACTGCTTTTCATTCTAGAGCAGGTGCTCTACGCTATACCTACCTCCACATTCACATATATTTGGGCGTTGGCTGGCTCTTGGGAGATCTTAACCTGGATAATAGTCGCTCTTGGCTACGTCATCTCACTTTTGCTACTCTCATTTTCAACCATTGTTTTTACCATATTATATTTTGATCTACGGATACGGCGTGAGAGGTATGATCTGGAATTCCAAGCACAGCAGCAATTCGCCCATAGCTAAACCCAACAATGGGGCACTCAATCGAATGCCCCTGTCTGCTTCCACTTTGATAGAGATGTCGTTATAGCCCTACCTCAACAATGACCCGTCCGGTGCGGTCCTGAAAGAAGCCGACGCCATCCTGAATCAGGCCGACATAGAAGCTCATCTGTCGCTCCGGCTGATCAATACGAATGCTTCCGGTAATCAGTGCCTCCTCGCCGGGCATCAGCACGTCCTCCTCGAATGGAATAGCCCATTCCTCGGGTGGTCGGGGTGAGATGGCCCAGCGATACGGGTAGCGCTTGGCTCCACCACCACTATTGGCATCCCAGTCAACACCGATACGCCAGAAACCACCGGCCTTTGCCGCATATTCGCCATCCTCAATAGAAGAAAACACATCATCGGTGCTATACGCATGACCGGAAGGCGGACCATAGGTGCGAATGGGCACATCTCCGGTGTTTTCCAACCGCATGGTCACGGTAATATCTTCACCACGCATGACCGCAAGCGGCGCAATGTTCGAATATGTAATGGTCACTTCGGGCTGACCACCATTGGTCAGCATGATCGGTCCCTGACGCTCAGCCACATTCCCGTAGCGATCCTCGGCACGAATCGTGTACGTGTACACGCCATCTGGCAAAAGCTGGTTGTCGATGGTTTTGCCATTCCAGTTGCGGCGCTGTGGCGTTGGTTCCTGCTCATCTGCAGTGACGAAGGGGTAGGTTGTGATGCCATCAGGACTCGTAATCGTAATATCAACTGTAGCCGTCACTGGCAACTGATAGGTAATCTGTGCCTCGTCATCCAGACCATCAGCATTAGGCGAGATGGTCTCAGGGAAGACCAGCAAATCTTCGATCAGTGGCGGTTGGACATCCCCAGCACTCACAGTAATAGGCGCAGGTGCTTCAACGGTTACCTCACGTTGTGCATCTTCACTCGTCGCCCGTACCACCACATTGTACACACCATCGGGAATGAGCTGTCGAACCAGCGATGCATCGTCGGCTGCCGCTTGCACCGTGCCATCAAAACGGAGCGTGTATGGGTCCGCTGCCGGTTGACGCAAATCACCATCGCGGAGTTCATACTCGTTCCCCTGGTCGTCACGCAGATACACCCAGACGCGGGCCATTTCCCCAATCGAATAGTTGATCGAAATGGACTCGCCATTGCCGCGTGGCTTCAAAACCGAATCACTGATACTCACATCGCTGAGTAATGGGCCACCCACACAACCGGTGAGGGAAAATGCAACAAGTATCAAAGCAAGACAATATCCGATCACACGTACAGGGTGTTCAACGATCAATGCAAATGAATGTCTCAATCTACTCATTGGTTTAAATATTTGTCCTTGATTCCTGACTTGACTGTGGTCGATCTTCCACGGTGATCTGGTCGTCTTCGGGCAAGGGCTCGTTGCCGTAGCGCCGACCAAAGATGGCTAGCGCGATAGCACCCAGTGATACGCCAAACCACAATGTACAAAAACGAATAATAATGGTCGCAGTCGTAGCCGGGCCGATGGCCATGGGAATAAGCAGGACCAACAACCCTGCGCTCGACGCCTCTGAGACGCCCAAGCCACCGGGGAGGAATGACACCAATCCAAACAGGGTTGACGCTGCAAAAATAAAAGTGGCTTGTAACAGTAAAAGGCTGGAAGGCGGGATATCCAGCGCACGCAATACATAATAAAAAGCAACGCACTCACCAAACCATGAAAGAATACTAATCACCGTCGAGACGAGCAGCAGACGCCACGAAAGCAACCGTCTGGTGCTGTCGTAGACGGTCGAGAGTTTGGGAGCAAGCTTGTTGCCCACTGGTAAACGGGCAATAAAAGCCAGAATACGTTCGCACAACGGACGAAACTGCAAAACCACAATACCGATCATGCTCAGAATCACCATTGCCGCAAAGGCCGGTCGCGCAGGTGGATACAGCGTCAGTCCAAGGCCCATCAGCAAGAGCATCGCCAGCCCATCGGTGAGACGTTCTGCCAGCACAATCGGGGCCGACGCGGTGATAGGGGTGTTATTGACACGTTTGAGGAGGTAGGATTTGAAGACCTCACCGATCTTACCGGGCGTGACGGCCATCACCATACCGCTGGTGAACATAAGCGCGCTATCAGCGTAATTCACACCATGGCCCATGTCCATACGACGCAGGTAATAATCCCACTTGAGCCAGCGTAGCACATAGTTCAGGATGGTAAAGCCGAGAATTGCCGGAAGCAGGCCCCACTGAAAGGTCTCAAAGCTCTGACTAACTGCGCTGATATCACTCACCAGACCCAGAATAACGATGACCACCAGACCAATCAGAATCGAAATAAGCAGTTTGTTGCGTAGTTGTGCGAACACGATACCACCACCATAGTGTATGCAACTGTCTGACATCGCCAGACAGCACCCAGATACGTCGTGCTAGTATACCTTAATGTGGCATGGTATGTTGCACAAGCTCGACCAACACCCCCTGCGTGCTCTTGGGGTGCAGAAAGGCCACCAGCGTGTCGTGCAGACCAGGGCGTGGCTCCTCATCGATAACCTGGATGCCACGTGCTTTGACTTCGGCCAGCGACGCGGCTATATCGTCGACACGATAGGCCACATGATGCATGCCTGGGCCACGATCCCGCAGGAACTTGGCGAAGGCCGCATCATCGGACGTGGGCGCAATCAGTTCAAGCAATGTCCCATTGATACTCGCCACTGCCACGACCATATGCCGTTCGGGCATGTCAATATACTCCCACTCCTCAACCTCGAAAACATCCTTGTACAACGTAACAGCTTCGTCGATGTTGGCCACCGCGAAGCCGACATGATCCACATGCGTAAACATATGTTTCGCCTTTCTGCCTTATGGCTTTCGATTATTACGACTCGCAGGACTGAATGCGCGCAGTGTAGCATTAGCGGCGGAGGGCGTCAATTGCTACCCTACATACCGCACAGATCCTGCCAACCATCATGAAAACCGTTCTATACAGTATGACGATTGAAGAATTGAAAACGTAGCGTTACACTTTTACAATTCATCGCCAGATGAATCACGGCGGGGAGCAAGCCAGTATTGAGAACCATCCCGTTCACGATCAAACCATTGGTAGTCATACAGCGCTCGGCGAATGGTCACAAAGTCACGGAATGTCGGATGCATATGCTGCAATAACAGCGCATTGACTTCTTTCTCAGAATACGTTTGTTCCGGCTCAAACTTCGCCGCCAGATACTCCAGCAGGAGTAGTTTGTCTTTCACCTTCGCAGGCCAATGCGTCACACGACCTTCACTGTCCAAGAAACGCCGTAACTCCAGTGGATACTGCTCAGACTCTTCGGGCAGAACTGGCTCACTGTATTGTGTCCGACCAGCAGAGAGTTGCTCCAAAGCAGACAATGTCACATCAAGCTGGAGTGGACTAAACGTGTACACTTTGCTGGCCCCTTCCCCACGCCGCTCAACAAGATACGGGCGCAACTGCTTGAGATGGCGCGACACGGTCGACTGGGTGAGATTCAGACGTGCCATAATCTCCTGCGCTGAGATTTCGTTGCTCTGCGCGACCAATTCCAGGATACGCAGACGCGTCTCATCGGCCAGCGCAGTAAGCCGCGTGAGTATCTCGGCATGTCCCACCGGCGAAGAGCGCAGCAAAGACTCGGGCTGTGGCGGCGGGGCAAAGAACATGTAAAGCGTTGTATCAACTACCCATGTTGTCATCTGGCGACCCACATGCAGTGAAGGCACCAGCACCACTCGCGTCACATCAACCATCGGTAGCAGTAGGTCGGGGACAGGTCGCCCGGTGAAGACGCGCAACCCTTCTGCGGCGGTCAGTGCTTTGTCAGCCAGATACGTCTGGAACACGCGCATGGCTTGCGGCAGCGATGCTCCCTTGCCCTGAGCGATTCTGCGCCATTCCGATGCGACTAGCTGCTCCCACAGTTCTGTCAGATGCCCCACAATCAGGTCATGCATGATCGGCGGGTCGTTGAGCAAGGCGTGGGCCTCAGCTATAATCACCGAATCGACATCTGGAACTCCCCGAAGTTGGATCACACACCTTATGTATGTGTCTTTGTTCGTTAAAAGATCATCTGGTTGTATTGATAATGTGCCGCCATCAAACGAATGACTGAGCCGCCCGAGTGCCGCATCGCGTAACACAGAAGGGTTTTGGGTGGCAAGCCACGCAAGGTAAGTGGGGAAATCAAGTGAGTCATGATCGCGCACAAAGACCTCACGCAACCCCTCAAAGACCAGTCGGTTGCGCTGTTGTTGCTCGGGAGATAAAGCCGTTATCGTCTGCTGGACCCATTGTCCACACAATGGCATGCTTTCTCCCTCATTCAAAAGCGCCATGCTATGCAACACATTATGAACAGGCGCCAGATCAATATGCGTCGGAAGTATTTTCATGGGATGTAGCGGCTGCTCTGTCATATTCGCCTCTTTCTGTTTATGCAAATATTTGCATAAATCAATTACATATCAAATGTACCACAACGCACCTTGCAACACAAGCGTTTATAATCTCTTTCAACGAAAAATCCGACGAAAGATGGAGTAAGACATGGCAGATTACCACTTCCCAGATATCACCGACCGACTCGACATTCATTCGACGGCATTTATCTCACCCCATGCCTACATACGTGGAACCGTGTCGATTGGGGCCGATAGCAGTGTGTGGCCAATGACCGTCATTCGGGGTGACGAGGGCGTCATCACGATTGGAGCACGTTGCAACATCCAGGACGGCAGCATTCTGCACGCCGACCCCGATGCCTACCTCACGATTGGCGACAACGTGACTATTGGACACGGGGCGATTGTCCATGGCTGTACGGTCGAGGACGAGGTGCTGATCGGGATGGGGGCGGTGATTCTCAATCGCGCCCGGATTGGTCGTCACTCACTGATTGCTGCCCGTGCGCTGGTAACGGAGGGGATGGTCGTGCCACCAGGGTCGGTGGTGATGGGCATCCCCGGCACAATCAAGCCAATCCGCGACGACCAAATCGACCGCATTCGCCGCAACGCCCAGAGTTATGTCGACCTGAAGAGGTTGTATGAGGAGGGGCAAGGGTTAGGGGTTAAGGGTTAAATGTCTCGTCGGTGCGCCCCAAGATCCGTGGTGGTGGCCCCCTGTGGCCGCCCAAAACCATTCCCAACACCCCATTGAGGCCACCTCTATCTCCGTGGGGGCGGCCCCCTGTGGCCGCCCAAGATCTATTGAGGCCGCCTCCCGTGGCAACCTTGTGATTAGGGAGTCATTTCATACTCTGGATCAACCTGTTCTGCACAATCCTCAGTCGATCCACCATCCTGCACACACTCAACATGTGCGGTAGTCAGGCGCTGGGCATCCTCGAGTGCTTCCTCCAGATGTTCGCCCTGTAATGCCTGATCGATAGCCTGATAGAGCCAATGCCACTTGAACGATGGATCAATGATCGGAACACGTGCCACATCCGGGACAGGCCCACGCTCGAAGGCTGCTAAGTACGCGCTATACACTTCCTCCGCGCCCTCCGGCGCCTGAGCCAGAAACTCCTCAGATTGAGCCATCGACTTGCGAGCTGGGAACGTATCGAAAACCAGTGGAGCCTGTGTGTTCAGGTGCTTGATCCATGTCCAGCATGCCTCTGTCGCTGGCACATCCGCATTCTTGGAAATAAACATCCCAATCGGGAAAACATCATTGGTAGTAGGAGCACGATCACCAAGCGGTGGCGGTGCCATACGAGCCACAAACTCAGGACGTTCCTCAACGTGAGTAAAGCCAAAATCAAACATCATCGCAACCTGCCCTGCACGAAAGAGCTGGCGTATATCTACCTGCTCTTCGGTTTCGGCTTCTGTTGTCGCCACCAATTGCTGCTGGGGCGCAGTCGCAGCTAGGAGATCCACATACTGGCGCAGCGCTGCGACGGCCTGTGGATCGGTGAAGCGTGGACGTATGCCAGTCTCGCCCCTTTCAACCAGTGATGTACCCAGATCATTAGCAAAGAAGGGTATATTCAGATTAGGGTCGGCATCACCAAAACCATACTGCTCACTATCACTGGTCAACTGTTCAGCCACCGCAAAGAAGGTATCAGTGGTCCAGTCGATAGCCGGATAGGGGGCATCGGCGTCATCGAAGCGGGTCTCGTTATAGATCAAGGTACGCAGATACGCGGCCTGAGGCAAGCCATACACATCCAGCTCCTGCTGCAACGGCTCCAACATAATCGCCGGGTAATCATCAAGTGCAAAGCTCATATCAGCATCAATCAGTGGTTGGAGATTCTGCACCGCTTGCAGATCGGCCTTCTCGGGTACCTCGAACATCGCAAAGCAATCACTCGTATCGGCCTGGGCCGCCAGATCACCAAGGCCCTCATCATCCAGTTGCACAAATACACCTGTATCAGCCTGATTGAATACATCGGCAACATGCTGAACCTGTCGTCCGTCCAGCATACCGGGGTTAAAGATAATGCGGGTCGCATTCTCTGGCACGATACTGGGGACAGGTGTCGCCACAATGATCTGCTGTTCAGTGAGATCAGGAGTGGGGGTGAGCGCTACTCTAGCGACCTGCTCCTCGAAATTGTTTTGCACTTCCTGAAGGGCTTGTTCCAATGGTTGACTATCATCATAAAGTACCCCCATGGCTTCGTGGAGAGCCTCATTTATCTGTGGTTCCACCACATCAATGGAGATGTATGTAACTGGCTGCTCAATCATTGCTTCGAGGGCACTTCGCATCTCATCCGATAAGGAGTCCCAATATTCTAATTGCATAGCAACTGATTGGCGTGCCGGTATAGGGGCTGCATCTGGAAGCATATGTGGAAACGGGGGTGCCTGACGACTCAGAAACGAGAGCCAACGCCACACCTCCTGGGGATATTGGATCCCACCACTCATAATAAACCCATCAACCTTAATGTTGGCTGAGGAAAGATATGAATCTTTCGGATAAAAGACGGTGCCAATCTCAAATGGTGCAACCCAATCACTTGAAGTGGCTGCGAATAATCCTGGCTCCCATATCGCAATCTCTTGGTTGGCAATCATAGTGCGAATATCGCTGGGCGCATCAATAGTAGTACGATAGGTAATACCTGTCTCTCGATATGCTTTTAATCGTTGGAGTGCAGCCACAACTTCGGGCCGATCCCACCGGATAAGTTCGACTGGCATTCCTATAGGATCCACACCCTGTGCAGTCAGGTCGGCAAAGAATATAGCTGAGTCAGACCCAGTAAAACCATAGCGTTCTATGGTGTCGTCACGTTTTACGGTCAGTTGTTCAGTCACAGTAATAAATTCCTCCCAGCTCCAATCCGCCGCCGGAGGCGCCAGACCGGCCTCTTCCCAAAGCGCTTTGTTGTAGGACAGACGTGGTAGATTCACTGATTGTGGAAGCAAATAGATCCGTTCATTATAGCTGGATAGCTCTAGAAAGCCGGGATAGAAATCAGCACGATCAAAAGCAGCGTCCGCCTCGATAAAAGGCGTCAAATCACGCAGACGCCCACTCGTAATATCATCATGTCTGATATAACTAACAGCAGCCGTATCCACTGCACTCACAATACGTTGCATAGTCTCATCAGGAGAGCCACTGGGGGGGTCAAGAGACACTAATTGCACCTGTACATCAGGATGCTCTGTATTGAATGACTCAATCAAAGGTTCATAAAGATCTGTATAAAACTCTTCGACACCAAAACTGATCGTAACAACATCATTGGAAGAGGGCTGTAAGGCAGCACAAGCAGTGATGCTTAAGACAAACATGAATGTGAGACAGATGCGAGAGAATGGGTGCATGTATTGCAAAGGCTTAATTGAACCCATTATTCAGTTTCCTATAACAAAAAAGCATTTATAGATATGTCAAATATCTAAATAATGGAGCCGCAAAATGCCGAAACTCAACACAATCATCAACAAAACTATAGCAATAAATAGAAACATTGGTAAAGAAGGAGTATATACAAAAAAGGCATCAAAATGTTTGGTATAAGTCACAAAGTAACGAACATCCAACATTTGTGCACCAGGAATATGCTCAAGGGCTGGTGAAAACACAAAACTGCTTATCATCCATACAGCTATCGTAGCAAATGGCACAAAAGTATGTTGAAACAAAAAAGATACCACAATGATGATATTCGCAATAATCCATAATGTAAATGCAGTGTATAAGCTAATGAAGAACACAAACCAAGGCATCGATACATCAAATATTCGTGGATACCAATCTTGAACATGAATCATTGTCCACGTAGCTTGAGATGAAAGACTATCAGTTAATTCGAATGGAATTCCAGCCAAAACAGCACCTAACATACTCATAATTACAGCTATAATTATGTAACAAAGGGATAGGATGGCGATAGAAATACATTTTGAATTCCACCACAGAATACGTGAGGAACTCCGACTTATAATCAAAGCCAACATACCATCATTGCGTTCTTGTTGAAGAGTATCGCCAACCAACAATGTAAAACCAAGCACAAAAACCCAGGCAAGATAGAATGGATTAGACAACATCACTGGTATAACATCCCAAGTATTCACTGAACGTTCTACTTGTTGAGTATAGTCAAAAGAAACATCATCAGCACAAAGAAATCCTGCTATAGTAAAGACACCTGGAACAAGTAACCAGCGCCAAGTCCCAAAACTGCGTAATGTACTGATTATAGTGAGTTGTAACAACAAACGCATCAGTTTGATGCCTCAGACATTATGATTTGGAAAAATACTTTTTCTAAGGATATACGTGATTGACTAATTTCTTCAATCTGGATATCTCTAGTCACCAGTTCACGCACAATACGAGGGGTAGGGTAATGTGCCGACACTTGTACAATTACCGTACAAACTGTATGATCAAGAAAATCGACAGATATTACATATTCGTCAGCCCATTGGACAAGAAGATCCATATCCCGTACAGATGAGACAACAATCCGTAATCGTTTCATATCTGTAACCGTCTGATCCAGTTCATGAATAATACGCCCATTTCGGACAAACAAGACACGGTCACACACCTGTTCAACCTCTGTTAACAGATGACTGGCCATAAAAAGCCCTACTCCTTTATCCACCAACTTTCGTAATAATGTACGTAATTCAAGAATACCCTGTGGATCTAGTCCATTGGTTGGTTCATCAAGAAGTAATAGCTTGGGTTGTTCCATTAACGCCTGTGCAATACCAAGTCGTTGACGCATTCCCAGCGAATAACTCTGTACCGAACGAGCGTCATGTGGATCAAGCCCTACATCATAGAGTGTATCTCTAATTACACAAGAATCTGCAACATTACGAATACGCGCAAGCATTTCCAGATTCTTATAGCCTGACAAATATGGAATAAATCCTACTTGTTCAAACACCAATCCAATGCCATCAGGTGTTGATGGCGTTTGATCATGCAGATGCTGGCCTAAAACTTCGACAGTCCCTTCAGAAGATCGACTGAGTCCTGCCATAATCTTCATAAGCGTAGTCTTCCCTGCGCCATTTGGCCCAATAAAACCTAGAATCTCTCCGGACGACAAAGTTAGATTAATATCTTTCAGCACCCAGTGGTGGCGATATTTTTTTCCCACACCTTGCATCCTAACCAAAACTTGCTTATGATCACGCACTGATGGATTCAAATCGATTCTCTCCATATAAAAATGAGCAAGCTTCCGATACAAAATACACATGCTACAACAAACCAATACACAAAAGCTGCATAGAATAGCATATCCAATGGCACCATATTACGATACATGTTCCAAACCTCCAGATAACTGTAAGGGCTGACTATTTCAAAGCTACCTCGCAAAAGATACACACTTCCTACTGTTAGCGTAAAAGGAGTAACCATCGCAATATATTCGTTATTCACTATTGTACTGATGAATAGTCCAAGTAATGAGAGAACAGACGTTGCAACGGTGAGCATAGCCAGACATAATAGATCATTTAGTAAAGGATTCCTGCTAAATAACTGAGGAACAGGACCAGGCAACCATCTCCCATCCTGAGGAGGAGCAACGATAGTGTTTCCCCAAGGTACAATACACGATGATATCAATAAAAACCCTAATATACCAAATAAAGTAGCTAATGCACTAACTATTATCGTGGTAAATATTTTAATAACAAGATACTGTTGGCGAGATATCCCCCGTGCTAAAACCAGTATTGTATAACCGCAACGCCGATCTTGTGCCAAAGAGCCAGATGATACAATACCAGATGTGATGGGAATAAGAAGGGCTATCAATGGTGATCCTGTCAAACTTAATACCCCTCCTAAGCGCAACTCCCGATTATCCGCATGTCGCATAAATAATTCATAACTAAACATCAATGATGTAATTATTACCATCACCCAAAACCGAGGCCGAATTATCATTCGTCTGACTTCAAAAAGAAAAAAATACATATTTAATACACAACATCGACTCTTCAGAACTGTAGTAACAACATGACCAAATATCCATAGAGAAAATACCTCTATAGATATTTGAAGACATATACACTAAATCACATCAAAATTCACCAAAAATATACTTTCCTTGCAATTGTGTCCTTACAATAGGTGTAGCATCAGCTTCAAAGTACACTTGTACTGTTTGGCCTGTTGTATTGGTCCAAATCGTTTCGGTGTTGCCAGGACAAAGATATTTACTGGCTAACCGACTCCCACTGGCAGCATTCACTATGTAAAAAGTTGCACAGGCATTTGCTCCAGCAGAAACAAGATTGACGCGTGCATACTTACCTGCTGACATAGTGAAAAGATCATTGCCACAGCGCCCCGCACCAAATTTGGGTACAATACAATCAAAGGAATAATCCCGTGTTCCAAGTAAACCTGGCATTTCAGGACTCTTCTGAGGTGCTGCTTTCACTTCCTGAGGCGCAACCATGAACGTACCAGCCAACAGAGCAACCAACACCAACGATAACAATCCTCGTTTTAACATACAGCCTCCTTAATGTCTGTGTGATTTTACCTTTACTATATGCTTCGTATAAAAATCATATCAGGCATTATCTGGAAGCGCATCGGCGAATATACCATAACATAATGGCGTATCCGCCAATTGACATTTCATTTAACAATCAGCGATGTCAATCCATCCTATTTGAAGTGCTTTTATAACCGCTGATTTACGATTGTCGATCTCCAAACGTTCAAATAGACTCTCTACATGAGCGCGGACTGTCCGTTCGGTGATACCTAATTCATAGGCAATACGTGCGTTTGTCAGACCATGTGCGAGGCCATACAAAACATCAATCTCACGAGATGTCGGGAAACCATACTGATGTACTGCTATAGTGTTCTTCTTGGAACGGCTTTTGTCTGTATCTTGCCATATGTATCCGGCAGCCACCATAAAGACAGATGGGATCAGCAGGCTTGGTACTTCACTTCTTCTAATACATCCAATACCTTGCAGCATGGGCATCGCTAAGGCTTCACGTCTCATTTCATCATCGATAATTAACAGCAGACGTGTTCGTGGAGCATTGCGCTGAAGGGTTAGTACAGATTCCCTCCATAACATCACTGATATTGAAAGACCTAATACCAATACATCAGGCTGTAGTGATTCATAAACAGTGTAAACGTCCGACTTACTCTGAACAAATCCTACAATTTCAACACCAATAACCTGCTGCAATGTGGTGTAGGCATTAAGTTGATCAATCCTATAATCATCCGCGATCAAAACTTTGATAACCGTTTCCATGGATACTCCCTTCTACAACCTAACTAAACAACCACAAAGCATAAATATCTCACAGGGGCCAGGATATGCTCCATTTCAGTTGATGATTGCTAGAATGCAGAGCAGTATGAAGCAAGGTATATTACTCATATACTCTCTAATATTAATACGTTTATACAAGGTAGATCGTTTCGCAGGATTTTGGTGTGGGGAAATTTCGGGCCGTGACCTGTGGCGATCTTAAACCATCGTTGCAAATTATCCGTCATTCTCTGCGTCTGCACCACTCTGCTGCTCTGTGTTCAGCCTTCGCAACCGCCGCCGCACCCATGCCCACGGTCGAGCGAGGCGCCGGGCCTGGGCACGCTCAACCGCATGCTGGCTATACTCTACCTCAACGAATGCCTCGGTCAACTCGGTGATTTCCGTCTCGGCCTCTGGGAGATGCTTTACGAGGGTGGTGCGAAACTCATGGGGAGTCTGACCAGCGCGGCGTGTAATACCCTGTCCCGATGAACGCCGCAAGGTTGAGCGATAGAAGTAACGCACCAGTTCGCGTGGTGCCAGACTCCGCAAGCGCCAGGCACGTCGAGGCTCAGGATCTGTCGACGGCGTCGGTGCCAGACGCGCCTGGACAACATCGATGGCCTGAGACAACCACATATGCGTATTGCCCCAAACCGTAGCGAACCAGCCCATCAGCCGACGGAGCGGTCCCCAGTGCATAAAGGGGCGTAACAGACCAGGATGTCGCTGTAGCGTAACTCGCAGAGCATAACCTGCCAGCAACACCATACACAACCAAAACACAACAGCCGGAATAAGTTGTGGCTCCTGGACGACTTCCGGTGGTGGCGGTGGTGGATCAAAAACCTCTCGTGGGGGATTGGCAGCTTCGTTCTCTGAGCCAAACAACGAGAGCAGCCACGCCGGAATGAACAGCAGCATGCTGAACAACCAGATAATCAGATAACCAAAAAACACAAAGGCGTATCCTGCCAGGCCCAGAATGCCCCGTAACGTATCGAGGAGGCTCAGACCATAGGCACGCGGCAACAGCAACGCGAGCGCCACCACACCAACGATGATCAACCAGCTCGTCTGACTCCAACGCCGTGGCACATCATCAGCGACAGCAGCGCCATCAGCCATCCAACGTGATTGGAGCAACACCAGACGAGCCTGACTGTAGAGCAAGAAACCTGCAATGAGATACGTGAGCGCTGCTCCGGCACTGAGTGGCGAGAGTGCCAGACTCGGCCCGGCGATCTGCTCGATATTCACCACCTCTAACGCGAGGCAAAAAAGCAGCACCACGCCACCACCCACAAACCGCCCACTGATACGTTCCAACGCCTGGCCACGCTCTTTGCCCAACAAGATATGGGTGCGTATATCTTCAGCAGGTTTACCAGCAAGCTCAGACTGACGGGGTGCCAGTTCAATCAAATCCTGCATGGCTATATGCGACAGCCAGCCAATGAGCGAACCAACCAACACAGCAACGATAAATGCGCTATCAAACAGGCTGAAGGGATCGTAGAACCAGCCTTGTACCTGGGCAAACAGCGACTCAGAACCAACACCAAGGGTGGTCACAAAGCGCATCAGGATGATCATCACAAAGATTTCTGGCACCAGATAGCGAAACAGTTCGGCGGTCCACATGCGCTCTCGGCGCAACGTACTATGAACAAAACTGGCCTCCAATGCGACCAGAAAACTGGCCGTCACTAGGTAGATCGGTTGCCAGTCGCCCACAAAGCGCTGCACTGGTCCGGCAAATACTGCCACCATTGATGCCATCATCAACGCATTCAGCAACGCCCCCTGCCGATTAAATGTCATCGCACTGCCCCATCGATACAGAAACTCATCGAGTGTACCAGTAAGTGTACCGCACAATAACATTGCTCGTCCAATACAAACAAAGACCGATTGCATGTCCAGAACCAACATGTTATAATCCTCAGCAACAACACTGATGGAGCATAGTACATCATATCGGACTTTCAGAGAGTCGTCGGTTGCTGCGAGACGACAGGACCCTATGGCCGAATCCACTCCTGAGTTGCCGGGGACGCCAATGAACTGGCCTAACCTGTGCCGGAAACGCCCGTTACCGCGTAGTGATAGCCGTACGAAAGTCGCTCGATTATCATGCCAACAAGGTCGCACAAACAAACGTTATGCGACGAACGAAGGTGGCACCACGAAGGCATAGCCTCTCGTCCTTCACAAGGCGAGGAGGTTTTTTGATTCTTGAGGGCAAGTATGACCAGTGATACAGCAACAACCGAAAACACCATGACCCCATGGGAACAACTGCGTGCCGAAGCGCTCGAATGCACACGCTGCCCGCTCGCGCAGGAACGCCAACAAGTGGTTTTTGGCGAGGGGCCAGTGCCGTGCGACTTCCTGTTCATTGGTCAGGGACCCAGCGAAAGTGATGACGCTACCGGACGCAACTACAATGGACCGTCTGGGGAAGTGCTCGACAAAGCCCTGACGCAGGCTGGTTTAAGTCGTGCAAACATCTATGTCACCAACATAACGCTGTGCGCTGCATTTGAAGGAAGCGGCAAACCACGCAAGCTACGCCCACCCAAAGCTGCTGAGGTCAGAACATGTCGGCCATGGCTCGACCAGCAGCTTGCGCTGATCAAACCACGCATCATCGTCTGTTCCGGGGCCGTCGCAGCACGTGAGGTGATCGACCGCAAGTTCAAACTCGCCGAACAACGCGGCCAGTGGTTTGATGGCCCGCACAACACACGTATAATCGCAACCTGGCAGCCAGCCTATCTGATGCGTTTGAGCCAGCACGACCGACCCCGCGCTGTCGAGGGATGGCGGCAACTCGTGGACGATTTGCGACAGGCCGCCAATGCCATTGCAGCAACATAGCGAAGGGATAAAACCGTATGAGAAGGAGGTTATGAACAAAGAAACCAAACAAGTAGTGCTAGCACGACTCTATGCAACTGCACTACGACTACGCAAGTTAACATGGCGTATACGCAAACCGACGCTTATGGGGGTGCGCGCCCTAGTTGTCAGACAGAACGAAGTGCTGCTCATTCGCCATCGCAGCGGCACCCATCCCTGGTCACTCCCTGGCGGTGGCGTCGACCGTTACGAGCGTATGATCGAAGCAGCCCGTCGTGAGACCTACGAAGAAGCCGGTGTACATATTCACATCGAGTGCTTGCTGGGCCTGTACGACAACTTTCAGGACGGAGTGAGCAACTATGTGGCCGTGTTTGTGTGTGCGCCGCTCAATGCACCAAAAGTACCCTGCTCACTTGAGATCGCCGACGCCCAGTTCTTTGCGCTCGACCACCTTCCGTCAGGCATTGACCCTAGTTCCCGCCAACGCATCACTGAGTACCGTGCGGGCGGTCAAGGGCTGACCGATCTTTGGTAAATAGATGACATTGAAATTGAGATTCGTTTTTTGGAGAAATTATGCCTGCATACACACCTATTCTCGCCACACTTGGCTATGTGATGTCGCCCGATGGCACGTCGGTCCTGATGATCCATCGCAATGCACGTGAGGACGATCATCATTATGGCAAATACAACGGTCTGGGCGGCAAAGTCGGCACCGATGAGGATGTTGTCGCCTGTATTCGGCGTGAGATACACGAAGAGGCCGGGCTGGAGATCGAAGAGTTGGTGTTACGAGGGACCGTCAGTTGGCCAGGGTTTGGCAAAAACGAAGAGGATTGGTTTGCCTTTATTTTTCGGATAGACCGCTGGAGTGGGACACCGCTGACCAGCAACCCGGAAGGTGCGCTCGAGTGGGTACCGGTGGCGCATATCTCAACATTGAATTTGTGGGAGAGCGACCGCTTATGGCTCGACATGGTGTTCAGCGATTCGGCCCAGACATTTCATGGCATCGCACCCTTCAAAAATGGCAAACTCGCATCGTGGAATTATACCCTATTGTAAATTCTTTTGCTACAATGATAGTCTGGTGACAGGAGCACAGCATGCTTGATATTAAACGCATCCGCGAACAACCTGATTTTGTAAAGGAACAACTCGCCCGCGCTCATGCCGATGCCACACAGGTCGACGAGGTGCTGACGCTTGATGAACAACGTCGTACGCTGCTGCGTGAGGTTGAGACGCTCAAAGCTACACGCAATACCGTCTCGAAAGAGATCGGCAAAATGAAGGATGCCGCCGAACGCGATGCCAAGATCGCTGAGATGCGTGGTGTTGGCGACCAGATCAGCGCGATTGATCGCCAAATTGCCGAGGTCGAGGAAAACCAACAGCGCATCATGCTGGAGCTACGCAATTTGCCGCATCCCAGCACCCCCGACGGCAAGGACGAAGACGATAATGTGGTCATTAGCCAGGAGGGTGAACTCCGCACGTTTGATTTTGAGCCAAAACCACACTGGGATCTCGGCGAAGACCTCGACATCATCGACTTCGAGCGTGGAGCCAAACTCTCGGGTTCGCGCTTCTATGTGCTCAAGGGGCAAGGCGCCAAACTCCAGCGTGCTCTTATCCAGTGGCTCCTCGATCTGCACATCGAACAGGGCTACCACGAGGTGTACACCCCCTTTATCGTGAAAGAGCAGTGTATGTGGGCAGCAGGCCAATTGCCCAAATTCCTCGACAATCTGTATCGTGATGCCGAAGAGGATTTCTATCTGGTTCCCACGGCGGAAGTGCCACTGACCAACCTGCACCGCGACGAAATTCTCAATGGCGACCAGTTGCCATTGCACTACTGCGCCTACACGCCCTGCTTTCGCCGCGAGAAGATGAGCGCCGGTCGGGATGTGCGCGGCATCAAACGTGGGCATCAGTTTGATAAAGTCGAGATGTACAAGTTTGTACGCCCCGAGACCAGCTACAATGAACTGGAAAAAATGCGCGAAGACGCCGAGGACACGTGCCGCCAGTTGGGGATTCCCTTTCGTACCAAAGCACTCTGTACCGCCGATATCAGTTTTGCGTCGACCAAAACATACGATATCGAGATGTGGGCACCGGGGCAGGACGAATGGCTCGAGGTCAGCTCGGTCTCGAATGTCGAAGATTTTCAGGCTCGACGGGCCAACATTCGGTTTCGACCAGAACCAGGCGCCAAACCAGAGTTTGCACATACCCTGAATGGGTCGGGGCTAGGCATGCCGCGCACGGTTATTGCTATCATGGAGAATTACCAACAGGCCGATGGCAGCATTCTCGTGCCAGAGGTGTTGCGTTCGTATATGGGCGGGCTGGAGAGGATAGGGGTTAAGGGGAAAGAGACTAGAGGCTGGAGAGAATAGTGTTCCGTCGGGGCGGCCCCTGTGGCAGCCTTGATAATCGTTGGACAGGCAAGCTGCTCACCTACGCTAGGCATCTTCATCGGGATTTGTACATACTATGAGTGAGGTCGATACAAAACTCAAACGTGGATTTCAGATCATTGGGCGGGCCAGGAACGATCCCGATCTTCTTGGTGCAGGGCTCCTGTCGATCCATCGAGCCCTTGAAGCACACTTTCGCACGGTGTTGCTGGCACGCCCCGATCTGAATGCGGCAGACCGTCAGCTTCTCACCGAGGAAAAGGTGAGTGGTCCAGCGCTGCTCAACGTTGTCGAAGCATATACCAACTTGAGCCGCGAACATCGCAAAATTATTGAAGGAGCCAGTAAATACTGCCAGAACTTTGCAGAAGGCAAACCGTTCAATGGCACTAACAACGATATGGTACGTTATGGGCGTTTTGTGGAAGCCCTGTGTGGGCGTAAGGGGCTGTTTGCTCAAACGTTGATAGAGCAGCGCACCACAGGCCCCGGTATCACCAGACACGACGATGATGCGAGCGAGCTGACGGCGCTACTGGGAGACGAACAAAAACAGCCTTCGCGAGCCCGCACCATCCTCACACGCGGCGCCATCTTACTGGCTTTCATCGCGATCATAGCGTGGGGGGGGTGGTTCACCTTTGAGCAGTTTGGTGCGCCACGCGTACTTGAAGCACTTGGTGCAGTCCCGACTGTCACCCCTATAGCCGATACCGCCATGCCACCACCTCCAACACCGATACCAACGGAGTATGCCCGTGTCATTCGCTTGGGTGACGCGATTGGCTGGCTTCACAGCGAACCAAACTTTACCAGTGGAACATTGCCCATTCCCATCGTCGAGGGGGTCCGTGTCACCATGCTGGATGGCGAACAAACTGATGAAGATGGCATGGAGTGGCATTACGTCGGGCTGGGGGGCTACGAGGGCTGGATTCCCACCACTAACCTGGAACGTGATCAATAGATCTTCTCATTATAGATGAACATAAAAAGACGCCTCACAATCGTAAGGCGTCCCAGTAAAGACAGCTAGATAGCAGAAAGGGCGTTCAAATGAACGCCCTTCTTCCGACGACTCAAGCAACCAGAGTTATCGTGCAACAAACGGTAAATATAGTTGTTGAACAAACGTAATACGACCCTCACCACCGGGCTGGTAGCGTTCATCCTCCGCAGAGATCGTGGGGCTGCCATCAACCTCGTCGAAAGCCTCAAGATAGTTACGCCAGGCTTGCTCATAGCTCAGTGGCAACTGAGTCTTATTAGGATTATCAGCCAGGGTTTCGTACCCATCGCCACCACCAGCAGTGAAGCTGTTGGTTACTATAGTCACTGTTGGCGCACCATCAACGACTTCACCATCCTCGATAATGGCAGTATCATCAGCCAGTGAGAGGCTAATCACACGGCTGCCGACTGGCTGTGACAGATCGTAGACCACGCTCATACCCGCGACCTGCAAGAACTGTCCCGAACTTTCGGTGAAGTCAACTGAAAGCTCAAAGATCGTCTCAAGATCGGCAGGCGTGACATCCGTAACAACGGTAGTGAAGTTCGCGAAGGGCAGGACATCAATGGTGTTACGCCGTGTGATCACGCCAGGTGCACCACCCACAGGCAACGCATCACCGGCATTCTGACGAATACCACCGCCATTCTGAATAGCGATCACCGGATTCTCTGCACTACGTGCGGGAAAACCTTCTTCCTCGGCATTTTGATCGTACGCTTCGAGGAATGAGTCTGTAATCAGGTTACCGGCGTTGGTTTCACGACCACGCACACCATCCCGTGACACATCGAGTACTACCTCACTACTTACCACAGGGGTCTCATTCAATAATGCCAGACAATCATTGACCGGATCAACAACACTCATTTCGATACCTGGATCGGGTACCACCGTATTGGTCAACTCAAGTTCAGTAGCAGCATCACTCTCAGGAATCACTGGGCGAGGATAGCTGCTTTCAGAAATAATCTCAGTAATCAAACCGTCGGCATCGAAATTCACATCCAGACGACCCAGATACTTGTAGTTACCGGCTGTCGTCACAATGTATACATCTTTCTCGTCAGCATCCTGCGCTACAAGCGGATATTCACCCTCGATATCCGCTCCTTCACCGGGTAGCAACTGGGTCTGAGTTGGCACCTCAGTATTGAGTAGCAATTCATCGCCACCACCAGCAACGGCAATATCGACGTCGGTGAGTTGACCAATCAACTCACGATCATTATCGATGCTTTGCAGGTGGCTCACCAGGACGATCTTATTCACGCCCTCATCAGTTAGACGATCAACCTCTGTTTGGACAAGATTTGCAACGTCAGCTAAAACTTCAACATCATCAGGCGATGAAATCTCACGTAGACGTGGCGTCGTGGCACCAACAATACCAAACAACTCGCCCGTGATCGTATCGGTAACAATAGCGGACTTACCAATGACTCGTCCATCGGTTACCGGATCGGTGATCAGACCATCGGCATCAATCAGATCGGCATAGCCATCCTGTGCGCTGAAATCCAGGTTGGCGCTCAAAAAGGGCTGATCTGGAATACCGCCATCATCAAAACCACGAATGAAGCGTTCCAGAAAACTGGGGGTATAGTCAAATTCGTGATTCCCAAAAATATGAGCATCATAATCAATTTGACTCTGGGCCAGCGCATCATAGACGGGGGCCTCGTCATCATCGACACTACACGTCAGTGTTGCACTGGGAAGGAATGCATCGCCCGCATACACGTTGAGCACAGCATTGCCACCCCCCACAGCTTCGGCGATATTTTCATCCGTCAATGTCTTAAATGCTGCAACACTCCCGATATCCAGTTCCACATCCTCGGTGTTGGGAAAGCCTGTACCAGGTTCCACAGTGTTGGAGAGCGGCAACAATGATGACTCACCGTCATTGTTATGGAGCAGTGTAAGAGTCACCGGTTCGGCAGCAATGTTGACATCTGTTGGCGTTTCAAACGAAACCGACTGTGCATTAACAACTGCAATTGAACTAACTAACAAGGTCAGTAGAACAAAGATCGGCAAAATTCGTGAACGCATGAATTTCCTCCTTCAGTTTTGCCCACGATACGAGAACCACACAAATACACATGGTGCTTTGGTGAATGGTTAGTTCAAACCATGACAAACCATTCCACAAGCTATCAAATAAAGTGCTGCATACTATACTTCCACACGGCATATTCTGCAAGCAGACATCTCAAATTATGACGTTTTTTGTTAATTCCTGATTAAATCATCAATAATGAAAGATGATCCCCCAATTAAAATCACCAGTTACATGCAAAGCATATATCATATAAAATAGCATCAAAATAACAAAACAGCCCATTATGATACGTATTACAATATCAAGGACCAATCTATACTATTTGATACACTCTCAGCACCAAAAACACGCTCAATGAAAAAATTGTCATCAGAGCTTGACAGTGATTTAACTGAACACCTTTATACTAGTATACTGTAGCGGTATGCTGATATGCAGGGAAAGAAGTTTCCACTACACTCTATATGCGCAGAAAGAAAAGGATATCTTAACCATGCCTTGGCCCCACTTCTTTACTCGATGGATGTTCGTCGTCGCACTCATTTTTGTCGTATTCATCAGTTTGAACACATCACCACACGCTGCTGCTGCCTCAACCACCCTCGTCATCAGTCAAATCTATGGTGGTGGTGGCAACACTGGCGCAACCCTCACCAATGACTATATTGAGCTTTTTAATCTCGGGACCGCTCCGGTCTCCCTTGCAGATTATTCGGTCCAATACGCCAGTTCAAGTGGGAATTTCACCCAGCAAACCGATCTCACGAATATCATACTCAACCCTGGCCAGTACTATCTCGTGCAACAGGCCACGGGCAATGGTGGCACCACCCCACTTCCCACATCCGATACCACTGGCACTATCAACATGGCGGGCAGCAGTGGCAAGGTTGCGTTGGTCAACTCAACGACACCACTCAACTGTGGTGGTTCCACGACCTGCGCGACCGAACAACTAGCCACTATCGTAGATCTGGTCGGGTACGGCAGTGCCAATTTCTTCGAGGGGGCCGTTACACCAGGTCTTAGCAATACCACCGCTGCACTCCGTAGCGGCAGCGGCTGTAGTGACACCAACAACAACAGCACCGACTTTACGACTGATACACCGACGCCACGCAACACGGCCAGCCCAACCAACATCTGTGATGGCTCACCTGTAACGCCTACATTGACACCGATACCGGGCGACACCACACCTATTTACACCATCCAGGGAACCACTACTGACCTTAATACCCTTGAGTCGCCACTTGTTGGCCAGCTAGTCACAACCGAAGGTGTCGTAACCGTCGTACTGGGGAATGGCTTCTTTGTGCAGGACGTAATGGGAGATGGCAACCCAACTACATCTGATGGATTGTTCGTGTTTACAGACAGCATGCCTACCGTTAGCTCAGGCGACCTCGTGCGTGTCGCAGGTACCATCACTGAGTTTCGTGGCAGTAGCTCCAATGATCTCACGCTTACACAACTAGCCGACCCTGGCCTCAGTATTACGGTTATTGGCAATGCTGCTCTTCCCCAAGCAGTAGTAATTGATGCACCGAACGAAAGTATCAGCCCGGACGGTATTGTCTACTGGGAACGACTGGAGGGCATGTACACCACGCTTGAGGCCCCAACCGTGGTTGGTGCGACCTTTGCACGTTTTGGGGAGTTCTGGGTCGTGGGTGCCGCAGATGCAGTTCCTGGTAGTGGCTTCCAATCCAATGGCAATCTCATCCTGCGCGACCTCCCCGGCGATGCGGTCGATTACAACCCCGAGCGCATCGTCGTCGATGATGAAACCCGCATCGGTGGTGGCGATGACACCCGCATTGTGGCAGCAGGCAGCGAGAGCGTCCAAACCCGCGTAACTGTGGGCGATACCTTTGCCTCCATCACGGGCGTGGTTGATTATCGCTTTGGGCTGTACCGCGTGCAACCCGTAAGTGATCCCGAAGCCGCGCTCACCAACCGTCAGGGACCACCAGCACTCGGGTTTAGTGGCATCCGCACCACCGGAACAGACGAGTTAAGCGTCGTATCGTTTAACTTCGAGAACTTCTTCGATGCCGTCGATGATCCCAACAAAGCCGATAGCCCCATTCTGACAGCTACAGAGATTGAGCGGAAAGCTGCGAAACTTACGCTAGCGATTGCCGACGAGTTGAAATGCCCCGATATCATCGTGATTGCCGAGATCGAAGAGGCACTCGTGCTCAATGGCGACGCCAATGGCAACGTACGCGGTACAGATGTGCAGGCACTCGTGCCACGGTTGGCTGGGCGTGACTGCCCCTATCTGGCCGTGAGCCGCGACGCCACAGACGACCGGAGTATCGAAGCCGCCTTGATGTACCGCACCGACCGTGGCATTACGCTGGATAGTTTCTATCTTGCTACTGCAGGGGATACCGACACACCCGCCAAACCTGACACCAACAATGCTTTTAACGGTCTGGGTGAATTTGGCGACAGCCGCGAACCACTGGTCGGTGAATTCCAGGTGGGCGGTGCTCCCATTATCGTTATTGGTAATCACTGGAACTCCAAGGGCGGTGATGATGCGCTCTACAGTAATACTCAGCCACCCATACGTGATAGCGAAGAGCAACGCAAACTCCAGGCGCAGTATGTCCGCGACTATCTGGACGAAGTCGTGTTTACCGCGAATCCAAATGCGGCGGTGGTGGTCGCAGGCGACCTGAACGATTTCCCCTTCCCTGAGCCAGGTGAAGGCAACGATCCGGTCACCATACTCAAAAGCAGTAGCGCCGCACCACTGACCAACCTGATCGACCAGCTTCCTGAGTCTGAGCAATATACCTTTGTGTTTCAGGGCAATTCACAGGTGCTTGATCATATCATCGTAAGCAACGCTATGCTCAACACAGTACAGGATGTCACCACCGCCCAGATCAACGCCGATTTTGGTGGGCTGTATGAGGACGACACCACTACCTCGGCCAGTTCGTCGGACCACAATCCGGTGGTTGCATGGTTCAGTCGGTCGCAGCTTGCTCAAACAACCGCTGAGTAACGTTCGAGTACTTCTACACCAAATATATAGACCCGACGACCAGAGGTGCAAATCTCTGGTCGTTGGTTTTTACCAGATGAGCGTTTGCCCAATTATGCCTGGTTTGTATATCTCATTCTGTTCATCCATGTCCAACATGCCCTATATTCTAATCATTTGTGGCACGAGACTTGCCACATGTAAAGGATAAATGCCCATAGTATGGTGAGCCATCTCTGCCATGCCCGCAATACAGAGAGGTTGTTTTATGGCCAAACGCATTGGCATCTTTGTCATTGCTTACAACGCTGAGTCTACGTTGACCAGCGTGCTTGAACGCATTCCAGATGAAGTCATCGAGAAGACCGAGGAGATTTTTGTCATCGACGACTGTAGTGCCGATAACACCTATGGCGTAGGACAGTCGTACACCAATAGCCTTGCTGCCGCAAAACTTACGGTCCATCGCAACCCGATCAATCTGATGTATGGTGGCAATCAGAAACGTGGGTACGCCTACGCTATCGAACGGGGTCTTGATATTGTGGTGCTCCTGCACGCCGATGGCCAGTATGCACCAGAGGTGATGCAAAACCTGCTAGAGCCACTGGAGCAAGGGCATACGGAGATGGTGATGGGCTCACGCATGCTCAAGTCAGGGAATGCATTACGTGGCAACATGCCTCTGTACAAGTTTGTAGGCAATAAAATTCTGACCACTACACAAAACTGGCTGTTAAACACCAGCTTTTCGGAGTTTCACTCTGGTTATCGTGCCTACTCCTGCCACGCCCTTAGCACTATCAATCTTGAACGACTCACACACAACTGGCATTTCGATACACAGATCATTCTGGAGTTTCTCCGCCGCAACTACCGCATCACTGAAGTCCCAATTCCGACCTATTATGGCGACGAAATCTGTCATGTGAATGGAATACCCTATGCTTACGAATGCATCAAAGCCACTGGGCAATTCGCCTGGAACACACGTTGGCGATCACGAACTACACTACCATCTTCACAACGATCCACAGAGTAGTCACCAGCAGATCTACCAATTGGTGCAACGGATAGGACGTACACCTATAGTGGATGTGGGCGCAGCACAGGGATTTCTGGGCCAGATGCTCCTCGAATCACGTCTCACAATTGATGCCATCGAACCACATCCGGCATGGGCAAACCATGCCGCGTTGTATTATCGCACGATGTACCATGACGATATTGACTCGGTCGAACTACCAGAGGAAACCTATCAGGTCGTTGTCTGTGCCGATGTGCTTGAACATACAGTTGATCCCGTCAAGGCCCTGTGTAAGCTCCAAAAAGCTGCTACCCCCGATGCGTTATACATCATTTCACTGCCAAACGTCGCCCACATCGCCGCACGGTTGCTCTTACTTTCCGGACGCTTTCCCAAGATGGAACGTGGCATTTTCGACCGCACCCATTTGCATTTCTACACACAACAGACCGCACTCAACATGTTACACAATGCTGGACTGGAAGCCATACGGGTACGCCCAACACCCGTACCCTTAGAGCAGATCTGGCAGTCAAAATATGGCAAACTGAGTCTGCAAGCGTTGATGTTTCTCCAACGGGTGTGTCTGTTGTTAGCACCAACTTTGTTCGCATTTCAGTGGGTCATCGTTGCACGACCAATCCATACGGAAACAACATTGTCGTAACACATCCGCACTGTACTAGAGGGTTATTATGCAACGAGAGACCATCACACCGCGATCTATGCCAACCTATACAGCTGCACGTGCAGTCCCACGTCAGCGCTATGGTCCGCTGATTGTGTTTGGACTTTTTGTACTTCCGTTGATTGTTTTCGCGCCGATTGCCTTAATGCGTGGTGTTTTCTATATCCTCGATGTACAGTATTACTTTTACCCGTACCACATCATGCCCGCCAATTTGATTGAGCAGGGCCATCTCCCGTTGTGGAACGCCTACACGTTTAGCGGCATTCCCTTGATTGGAGATGGACAGACCGCGCTGTTCTATCCACCAAACTGGCTCTTTTTCTTCCTGCCTGGTGCGATAGCGCTTAACTATGTCGTGTTGCTCCAATTCGCCATTGCTGGCATTGGGACCTATGTGTTTGCACGCAGTCTGGGTCTCTGGCAGATGGCGGCCTGTGTCGCAGCGATTGCCTTTATGTTTTCGGGCTTCCTCGCCACACGTGTGGTCCATTTGTCGATCTTGAGTGGGGCTGCACTCATGCCACTGGTCTTCTTCTGTGTCGAACGGGCCTTGCGTGCCGGTACAGCGCGATGGTTTGTCGTTGCAGCCATCGTTGTTGCGCTCCAGGCATTCGCTGGGCATCCACAAGTTCCGATCTATACCGCGTTGGCGCTGGGACTCTACACCATTGTCCGTGCGATTGAGCGGATGATCTCCTTTCGTCAGTGGCATTGGATTCTGGTTTTTCCACTCCAATTGGTGGGAATCTATGTCTTGGGCTATCTGTTTGCCGCTATCCAACTGGTCCCCTGGATTGAACTGGGGAGTTTCTCGCCACGGGCCAGTGAAGCTAGTTTTGACTTTGTTTTTCGGAGTTCGATGCAGGGCGATAACTGGCTGCTGTTTTTATTTCCGTACCTGTATGGTTCGCTCAATGTCGGACTGTATGCCGATCAACCGATGGACATTCCAACGGCCATCAAAACCTGGGAACATTCAGCTTATGTCGGCATCTTGCCACTGGCACTGGCACTGATTGGCTTGTTTGGCCTCGCGCAATTGCCACACCGTAAGGAGCGTCACCAGCAGGACGAACGTGCAACGGTGCGCTTGCTACCGGAAACGGTCGTCGCGGCAGATTACCGACGCTGGTTTTCCATTCTGTTTTTTGCCCTTCTATTGGCCGTTGGTGTGATTATGGCAGCCGGTGATCAAACACCTTTTGCCGAACTGATCTACGCGACTCCGGCCCTTGGCAGACTACGGGCCGTTGAGCGTGCTATCATCCTGGCGGCTTTTGCGCTTACCCTGCTGGCCGCCTTTGGTACGCAACGGATCGTCGAACCTGGGCCACGTGGACGACGGATTGTGCTCCAACTTGAAATGCTGCTGGTGGCAATCCTCGTGCCAATCGTCCCATTGGGCATCGTATATTTTGCCGATCATCCAACCTTACAAGCAGCCTTTAGTCTTCAGCCAAACGATCTTGCCAATCTGCAAATAAGCCGCCTCAACATCCTCATTCCAATCCAGATCGCGCTGGTGAGTGCACTGCTGCTCTGCTGGTGGATTGTACGTGTACCTACTGGTTTTTCAAAATCCCTTGCACTGGCGTTGATTCTCGTCGATGTTGGGAGCTACGCAGCTTTGTTTCACCCCACTAATGATCCACAACTGTATGACCAACAGCCAGAAGTGGTGGAATTTCTTGAACAGGACGAATCGCTCTACCGCAAAGCAACCTTCCTCCAGACAGACCAGATCGAAACCGAGATTGCACGAGGAACACTTGCCGTTAGTTGGGGCATGGTCTACGGGGTTGAAGACATCAACGGCTTTAACTCGCTTCAACCACGCCGCTACACCGACTATCTCTTCTCACCCCAAACCGAGGATGTGTCGTATGGCAAACTCAGTAATGAAGCGCTACTCCAACCTGAAAGCCCTGTTTTGCATTCGCTCAACGTCAAATATCTTCTGGTGCCACAAGATCTCCAACCGGAGATGGGGAGCACATTTGAACAAGTCTATGAAGATGAACTGGTGCGCGTGTACGAAAACACCGCCGTCTATGAGCGGGCCTATTTTGTTGATACCGTCGAGGTCCAGAATGATCAACAGACCGTGCTCGAAACGGTAACAGCAACGGGCTTCGATGGGAAGCAAACAGCGCTTGTGGAAACTAAAACACCTTTAACCATCAGCAGCGCAACCGGCGAGGCCACAGTAGCGATCACAAACCACACACCAAACCAAACCACCCTGACGGCAGCAACGGAGGAAGAGCGCTTGCTGGTCATGAGTGAAATGTACTTCCCTGGGTGGCATGCCTACATCGATGGTGAAGAAAGCCCTATCTATCGCACCAACTACCTCTTTCGCGGTATTGTTGTTCCGGAAGGCGAACACACCATTACCTTTTTGTATCGTCCAAATTCACTCATCATTGGTAGCACCCTCTCAATGGTTTCGATCATCGTCATGATCGGATTGTTGCTTATGCGTCAACGCAAAACCATGTCACGAAAAGCGCCCTGACTATACCCCAATAATCACCTGTTCATACGTTATATACTCAGGGATGTAGTTACACTCCACCATGTCGAGAGACGTTTGCATATTTACTACATCACTACTAACATAAGATGGGGACCATCACCATCCATGTCACACGCATTTCTCCCTGCTTGCAAATGCTGGTCTGTCTCTGAGTTACTACCTACTACTTCAATGCGGTAATTACAAAGGAACATTCTTGCCATGAGTACTGTCTCAACATGCACACTCGAGCATCTTGCAACACCCGAAGGCATTGCTAATCCCTTCCCGATTTTCCACCAACTTCGCAAACACTCTCCCGTACAATATCTCCTTGACAAACCAAACACGATTGCGGGGCGTCGTGATCCCATTTGGGCCTGGGCATTGCTCAAATTTGACGACGTGTATCAAGCCATACGAGACCACACCACATTTTCGTCCGGTCGACCACCCTCATCAGAAAAAGCCGTACCCAAACTGGTCTTGATTCAAGATGATCCGCCCCACCACACTCATTTTCGTCGCATCGTGCATAAGACCTTCAACCATCAAGGGATCAAATCGCTTGAACCATGGATAACACGTGGAGCGCATGAACTGCTTGACCAGATCGACTCGGAGGAACTCGACATTATCGCAGCATTTGCTACACCACTGCCAGTGACCGTCATTGCCCATATTCTTGGTATCCCAAGCGATCAGTACCACAACTTCAAACGCTGGAGTGATGCCTTTCTAGCCTTTACCAGTATGCCGGGAGCAGAACGTATCAGAAGCAATCATGAAATGATGGCCTACTTTGGGCGCATGGTGGCAACACGACGCAAACAGGGAGCCGCTGATTTGCTGACCAAACTTGTGGAAGCAGAGATTGAAGGCGAAAAACTACAAGACTGGGAAATTCTCAGTTTCTGCGTTCTCCTCCTGATCGCTGGGAACGAAACCACCACTCATCTGATCGGGAACATGCTGGGTGTACTTCTTGATCGTCCAGACTTGTGGCAACAATTACGCGACAAACGCGATTTGATCGAGCCATTTATCGAAGAAACTCTCCGCTACGAAAGCCCCATCCAACGGGTGCCACGTCACACCACCAGGGCCATCGAAATCTCAGGTGTGACCATTCCTGAGGGAGCAGCGGTGTCGATCTACTATGGTGCCGCCAACCGTGACCCGGCCATGTTCCCCGAACCAGATGAATTTCGACTGGATCGCGACCCCAAACCACATCTTGCACTCGGCAGTGGCATTCATCATTGTTTGGGAGCCGCGTTGGCTCGTGCAGAGGCAAGGATTATGCTCAATGCCTTTCTGGATCGCTTTCCCGCTATCCGACGTGGCAGTGCCCCTGCAATACGACAACAAGCCAGTCCGGTGGTGTTTGGCTACCAACAACTACCACTTGTTCTAAAAACTATGTGAGACATGGGTAAAAAAGATATTTTGGCCTTGACAAGATCTGACAGCATCATATGTCTGGCAAACTATCCAATCATGCATCGACAAGCGTCGCTTGGTTGGGTTGAACACACGACACATTGGCACACCAATAAAGAAACAGGTTACCTATCCGACTGAAAACATACACAAAAAAGCCCTGACCAGTTGGAGTCGATGGTCAGGGCTTCAAAGACTGGGCATCAATTGAAGATCATACTAATTACTTGTTAATGTCACATCATCAACATAGAACGTGGAAGGAACACCACCATTTGTTTGGCCCTTGAACGTAATATCAACGGTCATCCCGGCGAACGCCGAAAGGTTCAGTGTCCTAGCATACCAGCGGCTATCTGAGCTATTGCTACTACTATAACCGCGTCGGTTCGTATCAACAATTTTCACCTCGACATACAACCGATCACGCATATCACGACTCTCAGGATACCACTTGAAACGAAGCCTCGCAGTTTCAGGAACTTGTACCCGCTGTGTTATGGCATCAGTGCTGTTGTCTTCCCCACCCAGACGTGCGCTGTATGAACCACTCGCAGCACGCTCAGTAGCATGGACATCATTCGATGACATCGTCCATGGTGCCGTTCCGTCCTCAAAACCCCCATTGATAATGCTACTCGGTGCGCCAGGATCTGGTGGTGTCGTTGGCACAGGCGTAGCCGTCGGTCCTGGTGGCATGGTCGGTTGCGGCGTTGCTGTAGCACCTGGTGGTGTTGGAGCAGGGGTACTACCAGGAGGAGTGGCCGTCGGATCGGATGGTGTGGTGGTGGCTGTTGGAATAGGTTCACTACCACCACTCACAGCACGACTGGCATTAATACGGCCACACGACCATAACGAACCAGTTCCATTAATATCGTCCGAGGTACTACAGAGTCGCTCCCGAATCTGGTTGTTGTCCAAACCCTGTGAGGCTAGCAAACCAGCCAGACCAGCGACATGGGGCGCGGCCATCGAGGTTCCGCTCAAATTGCCATAGCGGCTGCCTACATATGCAGAGTAGATCGACGCACCTGGCGCCGCGAGATCGACCCAGGTACCGTAATTGGAGAACGAAGCACGACCATCGCTGGAGGTGGTTGCTGCTACAGCAACACAGTTGTCGTAGCCAGCCGGATAGTACACACGATCTGAACCACTGTTACCAGCAGCACATGTCACAAACGCCCCCTTACTCCACGCATAGTCAATCGCATTTCGCAGAGATGTCGCACCACCACCACCTAAACTCAGGTTGATAATCTGTGCACCATTATCGGCAGCAAAGATAATGCCTTCTGCAACATCGTTCAGACTACCGCTCCCACTATCACCAAGAACCCGTACAGGCATTAAACGACATTCGGGGCAGAAGCCTGCACCACCAATATCATTATTGGTCTCAGCCGCAGCACTACCAGCAACGTGGGTGCCATGGCCATTACCATCATCAGCCGTATCATCATTGCTGACGAAGTCGTATCCCGAAACAATCTTTGCGTCAAGATCAGGATGGTTCAGTTGAATACCCGTATCGATGACGGCGATCGTAATACTTGCATCCCCTCTGGTCACATCCCAGGCCGCAAACGCCTCGGTCGGACCCCAGGCCCACTGCCGCACTAACTCTGCATCATTGGGAGTGTAGGTGACTCTGTAAATAAAGTTTGGATCAATCGCTTCAACACGTGGATCATTTGTCAAAGATGCTATAGCTGCATCAGCAGTTTGGATCTCATTCACGGGGAATTGAATAACTGAAGCGTTAATGGCATCAATCGTTTCAATAACTTGTACACCCTGTGTTGAGGTATCAGCCAGACCTACGATCTCATCTACCTCTTCTTTCCAGGTAATGACAAACTGATTTGGCACGGCCTCAAACTCGGTCTCATTTGAAGCACTTTGCATCATTGGTAGGAATACATTGTTTGCACCTGGCTCGTGCTCTTCATTGTTGTACAAACCAGCCTGGGTCTGTGTTACAGAGACAATAACCAGTACAATAAGTGGAATAAATAATAGACGTTTGAGCATACATCTCTCCTTTTTGCAACACGGTGCAAGAAAGCTTTATGATATTACTTGGTTGCAATGCCCACCCCGTCGCAGTACTGACCACGCCAGGACTGAATATAAACGTTCCCTCACCTATGTACGATAGCGCATCAGCGTACCAACGTACACTGGCAAATGGTCAGCATATGCTCAGACATCAAGTATACATATACATCTTAATTTTTTGCATTAAGAAGCTATTCAAGAAATGGCTTATATAAACCAATCATTAACAAACGTGCCATTTGGTAATGAAAGATGGCACACTGGGGCATAGTTTGCTGGATCTGGCAGCTTTGGGAGTAGCTACAAGTCTACACGCAACTGTGTAAAGCATAAAAATCGACGCATACAGGTGTATCAATGCAGATCAGGATAGTCTATACTATTGCCACGAAGATCGAGAGCAATACGATCCACAATATACTAGAAGGTGTCAACATGACCGCTGTAACACATCCACATCTTCAGCGACGGCTGATCGATACAGCGCAAATCACCAGACAAACCCGCGCGCTCTTTGCATCACTCTCACCCACGCAACGAACGTGGAAACCTGCGCCGAAAGAATGGAGCGTCGCCGAATGCTTCGAGCACCTGGTGATTGCGGGCAAACTGTATTACCCACGTATTCGTACGGCTATCGAACAGGCGCACCAACGGGGTATTTATGGACACGATCCCTGTCGACCAACACCGTTTGGCATCCTCTTCATTGGCCTGCTGCGCCCTGGTGCGTCGGTCAAGGTACAAACCTCATCTATGTTCATGCCTATGTCCGGTGGTGACAGCGAGATTCACGAACGCTTCCTTGCACAGCAAGAAGAGCTAACCGAACTTGTCCGGTTGGCCGAGGGATGCGACCTCAATAAAGTCAGGATCACATCGCCCGCCATACACATGATCTCGTTTACGCTCGGGGAAGCGCTCTGGCTGCAAACGATCCATCAGCAACTACATATGCAACAAGCCTATAACGTCTGTAAAATGGACGACTTTCCACATGCGTGATCGTCTCATTTCATCAGTGCTTGCGGATCTGTCCGTACAAAGCGCTAGTCTCCTCGATTTATCACTGCGTCGCAGTCGTCGCTAATTGTGTGGTAAAAAACTCATTCATCCGTTGCAAATAGAGTTGGTTTGGCTCGCCCTGAAACGAATGCGGCTGACCTGGATATTCAAAGTAGGTAACCTCTTTGTCAATGGCTGCAAGACCATCTGCGAGGTCGCCTGGCCAATTGAATGGCACAATTTCATCTGCCGTACCCCAGTGAATCTGGACCGGCCCGGCAACAGCATCAAGATATCCCAGGGGTGACAGGCGCTGGTACAGCTCAGGACCTTCCTCTGGTGCAACAGGAAATTCGACTTCCAAACGATCAAGCACACCTAAACGTATACCTGGTGGCTGATCTCCGCGCAATGCAGATCGCTCAACCCGAAACTGATAATCTTCCTCGATCGTCAGTGAGGCTGGCGCATAGATGAGCGAAGCCGCGATCTGGTCGCTGATCACCATAGCTTTTGCGGTGATAGCACCACCGTTGCTATGTCCCCACATGCCAATTTTGCCTGGCTGGGCATCAGGGAGTTGTTGTGCAAGTGGGATCAGGTTGAGGACATCGATGACGTGTCCGGCGCGAAAGAGATTGATCTCATTATCTGAGCCAGCGTGCGAGCGAAAATCCGGCGCGATAGCAAGAAAACCACGGTTGGCCAGATAATCGGCAGCTTGCTGGGAGCCGTTGCCCGTCTGGTACACATCAAGTGGGTACCAGCCATGGTTAAGAATTACTACGGGGAAGGGGCCTTCGCCACGTGGAAGATTCATCATCCCGGTGATGCGTAGGCCATCGCTGGGATAAGCGATCAGATAACGGGTGAAGTTGGTCGTTTCTTCCATCACGCTGACGATCTCGATCTCCCCTTCACCATAGGTGCGATCACGCAAACCCTCAATGGTGTACGGAGCATACTCGGCCCAGGGGTCTGGTGTTGGTGTGGGAGAAAGCGGTGTGGCTGTCGGTGGGACAGGCGTCGCGCTGGGCTGTGGTGTGGCGGTTGGTGGTAGCTCCGTCGGAACCAGAGTTGCCAACGGTTCTGTTGTTGGGGCCTGAGCAAGTTCAGAGGTCTCACCCTCGGCTTCCGACGTGGCACAGGCGCTGAGGAACACACCGACAGCGATCAATACAAGGCTCCATTTTTTGACAAATACAACCATAGCATGCAGCTCCATCATATTTCTAAGATTGAATTTTGACAATTAGTCAACAACGTACTATTATATGTTCCTTCGCTGAGAAAAATATAAGTATGAATATTCGTGATGGATACATAGACCCACCATGTTGTGTCTGATCACATCTGAGTATCAGTTGAAGCTAAGAGCACGTCCCGGTGCATAAACCTAATGATGATCTTAGGTATTTTGGGCGACCGAAATACTATCTAACATATTTATTCTTACATATATAAAACGAATATGGACAGATACTATGAGGTGTGTTCTTATGCTGTACAGCACATATCTTTCTACATCTTTCCCCTGACAAATGCGTCTAGCTAACCAATTCCAATAGCATTTACAATTTACAGACATACAGCTAAAAACGGAAGGAGGATTCTAACCGGTAACGCATTTTTATCCAATGTAATTCTGTACCTACATTATCATCTCAGAGGGAGGCATGACGTGGTTAAGCGTACCATACGTGGTTGGTCTATGTTAACGTGTTTTGTACTTCTTGGAATGCTTGTATCAGTTGGCTTTGCCCACCCCGCAGTTGCACATCCGATTGTAACTGAGGAAATTGAGTCTGACACATCCGCTCATCATCATCTATCAGATGAAATCAAAGCTACCTTGAAAGATGGTACCTTTAATAGTTATCAGGAACCAGATGAAATTGTACTTGCCAATATTGCACGTGCACAATTGGGACCTGATGCAAGCCAGGCAGAAATCGAATCTGCTGCTGCCCAATATCTTGCAGAATGGCATGCTTCGACCTATCATGGCCCTGATCCTCAGGCATATCAGAAACTACTCCAAAACGAACAACGTGCCCTTACAGCCAACAGCAGTCCTGCGGCAATGGGGCTTGATGTGAGTGGGACTCTGCGGTTGTTCACAGTCGCCGTTGAATTTGCCGGAAGCGACTCGGTCACCGACTTTGTACATCCCATATCAGTGGCGGATCGCACTTGCGTTACCGAGACATTAACATTTGAAGGGCCACTCCACGGCGAGATCGCAGAGCCAGGTCCGCGTGATAACTATAGCCTTTGGCTCCCTGAATTTGATAATGAATACTATGAGAAACTGATCTCTTCGGAAGAAGGTATCACCGAACGTGTCCGACCAGATCTGATTGATCCAGAAGATGGACAAGCAGGTATCGATATTTCTGGCATGACCATGCGAAACTACTTCGATGAGGCTTCGGGAGGCCGCGTAGATTTTGATACCGGCCCGGCCGGTGTCATTGCATGGCTGCAGGTCCCTCACTCAGAAGCCTACTATGCAGCCAATGCATGTACGCTCAATGCCGAAACTGGTGAATATGAAGCTGGTCGTATTCAGAGCATGAACGGTCTGCCGACGAATCCCAAAGGTACCGACCAACTTGTGGCCGATATCATCGAGGTGATTAATGCCGATGATCCTAACTTCCCCTGGGATGATTATGATATGGATGGCGATGGCATCATCGATCATGTCGTCTTTATTCATGCAGGCGAAGACCGAGCACGTGGTGGCCCATACACCGCATTCTGGGCGCATCGTGGCTCCGTATCACTTAACGATGATGACTTCGTCGCTGATGATCAAGGGACTCCCAGTCCAGACGACGATATTCGGTTCGCTGGCTATACGATGCAGTATGAAGCACTTGATCTAGGTGTTCTGGTACATGAATTTGGGCATGACCTTGGCTACCCAGACCTGTATGATACCTCTGGTGAAGGGGAAAGTGACGTAGTCTGGTGGGATTTAATGAGCACCGGCAGCAATCTCGGTAAGATTGGTGGCTTCCCACCCACTGGTTTGAGTGCCTGGACGAAGTTTGCACTCGGCTGGACCGATCCAGAGATTATCGAACCAGGAACCACACCACAAGATGTCGTGTTGGGTCAATCCTCAAATCCACCTGCTGGAACAACACAGGCCGTACGGGTGAATCTGCCTGACACTGAGGTGGTCTACACCGAACCTCAGGAAGGCAGTACACAAACCTGGTGGACCAACAACGATCAGGATTGGGCCGATCTGCGCCTCACGCGAGACGTCGATCTAACTGGCGCGACAGCACCGATTAGCATCTCCTTCGATATAGACTATATCATTGAAGAAGACTGGGACTATATGTTCCTGGAAGTTTCAATGGATGGTGGCACAACATTTACGCAAACCAGAGGTCTTGAAGTTGGTACTGATGAAGAGATCACTACACCTAACGATTATGCTGATCCAAATGGCCGTCTTAGCGATTATGGCGGGCTGCAGTATGGCTATACCGGCAGTAGTACAGGATGGCTTCGTGCATATCACGACCTGTCGGACTATGCCGGGGAGCAAATAAAGGTGCGCTTCCGTCAGGCAACTGATGCAGGATTTCTGGAACGTGGCGCATATATCGACAACATTGCAATTACGGCTGCCGATACAGAGATTCTCAATGACCCCGTTGAGAACGACAATGCCAATGGTTGGACGGCAACGGTAGAAAACTTTAGCCCTGGGCCACTTGGCGAGGGATGGATCCAATCTGACGGCACGGTTAGTTTCCCCAAATATTACCTGATCGAGTGGCGGAACCTGGATGGTTTTGATAAGGGATTGCAGTATACCTACAACACCATCCTCTCAGAAGAAACGGCGGAAGGTGGTCGCGACTTCCAGGTCGACATTATTCCTTCCAATGTGCCGGGCATGCTTGTGTGGGTGCGCGACACACGCTTTGGCAATGAGCCATTTGGGGCAGACAACTCAATTCTTAATGCCGACAATCAATTCGGACAAGGACCAAGTGAAGGTGCTAAGGGTGGGCTACTGGTGGTAGATGCACATGCAGAGCCACTACGTGGGCCACGTAACAGCACGATTACCACAGATTTTGGCACCTACGAGTATCCACCAGGAGACAACTGGCGTGGCCGAGTCCAAACGACCAACGCGGCCTTCACCTTAGATGATACGCCAGAGATTAGTGTCACACTGGCAAGTGGTGTTGAGAGTGCCGCAACAACCGTTTACACCTCGACAGTGTATGCACCGAAAGCCGGGCTTTCGGGCTTCCATGACGCGCTAGGCTACTATCCAGGCGTCGAGGAACTTCCCGAACCAGTGAAGACGTTTGAGGGTGAATTTGGTGGTGATTTCTTCTTACGGCTCAAACCATACGCATTCAGTGACCCTGATGCCAGCGTGGTCATTCCGGCAAAAGAATACTACTCACCACGTACGCCTGCCGGTTTCACTGGTGAGGGTGCAGAAACAAGCCCACCAAGTGTCAATGTGAGCACTTTAGAAACAATCTTTACCATCAATGAGGCAGGCTCGGCATATCCCAATGATGTAAGCGGAACCAACGTTCGAAGCGTGAATGTTGGTGCAGCCGGAGAGCAGAATATCATTGGTGCACAAACAGGAAATCCTGGTTCGACCAATGTGCAGTATGGCTATCACTTTGAGATTGTGAGCCAGGCAGCTAATGGTAGTAGCGGTGTAGTCCGTCTGTCGCAGCAACCGTTCAAAGCCAAACCAAGTGGCAGTGTCACCTTCGAAGAGAGTGTGACAACGATTGCAAACCTGTCTCGCCCGGCGAAGGTTAATGCCAGCATGCGTAATGTTGGCGGGAAAGGTCCGCTGGTGCTCTACAGCGACTTCGACGAAGCCACTGCAACTTATATCAGTAGCAGTGCAACCAGCAGTGCTATTCCGGTCAATGCTAGCCTTGCTGAAACTCAGGCTGCCTTCGAAAGCGGCGGCATTGAGGGTGTGAAAGCACTCCAGTCATCAGCGGCTGATGCAACTGCCATTGTGTGGGTTGGAGAAGTCGATAGTGGTGTCGTTAAGACCGTTAACTATCAACTGACGCGTGCGACGGGGGCTCCAAATGTACAGGTAACGAATACCGCATTTGGCGCAGGTTTTGCTGAGTCAGAACACACCCAGCTTGGTATTACACTGTCACTCCCCATTGTTGCCAGATAGACAAACGTGTTTATCGTCTTGGTAAGACGAGACTTGCCATAAATCGGACGTATAGGCGGTTGAGGATAGCTCCTCAGCCGCTCCTCTTTAATTGCGAGAAGATAGTTGGTGCACATTGCCTGCTGTATCGCTTCTATAACGAAATACGGCATCACCAACTGCTAAACGAATCACCCAACCGCTCGTTTCACCGGGGCTATCACTGGTGTCGGTTGGCTTAAACTGTGGTTGTACGCTCAGCACTTCGATGCTTGCACGTGGCACATCTTCCTGTTCTGCCAGATCATCCATAGCACGTTCAACAGCTAAGTTGGCCGCAGATGGCAAGGCTCCGTTATTCTGAGGGAGATCATCTGCTGGGGCAACAACCGAAATATCAGCATTTGATGGCTCATGAGGACGTGCTTCTGTGTCCGATGTGGCCTGTGGTAACGTACTGATGGTAGCTGCTGCACCTGTTGAGGAGTTGCTGGCTAGTGGAGTGACTCCTACTGCGGTTGGCTCTACAGCAGCTGCCATTTCATCTAATTTGGTGCTGCTATCCTGGGTACACGCTCCCAGTGTAGTTGTTACGATCAACAAGACACTTAAGGTATATGTATAATGTAGCAACGCTTTAAACATCGTTGATCCTTTCAAATTAGCACTATGTATATATAAAGACGGATTGTAATAGGTCTATGGTTCCACGACTGATCTTCTATATGTTGTTTAGCATATCGATATTGTTTATCCCAAAGCTCAACCCACCCACGATTGTCCCTGGGCGAGTCCTGATCAGAATAAGCGCGACAGCTTCTGCACGCATACATGATCAACTCACCCAAGACTTTACAGTGCAATCACAATTGGGGACAGACGTATACAGCATTCAAATACCCATTGGCGAAGAACGGCTCACTGCCCAACGTCTGTCAATCAACCCAGACATCGTGTACGCTCAACCGGACCACATCGTCACGGCTCAGACCACCCCCAACGATCCACGTTACAACGACCAGTGGAATCTCGCTCACGTTGGGATGCCTGCTGCCTGGAAACTGGTAACGGATACGACAGCACTACCTATCGCCATACTCGACTCAGGCGTTGCCGTCGATCATCCAGATCTTGCAGAACAACTGTGGACCAACGATAACGAAATCCCCAATAACCAGATCGATGATGATCAGAATGGCTTTGTCGATGATGTGCATGGCTGGCATTTTTTTCAGACATTCCGTGGAGGACAGGCTACACCGCGGAATAACGGCGACATCTCCGACCCTAACGGTCATGGCACCCATGTCTCCGGTATTGTTGGTGCAATAGGCAATAACAATACCGGCATCATCGGCATCACGTGGCGTGCACAACTGATGATTGTGCGTGTACTTGATGAGGATCTGGTTGGTGCAGAGTCGGATATCATTCGAGGACTCCAGTATGCCATCGACAATGGTGCCAAAGTTATCAACCTTAGTTTGGGGATGGACGAACCCAGTCCGGCGCTCGCAGAAGCCATCGCAGAGGCAGATTCACAGGGGGTTGTAGTGGTTGCTGCAGCAGGAAATAACAGTGGAGCAATCGCATACCCGGCGGCCTATCCATCGGTTATTGCTGTTGGAGCTAGTAATCAGCAAGACCAACGAGCTGATTTTTCGGCATATGGACCGACGCTTGACCTACTCGCACCAGGGGTTGACATCCTTAGCACCTGGAACGGCGTTCCCTACTTCACGCGCTCAGGCACTTCGATGGCAACGCCCCATGTCACAGGCATTGCGGCGTTATATCTCACACAATCGCCCCAATCAACGCCAACACAGGTGCGCAGCTGCCTTACATTCTCTGCTACTGATCTGGCACGACCAGGGTACGATGAAAAAACTGGGTGGGGACTGATCAATGCGGCACGTGTACTGAATAGATGTCAAAGACCCATCTATCTTCCACTGTTGCTCAAATAAATCCGACCAATGAACAGACTCGCGGCACAAAAAAGCGAGACACTCAAAAGAATGCCCCGCTCACAAAAGGCTGTTTTATGGTTCTTGCACCTCAACCCGCTCCCGTACAACATCAAAGCTGTTCTGGATAGCAGAGCCAAACGACTTGGCTGGAACCAGTGCCGTTGCCAGCACTTCATCAAGTGTTTCGACCGGTACAAAGGTCAATTCGTCGAACACTTCGCGTGGCAGATCCTCCAAATCGGCTTCGTTGCGCCGTGGCAGGATGATCGTGCGAATGCCAGCCCGATGTGCACCAAGCGCTTTCTCTTTGATACCACCAATCGGGAGCACACGACCCCGCAACGTAATCTCACCAGTCATCGCCACATCGTCACGCACAATGCGCCCCGTAGCTGCCGATGCCAGTGCGGTTGCCATGGTAATACCAGCCGACGGACCATCCTTCGGCACGGCACCGCCTGGTACATGGATGTGAATAGCATTGCTGTCGAAGAAATGCGAGTCGATCCCCAGCATCTTCGAGCGCGAACGTACATAGGTCAGGGCAGCCTCAGCGCTTTCACGCATGACATCGCCAAGCTGTCCGGTCAGTCGCAACTCTTTGCGACCCGGCACCACCGAGACTTCCACAAAAACGATATCACCACCAACCGGCGTCCAGACCATACCCGTGCTGATACCAGGGTTGTCGATGCGCTCTTTCGCCTCGTTGTAGAAACGTGGTCGACCAAGTGCTGCTTGTACGAACTCAGTGTTAACCGCTAGTGGCAACGCATGCTCGGCTTCGGAGATCTGGCGCGTCACCTTGCGTAGCACCGTCCCGATCTGTCGTTCGAGGGTACGCACACCAGCCTCACGTGTGTAACTACGAATGACGTTCCGCAGGGCTGGCTCCTCGACCTGTACCTCATGCGCTGCAAGGCCATTCGCACGCATTTGTTTGGGAATAAGATGCCGCTCAGCAATGTGCACCTTTTCATCCTCGATGTACCCACTCAGCTCGATCACTTCCAAACGGTCACGCAGAGCCGGTGGTACCGTCTCAAACGTGTTTGCCGTTGCTATAAACAAGACTTTGCTCAAGTCAAATGGCACATTCAAGTAGTGATCGGTAAAGGTGCTGTTCTGTTCAGGGTCGAGCACTTCGAGCAAGGCTGCCGATGGATCGCCACGGTAGTCGCTGCCCAACTTATCGATCTCATCGAGCAGAATCACCGGATCGGAAGTACCAGCACGACGCATCTCCTGAATAATGCGTCCCGGTGCCGAACCGATGTAAGTACGGCGGAAACCGCGTAACTCAGCCTCATCGCGTACACCACCCAAGCTCATGCGGACAAACTTGCGGCCCAACGCCCGCGCAATGCTGTGTCCAAGGCTGGTCTTACCAACACCAGGAGGACCAACCAGCGCTAAAATAGGCTCACGGGTGGGAATGGATTGACCTGTTTCTTCTTCCTGCTCCTTGTTTAAGGCTGCAAGACGTTGCTTGACGGCCAGATGCTCAAGGATGCGCTCTTTGACCTTCTCAAGACCGTAATGATCTTCATCAAGTACTTGTCGCGAATGGGCGATATCGATGTCTTCCCCACCCACGTTATCCCAGGGCAATTCGGCCACCCATTCCAGATATGTACGAACCATCTGGTATTCAGGTGAAGCCTCGTTCATCCGACGAAGGCGGTTCAACTCACGGTCGGCTTCTTTACGCGCTGCTTCAGGCAGATTGGCCGATGCCAATTTCTCACTCAAACCATCCAGTTCCTCTATCTCAGCATCGTCTTCGCCCAACTCTTTCTGGATGGCGCGCATCTGCTGACGCAGATAGAATTCTCGCTGTTGTTTTTCGGCACCATCTTGCACTTCTTTGCGAATTTTAGCTTGAACCTCAAGCAAGCTTATTTGCTTACGATAGAAATCACGAACCTTTATGAGCCGTTCACTCACATCAAATGTCTCTAACAGATCCTGTCGCTCCTGAAATGTATATTCAGATGAGTATCCGGTGTTGTCAGCCAACCGATCCGGCTCATTGATACTACGGACAAAATTACGGATCTCTTGTGGCACACCAGGACGTAGATCCAGTGCTGCATCAATGGCAGCATGCACCTCAATCATCAGCTTTTCAAGCTCTGGTGTACGCTCATATGTATCAGGACGCTCTGTAAAAGCAAAGCGCGGGTAAGGTGTTGTTTGTGTTTGCTCACCGAGGAGGGCCCGTACCAAGCCACGCACAACCAATCCATCGGACCCATTGGGCAACATGCCCGCCTGTTCAATGCGAGCAACGACACCAACTCGATGCAGTTGCAGCGCGAGCGGTGCATCGGCATCAGCATCCTCACGACGTGCAACCAGCAGCACCAGTCGGTTATCGGACTGACCGGCCTCCGCAGCAGCAGTGTTCTCATCGGTCAGCGGAAACGGAACGGCAGTGTATGGAAAAACCACTGACTCATCGAGCACGATCAGTGGCAAGGTTTGCAATTCATTATTATTCGTCGAAGTTGTCTGCTCGCTCATAGCAAATATCCTCATTTCATTTATTTCGCATTCCCTATGGATGTACCGTACCTACAACCTACATAGTAATGGGTTCTGAATACACGCTATGTCTCTTCCCATATCTTCACACATCCATAAGTTACATGTACAAAGCGGAATATCCATTCCGTTGTGTAGGTATTATGGAACCTCCATTCCGGTTTGTCAATAGAATATCAGACTGATACGGCTAATTCTAACGAAACGCTAGTATTCAACTCTATACGTTTTTGGAGACCTTGCAGATCGGACAAAGCTCACATATTAAGTAAAAAGTGTTATTTCTTCAAATAGATTTAACGCTTATTATGTATATTGTTTTTACAAATCAATAATAACGTTAATAGAAACCCAAAACACATCGAGGGAAAAAACCATGTCACATTCGCGTAGACGAGCAACTCAATTACGCGCGCCCATCGACCGCCGTCGCTTCTTGCAACTGGCTGGCGGTGCGGCTGGCATTACACTCATCAGCCAGCTATCAGCTACATCTGTGCATGCAACCCCACGTTTTCGCAATTATCCATTTACTTTAGGTGTGGCCTCTGGCGATCCGTTCGATGACAGTGTTGTGTTGTGGACACGCCTCGCACCAGATCCGCTCAACGGCGGTGGTATGCCCAAAGAGCATGTTTTGGTGCGTTGGGAGCTTGCCGCCGACGAGAACTTTCGGCGTGTGCTGCGCCAAGGAACAGAAATTGCCTCACCTGCCTTAGGTCACTCAGTCCATGCAACAGTCAACGGGCTTGGCCCCTATCGCACCTACTGGTACCGTTTCAAGGTTGGCAATGAAATAAGCCCGGTTGGACGCACCCAAACCATGCCTACCCCCGCTATGTCACCGTCGCGTCTCCGTTTTGCGTTCGCCTCATGCCAGAACTATAGCCAGGGCTATTACAACGCTTACGCAGCAATGGCTGAAGAGGATCTCGATCTGGTCATCCATCTTGGTGACTATATTTATGAGAGTGTGAGCCGACCAGGTAGTGTACGGCAACACGAAGATGATGGTGAACCGCTAGATGTGGTGGGGTATCGCAATCGTTACGCGCAGTATCGACTCGACCCCCATCTCCAAGCTACCCATGCCGCTTTCCCCTGGATCACCACGTGGGACGATCACGAGGTCGATAATGATTATGCCAACAATATCTCACAGGACTTCGAAGATCCTGCGGCGTTTCTGGACCGTCGTGCTGCGGCCTATCAGGTCTACTACGAAATGATGCCACTGCGCGAAACCTCACTACCGATAGGGCCAGACATGCGAATCTATCGACGCTTCCAGTTTGGGAGACTCGCCGAGTTCAATGTGCTGGATACACGCCAGTATCGCGATGACCAGGCATGCCCAACGCCAGAGCGCGGTGGCGGACGCGTTGTTGACATCACCGAATGCCCCGAAATCTTCGATCCAACACGCACACTTCTGGGACGTGAGCAGGAACAGTGGCTTCTCGATGGATTAGGTCAGTCACAGGCGCAGTGGAATGTGCTTGCACAACAGGTGCTGTTTGCCACCCTCGAACAAAACCTCGGGCCAGGACGCTCCTACTGGACCGATGGCTGGAGCGGATATTGGCCCTCACGTCAGCGCATCATTGATCGCATCGCCGCACAACAACCATCCAATCCGATCATTATCACTGGCGATATCCACACATCCTGGGTGAATGACATATTGGTCGACTTTGCTAATCCACACTCCCAGGTGGTAGCAACCGAGTTCACCGGAACATCGATCAGTTCCAACGGTTCCAACTTTGCCCTCCCCTATCTCGTGGAGAATCCCCACGTCAAGTATCACGAATGGCGGTACCGTGGCTATGTGCGTTGCGAGGTCAATCAGCAACTGTGGCGCACTGACTTTCGCCACGTTGACTCGGTTCAGGAACCCGGTGCACCAGTCCGAACCGACGCATCGTGGGTCGTCGAGGATGGTCAGCCCGGTGCACAACGCGATAGTTAGAGACTGCTCGTATCGCACAACAATACATGTATGAATGCCAGGTCCACACGCAGATATGGCGCTGGCATGTCATCTACTCGAGTCGCCACCATTCCTCTGCTTATATCAATGAACTGGCACATGCGACTTCAATGGTGAAATCTCCACCGGGGCAAATGAAATGAAACGTCCAGGAACCCCAGGCATGTTTAGGAGGTTTAATATCCATTCCTTCGTTCGTGAGGCGTTCATAGACAGTGCTGACATTAGTCTCTGTTTCCAAATCGAAGCCAATATGAAACATCTTCGGATAGGTTGCCTGTTTCCCCTTCATCAAATTGATGTGCATACCATATGCGTCCATAAGCACAGCCATTTCTTCGCTGTTGTCCTCAAATGCGTCGGTATACTCAAAATGTTTCTTCAGGAATGCAGCGGCTTCCAGGACATTGTAGACAGTCAGATTGACATGATCGAGTCGCATGGATTTCTCCTTATCTGTTTCAGTAATATGCTTCCAGTCACTTGTACTCTAACAGGAGTCGCGGTTATAATCGGTCCTATATTTGTTAAGGGTTAGGGGTTAATAGACTTCGTCATTGTATTCGTATTCGCCACTCAACACGGATCAATCATCGCTATGTATCACCCAACCACACGACTGCTAACAATTCTGGAATTACTACAGACACACCCGTTGCTCAGTGGTGCGGAGCTGGCACGACGGTTGGAGGTCGAACCACGCAGTGTGCGTCGTTATATTCAGATGCTACAGGATATGGGAATGCCGATTGAGGCAAGCTATGGGCCAGGCGGCGGCTACCGTTTGCGCCCTGGTTTCAAACTACCACCGCTCATGTTTAGTGAAGAGGAAGCCACAGCAATTGCACTTGGTTTGCTGGGAACGGCCTGGCTCGAAATCGGCATGTCATCAGTGGCCATTGAAAGGGCACTGGCGAAAGTGGCGCGAGTACTGCCAGAGCGTGCTCGTGCGCGAATCAACGCCGTCACGAGCCACCTGATGCTCTCACCTCATGCTCAGGAATCACAACCAGATGCCACACTCTTGATTGAGTTGAGCGATGCCATACAGCAACAACAACGGATTAATCTCACCTATCGTTCGCATCGTGATGAAGTCACTCAGCGCATAGTCGAGCCCTATGGAGTTGCCGGATGGTGGGGGCAATGGTACATGGTCGGCTACTGTTGCCTGCGAAAAGATTACCGCCTGTTTCGTCTGGATCGCCTGCAACAGATGCAGATCCGCACCGATACCTTTGTGCGCGATAAAACCTTCGATTGCGAGGCATATATAAACAGACAGCTAAAACGACAAGCGAACTGGCAGGTTGTGGTCGAATTTCAGACCACATTGTACACAGTACAGCAGAAGATCCCCGAAGCTTATGGCTCACTCACAGACACACCCACCGGAGTTTTGTTTCAGTGCGATACAGATGACATCGACTATATAGCCCGCTATCTCATGGCACTGAACCTGCCATTTGTCATTCATAACCCACCAGCACTACGAGAGGCGCTGCTGCGGTTGGCAGAGCAGATAACACAGATCGCGACAGCACCACATAATGATTGATGGCAAGATTAGCAAAACAACCTGAACAACACAGCACACATGTTCGTGTATAATGGTGTTGAACCACTGCATCATAATCTATAGGAGATCGCAATGGAAGCCTACGACGACGACCTTAGCAGGTTTGCAGCAGACGGTGCAACAGCATTACCAATAACCAATGAGCAGGGCTACATCGAACACGACGGTGCTCGAATCTGGTACGCCACGTATGGTTCTGGTCCACCCGTAAACCTACTACACGGCGGCCTTGGACATAGTGGCAACTGGGGGTATCAAGTTCCAGCGCTCGTCACTAGCGGCTATCGTGTCGTGGTAATAGACAGCCGTGGCCACGGTCGTAGCACACGCGACGAACGTCCGTTTACGTATGAACTGATGGCATCCGACGTGTCGACAGTGATGGATGTATTACACATTGAGAAGGCAGGTTTGGTGGGCTGGAGCGATGGCGCAGTCATCGCCTTGATTCTTGCTATGAAAGCTCCCACATGCGTTGCGGGAGTATTCTTCTTTGGCTGTGCCATGGACCCCAGCGGTACCAAGGAAATCGAATTCACCCCCATTCTCAAGCGATGCTTTGGGCGACACATGCAGGACTACGCGCAGCTATCGCCCACACCGGACCAATTCGAGGCGTTCTCTGCAGCAGTCGATCTCATGCAGCAAACACAACCCAATTACTCAGCACAGGATCTGGCTCAGGTCAGTGTACCCGTTGCGATTGTGCAGAGCGAGCACGATGAATTCATCAAACATGAACACGCCAAATATCTGGCTCAGACCATTCCAAATGCAGAATTCGTCCATCTACCTGGAGTGAGTCATTTTGCACCACTGCAACGGCCCGAGCAATTCAATGTGGAAATGTTTGGATTTCTGAGCAAAGTGCTCGCCTGAAGCCCAAAGGCCACTGAGTCAATATACCGAAATCTTGCTATTGATATAGCGACGGTTCGCCATGAACATGGTTCGGTGGTAGCGATGGCGCTTGTGCAGCTAGGATCAAATCACGACGGCGCTTCAGATACAGCGCAATCGGTCGGTCACCAGGGATAAAGCGTTCACCGACTTCCAAACTCGCATGTTTAGGATGCTGACTAACGACAATCTGTTCATCTTCGCCGACTACATACTGATTGTAGAGATTGCCGACATAGGCAACTAGGCGACCCAACAGCGGTTGTGTGAGCATACGCTGGTAAAATCGCATGTAGAGTACACAATGTTCGTCATCAATGGGAGTCATTGCAATGACCAAGCTCACCTTTTCACCTATCCAGAGCTGCCAGATATTAGGGAAATGGAAACGAATCTGCGGAGGCCCATCAGGAGATGGTACCTCGGTTGGTTTCATTGCAGGTAGTCCAACATCAGGCTGGTTGCTGATCCAGACATGAATTTTATCGTCTGCCAGTGTTGTATACGGCCCATTGACTAATGTCAAGTTACCCCGTCCAATGGTTTTGGCGTGGACAAAGGGTAGATGTGAGACATCTAACATTCCCTGGATGGCACGGGTATAGCTGGTGTTCCACTGCTTCTGAGCCGAAGTATAGATATGTTCTTCCAGACCTTCAAAAAAAGGCAGCGGAGGATACTCGGAGCGTGGTTCACCAGACCAGACCCAAATAAACCCGTGCGCCTCTTGTGCTGGATAAGTCATACACTGGAAGATTTTTGGTTTAGGGCCATTTCGCCCATTGGCCGGAACCAGTTGACATGCACCCTTCCGGTCAAACTGGAAGCCATGAAAATGGCACTGAATATTACCATCTACGATCTTGCCAGGGCTGAGTTTCGCCTGACGATGTGGGCACATATCACGCATTACCACGATCTTGCTATTCCTGTCACGCCAGAAAACGAGATCCTCGTTCAACCGCTTAAAGGCGTAGGGCTTTCCAGATTTGACTTCACTTGACTCCCGCACTGCATACCACATATTCGGAATTATTGTAGCTTCTGGCTTACAAGCAGTAATGGACTGCACTGCCATTGTGTGTCACCTTTCTTTGCGCTATTTTTGTGAGTGAGTTTATGAATAAGTTGTCCAACAAAACCGTTCAGTTTCATCTATAATCCTGAAGTGCGGAATAGTCGAAAGAACGTACGAAGATCATCGACCAATAGTTCGGGCGCATCCTGAGTTGCGTGATGGCTTCCCCGATCAAATTCCGACCAATGCACAATATTCTTGTGATCACGCTCGGCGAAACGACGGATTGACCGAAAGTCATTGGCGAAGACGGCGACCCCTAACGGTATAGTGGTTGGAGTAGTTTCCTCGTTTTGAGCATGTGCATCCTCATAGTACAGACGTGCCGCAGAGCCAGCCGTACCAGTCAACCAGTAGATCATCACATTTGTAAGGATGTAGTCACGACTGACCGACTCACCAAACAGTTGACTACTCCATGCGAGTTGACCAGTGGGCGAGTCGAGCAAGGCATATGCAAGTGTCTGAGGCTGAGTGGACTGGAGTTTGTTAAAGGCAGAAAAGTTATCATTAAAGTGTTGGAGAAACTGTAGTCGTGCCATGTCGTCTTCCGAGAGATCAGCGAATTCAGCTGGATCACCTGACGGGAATGAGAAAACTTGTGTCACATGGACACCAACAACATGATCTGGAGCGCACCGACCAACTTCTGGCGAAATAACCGAACCGGTATCATTCCCATGTGCACCATAATGAATGTATCCCAGACGCTGCATCAACGCTGCCCATGCCTTAGCAATCCGACGACTATTCCAACCAGTTTCATGGGTAGGACCAGAAAAGGCGAAACCTGGGATAGATGGAATAACAAGATGAAACGCATCCGCCGGATCTCCACCATGTGCCCTCGGATTGGTAAGTGGTTCAATGAGATCGATATACTCTACCACTGACATTGGCCAACCATGCGTTACAATAAGCGGAAACGCATCAGGCTCTGGTGAACGCACGTGCAAGAAGTGAATATGTTGTCCATCAAGTGTGGTTGTAAACTGTGGGTAGCTATTAAGTTTGGCCTCCTGTGCACGCCAGTCATAATCAGTACGCCAATACTCTACAAGTTCCTTCACATACGTTAGCGGCACACCATAGTTCCACATAACATCGGGCAATTCATCCGGCCAGCGGGTACGCGCCAGGCGATCCTGCACATCATCAAGGGTGTCTTGCGGAATGTTGATGGTAAAGGGCTGGACTGTCATTGTGTCACCTTTCTTGAGATACCTGACTGACAGGCTTCCATATCTTCCTAAAAACTTGGCGCAATCAGCTATACTTTGACTATAGCAGCAAATCAGGACAAGTTTCGCCCTGATTATAAAGAGGATGTGACACATGTACTCCCCTACCACCCGCCTGTTAACTGTACTTGAGCTTTTACAATCGTATCAACAAATGAGTGGTCCAGAGATTGCGCGGCGCCTTGAGATTGATGTACGCACAGTCCGCAGATATATCGTTATGCTGCAGGATATGGGCTTCCCCGTTGAGGCAGAACGTGGACCCTATGGCGCATACCAGTTACAGCGTGGTCATCGCTTACCACCACTCATGTTTACGGATGCTGAAGCGGTCGCTATAACATTAGGTTTATTGGCCATGCGTGAGTTTCGCTTTCCGGTTGATGTGGCATCGGTGGAAGGCGCTCTGGCCAAAACCGAGCGAGTCATGCCCGAAAAACCGCTACAGCAAGTCCGCAGTCTACAGGAAGCTATCATATTCAACACTACACCACCACCGTCATTGCTGCACAATGACTTTATCGTCACACTCAGTTCTGCGGTTCAACAGTGTCAGCAGGTCCATTTGCAGTATCTGTCATGGAATGGTGATGCATCAGAACGTGGCTTCGATCCTTATGGAATCGTCTTTAATGAGGGCTACTGGTATACCGCTGGCTATTGCCATCTGCGCCAGGACTTACGTACATTTCGGCTAGATCGCATTATCTCCCTTGAGGCGCAGGAGCAATCCTTTGTACGACCTGAGCATTTCGACGTATTGAGCCATGTCCTCCATTCAATCGCCTTGGGAACCAGTGCTCACCAGGTTGAGGTCATTCTGGAGACTTCGATGGAAGAAGCCCAAAAAATCATTCATCCGATTATGGGAACATTGGAAGAAACCAATGAGGGGATTATCTTTCGACGTACTACTGCACAACTCGAATGGGTTGCCCATGTATTGATTAGCCTGGATTTCTCTGTCTCCGTTATACAGCCTGTTGAATTGCGCGAAATGCTACGACATATAGCAATGAAAGCTCTTAGGATAGCAGGAGATGAAATCTGAAACGGCGCAAAGCGTGTAGAAGCGGATGAATCTGATATGTACGCAAACTTATTGAAGTGACCTATGTAGCCTCGCGGACCTGTCCGCATGACGTGGGCTCTTCGTCACTTTGGATAACGAGACCGCCACACCGATTCGGGATATGGTATGGTATCCCTTTTCCGTACTATTTCCTTCTGAGGTGGTATGCTCACACAACTTCTCTTCCCTACTATGGCAGACGTACAGTTGACCAATATCACGGTTGCTGACCACTCCATTCTGCTCGAACTACCCCTACACAGCTTGCCCTACCTGTGGAATGGTATCGCATCGTGTTCACAGCCGCTATACGCGCCGCCTACATGATCTAGCCTGGGCTGGGGCAGCCGTGCGCTGGCAACTCCAGGTCCGTCGCTTTCGTTGTCAATATCTCGCGTGCTCACAACAACTTTTCGCGGAACGTTTGCTTGAGCTTGTGGCACCAGCGGCGCGGCGAACCACCCGCTTGACCAAGCTATTGCACCAGATTGCGCTCATGGCGGGTGCTACTGCGGGGAGCCGCCTCAGCACCCTCCTCGTGAGTGGCACGAGCACCAGCACCCTGTTGCGGATTCTACGAGCAGCGCCCCTCCCTGCACCAGGCACGCCACAGGTGGTGGGCCTTGATGAGTGGGCCTGGCGCAAAGGACGCACGTACGGCACCATTATCGTGGCTCTCGAAGACCATCGCGTGCTGGACCTGCTGCCAGATTGTCGGAGTGAGCATGTGGCCGCGTGGCGCCGACGCTATCCTCGTAGGACGGTTATCAGTCGCGATCGGTCTGGCCCATTTGCAACCGCCGCAACGCAGGGAGCACCCCACGCCACCCAGGTGGCTGACCGCTTTCATCTACTGAAGCACCTGACTGAGACCCTGCTCCGTGTGTTTGAGCAGCACCGCTCCGATCTGCATGATGTCCGCCGTATGGGTGATCAACCCACGGCAGCACTGCTCACGGAGTCTCCCACTGATGGCCACCCATCGGCGGCCACCCAACGGCACCTGCGCTATCAGCAGGTACGGCACGTGTATGCCAGTGGGATG
>WYDT01000007.1 GCA_013122435.1 Chloroflexi bacterium AL-N1
TCGTACCCGTGGCGGTCTGGGCATAGGCATAGGTAATCTGGCGGCCACTCCGCTCGACCTGCTGGATGACCGGACGATTCGGCGCAGTCAGGTCGTAGGTGTTGGTGACCTGCACCGCGTTCAATGGGTCGGTGACGGTCGTGAGCAGGTGAGTGCTCCCGTCATAGCCATAGGTCGTCACGCCGCCCCGCAGGTCGGTGACCGTTTCCAGGTCGCCGTTGGCAGTGTAGGTGTAGCTCACCGTGCGGTTGGTGTGGTCCGCGACCGACGCAATACGGGCGGACCCGTTCAGGTCCTGATAGGTCAGGGTGAGGGTGCGCCCGGTGGTCCCATCGGTGACCTGCTGGAGTTGGCCGTCCCAGACCTGGCCCGTACCGCTGTAGTAGCTCAGGGTTTGTTGATGCCCCTCAGAGGTGCGCTGCTCCGTGAGGCGCCCCTGGCTATCGAAGACCAGTACGGACTGATCGCGGCGGGTCAGGGCGTAGGTGCTCCCATCGACGACCAGCGTGCCCCGGACGCCGGTCGCGGCGCGGTAAGTGCCGGCATCGGTCAGCCGATAGCGCAGGCGGTTGCCCGTCGGCGCTTCGTAGATCAGGGTGTCCGGCTCACCGCCAACCTGGCTGGGCAGCGTCAGGCGGTGGTCGAAGTGATGCCGCCAGCCCGGTCCCATGGGCGTGGTCGGATACGTCGTCGGGTCGGCCAGCAGCGAGGTGTAGCTGCGCCCAAAGGTCAGCGCCGGACCACTACTCGCGACAGACAGATCGCTGGCGGCGAGGTGGAAACTCCCCTGGCAGGTGTTGACCGGGTCGTTGTCGAGCAGTTGCGCTTGGCCACAGCTCTCACAACTGCACTGCCCCACGAGCTGGTCTGCCGGGAGCGGGTCGCCACTCCCGGTCCACGCCGGTTCCCCATTGATATACAGTTGGATGTCGTCGAGGGCGAGGACGTGGTCCGCACGGCCAGCTTTTTTCACAATCTCGATCCAACCAGATTGATTGGAAAAGTCGTCCACGACATTGGTAATATCATCACTGACGGTATAGCTCCAATCCTCTAGTTCGTTGATAGGGATACCATCCTCTACTGCCCGATCCGGCACCTCTAACAGGGTAGCACGTAAGCCATTGAGTGGGCGAAACACGAGCGCCACCCCTGTTGCCGTGGGACCGGGATTCTCATCGACGGTGTGCCGCGCCCACCAGAGACTGGCGGTCACCACATCCGTACTCTCAATCGTTGGAAAGGGAAAGATGGCGCTACGATAGCGGATACGACTATTGGCTGGCGCACCCCCACGACGATTACCATCCATGGTAATACCAAGAAACGTCCCCCGCTGGGGATCAGCGGTAATGGCTCCGGCTGATGCCCCAACCGCCAAAGCCCAACGGTTCGTCGGGCTCTCTGCCTGCGGCTGCCAGCCAGGAACATCGTTGATGAACTGAAGATTACGAAAGATACAGCGCCCGGTTTGTGCGGTACTGCGTTTATAACAACGTAGTTCTATCGTCACGGGCGCATCCTGCGGTATGGCGGTAGAGCCCAGCGAAACCGTGCCGCTCAGATCAAAGGTCCCTTCCTCCTCTTTGCTGGCCAACTCCTCCTCCTCCCAGCGGCCACTAGCCGCTGAGAAGACCGCCACCCGCCCAACCACAATACTGGGACCACTCAACGTGACATCGGCAGTCAGTTGCTGGTGATAGCTGCCTGGCGGCAATGTCAGGGTGGTTGTGACTGGGTCACCCCTAGGAATATCGTTGGTCACGGTCAGATCAATGGGGCCAGGGATGGTGTGCGTGGCATAGCTGGGCATGGCAAAGCGACCATCAAAACCAGCAGTGGCACGTACGGTATGCCGCGCATCATACTGGGTCCGTAGGGTGTCGACATAGTCCGCCGGGTAGCTGGTCGACTCGGCGTCGGTCGGGATCGGCATGTCGGCGGTTGTTCGAGCGTGGGCGGGCGCGGGTAACGGGGCGGCGGTGGTCGCGGTGGCGGGCGCGGTGTGGTCCACCGCTTCAGCAGTGGAAGCAGGCGGCATGGCCCCAATCAACAGACTAAAGACCAACACAACGGACACGATCCGACGCCACAGGGCGTGGTGATGGGTACGCATAGTCATTCCTCCAAAACGTGCTCTACCACACACTCCTCAATCAGGTCGCCAGCAGGAGGTAGAGATAAATATAATACATAGGGTATGCGTATCAAGTAGAGCGTCAGGGGTAACATGTTTAACGCGATTTTGATCATCGCAAAAAACTCTGTGTGCGTCAAGGGTTTTTTGTGAAACTAGCAGAGGGCGTAGAGCAGCGTGTTAAGTGGAAGGGGCCACACAGACCTGGCCACAGTAACAGATGTAGATGGGCAAGAACGAAACAATCACGGTTTTTTGGTGTGGAAAGGCTATGAACTCTCGCGGTATGAGTATAGAGGGGGGAGTTCTACGCGTGGGTGAAGGTTTCACAACAATGTATGGGCAAAAGACAAGCGAAGGTTGTGGTATCCCGTCGTTGCCTTCGACCGGATCGAGCACCTCCGCGTACTGCCGATCTGCTGTTGTGCTGCTCCGCCTTCGACAAGCTCAGGCTCCGCCCATCGCTCTGTGTCTCTGTGTTCAGTAGCACACGGCGGTCTCGACCGCCGCGACATTCCACGACGTAGTTCCTGGCCTCCTATGTGAGTCACGGTCTCTCCGTCCGCCGCTGCTTGTGGAGGTACGGGGCAGCGGCCGGCGGTCGTACTGTCAGCTTGGCGTATACCCTATCCTGACGTCAGGTGAGGGGTGCCCATGGTGTCAAGATAAGGTTCTTTCATGCCCATATTGACATATGGAAGGTATGGTCATAGACTCTAACCTGACACATAGGAGCTGCAACCATGCATGGATAACGAATCGGGTATGTCCGGGTAAGTGCCCTGGACCAGAACCCGGAACGGCAACTGGAAGGTATCCATGTGGATCGTACGTTGCGAGACACCATGTCCGACACCGTGAGCAACCGCACCGAACTCACGGCACTGATGGCCTATGCACGTATGGGTGATACCGTCGTCGTGCATAGTATGGATCGTTTGGCGCGGAATCTCGATGACCTCCGACGCATTGTGCACTTCTTGACGGAAAGGGGGGTTCAGATCACCTTTGTCAAAGAGCAACTGACGTTTATCGGCGAAGATTCGCCGATGGCGCAATTCCTGTTGTCGGTCATGGGGGCCTACCGTGGTAGAAAACGTGCGCTCTCTGACGCGGAAATCGCCGCAATAAAAGCCCAGATTGCCAGCGGCAAGCCCAAAGCATACGTGGCACGTGACTTCGGGATTAGCCGTGAAACCCTCTATCAATATCTGCGCCTACAGGAGTAAGATGCCCGTTGAATTTCTGACGGAAGCGCAACAACAGACGTATGGACGTTTTGCTGGCGAACCAACCGAGGCGCAACTCGCTCGTTATTTGCACCTTGACCATACCGATCATGTGCTCATCAGGAAACGGCGTGGTGTGCATAATCGATTAGGATTTGCCCTGCAACTCACCACGGTCCGGTTTTTGGGGACATTTTTACCGGACCCAACCGCAGTGCCGTCAGGGGTCCTCGCTTTCGTTGCCCATCAATTAGCCATCATCGATAGTAGTATTATCAGCAACTATCTGCGAAGAAAGGCCACCCGGTATAGCCATAGTGCCGAGATCCAGCAGGTGTATGGATATGCCGATTTCGCTGCTCCACCGTGGCGCTTTCGGTTCATTCGTCTCCTTTATAGTCGCGCCTGGATCAGCCCTGAACGCCCCAGCTTGCTCTTTGACTATGCTACCGCCTGGTTGGTGCAACACAAAGTATGGCTCCCAGGAGCCACTACCCTCGCACGCTTGATCGCCGAAATTCGTGAACGAGCCACGCATCGATTATACCGACGGTTAGCCTCATTACCCTCTACGGCACAAAAAGCGCGGTTGGAAACCCTCTGTCACATCCCAGATACACCCAGCAGCACGCGCTTTGAGTATTATCGTACCGGACCGACCACCATCAGTGGTCTGGCCTTTAATCAAGCAGTTGAACGGTATCAGGAGCTCCGCGCATTTGGATTCCAACACCTGGATCTGTCGCATATTCCTCCGGTACGGCTCCAGACGTTAGCCCGTCATGCCGGGCTAGTTTCCCGGCAAACCATCGCACGCAGGCCGGAAGAGAAGCGCAGCGCTTTTTTAGTCGCCTTTGTCAAAGCGTATGAAATCATGGCCCTGGATGATGCCTTGGATCTTCTTGATGCGCTCATCACGCATATTGCTGGGGAGACCAAAAAACTGGGCCAGAAAAAGCGGTTGCGAACGCTCAGAGATTTGGATCAATCCGCACTCACGCTTGCGGACGTGTGTAGCATGCTCGTGGGGGAAGAACCGCACGATGTGGACCTACGAGCAGCCATCTTTGCACACGTTTTCAAAGCGCCTGTGCAAGCGTCAATCGCCACGATCCGTGATCTGGCACGATCCCCTGATGATTACTTTCATGAGGAACTGGTCGCACCGTATGGCAAAGTCCAGCGGTTTTTACCGCAACTGCTCAATGGCATTGCGTTTAGCGCGGCTCCGGCAGGTGCCACCACCCTGGAGGCATTGCAGTATCTTGCCGCGCTGGGCACATCCCGTAAGCAGCTTCTGGAGCAGGTGCCCCGCACTATTATCACCAAACCTTGGCACCGTCTGGTCTTTGATACCGCAGGTCGTGTCCTGAAACGCGGCTATACGTTGTGCTTGTTGGCGACGTTGCAGGATCGGTTACGCCGACGAGTTGTGTATGTTGAACACAGTGACCGCTGGGGTGACCCACGGGCAAAACTCCTCCAGGGTGAGGAATGGCAGGTACAGCGCGCCCATGTATGCCGTTCGCTCGGCCATCCCGCTGCGCCCACAGAAGCCCTGACCAACCTCGCCCAACCACTGGACGCAATCTATCAACGCGTTGCGTCTCAGTTTGAGGCAAATCAGGCGGTGCAGCTTGACCCTTCTGGCAAGCACCCCTCCCTCACCATTACGAATTTGGACAAACTGGAAGAACCACCCAGCCTGCTGCAGCTCAGAGCCCAAGTCACAGAACTGCTACCACCGATTGATTTACCTGAACTGCTGCTCGAAATACACACGCATACTGGTTTCGCTCATGCGTTCTCCCATGTCAGCGAAGCCACGACGCGTGCGGACGATTTGACGACCAGCCTGTGTGCCATGCTGCTGGCAGAAGCGTGCAATATTGGGTTCGCGCCGTTGATCAAACCCCAGGTGCCCGTTTTGACCAAGCACCGGCTCAAGTGGGTCAAACAGAATTATGTGCGTGCTGACACATTAATCCGTGCCAACACCTGCTTAGTCGATTATCAGTCCACCCGGCGCTTGGTGCAAACGTGGGGGGTGGCGACGTTGCCTCGGCTGATGGCCTGCGCTTTGTCACGCCGATACGCACCCTCCATGCGGGACCAAATCGCGCCTATTTTGGTCCCCATCGGGGCATTACCTGGTACAACTTTCCCGCTGATCAGTGCTTTGGGTGTCCGGCATTGTGATTCCTGGGACCCTCCGCGATTCCATCTTTGTCCTCGAAGGCTTGTTGGAACAACAAACCGGGCTCCAGCCCACCGAAATTATGACCGATACCGCGGGGACCAGCGATCGCGTGTTTGGGTTGTTCTGGTTACTTGGCTATCAATTTTCCCCACGTCTGGCCGATGCAGGAGCAGCCACCTTCTGGCGGATCGACCAAGCTGCGGATTATGGGGTGCTCAATGCCGTCGCCCGTAGTGTGGCATAGCTGCACCGGATCGAGCAGCACTGGGATGATATGTTACGTGTGGCCAGGTCGCTGAAAATGGGGCGTATCCATGCGTCCACACTTCTGCGCTCACTGCTGAAAAGTGAACGTCCTTCCAGCCTGACCCAGGCCCTGATCGAAGTAGGACGGATCAATAAAACCTGCTATGTACTCAACTATATTGAGAACGCCGACTATCGCCGTCGGATTCTGACGCAACGCAAGCGTGGGGAAGAGCGACATGCGCTCGCACGTGCCATTGGTTATGGGCAACGCGGTGAAATTTGGAAACGCTACCGCGAGGGGCCGGAAGATCAGCTCGACGCACTAGGGTTCGTCACCAACGCGGTGGTCTTGTGGAATACGATGTGTAGGCAGGCAACATTGGCGCATGTACACCACCAGGCCGTGGCGGTGCGTGCGGAGGATGTCGCACGCCTTTCCCCACTCCTGTACCGCCACATCAACGTCTTGGGACAGTATGCGTTCATTTTGGATCAGCGGATACGTCAAGGAACCCTCAGGCCGCTCAACCACCTGTAGTTAAATCACGTTTCCCACGTAGCGTACCTTTTCGTTCCGTTGCACGTCAGACCCCAATACCGAAGGGCTTCCAACTCGCCCAAAGTGATGGATGCCATAGTCGGTTTGGTTTTGTGTTCGGCATATCAGTACTTTCATTTTTACGAGTGCTTAATTTATACTTAATATAAATTTTTTATGATAATTTGTTTATGTATAGAATGGTTTGAAAATGCAGAGCGGCTGTATATATTCATCATCTCTATGGGATACAGTGTGTTTGATTATATCACAAAGTGCAATGAGGTTATCAAAAAGTTGCTAAAAAGTTATAAAATACCGCTTGACATGGACATACTTTATGGAGTATACTCGCAAAAGTAACGAGAACATGGTTGTGAAAGATACATCAATGAACTTTTTCGCACACAACTTTATCCTTAGTCTCCTTCTTGTAGTCCTTATTATTATCAAGGGCTTACAGCTGTTTGGGAGGTAAAGCGGCAAAGTTGTAGCGAGTGAAAGCAAACCCCTCCCAGAAATGGGAGGGGTTTTAGGTTTAAGCAGGCATTAAATGATACGTTCGTCTATTGATCGACATACATGCAACTTATGCCAGGAGAATGTTGCTCTGCATACAACGACATCCCTCTTATGCCGACGATGGCACTATGCTGGTCTGCTATCTGACCAGGAGCAATGCTGCTCAAAAGACCCGTACATCATCTGATAATCGATTTGCCTTGAAGAAAAGGTAAATCATAGAAACCTTTGATGGTTGCCTAGAGCTTTGAAAAGAAATGCCTCTAATGGAGGGCTTTGCCATGCGTTCTGACATAATTAAGCGCGGATTTGAGCGTGCTCCCCATCGAAGTCTGTTGCGTGCAACAGGGCAGATTCGTGATGAGGAAGACTTCAACAAGCCCTTTGTGGCAATTTGTAATTCGTATGTTGATATTATCCCTGGTCATGTCCATCTGCAGGAATTTGGTCGAGTGGTGAAGGAAGCAGTGCGTGCAGCGGGTGCCATCCCGTTTGAGTTTAACACGATTGGTGTTGATGATGGCATTGTGATGGGCCACGAGGGAATGCGTTATTCACTGCCCTCGCGTGAACTCATTGCTGATAGTGTGGAGACGATGGCTGCCTCCCATTGTTTTGATGCAATGATCTGCATCCCCAACTGTGACAAGATTACGCCAGGCATGCTGATGGGTGCTGCGCGGGTCAATATTCCCACGATCTTCGTTTCTGGTGGACCGATGCTGGTCGGTGAAGACGAAGAAGGCAATCGCAGTGATCTGGTGACCGTTTTTGAAGCGGTTGGCAAACATGCGTCTGGAGCGATGAGCGATGAGCAGTTGTTCAAACTGGAGCGGATCAGTTGCCCGACGTGTGGTAGTTGTAGTGGTATGTTCACTGCTAATTCAATGAACTGCCTCTGCGAAGCCCTCGGTATTGCACTCCCTGGTAACGGAACCATCCCCGCTGTTTCCCCTGAACGACACGAACTTGCAAAGAAGGCCGCCATACAAATCATCGAACTGGTGCAACGGAATATTCGCTTTCGTGACGTGGTAACGGCTGAGTCGATCACCAATGCCATGGCGCTTGATGTTGCGATGGGTGGGTCAACGAATACCGTTCTACATGTTCTGGCACTGGCGCGGGAGGCCGATCTCGATTATCCCGTTAGTACTTTCAATGACATTTCGGACCACGCTCCCCATCTGGCAAAAGTGTCACCCGCCTGGGATGGTCCACGTCAATGGCATATTCAGGATGTGAACGATGCTGGTGGTATCCTAGCCATCCTGGCAGAACTGGCAAAGAGACCAGGGATACTGAAGCTGGATGTGCCCACAGTGACAGGATGCACACTCGGTGAAAATCTCCAGCACGCCGAAAATCGCAACCCTGACTGTATTCGCCCCATCGACTCACCCCACTCGCCGCGTGGGGCTTTGTGTGTGCTGTTTGGCAGCCTTGCGATGGAGGGTGCGGTAGTGAAAGTCGGTGCGGTTGATCAGCACGAGATGACGTTTCGTGGTCCGGCACGTGTGTTTGACAGCGAAGAAGTCGCTACTAATGCGGTGGTCAATGGCAAGATTCAGCCAGGTGATGTAGTGGTTGTACAGTACGAAGGACCACGTGGTGGTCCTGGGATGCGGGAAATGTTGGCGCTCACCAGCATGATTAAGGGCATTCCTGAACTCAGTAACAGTACGGCGCTCATTACTGATGGTCGGTTTAGTGGTGGTACACGTGGTTTATGTATTGGACACGTATCACCAGAGGCTGCAGAAGGTGGTCCGATAGGGTTACTTGAGGATGGCGATATGATCAGTATCAACCTTTCTACACGTCAACTCGATGTTGAGCTGAGTGATGAAGAAATGTCAGCACGACGGAATTCATGGCAGACGATGGAGCCAAAATACCAACGAGGCTGGTTGGCACGTTATACACGTTTGGTAACGAACGCGAGCAATGGCGCGATTTTAGTATAGCTTGATATTTATTATTTTTATAGATGCAAAGACTCAATCAGGAGGTCAACGTAATGTCAGAAGAACGCACTGGTGCACAAATCATGTGTGAGGCGCTGATCCGCGAGGGAGTGGATGTGATGTTTGGTATCCCTGGTGGCGCTATCATGCCATTCTATTACGCAATGTGGGAATATCGTGAGCAGTTGCGTCACATACTCTGTCGTCACGAACAGGGTGCTGGACATGCTGCTGAGGGTTATGCGCGCACGACCGGTAGAGTAGGGGTGTGTATTGGGACCAGTGGTCCTGGTGCTACCAACCTTGTGACGCCCATTGCAGATGCAATGATGGATAGTACACCACTGCTGGCTATCACCGGCCAGGTTGGGAGCCATGTGCTGGGGAAGGATGCCTTCCAGGAGACCGACATTACTGGTATCACCATGCCGATCACCAAGCACAATTATCTGGTAAAGAATGTAGATGAGCTGGCCTATGTGATCAAAGAGGCTATTCATATTGCTACGACGGGACGCCCAGGACCGGTGTTAGTTGATATTACTAAGGACGCCCAAATCGCTCGTACGATCCCCGTATGGGATCAACAGATCAATTTACCAGGCTATAAGCCAACGTATACAGGCAATCGCAAGCAAATTCGCGAGGCCATCAAGCTGCTTGCTAACGCGAAAAAGCCACTCATCATGGCCGGGAATGGCGTAATTATGGCTAATGCGTCTGAAGAATTGCGCGCTTTCGCTGAACGCACCCGCATCCCAGTTATCACGACACTTCATGGTATTGGGTCCTTCCCCGAAGACCATCCATTGAGCATTGGTATGCCTGGTATGCATGGCTGGGTACATGTCAATCGTGCGATTCAGGAATGTGATGTACTGTTCAACATTGGTGGGCGCTTTGATGACCGTGTGACCGGCAAGGCATCGACGTTTGCCCCCAACGCACAGGTCATTCACGTCGATATCGATCCATCGGAGATTGGGAAGAACGTGAAAGTAACTGTTCCGGTTGTTGGCGATGCACGAGTGGTGTTGCAGGCTTTACTGGAAGATTTGCCTGATCAGGCGGAATTGGCAGCTTTGTACGGGAATGCAAGTGATTGGATGGAGCACATCCGCGAGATGCAATCCAAACATCAGCATAAACAACAGTATCTCAACCGTCCCGATACGTCTCAGTTGATGCCACACGATGTGTATGACGCCATGACCCGTATCCTGAATGACCGTGGTAATTATCGCATTGCGACCGATGTAGGTCAGCACCAGATGTGGGCCGCCCAACTGATCGATTGGTACAGCCCACGCACACACATCACAAGTGGTGGTGCAGGAACGATGGGCTTTGCCGTCCCTGCAGCGATGGGTGTTGCGGTTGCACATCCAAACGATGTGGTGTGGGCTATCGCCGGAGATGGTGGCTTCCAGATGACGAATCAAGAAATGGCCACCATTGTTCAAGAGGGTATCAAGAATGTCAAGGTTGCGGTGATCAACAATGGATATCTGGGGATGGTGCGCCAGTGGCAGGAGCTATTTGAGAACAAACGCTACAGTGGTACACCGCTGAGTGGGCCAGATTTTGCACGTCTTGCGGAGGCGTATGGTTGGAAGGGCATCACTGTGGAACAGATGGATCAGGTTGAAGGTGCGATTAACGAGGCGTATGCTCACGATGGTCCTGTGCTGATCGATTTCCGCGTTGAGCGTGAGGTGAATGTCTTCCCGATGGTGCCACAGAACAAGGGTATTCACGAGATGCTCACCGAGGCACCCGAATCTGAGACGGTAACTACGTAGTATTGTGCTGTGCTGTAACTTGCAATATCGTTTAATTGGCATTATCTGTGTAAGTCAACACATAAGGAGCAATTCGTTGAAAAAACATACAATCATCGCGCTCATGCAAGATCAACCAGGGGTGCTTACCCGTGCAGTAGGTCTTTTTCGCCGCCGGGGGTACAACATAGAAAGCCTTGCGGTTGGTCATAGTGAGATGACTGGCATCAGCCGTATGACGGTTGTCGTTGAGTCGGATGATATTGAGCAGGTGACCAAACAACTCTATCGACTGGTAGAGATGGTTAAGGTTAGCGATGTGACTGAAGATCCGACGGTTGAACGTGAAATGGTATTGGTGAAGGTGAGTGCGGTTGGGGCGGTTCGTCCCGAGATTGTCTCCATGGCCAGCGTCTTTGATGCAAAGATTGTCGACGTTGGTGTGCGTTCCATGGTGATCGAGATGACGGGCGCCCCTGCAAAGGTAGAGAATTTTATCGAGGTCATTCGTCCATTTGGTATCAAAGAAATGATGCGTACCGGACGGATTGCCATGGTGCGTGGTATCCGTACACACCAGGCACCAAGTACACAGGAAGTCAGTAATGGCCAGGCAGTTGAGTCTGTTGCGACCCTGAATTAGTTTGTAGCAGTCTATATGTATAAAGGAGAAACGCCATGACAACGCTGCAATGTAATGTTTCCGTTGATATGACCGATTATGAAGTTGTTGCGATGAGTGAGGGTGGTACGGATGAGTATACGGAGGAAGATGGTGTTGATTGGTGTGCTTGGTGGGCTGATTACGCCGAGGCGATGGAGTAATTTCTGATTTGTAATCCTGAAAATGAGGATATTATGGCGCAACTTTACTATGAGAATAATGCTGATCTAGATCGCCTTCGTAACAAGGCTATCGCTATCATCGGCTTTGGTAGTCAGGGTCATGCCCATGCACTCAATCTGAAAGAGAGTGGGTTGGATGTACGGGTTGGTTTGTATGAAGGATCAAAGAGTCGGGCCAAAGCAGAGGCCGTCGGTCTCACGGTCAAATCGGTCGCGGATGCCACACGTGAGGCCCAGATTGTGACGATTGCCCTGCCAGATACGGTACAGGCATCCGTCTATCGGGATGAGATTGCACCCCATATGAGTACAGGTAAAACGTTGGTGTTTATCCATGGCTTTAACATTCGCTATGGGCAGATTGTACCATCTGAGGGTGTTGATGTCAGTATGGTTGCACCCAAAGCCCCCGGCCATCGTGTGCGCGAGGTGTATACGCAGGGTGGTGGCGTACCCGCACTGGTTGCCGTCCATCAGGATGCGTCTGGCCATGCCTTTGAAGACGCACTGGCCTATGGCAAAGGGTTGGGCTGTGCACGTGCTGGTCTCCTCAAGACGACCTTTACCGAAGAAACCGAAACCGATCTGTTTGGTGAGCAGGCTGTGTTGTGTGGTGGTGTTTCAGCATTGGTCAAGGCTGGTTTTGAAACACTGATCGAAGCTGGGTATCAGCCAGAAGTTGCCTACTTTGAGTGTATGCACGAACTAAAACTTATCGTCGATCTGTTCTATCAGGGCGGCCTCAACTACATGCGGTATTCGGTCTCTGACACGGCTGAATTTGGTGATTATGTTGCTGGCTCACAGATTATTAACGATCAGACACGTGCAGCCATGCGGACATTGCTGGCCGATATTCAGAGTGGGGCCTTTGCCGAAGAGTGGATCGAGGAGAATAATACCGGACGATCCCGCTTCAATGCTATGCGGACACAGGATTCGAACCATTCTATTGAGCAGGTAGGCCGTGAATTGCGGAAGATGATGCCGTTTGTAAATCCTAAAGAAGTAACGCCCGGACAAGGTGGAGCTTGATATGAACCGAGAGCCGAGACAGCAGTTCTCGGTTTTTAGTGTAAGGAGCAATCTACAATGGAGGATCATGTACGTATTTTTGATACGACACTACGTGATGGTGAACAGGCGCCTGGCTGCACCATGACTCTGGAAGAGAAACTAGAGGTTGCACATCAGCTTGCACGTCTGGGAGTTGATATTATCGAATCCGGTTTTCCGGCGGCGTCACCCGGCGATTGGGCATCGGTGCATCAGATTGCCCGTGAGGTTGGCACACCCGATGGCCCAGTGATCGCGGCCCTTGCTCGTGCCAATAAGGATGATATCGACAAAGCATGGATGGCCATTCAGCCCGCAGCCAAAAAACGCATTCACACCTTCATATCGACCTCTGATATTCATATCGAGCATCAGCTACGTTCGACACGTGAAGCCGTGTTAGCACAGGCCCGTGAAATGGTCCGTTATGCGTGTTCCTTATGCGAAGATGTCGAGTTTTCACCGATGGATGCCAGCCGATCTGATCTGAATTATATGTACCAGGTGCTTGCGGCAGCCGTAGAGGAAGGTGCTACAACGCTCAATATTCCCGACACGGTTGGGTATGCTACTCCCGAGGAATACGGCGCGATGATTGCTGGCATTCGTGAGCAGGTCCCTGGTGGGGATCAGGTTATTCTTTCGACCCACTGCCACGATGATCTGGGCATGGCCGTGGCCAACAGCCTGGCGGGTGTACGGGCCGGGGCCCGCCAGATTGAGTGCACTATCAACGGCATTGGTGAGCGTGCGGGCAATGCTTCGCTCGAAGAGGTGGTGATGGCGTTGCATACCCGTTCACAGTTCTTTGATTTGAACACACATATCAATACCAAAGAGCTGGCACGCAGTAGCCGTTTGATTAGTACGTTTACGGGTGTGATTGTGCCGCCAAACAAAGCTGTGGTTGGTGCCAATGCCTTTGCACACGAGTCCGGCATTCATCAGGATGGCATCCTGAAGAATCGTATGACCTACGAGATTATGAGTGCCGAGACCGTGGGGTTGGACGGCAACTTACTCGTATTGGGCAAACACAGTGGTCGCCACGCCTTTCGTAAGCATGTCGAGGCGTTAGGGTATCAACTTGATGATGAGGACTTCCAGGAAATTTTTGTTCACTTTAAGGAACTGTGTGATAAGAAAAAGCACGTTGATGACCGTGACATTGAAGCACTCATCGCTGGTGGTACACAACACACTCCTGAAATTTACAAAATGGAGCATGTGCAGGTTAATTGCGGTACAAATATGACACCATCGGCAACCGTGCGTCTACGTGGCCCTGATGAACAAGCGTACACAAATAGCGCACATGGCACTGGACCGGTAGACGCGATCTATAAAGCAATCAATACCATCGTGGGTCGCCCGAATGAGTTGACCGAGTTCTCAATCAATGCGATTACCGAAGGTCTGGACGCTGTTGCTGAGGTTACGGTACGTATTCGCGAACAAGGCGCTCGCGAAGAAGATAGTAAAACGAGTGTGAGCCATCGACGTGGGCCGCCGATCTATAGCGGGTACGGTGTGAATACCGACACCATCGTTGCGGCTGCGGAAGCATATCTCGGCGCGTTGAACAAAATGCTGGCGGCCCGGCAGGAGCGTCTCAAGGCCGAGGCTGCCGCCTATGCGTCCGGCTACGACGCTGATGTACCGCAATATGCGACGGACACCTTCAATACCAGTGTTAGTAACAACACATAGGAGTGGTGAACGTGTCGACAACACCTGCAGGATCAACAATTGCTTATTTAGGACCACCCGGTACGTTTAGTGAGGCGGCGGCCCTCGCGTACGGGGGGAAGGATGTGACGCTTTTACCGCTTCCCAGTATTCCCGCTGTTGTGACAGCTATCGAGACAGGCGCGGCTACGGTAGGAGTGCTGCCGATCGAGAATGTGCTCGAAGGAAGTGTCACAACGACCCTCGATCTGCTGATCCACGAGACGGATCTCCAGATCGCCGGTGAGACGGTGGTTCCGATTCGGCATTATCTCGCTGCACAATCGGGTATAGCCTTACCTCAGATTGAGGTGCTTTACGCGCATCCGCAATCGTTGGGGCAATGTCGTCGCTTTGTGGAGCGCTGCTTACCAAGTGCGGCCACGATTGCATCACTGAGCAATAGCGCAGCTCCCAAAGAGGCGTTGGCAGATGCGCGCCCCGCTGCGGCGATCTGTACCCTGCGCGCTGCCGAGTTGTCGGGTGCCGCCATACTCACGCAGGACATCCAGGATCGGTCGCACAATGTGACGCGGTTTATCGCGCTGGGTCGACAGGATAACGGACAAACCGGTGACGATAAAACGAGTTTCTGTTTTGGTTTTCGTGAAGATCGCGCAGGTGTGCTGATTGAAGCACTGCAAGTGTTGGCTCAGGGACAGATCAACATGACCAAACTGGAGTCGCGTCCCTCAAAAGATGTGCTGGGACAGTACATCTTTCTGGTCGATATCAATGGCCACCGTCGTGATGAGCAGATAGCACGCGCTCTAGAACACATTCAGGGACAGACTGGTTTTTTCAAAATCTTTGGCAGCTATCCGCGATACGTACTGGTTGAAGAGTAGCGACATGCTACAAGGAGTCGCAATGGTTTTTGTATTGGAGGTAGAACCGACAGTCGCTCACTACGAGCGGCTGCCCGCCATTCCACTGCACTAGCACACCATATTGATCGATGGTTATCTATTTCCTATTTCATCAAAGTCAAGGAGCTAGCAGTGTCTATTTTACTTTACGATACGACCCTTCGTGATGGCACACAGCGTGAAGGACTATCGCTCTCTGTTGAGGATAAACTCAAGATTGCCGATGAACTTGATGCGCTGGGTGTTCACTATATCGAAGGTGGGTGGCCTGGATCAAACCCCAAAGATGCGGCTTTTTTCCAGCGTATTGCTGAAACCCCCTTACGTACAGCCAGGGTGGCGGCTTTTGGAAGCACACGACACGCCCACACCTCCTGTGAGGACGACGCCAACATCCGTGCATTGGTAGACGCACAAACCCCGGTCGTGACGCTGGTTGGTAAAAGTTCGGTTTTACACGTCGAGAAGGTTTTAGAAACAACACGCGATGAGAACGTCCGCATGATTGCCGATAGTGTGGCCTATTTTAAGCAGATGGGCAAAGAGGTGGTGTACGATGCCGAGCACTTCTTTGATGGCTACAAACTGGATGCCGCATACACCTTGTCCACTCTTGCTGTGGCGGCTCAAGCTGGTGCAGATTGTTTAGTGTTGTGTGATACGAATGGCGGTTCACTGCCAGAAGAGGTGTCGCGAGCCGTACAGCATGTGCACGCGCATCTTGCAGCACAATACTCTGATGTAGCTGCTCTGCCTCGGTTTGGTATTCATACGCACAATGATGGGGCGCTGGCGGTTGCCAATGCCATGGCCGCAGTGCAGGCCGGGTGTACCCACGTGCAAGGAACTATCAACGGGTACGGTGAGCGTTGTGGCAACATGGATCTTATTCCACTGATTGCCAATCTGCAAATCAAACTGGGTTACGATTGTGTCGCACCTGAACAATTGCAGCGCCTGAGCGAAGTATCACACTATGTGGCCGCCATCGCTAATCTGAACCCTGACTCACACGCGCCGTATGTGGGCCGTAGTGCGTTTGCCCACAAGGGTGGTATTCACGTTGCTGCGATTGCCAAAGTTGCTGAAAGCTATCAGCATATCGAGCCAGAACTAGTAGGGAACGAGTTGCGGGTTGTGGTGAGTGAGCTATCCGGTCGCGGCAATGTACGTATACGAGCAGAGGCCCTAGGCTTGCCGTTGAATGGTAATGAGCGTACAGTATTGCAACGTATCAAAGAACTTGAGAGCGACGGATTTCAATTTGAAGCCGCTGAAGGCTCTTTTGAGATGTTGATCCGCCGGGCCTCACCCGATTACCGTCCGCCTTTTACCTTGCTCGACTTTACCGTGATTGTTGAACAGCGTGGGAACAACGCTATGATGTCACAGGCCACCGTCAAGCTGCAGGTCGGTGATGAGCGTATGCACACCGCAGCGGAAGGCGATGGCCCCGTGAACGCCCTTGACCAGGCCATCCGCAAAGCGTTAGTGCCACATTACCCCGAGTTGGCCGATGTCAAACTGGTTGACTACAAAGTGCGTATTATTGATGAGCATCTGGGGACGGCAGCAAAACCACGTGTCATGATCGAATCGGCTCGTGGTGAGGAACGCTGGAGCACGGTTGGCTGCTCTGAGAATATTATCGAGGCGAGTTGGCAGGCCCTCTGGGATAGTCTGGAGCTGCCTCTCTTACGCTGGAGAGATGGCCAGCCTTCCGCAGCTGTTGATGGTCAGTCCCCAGACAATGTGCAGACCATCGTATAATACATATACGGACAATGAATATGGCACAATGTAAGGAGGACTGTTATGCCGATCACTCCCACTAAGTACATCTGGTTCAATGGCGAGCTGATTCCCTGGGAGAATGCAACCGTGCATGTGATGTCACACGCACTGCACTATGGGTCGTCGGTGTTTGAAGGTATTCGCTGTTACCAAACACCCAAAGGCCCGGCGATTTTCCGGCTGACGCCACACACACGCCGTCTGTTTGACTCGGCGAAAATCTATCGTATGGAATTGCCCTACAGTGTGGATGACATCAATGCCGCATGCAAAACAGTTATACGCGATAATGGGTTGACAAACGCGTATCTGCGACCACTGGTGTGGCGTGGATACGGTGAGATCGGCGTATTCCCTCTCAAAAATCCGGTTGAAATCATGGTCGCCGGGTTTGAATGGGGTGCCTATCTGGGTGCCGATGCGTTGGAAAATGGCATCGATGTGGCGGTCTCCTCGTGGTCGCGCGTGGCACCCAACACCATCCCAGCGATGGCGAAAGCGGGCGGCAACTATCTCTCCTCGCAGTTGATAGTGATGGAGGCCAATCGTCACGGCTATGTCGAAGGCATCGCGCTCGGCGTTGATGGCAACATCAGTGAAGGTTCAGGCGAGAACCTGTTTTTGATTCGCGATGATATCGTGTATACCCCGCCTATCACCGCAGCATTATTGCCTGGTATCACCCGTGACGCCATCATGAAGATCGCCCACCAGCTTGGCTATGAAGTACGTGAGCAGAATCTTCCACGTGAGTCGCTCTATCTTGCTGATGAGTTGTTCTTTACCGGAACGGCGGCGGAAGTTTCAGCCATTCGTTCGGTTGATCAGATACCGATTGGTTCTGGTAAGCGCGGCCCCATCACCACCGCTATCCAAGAGGCTTTCTTTGGCCTGTTCAGTGGTGAAACCGAAGATCGTTGGGGTTGGCTTGAGTATGTTGCATAGGTAGACCTGACACTTGATGTCTTCATACAGGAAAGACATGTATATAGTTCAATAATGGAGTACGAAACGATGACACACCATCCTCGCACCTTATTTGAAAAGATCTGGGATCAGCATATCGTCCGGGCCGAGTCGTCGACCACGCCGGCGGTGCTCTACATTGATTTGCATCTGGTGCACGAAGTTACGTCACCACAGGCATTTTCCGATTTGCGTCAGCGTGGCTTGCAGGTTCGTCGCCCCGGCCAAACGTTGGCGACGATGGACCATTCAACGCCAACCACACCGCGTGGTGCTGACGGCATCATTCCAATTACCGACGCGCAGGCTGCCGCCCAGCTTTCCCAGCTTGAACGGAACTGCCAGGATTTTGGCATTCCGTTGTTTGCGTTGGGTAGTGATCAACAGGGCATTGTGCATGTGATTGGGCCAGAGCAAGGTTTGACCCAACCAGGGATGACTATTGTCTGTGGTGACAGCCATACGAGCACACACGGCGCGTTCGGGGCCCTGGCCTTTGGTATTGGTACATCTGAGGTTGCCCATGTGCTGGCAACGCAATGCCTGATTCAGAATAAGCCCAAGACCATGGAGATTCGGGTTGATGGCCGTCTCCAGCCAGGTGTGACTGCAAAGGACATTATTCTGGCGATCATTGCAAAGATCGGTGTTGGGGGTGGTATCGGTTATGTTTTTGAATATACCGGTGAGGCCATTCGGGCGCTGAGTATGGAAGAACGGATGACCATCTGCAACATGTCGATTGAGGGTGGTGCACGGGCTGGTATGATTGCTCCAGACGATACGACGTTTGAATATATCGCCGGACGTCCGCTGGCACCACAGGATGAAGCCTGGGAGCAAGCTATGACAATGTGGCGCACCCTTCCGACCGATGAAGGTGCACAATACGATGCATCGATCACACTCGATGCTAGCCAACTGACCCCGATGATTACCTATGGCACCAACCCTGGTATGGGCATGCCAATTACCAATCGCATACCTGAGCCATCTCAGTTTCCCGACCCTGGTCAGCAGATGGCGCTTGATAAAGCCCTGACCTACATGGGTTTGCAGCCAGGCCAATTCTTGTTGGGTCATAAAGTCGATGTCGTGTTTATCGGGAGTTGTACCAATTCACGCATTTCCGATCTGCGATTGGCTGCCCGGGTGTTGCAGGGTCACAAAGTTGCGCCGGGAGTGCGTATGCTCGTCGTTCCTGGCTCGCAGCAGGTCAAGCGCCAGGCCGAAGCCGAAGGGCTCGACGACATTTTTCGGGATGCCGGTGCGGAGTGGCGCGAAGCCGGGTGCTCGATGTGTATCGCGATGAATGGCGATCAACTGGCACCAGGCGAATATGCGGTTTCGACCAGTAATCGCAACTTTGAGGGTCGTCAGGGCAAGGGGGGGCGCACATTCCTTGCCAGCCCCATGACAGCAGCAGCAACAGCGATCAATGGGGTTATCACTGATGCACGTGAAGTCGTTAGTCAATAGGATTTGTGATACAGAACTTACTGTTTTTATTCGCTAATTTGTACTAGACACAGAGGAACGATGAGTCATAAGCAAAAGTGGCTACTGTTTAGCCCAATAGGTCTCCTACTCTTAGGATGCGGTATCAGTTTTTTAGGTGATGCAACAAGTCGTAAGAACAATGGTGAATCTTGGTTTGTTCAGGGCACAATTGGTTTGGCTCTGTTTAACATAGGGATGAGCATTTTTGGCGATGCTATCAAGGAACGGGGGTTACACGAATTGCAAATGTCGCATCCAGATAGATAAAACAGTATAAAGTGTCCGATGAGGAGCCTCGTATGAAACCAATACAATGTTTTTCTGCTAAAATCGTAGTATTACCTGTTGAAAATGTCGATACAGACCAGATTATTCCAGCACGCTATCTCAAAACAACCAACAAGACTGGTTTGGGTGACAGCCTCTTTGCCGATTGGCGGTATAATACCGATGGTCAGCCGAAAGAAGATTTTGTACTCAATCGTCCCGATGTGCATGATGTTGAAGTGTTGGTAGCAGGTAACAATTTTGGGTGTGGTTCATCGCGTGAGCATGCCCCCTGGGCGTTACTCGGTTATGGTTTTCGAGCCGTGATAAGCACCTATTTTGCAGACATCTTTCAGAATAATGCACTCAAAAATGGGTTGCTGCCGATTACGGTTGATACAGAAATCTATACGGAGTTGGCAAAGCGTTTTGCAGAGAGTCCCGAGGTGCAGGTGACGGTTGATCTTGAATCCCAGACACTCACACTGCCGGGAGGCCGCCAGGTGACCTTCCCGGTGGATCCGTTTGCGAAACATTGTTTGTTGAAGGGGGTTGACCAGATGGGATTTTTGTTAGCCGAGGATGAAGCTATTGCGTCCTATGAGGCCACACACGCGGCCCGGGTATGCACGGTTGTAACATGAAATTGATGGAATGCAATCAACAGTCCAAGCTCGCTTAGAAACACGAACTGCGCTGCGAACAGTCAGCGCGGTTCTCTTTGATTGGCGGCTGGGGGGCTTAATTGGCCTCTGGCTGCTTTTAACGTTGGTCTTGTTTCAGGTACCGTTGTCGTATTCGTTTAATGTTGGACAACTTGTTGGACCGGGCAGTGATCAGCCTTTCCTCCGTGGATTCTACCCCTCAGAAGGCTCAGGCGCGACACAGCGGATTCAGTGGTCAAAAGGTGATGAGGCCTATCTCGAAGTTCCCGGGGTGGGCCGCCGCGGTGTGGTGGTCACGCTCGATATCGCCTCGCATCGTGCCCAGTGGATTTCGCCTGAGATACCGGCGATCTTACGGGTGCAGATGAGTGATGGTTCCGTGGTCCCGATTACGTTACGTGAACAGGGGTCTCAGTATCAGATCTATGTTCCACCACACTTAATGAATGATGGTGTGTTGCGACTCGGTTTACACACCGATGAGTGGCAACGTGAGGGTGATAGTCGTGATGAACTTGGCATCGCGCTGACCAGGCAGATCTGGATCGAGTCGGTGTCGTCTGGTGGATTCGTTTTGCCAGATCGGGCATTGTTGTTTGCGTGGCCACTCGGTCTGATTTTGCTCTGGGTGACCTTGCGCCTCATCGATTTCTCGCCGCGGATGACTTGGTGGCTTCTGCTGCCCATTGCGGTTGGTACACCCCTCTTTTTGTTGACAGAAGCACCGCGCCTTGGGTTCACCAGTCGCTGGATCATCCAGGTCAGCGCGATGAGTATGATATTTGCCGCTCTCTGTCAGTGGATCATCCCACCGCTGTTACGGCGTTTTAATGCCCTACCCGCACCGACCGTTTTGCGCTGGCTGCTCTTTTTGACCGTGGCGAGTTTTGCCCTGAAATATGGTGGTCGTCTTTACCCCGAGTCAATGCAGGGCGATCTGCAACTCCACGTCAATCGCTACACGCTTACGAATCACGGCAGCGTCTACATTGCCGCACAGCACCGTGGCCTTCCGTTTCCCTTCCCGCCTGCTATCTATCTCACGTTGGCACCGTTTGCACTGACCGGACTCGACATACGCTTCTGGTTCGAATTTAGCGCTGGTCTCTTCGAGGCATCGACGGTGGTGCTGCTCTATCTGCTTATGGCCAGTGCCGGGGCCAGTGCGCGTATCGGGGTGATTACCGCTGCTACATATGCGCTGACGGCTGCCGGGTTTATGACAACATGGTTTGCCTTTGAAACTCAGGTCGCTGCACAGTGGTTCTTTATTGCACTCATGCTGGCTCTGGTCGCTGGTTGGCCACACTATCGCAGTCAGATGCTCTGGTGGGGCATTGTCTTATTAATGATACAGGTCTTTCTGGGGCACATCGGCTTATTTATGAACACGGTTCTGCTTGGTTTGCTGGCACTGCCGATGATCTGGTTCTATTTACGTAGTTCCACAGAACGTCAGGGAGTCGTCCGTATTTTCTGGGCTGGGTTTACGGCCAGCTTGTTTGTTGGTCTGTTCTACTATACCGGCTTTATGAATATGATCGTTGAGCAGGTGGTTGGTGTTGCGACGGTTGGTCTCAACGAAGTCACTGAGCGCACGCCTACGCCACGTGCTGAAAGCTTCGAGGCAGTGTGGCAGGATGGTCTGATAACGCACTTTGGCTTCTTCCCTGTGCTGCTCATGATCCCCGGCACCATCCTGTTGATGCGCGGCAAGCTGGGTCGTTCGATTCTTCCATGGCTCGTGTTTGCCTCAGTACTGGTAAGTGTCTCACAAGGCATTTTGCCCTTTATCACGCTATCAACGATTACTACGCGCTGGTTGATGTTTTCTGCCTGGGCCGTGGCCGTTGTTGGTGCACTGGGCTTCTGGATGTTCTGGCAGCGTGGTCGCAGCGCCCGCGTGATTGTCGTGGCAATGGCGTCGTATGCATTTTGGATTGCAATAATGATCTGGTTGGAGGCAATGACCCTGCGTCAGCCGCCCGTAGAGCCGTTCTAATAACAAGAGGTGTTGCATGCAAGTTACAATTACCATTCTTCCAGGAGACGGGATCGGTCCTGAAGTCGTCGCAGAGGGTGTCAATGTGCTTCAGGCCGTTGCAGCGAAGTGGGGCCATCAATTTGCGCTACACGAAGCACTAATCGGCGGCTGTGCCATTGATGCGACAGGGCAGCCTCTTCCTGCTGAGACCCTTACGGTAGCCCAAAAATCTGATGCAGTGTTACTGGGTGCGGTTGGAGGGCCGAAGTGGGACAATCCTGATGCCAAAGTTCGCCCGGAACAAGGGCTGCTTGGCATACGTAAGGCATTGGGGTTGTTTGCCAACCTCCGCCCGGTCACTATTTTCCCTCAACTTGTTGCCGCATCGCCATTACGCCCCGAACGCCTTGAAGGGGTTGATCTGCTTGTCATGCGAGAGTTGACTGGTGGCATCTACTTTGGCGAAAAACGACGTGAGCGAGCACCTAACGGCGAAGAGTGTGCGCTCGATAGCTGCGTCTATACGACCAGCGAGATCGAGCGTATCGTACGTATGGCAGCAGAAGCGGCGCGTACCCGACGGGGCCAGTTGATGTCAGTGGACAAAGCCAATGTGCTGGAAACCTCGCGGCTATGGCGTAGTGTGACGACCCGTGTGATGAGCGAAGAATTTCCCGATGTGCAGCTGGATCATATGCTGGTCGATGCCTGTGCCATGCACCTGATTCGTCGTCCATCCGACTTTGATGTGATTGTGACAGAAAACATGTTTGGTGACATTTTAACGGATGAGGCATCAATGTTAGCTGGTTCTATGGGCATGCTTCCATCAGCATCGCTCGGCGCGCCACGTCAGACCAACGGCGCTGCGGCTTCTATCGGGCGTATGGGCTTGTACGAGCCGATCCACGGATCGGCCCCTGACATCGCCGGGAAAGGCGTTGCCAATCCGCTGGCCATGATTCTGAGTACCGCATTGATGCTGCGCTATTCTCTGGGTCTTGAGCAAGAAGCACAGGCCATCGAAACCGCCGTTGGAATGGTGCTCGAAAAAGGGTTGGTGACAGGCGATGTTGCTCCGGCTGGTGCACGGTCATATTCGACCAGTGAGGTCGGTCAGGCTGTTGTCTCACAGATCACTCAGGCATAGTTAACGTGTAAAAACACGATAATTGAGATAGGGGAAGGGATTGTCCAATTCCTCAACCTCGTCGAGAAAATCCAGATCGGTAGTTGCCAGACTGGGCCGCTCGATGAGGTTGCAGAGAGAATCAAAGCGTTCAAAGTGCTGTGAGAGGCGATCCAACGCTTCCCCGCTCAGATCCTCGTGTCCCATCATCAAAGGCCAATCGCTCGATTGTGCCAGCAGTAGTTCCCGCGCTGCCTGATTGAGCAAACGTTCACGGATACCTGTGGCGTGGGGAAAACGCTGTGCGAGCAGCGTAAAGCGCTCTTCGGCGGCGTAAATGGGCTGCCATACCCGAAAGGTTGCGCCATGCGACCACGTGCGATGATCGCCGCCCATCCCCCAACTGCCACCACGCAGATACGCTTTTTGTCGAGGTCGGTAGGAACGCAAGTAGGCCGATGGCGGCGTCAGCTGAATGTCAGGATGTCGTGAGACCCCTTCAATGAGCGATTGTATCCACGCTGGCCCTTCAAACCACCGTCTGCCAATGAACTCAAGATCGAGTGGCAGCATCACCACACCGGGACGATCATGCTGCTGTTGGAAGGTGCTGAGTTGTCCATCTATATAGCTTATAAAGTGGGATGCATGTTCCTGAGCACGTTGAAACGCGTGATAGGGATCATAAAGGGGGGGATCGAGTTCTGATCCCATACCATTTTTCCACCATGCTATACGTGTATGTGTGTCACGACGCGGCGCCAGGTAGAGCGGATCACCGACATATCCGAGATCGGGTGAACACACTTGCTGGGTGGCCATCTGATCGCGGATAAACGCAACGAACTGACGAGTAACGACCCAACGTGGCCGCAGATGGGTGATGGGTGGTTCATGTGCCACACTCTGGGGATCAATGACGGTATAGCGGGTATCGTTGGCTACAATATGTGGTTTGAGTTTAGGATGGTAGCCACATTCTGGCAGCCACAGACCGCGTGGTTGCCGCCCCAGCCGTCGGGACACGACCATTTTTCCCACGTCGAGTTGTGCACGTATCGATTCTTTATGGCTTAACAAAGGAAGATAGGCGTGGGTGGCGGCACCTGTGATTGGTTCGATGACACCTGCATCACAGAGATTATAGAGGGCTGTGACCAGATTACGTCCGTACCGTTGGTCAAAACTGTGGAGAATACCCTGCCCCCAATCGAGATAAAAGTGGGCCAGATAGGTACGGTGGTCATCCCTTTTGCGCTCATACTGTATGCGTTCGTGGCTCAACTGCTCCAGCCATTGTTCCATCCATATTACGAAGTGTTTTTGGACGATACTATCTGATAGTTGCTCCAACAGAATCGGAGAGAATGCGAGTGCAATCTGTGGTTGTATTCCTAATTCATGGAGATCATAGAGGGTGTTAATCAATGGGACGAGACTGTACGCAATGGTTTCGTGGAGTACCTCCTCACCGATAGGTTGACGCTCCACGGTGCGTACATACGGGACATGTGCTGTAAGAATAAGTGAGAGATATCCAGTCATTAGTCCAACGGATCTATTTTGTCCAATCGATCATCGACCGATGGGGCAATGATGGCTTCCAAACGTTGGCGTTGGCTCATAGGTTGTTGTGTTGGTGATGCCAGTTTTTGGAGCGTTCGTTCACGCGAAAGCACTTCAATACTTGGTTTGGGGACGCTATAGGTGACAAACATGATCAAGCACAAACTTATGTAAAAACCCAGCACGATGGATAATACCAGCACTCCCGGGAAGGGTCCCACCGCCGCATGACTGACAAAGGTCTCTGCACCCATTGGTATGTCTGGTCGGGGATGAATGAGCAACTTGATCAACCAACACATAATGAGGAAACAATAGATGGCAAGATAATTATCGCGGAGACGGCGGCCCAGCAATTGTCCAAAGGTCGTCTTGAAGTGGGGGTAGGCCATGTCATTGATCACCATCTGCTGCCAGGTTTCATGCACCGTCACATGATTGTTCCGCAGAATAGGTTTGTAGTACTCGGTCTCCAGCAGCCGCAACCAGCTACCCCATAGATCATAGTAGCGCATGCGACGTGTTTCCATTACTAAAAGCCCAAAGGTCAATAACATCACCAGCAGAATAACTGCATGAGAATGGCCAGGATTGCCGAGCACAAAACTCACGGCTGTTCCGCTGGTAATGATGGCCCAGTTTGTCGGAGCATCGATACGAATACGCCATGACGTGGCGCGATCCATCAATCCACGATAGATATGGACCGTTGCACCGACGGGAGGCGGGGGTAGTGGTTGTTTTTGTTGGGCCATAAAGCGTGTCATTTCGCTGGTTGTATACGTGATATTATAGACATGCTCTATGACTACCGTCAAGTTTGGTGCTATGAGAGGCGTGGCATGGGTTTGTGAGAAGATCCACTGAACTCATGCCACTCTATCAAAACCACGCTCTATGGGAATACAGGTGCCTCTTACTGATCGGTGACTTGTGGTCGTGACCCTAGTTCAACTTGAATATCCTGTTGCTCTTGAGTGTTTAAATTGATGACGCTCAGGGTGACCACGTCTCCTGGATTCGTGTTTAACTCAAGGTAAGTGATGACCTGATCTGCCGATGTGGTCGGGACACCGTCTATTGCAGTGAGAATAGCCTGGTTTACAAGCCCTGCGCTGGCGACTGGTCCGTCGGCGCGTGGTTGTATTAAAAGCCCTGGACCAGGCAGATCATTTTGTTCGGCAACGAGCGTGGTAATTTCATTCCCAAAGCCAATGCCGAGATATGGGTGATCATACTGGCCTTCTGCGATCAACGCATCAGACACTTTTGCGATGAGATTTACGGGTACGGCAAAGCCAATACCGGAGTTGGTGCCGCTACGCGAGAGAATCGCAGTGTTCATCCCAATAACGCGTCCACGCGAGTCAAGCAATGGTCCGCCTGAATTACCAGGATTGATCGCTGCATCGGTTTGAATAGCACCACCAATTGAAAAGCCACCTGGCTGATCCTGGATAGTACGCCCAATCGCACTCACAATGCCGGTTGTCACGGTGCGGTCCTGTCCGAGCGGGTTCCCAATCGCAATGGTGTGCTGTCCAATACGCACCTGCTCAGAATCCCCCAACTCAACTGGTGTTATTCCATCGGGTAGTTGTTCGACTTTGACTACGGCAATGTCACTATCTGGGTCGGTACCAACCACTTGCCCAACCGTTTGGAAGAGGCCGGTGAATGAGACCAGCACACGCCCGTCTGGACTGGCTTCAATCACATGGTTGTTGGTGATGATATGCCCTTCATTGTCGATTAAGAAGCCTGATCCAAGACCTTGCCCTGGCTCAATCTTAACGACGGCAGGACTCACACGCGCAAAAACGTCTGCAACAATCTGCTCTTCGGCATCGAGTACTTGTTGCGCCTGTGTCAGGGCTGGATCATCGGTTTGTGCTTGTCCTGGATCTACCATGCTCTGATTGGTGTCAGCGGCAATAGGCTCGTTATCAATAACAGGTTGGGTCTCGATATCCTCTATTGTATCAGCCGTTTCTGTATCCTGTGCCAATACTACCGTCGGTTCAGCAAGAACCGACTCGTTTTCACCCTGCCCCAAAATCGAGTCAATGTTGAGATTACTGCAACCAGCTAATGATAGTGTCAGTAAGGTCCCAATGAGATATATGCGTAAAGATGGTTTATTCATATTTGATTTCCTCCACATATGCCACGTATATGAATAGGTACGCCATAACGTACTCTATAGTTGCGTTTTCAGCTTATAGCTGAATGAGAGGCACTTTAATGCTTTATGAGATCTTTACGACTTCAGGTAATGATCTGGTTTTCCAGATCTTGCAGCACTTTGCAGAGACCACAAAAAAGAGATATCGACTATATATGATATCTCTTATGTACGGAAGAGCTTGTATTGCTTAACCGAAACGTCCGGTGATATATTCCTCGGTGCGTTCGTCTGTAGGGTTCTGGAAAACCTGCTCCGTAGGACCATATTCGACCAACTGCCCAGCGCGATCGGCGTCCATCAGAAAGAATGCCGTGTAGTCTGATGCACGTGATGCCTGTTGCATGTTGTGGGTTACGATAACGATAGTATATTGTCGGCGCAACTCAAACATCAGTTCCTCGATTTTAAGCGTTGAGATGGGGTCGAGCGCTGAGCATGGTTCGTCCATGAGAATAACCTCTGGTTCGACCGCGAGTGCTCGAGCGATACAGAGACGCTGTTGTTGACCGCCGGAGAGCGATAGCCCACTCTCTTTGAGTTTATCCTTCACATCGTCCCACACGGCGGCGCCACGCAGCGATTGTTCGACGAGTTCGTCCATTTCGCCTTTACTGCCACGCCAGCCATTGATCCGTGGTCCATAGGCGATGTTCTCGTAGATAGATTTGGGAAACGGATTGGGTTTTTGGAATACCATGCCGATACGGCGACGTACTTCAACGGCATCGACAGAAGGGCCATAGAGATTTTGTCCACGGAACACGATCTCCCCTTCAAGCCGTGATCCAGGTACCAGATCGTTCATGCGATTGAAGGCCCGTAGTACGGTGCTTTTGCCACATCCAGAAGGGCCAATCAGTGCAGTAATCTTCTGACGCTCGACGTTGAGGCTGACACCTTTGACAGCGCGGAAGTTGCCGTAGTAAATATTCACATCATGCGCCTCAAGCGCATATTTGCTGTCTTGTTCAACACCATTTGTTACCATTACAAACTCCTGCGGAGACGATTACGTAAGATAATTGCAGTTGCGTTAAGCGTTAATAGTACGGCAAGGAGCACAATAATAGCTGCCCCTGCACTATTACGGAATTGAAGATTTGCGTCTTTGGACCAATTGTAGATCTGAATAGGAATAGCCGTAAAACTTGAAAATGGCCCAGAAGGATCCACAGAAATAAACGTAGCTGCGCCGATAACGACGAGTGGGGCGGTTTCACCAATAGCACGTGACATGGACAGAATCGTTCCCGTAAGAATACCTGGAAATGCATATGGTAATACATGGTTCCAGATGGTTTGCCACTGAGTTGCTCCGAGACCATAGCTAGCTTGTCGCAACGAGCTAGGAACGGCACGAATAGCTTCTTGTCCACTGATGATAATAATAGGGAGAATCAACAGTGCCATTGTCAGCGAGGCCGAGAGCACGGTGCGCCCCTGAGTAATTGGCTCTAATACACGCACAAAAATAGCCAGACCCAACATACCATAGATAATAGATGGGACACCGGCCAAATTATTGATGTTTGTTTGAATAATACGATTGAGCCAGTTGTCCTTAGCATATTCCTCAAGATAGATCGCCGCTCCAACCCCCAGTGGAAATGCCACTATCATGGTGATAAAGATCATCCATAGGGTACCAAAGAAGGCGGTACGTATACCTGCCTGAAAAGGAACACTTGACATGGAGTCGGTTAGAAAATCTCCATTAAGCCACGAATTAAACTCAAGTTCGGCCCGTGGGTATTGCTCGCGCACCTCAGCTTCAATTGCTGTACGGCTAAATAGTGATTCTAACAGCGACCAGCTTTCAACCACTTCTTGTTCAAGTACTTCTACTTGAATAATATCAAGGAGATCTTCCTGAGTACGTTCTGCAAGAGGAGTCTCACGCTCTAGTCGACGGATAATACGACCAGAAAGATTTTCCTGAGCAATAACGAGTAACTCTTCCTGTGGTAATTCTGCAAGAGGGCGTTCAGCGAGGGTTGTTGGATCAACTCTGTTTTGAATCGCAATATACCCAAAGGATTGATCGACAATCCGAATGAGCAGGGTTAACAAGATCATGATGCCGAAAGTGGTACAACTAAGGAGGACAATCTGCCAAATTCTACCTTGCGATCGACGTGATGAGACATTTTTACGAATACCTTCGCCTTTCGGCAAGGATCCCGTAGAATGTGCTTTCTGTTCAGGCATTTCTGGTGTTTCCATACTCATTCGTATACCTCCCGGAACCGCCGTACAACAAACCGACTGATAATGTTTAACGTAAGTGTGATGAGGAAAAGCAATAAACCAATGGCAAAAATACTATTGTAGTCGGGTGTATTGTAGCTTATATCGCCACCGCTGATACGTGCGATATAGCCGGTCATTGTTTCTGCAGCCTGGAATGGGTCGTAAGTAAAGGCTGGACCAGAACCGGCAGCCAGTGCGACGATCATGGTTTCTCCAATGGCACGGGAAATACCAATAATACAGGCTGAAATGACACCAGAAAGTGCAGCAGGAAACACGATTTTTGTCGCGGTTTCAAATCGTGTCGATCCGAGACCATACGCGGCCTGGCGCAGTGACTGCGGAACAGCACTCAAGGCATCTTCACTCAGTGAGGCAATGAGTGGGATAATGAGAATTCCGACTACAATACCTGCTGATGCAGTGTTTTGGAAGCTAACGGTTTCTCGCCCAAAGATGGACATTAACAACGGTGTCATAAAGGTAATGGCGAAGTATCCATAGACAACGGTTGGCACACCTGCCAATATCTCAAGGACTGGTTTAAGGATGCCCCGCACACGTGGTGAGGCGTATTCGCTAAGATACAGAGCAGAACCTAGCCCAATAGGTATAGCAATAACCATGGCAATAACACTAACAACAAGCGTTGCATTTACCAGTGGTAATACGCCATACGAACCAGTTTCTGGTCGCCATTCCGTCGACGTAAGAAATTCAGTGATGGTTATTTCATCTAGACCAAAAAAGAGCAGCGATTCTTGTCCTAAGACATAAACGATACCAAGTGTTGTGAAGATAGAAACAATGCCGCAGATAAACAATAACCCCTGAATGGCAGCTTCGCCAAGACGGGGTTGTTTCCGCAAGTCAAGCGGGGCGGCGGTAGCGCTCGCTACTGGGCGGCTTTGAGCGCTCGTGCTGATTTGCTCTTCCATGCTGAACGTACCTCTTCAGAGAACTGTGGATGCGGATAACATCAAGACAACTTGCTTCTGCAAAATAATACCACTTTTTACACATGAGATTTCTTAACAGAATGACCAAGATTTCTTAACAGAACGAAGCACATAACAAAAAAATACAATCTGTGGATGAACACAGTGCCGCTATCGATGTTTTATCTCTGAACGAATAGGTTATATGCACGAATAAAACGGGCAAAGTGCCAATGCTACATTGTGTAGCATTGGCACAAGATACAAACGCTTCCTACTCGCCTACAGCATCAATCCACTTTTGCTTGGCATCGTTGATGGCTTCCGTACTGGCTGGGAAGTAACCTACCTCAACCACTTCGTCGTTGACATTGGTCAGGAAGTAGTTGATGAACGAGGCTACCTGTGGCTTCTCAGTCATAATACCAGCATCAGAGTAGATGAACAATGGGCGACTGAGTGGGTATTCGTTGCTCTCGGCGGTTTCTGCGGTTGGTGCGACCCCGTCGATTGACAGTGCTCTGAGCATATCTTCGCTTTGCTGGAAGAAGGCATAACCAAAGAAACCGATGGCAAATGGATTGGCTGCCACACCCTGCACCAGCACATTGTCATCTTCACTCAACGACAGATTGGCTGCATCCAGCATCAGTACACGTGCAGCTTCATCTACTGCATCATCAAAGCCTTCATCATCTGCTGGTGGCAATGCGTCAAGGGTTTCCTGGGTGAATGGTGCAATAGGTGTACCTGTTTCAACCGACTCTTCCAGTGCAGCTCGGAAGATTTCCTCATCGAAGTAGTCGAAGGTACCACTATCGGTACCAGGGATGAACCGCTCAATTGGCTCAGCAGGCCAATCAGGGTTTACATCAGCCCAAGTTTCAGCAGTCGAGAAAATCAAGCGTAGTTCGTCGGCTGTCACATCTTCGAGGAAATCGTTTTCCTGGTTGACTACAATGGCCAGTGCATCGGTACCAACGCGGAATTCGATTGGCTCACGCCCATTTTCCTGACATGCGGCAACTTCATCATCATTGATTGCACGACTTGCATTTGAAATATCGGTCTCGGCACTTACACAGAAGCGCTCGAAGCCACCACCGGAACCGATGGATGAAATTTCGATGTTACCAGCATAACCATCTTCGATGAAAATGTCGGCCATGCGCTGGGCCAGCGGGAAGACGGTGGAGCTACCAGCGGTGATGATGTCGCCTTCAACGGTAGCCGGATCAACATCGGGAAGCTGAAGTACTTCCGCGGAAGCCTCTTCCGCTGGGGCTTCTTCGGTAGCTTCTTCTTCAGGAGTGGCTTCTTCGGCAGCCGGGGCTTCTTCGGTAGCTTCCTCAGCCGGCATCTCTTCTTCAGGAGTGGCTTCCTCAGCCGGCATCTCTTCTTCAGGAGTGGCTTCCTCAGCCGGCATCTCTTCTTCAGGAGTGGCTTCTTCGGCAGCCGGGGCTTCTTCGGTTGCTGGGGCTTCTGTTGTGGTACCGCCGCCACCACATGCGGCAATGATTGGGACTACGAGGACAAGCAATAAAATAAGAGCTGCTTGTCGTTTTAAGGTAATAAGCATCTGAAAAAACTCCTTCATTCAGAAAGATTTCTAAATGTACTTAAACATTACAAAACGTGATAACTATAGACATCTACCTGGTCTTGGATGCACCTCCTTGGCACAATACAACCACAGCTCTACATGTGTTGGAACGTGCGTATGATACCCACGTCCTATTAAGCGCGGGACAAACTAATGTTAATCTTGTGTTAAGAGTTGCGGGTTTTTGGGAGGGAAACTTGTTCCCTCCCTATAGGATTAGTAAGCTGCACCTGTTTGCGTAAGTGCGGTGTCAAGGACTCGTTGGAAAGCATCCATATCAGCTTTAAGGTCGCTCAGCCGTTGTGCAACCTGGTTTGAGGTGGTGTTTGCGCTCACAGCATCAGCAGTGCGTAGACGCACCGTTTCGGCCAGCACATTGTCGAGGCTGGCCGAGATATTCTGGAGTTGTGCGTTGATACGTCCACGGTACGTTTCCAGGTCGCGGGCATTGTTTTGTTTACCCACCAGAGCGTCGCGTGTTTCTTGCAATTGTTGGATGGTGTACTGATCTATCGTAGTAGTAAGTTGCTGATCAATTGTGTTGATTCGATCCTGCAACGATTGCGCGTTGACCGTTGTCAGGTAACGCTCGATGATTTCGCCTTTCTCACAGAGCCTGTAGGCTTCTTCAACCAGTTCTTGCGCCTGATCGCCGACAGGTATCAGAATATTGCGAAGTGGCCCTGGAGCTTGTGCGACGCTTTGACCAATCTCACGTTGTGTGCGTTCAATGGTCTCAAATTGATTACGGAGCGTTGCACTGGCCAGCCGTCGCCGTGGTGTTTGCTGGGCCTGTTGTTGCACATTTGGATCGTGTGCACTGAGAAAAACCATGCTGCCATATGCCAGCACGCCAAGTGGTAGCAGCCACAGTGCAATAGTTAGTCCCGCTAAGATAGCGCTAATCAGGACGATCAGTGCGAGCGGCTGGCGGGCGGCAAATTCATAGTTTGGTGATCTGTTCGTCATCAGCTGTGACTCCCATTGTCAATTTAGAAGAACGTAGCAATATCACGGTAGACTTCTTCGATATTTGTAGGGCTACTCTCATATGATTTCGCTCCCGATGATGTGGAGATACTATCCAGCAATTCCGTATCAACATCAGTACCGGTACCGTAGGCAATCGTGAATATCTTAATACTATAGCCTTCCGTATTCCCCTGTAGTTGATCAACAAGTGTGCTGGGATTCCCGGCGCTGTCGGTATCGTCACCGTCGCTCAGCACCACAATAGCACGAATGCGCTCTCCTGGTGGTTCTGTGTTCAGTTGTGTGTACACTTCACCCACCGTATCGATCAGACGGGTGCCGCCCTGCGGGAAAAGCCCACCGATACGATCAAGTAACTCCTGACGTTTGGGGCCAATGGGCGACATGGGACTCAATTCGGTGGCAGTGCTGTTAAAAATGGTGACACCCAGACCATCTTCTTCTGAAAGTTGTTCAACAAATGATCTCAGCGCTACTTTGGCATTCTCCAGCCGATTCTCGTCAGCCATACTGCCTGAAACGTCGAGCACCACCATCACATCAACCCGTTTTTTGTTTTCGCCCCAGGCCTCACGCACAGCACTAATGACATCAGCATCAGGAACGCTCAACAGTGTTTCCGGTTGTTGTGGGTCAACACCGTTGGCGGTTTCAATGGGTGCTCCAATGGGAATATCCGGGTCGGCTGGTCGAAAGCCAAACTCAAGTGCCCGTTGTTGTTGCTCAGTAGCCAGGAGGTAGTCACGAAATGCTTCGGCAGCAGCGCGTTGCTCATCATCGACCCACGGCGCATTGAGGATAGCATAAGGGTGGTCGCTCCAGAAGGTGCCTTCTTTGGGATACACCGCTACAACTGGTAGGGTGGTGTTGTACAGCGATGTGTCGTATGACTGAACCACCAGATTTTCGTAGAGCACTGCAGCAGAAAGGTACGAAGGTCCACGGTCAAACATCTGGTTGGCAAAGAACCCGGTGCTGCGGCCATAATGAATTACGCCACTTTCGACATCGGCGATAAATTCGGCGGTTTCTGGTTGCTGGACATCGGCGACGGTAAGATCGCGTGTTTTGCCGGTCGCTGCATAGGTCGTTGCAATGATGCTCACGATACCGCTATTCGAGAAGTCGGGGTGGGTATGCCCAAACTTAAAGCTGCCCCATTCAGGATGTCCGTAGTCGGCCCAGGTGCTATCACCACGAGCGAGTCCGGCAATGTCAGACCAACCAATGGGCGTGTTGGGCCAACCGAGGGCATTGGCCATAGGTTCCCACATGGCTATAACAACGGGACTCAGAACCAGTGGGGGTGAGTCAGGGCTCACAAGTGCTTCACCTTCGTTGGTCTGTGCCCAGCGAGCATTGGCTACCGGTATCAGAATGCTACTCGCTGGACTCCACACTGTCGGCTGTGCTTCGCCATTCAGAATTTGCTCAAGCGATTCGTTTGAACCAATGGGTGTGGCTGTTACATAGATAGGACTACCGCCAGTTGATGGGTTTTCTTGGGCATTAAACTCGGTAACAACGGCCTCCATCCACTGTTCTTTCTCGCTGCCGTATAAAACGGTAATTTCAAGAGAACCGGTTGGTGCGTCAGGGGCATTCTCCGGCGAGTCGTCTGTAGCAGTTTCTGCATCACCAAAATTAACACTGCATGCCATTGCGAGTGTGCTGATGAACAGAACGAACATTATCGCAGAAACACGGTTATGGTATCGCATTGAACTATCTCCATACTTGTATTATATTGCTTCTCAGCCACCTATTTCGCGTCGCCAAAGTTCGAGTAGTGTGTTGATAACGTCGCCGGGAGGTGTTTCGACTTGTTGGGCAATATCTACCTGTATGCCAAAGTTTTGATACTTGTTGAATGGGTTTTCGGGGTCGTCGGTTACTACCGGAATGGATGGATCTGCAGGGCGAAATCCTGATTGCAACGCCAATTCTTGCATGTCACTTGAGAGCAGGAAGTCACGGAATTGTGCCGCCGCTGCCTGCTGCTCTGATGTGGTCCAGGGTGCCTCAAGAATAGCGTACGGGTGGTCACTAAAAAGTGTTGCTGGTGGGTAGTAGACGCGGATGTCTTGCCCCCAGCGCCCTTGTGCCGCCTCGATATTTTCAACGGCGAGGTTTTCGTACACGACCACAAAGTCATATTTACTGGGACCAAATTGCACCATGTTAGTCATAAAGGTGCCAGTGCTATCACCAAATTCAAGAACCCCCTGTTCGATGTCGGTGAGCCATGTCTGAAACTCCTGATCGAGTATGTCGGCGCTCGTGAGACCGCTGACTTTGTTGTAATAGCCATATGACATCAGGATGAGGGTTTGTGCACCACTGTTGGATGTTAGCGGTGAGGTGTGACCTAACTTGACAAAGCCCCACTCGGGATGCCCCTGTGTGCCCCAACCGCTTGGGTCGGTGATAACAGTATGAAGCTCTTGCCAGAAGTTGTCGGGGCCATTGTCCCAGAGGGCGGCGGCCCGTTCTTCCCATGCGACCATCACCAGTGGTGTCAGGACGAGAGGTTGTGGCGCATTGGCTCCTTCGGCGACAATCGTTCCTCCGTTGCGCGCTTCCCACTCAGTTGTTAAGACTTCGACCCATAGACTGCTGGCGGGACTGAGCACCGTTGGTGGAGTATCGTTGCCCCACTCCTGTTGGGCAGTGCGTAATGCCATTTCGCGTGAGCCAACACCGATAAGCTCGATTTCGATTGGTCGTGCTCCTTCTCTAGGCGATGTAGCTTGAAACTGCTGGACTGCCTCTTCAAGCCATGCTTCCTTCTCGGTACCATACCAGATACTGATAACGACTGGTTGTTGGGCGGGGCCGAGTGATACGGGAAAGGGTGCGTACCCCACTGAGCCGAACAGCGCTGTTCCGGCGAGTGCTATCAGACAGAGTGCCAGATAACCGATACCGATGAGTCGCGCTATGTTTTGCATGCCATGACCTCTGTTCTATTGATGAATATTGAGGGAGCCTTGTGCGGATGGTGTTTGATTAATCAGTTTGTTTTGTAAGTGAACCGTCTTTCTGCTTTGATCATAAAAACGATACCAGCAATGATGGATCATATAACAGAGCTAATTGAAATACAAGCCATACATCTCATGGTTTGATCCACATCCTTTTGCTTGTGCTATGAGGTATCTACGTATGTGAGGACAAAAGGTTGCAGAATATGCGAGAGGACATAATGGCTCTGGAGGCAAACTTGCACAACAAAACAACATGGCAGAACGCATGCGTTCTACCATGTCTGAGCAAGAGAGAGGTTTGTATCTTTTAGAAGATAATCGTGCCGGGATTGCCTTTGAGAAGACCAAGTGGTTGATAGGTCTCTTGTGTTAAGCCAGGGAATACCTTACCAAGTTCTGGATTACCCAGTCGTTTACTGACCACTTCACCAAGAATGGTACGGAAGTCGGTGGTGATTTTGAGATCCTGATCTTGATCGAGGTCTTCCAGTCCGGGCCATGCGCCGTAGATTTTGCCGCCGTTGACGTTGCCGCCAAAGGTTAACATGATGTTCCCATGGCCGTGGTCGGTACCACCGCTGGTGTTTTCACCAAGGCGCCGACCAAACTCACTCATCACGACGACGGTGAGACGATCCCAGTAATCCGAGAGATCGTTGTAGAAGGCATGGAGATTGCGCGACAGACCATCAACCAAGTCAGCAAAATACCCACCATTGGTGCCCTGGCCTTCGTGGGTATCCCAGCCGCCGAAGTCGACGGTTGCGACACGCAGGCCCAGATCGAGCTTAATCGTATGGGCAATGGTTTGTAATGCTCCGCTCAGGTCTCTGCCAGCACCATCACTTGGATAGGGGTACTTCAGATTTGGCTTGGGGACATAGTCGAAATCATCTGCGTTCTGGCTTTTCAATTGTTGGATGGCCTCGATGGTCTCAATCGTGCGTCGCCCCGTGCTGGCAAATGCACCATCTCCGGCATAGCCACGTTTGAGTGCCTCAAACAAGGTTTGGTTCTCGTCGTGGTTATAGCGCCAGGTACTTGACAAACCGTAGCTTTCAAGACTTTTGAGTGAAATGGCGTTAGGATTGGCCATAAGGGATGCCGGTATGGCTGCACCGGATGACATGGTTGGAATGGTGCCTTCTTCACCAACCATCTGAAGGTGCCGGGTAAGCCATCCGCTGGCGGTGTTTTTATTGCCAGGCGTGCCACGCTCGATATAGTCCATGGCCTCGAAGTGGCTACGCGTATCGTTGTTCAACCCACATGCATGGACAATGGCCATGCTGTTTTGCTGATACAGTTCGGCGAGTGGTGCCGCTTGTGGATGTAGTCCGATACTACTGGTGAAACTGCCATTATTTGGATTGATCGTGATCGGGTTTTCTAACGCAAGTGAGCTGCGTTTTTCATTATAAATCGCATCATCAAAGGGTGATACCAGGCTCAGGGCATCCCATCCGCCACGGCAGAAGAGGACGACCATGATTTCATCCGTTCCTGGTAATTGGGCTTGACTGCGCTCACCAGCAAACACCATTTGACCAATGCGCCCGCCTGACATGGCTGCGACGGCTGTGCTGCATCCGACTAAGAATTTGCGACGTGAAAGTGACATGTTGTAATGCTCCTTGTCGATGTATAGGAAGAGAATTGTATGACCACAGGGCGTATCGTAATGCCGTTGTTGGATTGATTAACGCATATGGAATTCAGGGTACATCGCCAATAGTTGTACCATCGAGATCAGGCGATCCTGTAGTGCTTCAGGATTCTTCCAATCCGGTGCGCCATCGGTTGGTTGTGGTGCCTGAGCAGGATCACCTTCCTGTGCCATAAAAGCAATCAGCTCTTCACGTCGACCCGCATCAATTTCGTACCCACAGAGTCGGTTGATCCAGAAATCAACGATGTCAACACAGGAACTCTGCATATCGGTTGTGCCAAGCAGGTCGATCTGGATATCTCCGCCCCAGGATTGGGAAAAAACGTAAGGAATGTTCCAGCGCTGGAGCAGCCCGTTGGTGCTCATCCAGTATCCGGCGGTATCAGGAAAACCGGTTGGTGGTGCCCATTCGAAGATTTTATGACCGGTGTCTCGCATACGCCACGTGATGCTGCCCCAGTTATTGCCATGATCTGGATCTTCTCTCTCAGGATGATCATTTTCAAACTCAGCCTCAGTAGCACGTAAATACGATACAATGGCTTCAAATGGTCGCTTAATCTTTTCACCCCATGTGGTCTTGAACTCCTCCGAAAGTAAGATGGTACGTACAACTTTCTTGATCTGTTCGTCAGAGTTCAGGTTGTTCATCCATACAGCAACAGCCGCATCGATCACACTCTCTGGTGGCTGATCGGCAATAAAACGGCGACAGAGTTTGGTGCAGATGGTGCGTGCAGTATGAGGGTGGGCTGCAACCATATCAAGTACATCCTGGCCATCCTTGAGCGGTGGCTGGTCGGCAGGAATGGTCGGCTCTCCATCAAGACTAAATACGGTCTTTGCTCCGGTTGCATGCCACTCGTCGAAGTAGTAAAACGTTCCATTGTTGGCGACTTCATCAGGAAGTTGCCAATATCCATCGGCAACTGTCCAGCCGCTCAGACAATTAGCGATTTCAAAAATATCATTCTCGGTATAACCTTTCACATATGTTTTGCCGTTATAGGTAATGGTGCCAACATTGGCAGGGTTATCAACAAACCTGAGATAGTTTTCGGCACCGAAAGTATGCAGTTCAAGGAGTTCACGGGCATAGTTCTCGTTACCACCTTCACCATCGCCAGCGCGGTTACTGCGATTGTCCAGGTAATACATCATAGCAGCGCTTTGGGCTACGTCTTCAAGAAATGTGCGGAAATTCCCGAAACAGTGTTGGCGCATAATACGATTGTAGGCAGGGAAAGCCACTGCGATGGATGCATCTGATGAGCCATCGACATTGAAATGATTATGCCAGAACTCAACCATGACTTCTTTCAATTGACGTTTGCTGTGTACTGCACGGATCCATGTCGTCACACGTACTTCATCAAAAGGTCGAATACGTTCCTGATAGTTCATCGAACGTTGCCAATCCCTTAGATACCAGATGTCTGTGATGTCTTTATCAAGATGGTTCAGTTTGCGAATCTCGTCTTTTGCGGGATAACCATTACCAGAGTCGTAGCGTATTTTGAGTTTTGTCTCTTGTACGCGGCTCTGACAGGCACCATCATTGATTGAGTCGGGGTTCAATTGCTCATCAATATAGGCTTGCAATCCCATGTCCTTCACACGTTGAATATCGCCAGGCCGTGGTCCATAGCTCATACGGTTGAGGGCAATAACTGCAGGAGATGGTGTCGCAGCAATCTGAATCTGGGGCGATGGCCCTCCGACCTGTGCTGCGCTGGATTTGGGTTGTGTGACAGTTACGACTGCCGCACCGGCTGCGGTGACCGCTGCACTGGTCCCAAGGAAGCGTCGTCGTGATACTGACATGCGGTGTGCTCCTTTGTTGTTATACATTCTGTAAGTCATGGGAAGTACAGGGCTATGCCGCAGGAAGGTAGTAGGGTTATTATGATGTCCCTATAGCATAGCATCACTCCATACCCCCCGCAGTCGACTGGCAGCCTGTGGGCAAACATATGATGGTCGCCAGTTAACTTCAACGTCTATACTATAGTCAGTAAGGCCCATTGTCGCTATAGATATATGCTCATCTTTTGTTCAACCTTTAACCTATTCGATACACAACGATGTGTAAACAGGATTTTTGGTTATAAAATGGTAAATAAAGGGTTGCCTCGGAAACTCTTGTTGAACGAATTCAGCCTTTTTAGTGAAAATGTGCCATATTACCGTGCCAGGTATATTGCCGCTTAGACATATACGAATCAAGGGGCATAATGTGATCATTTACTTTGAACAGCGCATCCTCTGGATAGGTAGCTGCGTATACGTTGTACATTGATAATGGTGATTGACAGTAATAGGGGTTTGCCGTATACTTAATTGTAATAATTTTCACAATCTCGCAGGCAAGACAATTTCGATGATACAAGTGCCTCTTCCCTCAAACTTACAAGATGATCTCGCTCAGGTTGATGCAATCATTACACAACGGCTTGGTGCACGCCCTCTGGTTTCCAATATTGTGTCACTGTACACCGGAGCATCTGATTCTGTACGTCTCCGTGCAGCGTTGCTCTTGCTCTGTGCCCAGCAGGGGCAGTATGATCTTGCTATTGTTGTGCATCCAGCAGCGGCAGTCGAGTTAATACATCAGGCGTTTACCATACACAACAGCCTTATTGGTGATCATCAGTTCGATACGAACAATCATGATGGTGAGCAGTGGAATGGGTCTGCCGCCTTAATGACCGGCGACTATCTGCTTGCGCTCGCGTCTGCCGAAATGGCGTTGGTCCCAGACTCCCGTGTTATTCGGTTGTTATCGCAGAGTGTGATGGCTATCTGTGAAGGTATGCTGTCACCTGATATCGATGTTATGGCAGAGGAAACTATTGTTGGAACGTATTTGAGTTTGATTAGTAATAAAACCGCTGTACTCCTGGAGTCTGCCTGCAAGGCCGGTATTATCTGTAGTAACGGTCAGGAAGATCAGATTGAAACACTTGGTCGCTTCGGCTATAATCTGGGAACTGCCCTCCATGTTATTGATGATGTCTGTGATATGCTCCCTGGAGAAAATGCTCACTCCTCAATTGGTGATCGGTTACGTCAGGGAGTGGTGACATTGCCACTTATCTACGCTGTGCAGGCAACACAAAACGCTACGCTGGCGGCTATCGCACAAACACCCCTCCACGATGAGGCACGGGTTCATTGGACTATCAATGCAATTCACCATGCACAAGCCGGCCAGCGTGCGCTGGTAGATGCCCACATGTATGTTAAACATGCCCAACAGTATCTTGAAGATCTACCAGATAATAACTCATCACGTATGTTGGGTACAGTGGTGCAGTCAGTAGTTAGCTCGATTGATACGCTCAATCACGCCCTGATGCACCCATAAAGCTGCTTCTGAAAGGACCAGCTCATGCTGGCTCAGATGATCCACTTGCCTGACCAGGTTGTTGCCCCAGTTTGCCTGATTCGACCAAGGTCGCTAGCACGTCCATAATGAGACGCCCTCCGAGGAGTGCAGTGATATCCGAGACATCATATGGTGGTGCTACCTCTACCAATTCCATTCCTGCAATACCTTCACGTATTGCCAACCGAATCATTTTCAGAGCCTCACGTGGGAGCAGTCCACCTGGTTCTGGGGTTCCAGTGCCGGGGGCAAAGGCCGGATCAATCGAGTCAATGTCAAATGAGAGCCAGATCGTTTTGGCATTTTTCCACGCTACTTCAAGGGCAAATTCCATAACCCGATCGATGCCATAACGTTCGATGTCGTCGATAGAGATCACTGTGGCATGGCGTTCACGAGCCACACGTATTCCTGATTTAGAGCCAGTCCAACCACCAATACCGATCTGGACCAGGTTTGTTGCGGGAGCGTTGGGAATGTTGGTCGCATGGAAAAAGGGCGAACCGTGCATGCGCTCATCAAGCGAGGTTTCAGTAAGATCGCTGTGGCGGTCAAAGTGAATGATACCAATATTTCCTTCAATAAATGGGGCGATACCTCGAATGGTAGGATATCCAATCGAATGGTCGCCACCCAAAACTATCGGGAGTACCTTCCGTTCAGCAATGTAGCTCATGGCATCGGCAATCTGATCGAAGCTCTTTTCGATGTTCGCAGGAATAACTTGTATATCCCCTGCATCGACCATTTGAAGTGCTTCACGTAGTATCACGCCGTGATCGGTGTTGTAAAAGCCACCAAGTGTGGAGATCTGCCGCAGGGCCTGTGGTCCAAAGCGCGTCCCGGCACGAAAAGTGGTTCCGGTATCCAGTGGTGCTCCAACAAAGACGACATCTTGCCCACCAAGTTGTCGCATGTCTTCGAGGAAAGGGACCCCGAGGAATGTGCCATTATACCCGCCGGCACGTTTTCCACGATCAAACAAGGTGATCGAACGATCTTTAATGCTGGCGGCGGCCTCAAGGCCATAGAGCTTTTGCTGTTCCGCGAGTTGCTCTGTCCTGGTAATGTCCAGTTGTGCTTCACGTTCCATTGCCCAGATCCCATGCAAATCCTCGCGTTGGAGTTTCGTTTGGTCCTTATCCTGTTCATCATGTGGCTCAGCCATGTGGTTGCATCCTTTCAATTGCTCGTGCGGCGCGCAATACGGTTTCCTCATCCCACGGCTTCCCGACAAGCTGAAGACCCAGCGGCAGTTGATCAACTGTTACACCAACTGGCACTGAGATGGCAGGCCACCCGAGTATGTTAAACGCTCCCGTAAAGGTGGTTGGGGCTGGTGTTCCCAGTAGTGGTGCACCTTCCGGCTGTGCGGGTGTGCTGAGCAGATCGATCTGTTCAAAGTACTGATTACTGCGTTGTCGAAATATGCTACGGGCCTGTTGTGTATACATGTATGCGTGAGTACCATAGGCAAAAGCTGCCAGCACACGTTGCCGCATAAACTCACCATAGTCGTCCAGACGGATGCGTAGATGCGGTAAATGGTAGGCGGAGGCTTCTAATCCCAACATGGTTGCGTGCAACACGCGTAGCGCATGTATTTCTGGTACACTCAGAGGAACAAGCTGGGCTCCCTGTTGTTCGAGTAGCGCCAATCCCTGTTGCCATGCGGTTGTTGCTTCGGTGGAGGCAGGTAGTTCACCCGTTCCATCATCGGTGAGCACACCAATACGAAGCCCTTGCACGCCCTCATCAAGATTGTCGGACACAGGTCGGACCATCTGGCTGGTACGAATATCGCGGGGGTCGTAGCCTGCCAGTACATTGAGTAACAGCGCTGCATCGCCCACACTGCGTGTAATGGGGCCAAGATGATCGAGCGACCAGGCAAGCGATGTAGCACCATACAGACTGATACGCCCGAATGTTGGTTTGAGGCCAACCAGGCCACACAATGCGGCAGGAATACGGATCGAGCCCCCGGTATCGGTACCGAGTGCCCCATAAGCCATGCCATCGGCAACTGCAACCGCAGACCCACTACTCGATCCACCCGAGTCGTGTGCGGGATTCCAGGGATTACAGGTCGGTCCATAGTGGGCATTATTGGAGCCAGGCGAGTATGCAAATTCGGAGAGCCGCGTCTTACCTACGATGATAGCACCAGCCTTCTGGAGGTGTGCAACTGCCGCTGAATCAAAGTCGGTGATGGTCTGGGCATGTATTTTGGAGCCAGCAGTGGTAACGGTTCCTGCCATTGCTAATAAGTCTTTCACCGCGATAGGGACGCCATGCAGAGGTCCGCGATAGTCGCCGCTGGCAATGGCAGTATCGGCTTGTTGAGCAGCCACTCGCGCCTGGTCTGCCAGTACAAGCTGATAGGCATTGAGCAGGGAGTCACGCTGTGCGATGCGTGCTAGCGCCTGTTCGGTCAATTCGAGTGATGAAATCTGACGTGTTTGGAGCAATGCCGCAATATCGGTAATAGTATGCTTAGACAGCGTGTCAGGTGGTAGTGCTGTTGTTGTAGTTGGTGGTGGGGCTACAGCAGGACCACCTGATGACAGATGAGGTTCTTGCGAGTCGTTGGTATCATGCCATTCCTTAAGATGATCTGGCACAGTATCAATCGAGGTCTGGTCGATAATATGCTCAAAAGCAACAACTCGGTTTAAGAACCCTTTTTCAATAATGCCTTGAATATCACCCTCTGTGAAGGCAATCTCAGCAGTTTGTAGATTGCGACGCAATTGGTCGAGCACACGTGCTGGAACAGGACTCTCACTCATTGCTGTATTCTCCCTATCAAAGCGGAACTATCCATATCCTACGGCAGTTTCGCAGCGAGTGCAAGTGAGCGTTTGTCAGACTAGGTGGTCTCAATGAGCGCCCGTAGTGCCAGTGCTGTCTCCCAGAAATGCCGCCGTTCCTCTGCGGAAAATTGACCAGCGTAGGCTTCTTGAAGGGCAGCGGCCTCTTCGATGAGGGTAGCTGGTAAATTAGCCGCTCTAAAAAAATCTGTGCGTAACTCAGCACCCTGTTCGATCTTGCGGATGACTTCATCCGCCAGTTCGCGCTGGTTGGTCATGTCATGACGCTCGCTTTGTGCTTCGGTAAGTTCTGCAAGTGTGGTAACAACCTCAAGGAGTGCCAAGGCCGCCTGCTGATCGGTTTCGAGTTGTCCTTTCACCGGACTCCCTTCCGGGGCAACCTCAAGCCCCTCTGTGAGTGTATCGAATGCTTCTTGTGTGCTGGCAAGCTTGCCCTGAGATTGTTGGATAAGAGTACTTCCCAAGCCTGCATATGCCTCAGCCAGTAATGTTGCTATGTCGTTGTTGGTTGAATCAGCATCATAGGCATTACGTAGTAATGTAACTGCGCGCACATAGTCTTGTTCTTCAAGTGCACGTTGGCCTTGTTCGAGTGCTTCAGTAGGATTCGGAGTTGGTGTCGCTGGCATGAGCGTGCTGACGGTTTGTGCCGTTGGTGATGAATCATCTGATGCCATCAGTTCATCAACTGTGGTGATAGTAGGCCCACATGCTGATGAATAGAGCAAGATGGTCATACTGACTACTACGAGTGTGTATTTGTGCATAATGCTCTCCCCTGTCTTACAGGGCTTGCCTTGCTACATAGTTGTAGAGACGCGTGAGTTGAGGCGCACATAGCCGGGCAATTGTGAACGTTTTACTATTGTATTATTATTTTCTACGAATGTTGCTCTTAGAATGTTTTAATCGCACAGCGTAGTATTATTGCTCGCGAAATTCGACCCAAACCTGTTGGTCCACAGTTCCATTCACCCATGCTGTTACAGAGACGGTCTGTTCTGACGAGAGTCCTAGCTGATTGGGAATAGTGGTCAGGGTGACGACCCATGGTGAAGAGCCAAGTTGGCAAACGATAAACTCGCCATTTGCGTTGGTTGTCCAGGGAAAGACAAACTCACCATTGCTAACACTCCCCTGAGCATTTGCAACACCACTGCCATCAGCACGCAGAACCTGCCCGCCAATACACGAAGCAAATGAGTTGGTCGACTCGCTTGGTGGATAGACTGGACCGGCTGCTGCATCATACTGGTTACTTTCGGAAGTGGGTGATGGTAAGGGGGTTGGGGTTGCCTCATCTCTTTCGGCGATACGATCCAAGCATGTACGAGCTGCGGTTTCTTCGACGGAATTTTCAGGCCAGAAATCGGTCACAATGGTACAGAGTGCTTGTGCAGTGTCCCAATAAAATTGTTGAACCTCCAGAGATGGTTGCTGTTCGGCATACACCTCCTGATTATCAGCCGCTGCCAGAATCACCGTATACGGAAGGGTATCTGATGTAAAAAAATCGCTGTAGAGTTCGGCCCCACGCTCTACTGATGTTATCCATTCTTCTGCTTGCAGTCGTTGGCCAGCGATATCACTTGAGCCAGTTTGTCGTTGTTGGAGTTCGTCGAGTATGGTGAGCACGGCGACTAATTCCTGAACAGCACGCTCATCGGTTTCAAGCTGATCGTATATGGGTGTCTCAAGTGGCGCAATCTGGAGGCCAGTGCTCAGATAATCGCGGGCCTCTTGTATGGCTGCCAATTCCCCCTGCGATTCCTGGATCAGTTCTTGAGCGTAGTCGTAGCATGCCTGTGCAAGGAGTGCGGCAACCTCTACGTTACTGGTGTTATCTTCGTAGATAGTACTCAGGAGTGTTAACGCACGCTCATAATCACCGTTTTGTAGTGCAGAACGGCCTTCCTCGAGATACTCGTCGTCCTCATTCTTGTTGTTTTCACTCAAGGTTTCAGTTGGCGTTAATGTGCTGGTAGGTGCAAGTGGCATTGGTGTGACGGTGGGCAAGGGTGTTGCTGTGGCAGCCAAGAGTGCTACCGTTGTCGCACGTGTCTGTGATGAGTCAACGCCCAGACCGGCACATGCTCCAAGGAACATAATTAGAAAGATGCTTCCGATGAGCGCGTAACGCCTCGCTACTGATAGGTGAGTAAAGCATTTCATCGTTTATTCCACCATGATGAGTAAGGATTATTCGTTGTTTGAATAGTGGGATTGCTGTTAGTTTGTTTCAGATTTTGATACAAGCTACATCTTATTACATCGAACATTATTTTTGTGTCAACCTGTGATGTTTGGTGTTGTTATTATACCGCGTAAGTGTGGAAGATAAAACAGAAAACAGTTGTTTATAAACGTCAGTGTAAGCAAGGTTTGACAAATTAGAACTTTTGTTCCGTTATTGAGCACTTATCCCAATGTAGTGCAAGGAGGCATGGCTATGTCACAGGTGGTGCATTTCGAGATCAGTGCGACAAATCCAGCGCAGGTTGGTCAGTTTTATGCGGATGTGTTTGGATGGGGTGTTCATCAATGGGATGGTCCTCAGGAGTATTGGCTTCTTAAGACAGGTGAAGCAGCAACACCTGGTATTGATGGTGGGATTATGGTACGACAGGAAGGCTTTCCCTCCGTTGTGAATACCATCAATGTTGGTTCAGTCGATGAAGTGGTTGTGAAGATTGTTGCAAGTGGTGGGGCTGTGATGGTACCGAAAATGGCTGTACCACATATTGGTTACATGACCTATTGCACTGATCCTGAGGGCAATACTTTCGGTGTAATGCCATCTGATCCTACAGCCTCCTGATACTTTTTTAAACGATTCTTAGCATACTACGCTATCACAAAGAATCAGGTGCACAGCCTATAGGCTGTGCACCTGATTCTTATATGGAACTACAACTATTGAACAAAAAGAACGATGGGTGCATAATACAGCAGCATGTTTGCCAGTTATTACCACCGATCCTTGCTTTATAGCATTCTGAGACTGCTTGATACATTCAAGGAATGGATCTTTAGGAGATAATATAGAATTTTTACCTGGAAAACATAATAGCGGAACACATAGAACTATGATACACTCATTAGACTAGCGTCTTCGCCAATCATCTTGGATGCGAAAAGCACAGACTCAATCGACTAATATACATCCCTTTATGAAGTTTACATTACGACAACGTGTCATCAATACGGCAATGGTCTTCTTAATCCTGACGGCAATCGCCGCTATTTTGACGATATCGAGTTTTTTTACTGTTCGTAGTGCAACCAACCATCTCTCCAACTACACGCTCCAACAATCTCGTCTCAGCGCACAATTTGAAGCCAATGTGTTTCGAGTTCTGTCTGAAGCAGATACTTTTGTCCAAACACGTGATCCAGAGTTTCGTGATGAAATTATTGAAACGCTGAATCGTGTGCTGCAAAATGTGGAAGCACTCCAGGATCTTGAGCCGCTCAACTACAACCTTGCTGATAATGTACTGCTTGATCGTAGTCAATCGAGAGCACGTCAGCAGGAAATATTTATTGATCTGGAATTTCATAGCAAGGCCCTGATTGTTGCGGTTGAACAAAATAATCAACCAGATATTACACAACATCTGCAGGAATTACGCCAAATTGAGGATGATATTGAAGCCTTTAGCCAACAAATGAATGTATTGATAGCCGAAGAAATCGACACCTCGACTGCTCAGGTATCTGAGCTTATTCAACGTGGTATCTATGGTGCGGTCGTGTCATTCATGCTGTTTCTTACATTAATTGTGTTTGTTCTATGGGTATTGCGGAAATATGTGCTGCATCCCATTGATGCGTTGACCTTTGCAGCGACTGCAGTAGCATCTGGTAATCTTGATCAACGTGTTCGCGTCACGAGTGAGAATGAAGTAGGCAAACTGCAGCGTATCTTCAATCAAATGATCAGTGACTTACAGAAGCAACAGCGTGCGTATGCCTATTGGGTAGAGGACGAGAAGGCACGTGATGCCGCTGAACAGGCCAACAAAGCCAAGAGCGCTTTTTTGGCGTCAATGAGCCATGAACTGCGTACACCACTGACCTCTATTATTGGTTTTAGTGAACTACTCCAACTTGAGTCAAAACATCATGGCGATGTGGTGGTGATTTCTGATCTGGAAAAGATACGTGTTGCTGGGCAGCATCTGTTAGCACTTGTCAATAATGTGCTTGATTTTTCAAAAATTGAAGCTGATAAAATGGAGCTTCATCTTGAATCATTTCGTGTGGTTGAGGTAGTAGATGAGATTATCGCCACTATTCGTCCGATAATTGAACGAAATCATAATGCAATCCAGGTACATCACACTCATGATCAGGCGGTGATGTGTAGTGATAGTACTAAGGTGCGTCAGATTTTGTTTAATGTGTTAGGCAATGCTGCAAAGTTTACCAATGAAGGGCTTATTACCTGTCACGTCGAAGAGGTTGTGGAAGACGGTCAAGATTGGTTTCGCTTTACGATAAGTGATACAGGTATTGGCATGTCCCCCGATCAGATACAACGACTCTTCCGTGATTTTGCACAGGTTGACTCCGAGATTACGCTGAAGTATGGAGGGACTGGATTAGGTCTGGCATTGAGTCAACGGTTGTGTGTGTTAATGGGTGGGAGCATCGACGTATCCAGCAATCTTCGTCAAGGTACCACATTTACGATCTTGCTTCCCGCTATCATTACAAACAAGACAGCCCATGTCTCACCGAATCCCCCAACTATTACCTCAGCAAACGATCAATGAGCTTGTACATCATTCGTGGAGCCATTCCACATGGTGAGCTTCAGTGGTATCAGGAATCTCGAGTTTGCGTATAAATTTGCGGAGGACCACCTCGGGAACTTGATGTTGTCGTACGCGATTGCGCTCAAACAGTGTGTGCAAAGATGTATCCAGATACACGATATGTGTACGTGCTTTGTATGCATCAAAGAGGTCAATCAGCATTCGACGTATTGAACGAGTAAGGTTTGTAGCATTCCACACAAATGGCTCCCGACGACGTAACAACACCCGTGCTTGCTCTTTAGCTAATTGTACGACCTTTCCCTGTAGATCTTTGGGGTCAATGCGGTGTTCACGGCGGATCTGATCGAGCGAAACGATGGACCAATCAGTACAATGTTGTTGAGTCCAGGTGTCTTTGCCTGCACCTGGCAAGCCCACCATAAGGATAACCCGGTTAGCAGTATCGTCGTAGGCCACATAGTCAGGATCGCTGTGTTCACGGTGGAAATACACAAAGCGGCTGTGGTCAGTTTCAAACGTACGTGGGGCGGTGTAACAGCGTTGTTCCACACACCATTCTCGAAACAACATAATGCGGTTAATCAGTGACTGCTGGTCGGTACAGATCCGTCCACGAGCATCGGCCTCTGCCAACAACGCAACGAGGTCGAGGCGCGCGGTTTGACTGGCCTGGATCACTGCTCGCACGGGATCAAACTTGTCCAGAAACCAGAGTGGCAGCCCGTGAAAGCGGACGAGTTGGACTATCGTTTCGCAGTAGGTAACGGGAATAGGTGCGCGTAATCCCTGTCCCTCCCAGAGGATTTGCCGGGTCATGTTTGCTCCCACACGAGCATGGCCGGGAGATACGATTGCCCCATTTAACTCAATCTTTGTGCAGATAGGTTTGGCGATATCGTGCAATAGTGCGGCGGCAAAGAGCATGCTACATTCAAGTTGATCCAGGTTACGCCATTCGGGGAGTGCGATAAGCTCCTCGACCACCATGCGTGTATGGGTCAGCACATCTCCCTCAGCGTGGTAGTGCGGATCTTGTGGTGTTTCTGCGAGTGGGGTGAGCCATGCCAACTGATCGTGGGTTGCTGACCAGTCAATGTGCCAGTCTGGTGCTGCAGGGCAGAATGGAAAGGTCCAGTCGTGTGATGGTACGTGTAATTGCTTCATGTTATGTGAAAAGATCAATGTCGTCTTGTAGCCGATTGGTCAGGAGTGGCCGATCCATCCAATGGCTTTGCGAGTCAAAAACCGTTTGAAGAAACCCGGCGCGTATGTATTTATACCGTTCGTTGACGACCGTTGATGTTTCTATTTTGATGTACAGACCCTCCATCAGGCGGCAGTTATCCGTTTCGCGTTGGACCTGGATTGGATGGAGTCCGTGTTCGATACATGCTTCGTAGAGTTGCTCCAGCTGATCGTCGGCGATAAATGCCGAGGGCCAACCATAGCTTGGCGTGCTGCGAGGGACGCTGTGTTTCCCTCGTGGAGTACTCGTACCGAGGTGATAAACGGCACAGATTGGAGCAACTCTTGTCGTCGGGCCGTGCTCAGAAAAGTATCGGTCGTGATATCGTACACATCGAATTCGAGAAAGTAGTGTGGGAGGTCAGTATAGAAAATGGTATGCTTGGCATACAACCACTCACCATACATGACATAACGATCACTCAGTAGCTCCCACAGTTCGTAGGTGTAACGACTGGCCCATGTTTTGAACAGGTGAAACTGTTGCTCGCGTGGTCCGCCAGTGAGATAATGCCCGCGACTCTGGAGGAGCAAATTTCCAGCGCTATCAAAACTGATGGCACAGTTTGCTCCATCCATCTTCTCTTCGATCACCAGGTGTTGATTGGCAAATTGGCGGAAAGAAACCATGCTTTGGACGTCATCACCCTTTTGCACCCCTTCAGCGGTTGTAAGCTTTTCAAAATCCCCAGGACCTTGCGTACACGCGGTAACCCTGCTGTTTGTTTGAAGCGATGAACGCGTAGCCCCTGCTCAAGCCCGAGTTGGATGAGTGCCTCGCATTCAGTGCTTGTAAGCTCTTCGAGAGGGGTTTCAAACCAGCGTTGTGATGTGGTTGCTACATGGTCATGGTGGAGTTTGCCCCGCACAAAGGCTGCAGCGAGTCGCTCGTAATAGCGTTGGTTGGGATTTATCATGGTTTTGAGGTTATGCCTTTTAGTATTTAGTAGCTCTATTATGGCATATCGGTCAATTATCTGGATAGATTGCGTGACTTATAATTTTAACCAGAAATATAATAATAATGAATAAAGATGTGCCTGCAAAATGTAAAATTCATTTTTGTCTATATATTTTCAATGTAGAAATTTGCAAACAAGAAAAGTGTTACATAAAATTAAATTATATATTGACAAATAGTTATAGATTTAATATAATATATTTAAGGATGATAACAATTTATTAGGAGGAAGTGTATGACTACTCTAAAAGAACGTGCTACTGTGGAACTTGGCCGCATTTTTGAACTCGCTACGGATGGTGTCGAGAATGTGACCATGCCTTCACGCTATATCGATAGTGTGTGGCACGACATGCTCAAAGAGCCTGCTAGTTACGAGGCATTTTGTAAAAGAGTAGCTGGTGTTGTGGTTGAGCATACTCCAGCGCAAGGTGAAGGAGAGATTACCTGGGTCTCTTCATATGAGGAAAAGTTTGGGAAGCTTGATTCAGTGTGGTTTACTGACGAACATGGCGTATTAGATAATAACCTCTATGAAACCTATCTTGAGACAGGTCATGTTCGTGCTTCCTGGGATTGTACCCCTGGTATCACACCAGTGGAAAACGAGGGTTAATTTAGAAAGCATACCAGTATTGTTCAGGACGATACTGGTATGCTTTTAATGGAATATTATACTGTTATAAGGAAATGTATCTAACATTAACATGGCAACAGAACCAATATCTATCAATAGAAGCAATGTGCGGCTGAGCGATGATGATGTGTTTAGTCAGTACAGTGAACGCATAACAGCCTTTTGCCCTTTCTTGGAACCAGCACATAATGAAGGAGTTCTTCATCAGCATATCTATCAGCTTCCTTCTGCTCATTTAGCAGTACTTCAAGCTGAAGTGTTTTATCTGGGTGTTGTTCATACAGAGCGATTTCGTCAACAACGATATGAGCTTCTTTCACCGAAGAAGGCATTATTTTGCGACAATATCGTACTTGTCCCGCATGCTGATGGTTCTGGTGAAGATGGACGTGCATTGCTAGCATGGCCACATTATCTCTTGAAAACGTTATATACCAAAGCAGGGATTATGTTCGGCAAGTTTTGGAAGGGCGAAGAAGAGGTAAGTCGCAAGAGTGTGCCAATTCCTCCACCACCCTGTCATTTTCTTTCCATTCGTTCCGTTGTTAAGGCACGTGATCCCTACTTCTTTAGTAAAGCTCCAGAATTACTGGACGATTTAGTCGCTTCAGATGATCATGGCGATAATGTTCATTTACAGATTGGTCTAGAGCAGTATAATCTTGATTTATATTCCGTAGAAAGCATGCGTTCTTTGAACTATTATGATACTGTTCTTAAGTGGGTTAAACAGCACATGAATAATGGTGACATAACTACATGAGGTTTTTACTTTTATTCTTGAATATTATTCATATTAGCAAATCTTGCATGTAAATACTTACTCTATTATGAAAACATTAGAAACTATTCGGCATCTTTTGCATTCTTCAAAAATACAACACGTTGTTTTCGATTTGGATGGTACATTGTATCCGACTACTGCGGGCCTGGAATTCCAAATCAAGCCGACAATGGTTAGGCATGCAGCAAAAGCACTTGGTATTGACAAAGAGACAGCACATCGTCAATTGGCTCTTTATCGAGCAGAGTTCCGTTCGAGTGTGTTAGGGTTACGACAATATCACGGGATCGATCCAGCTGCTTTCCTCGACGCTGTCTTTGCGGATTTAGATTCGTCACAAGCGGTGCTACGACCAGGCTTGAAAGACGGATTAGCGGCATTACGTAGATTGTGCTCTCTGTCTTTGCTCACCAATTCAAGTCGTGGTCACGCATATCGCATGCTCCAACAGTTTGGTTTATCAGAAGTATTTGAGGTTATCTTCTCAGTTGAAGATTGGGACTTTATTCGTAAACCTAACCCTGAGGTATTTGATAACTTGGTACAGCGACTCAATGTTACGGGTGAGGCAATAACCTTGTTTGATGACTCATATTTAAATCTGGAAGTAGCACATGAGCGAGGTATGGTTACAGTACTTGTTTCCAATGGTGTAGCAGAACCTCCTTTCTTCTGGGAAATGCATCGCCAGGAATATCATCAAGCACCCGCGTTTGTAGATATTGCTACACACGATGTTACATCGATAATAGATACATTAACAAAAGTGGATAGTATGATTGCAGCAAACTGAGAAACGAGTATGACAACATGACAGAGTATCAGTCTTCGACTACAGACATTATTGCCCGACTTGGCGTGAGGTTAAATGCGAACATACACGTACTAAAGCCTCTCTCTTCACGGCAAGGTATGTCTTTTCAAGTCACTGTTGATGACAAACCCATGTTGCTCAAGTTTGTCACTGCGGTAGGTGATGATCCATCTGTTGTACGTCGCATTCGGGCGCTGCAACGTGAGGCCGAGATCGTAGAACATTTGTATGGTGCTATTTCTGGGAATGTCATTTGTGGACAGCTCGACTCAACTGTGTGGCTGTTACGTAAATGGATTAATGGTGTTACTGTATGGCAACATTGTGTCTACATGCGTGAAGAACCACTGCGACTAGATTATAAATATTCCTTCATTGTCGATTTAATCCAGATGCTTGAACAAGTCATGCTTCTTGATGAAGCTGGGTATCTCCACGGAGATCTGCAACCAAACCATTTTGTTGTTGATCAGGAAGGTAGTTTTCATCTTATTGACCTTGAATTAGCCGTGTGTAAAGATGCATCTGAAACGGAGTATGGTGGAGCATTGGTACATTTTGTGTCACCTGAAACAGCTACAGGTATGTTGTCTGATAATCAACATATTGCGCTTGACATCCTATCAGAGATATACTCGTTTGGAGCCGTCGCATTTTTTCTTTACACTGGGAAAACAGCTCATGCCTATGGAGAAACATTGGATGGTAATGAAATGGCTGAGATCTCTAAAGAAGAGAAGTTACAGGCTATTGTTCAGGGACGGATAAGGTCATTTGCCCACACTGATGCAGTTGCTTTTCCTGAACTTGAGCAGATACTGCACTGGTGTCTTCAGATTGATCGTTCGCAGCGCTGTGCTTCCTTTATCGCACTTTTTACTGCTCTGAAAGATTTAAAGCATACGCTTCAGGTTCATGATTCATCTGTCTAATGAAAATCTTTCATAATAAGGGAAGGAGCATACATGTCGGTACCCCAAAGAAAGATTTTTGGCATCGGATTAAGTAAAACAGGGACAAAAAGCCTTAGTAAAGCATTAGAAGTGCTTGGCTATCAGACAAAACATTTTCCGCTTATTCGTGAAAATGTTGAACAGGGTGATTATGATCTGAAGTTATTAGAACAGTATGATGCACTGACAGACGCCCCTATTGCGGCTCTGTTTCCACATCTTGATACGCGTCATCCGGGGAGCAGGTTTATCTTAACAGTTCGCAATAGAGAGGATTGGCTCCGTTCCTGTGAGCGCTATTTTACTCTGCGGGACTCTGTAAGACGGCAACAGGGCGTTATTGATCGGACTCACTTCTGGCGCTTGCTCATTTTTGGATGTTATGAATTTCATTCTGAACGTTTTACGTATGTGTATGAGCGCCACATACGAGAAGTGAGTTGGTATTTTTCCCAGCGCCCTGATGATCTGCTTATCATCGATATTTGTGGTGGACAGGGATGGGAATACTTGTGTCCGTTCTTGGCTATGCCTATTCCCACCCAGCCATTTCCTCACGAAAACAAGACGAATGATTATGTTGCTGGTATACCTATGACAACCTAGTTAGATTATCAAGAAGTAGGGTTATTGCTCTTTGGTTCTTCCTATTAGCGCTCTCGGAGCCTCTAAAATGAGTTACATTGATAGTCAAGCACATCGTATTTGGTTATGCTGTGATCATGGCATCTGCGATTTTGAGGGGTGTTGGATTACGACACTCCCCTTTCACGATGAGACGGTTGTGACTGGAGTTGTTACTCCAAATCGTGTTGCGGTCGTGGTCAATCATCATATCGTTTGGGAGCGATGCTCAAATGATTGGTACCAATTGGCAATCTCGGAATTGAAAATAAACTCACTTTTGTATACACGTGAAGGTCGATTACTTGTCGCCATGGAACAGGGACGGTTAGCGGAGGTACAGGATAATGTGATTATACCGAATGAGCATTTTGATGCTATACCAACCCGTATTGCTTGGACTACACCATGGGGTGGGGTGTCAAATGTGCACAGTCTGGCTGAGGCATCTAATGGTGTGATCTATGGTGCTGTTCATACTGGATGGATGGTTCGTTCGCATGATGGTGGCACCAGTTGGAAGCAAATAGCAAATGGGTTGCATATGGATGTATCGACATTTGTCTGCCATCCCCATGAGCCAGAGACGTTGATTGTTTCTACGGGTGATGGAGTATTTGTGTCAGAGAATGGAGGAGAACAGTTTGAGCGTCGCTGGCACAATATGCCAATGAATTATTTACGGGGAATAGCAGCCTTTAACGAGCGAGATGTCTGGCTGGTTTCGGCTCATCCGAATGCAAAACGGGATGCTGAAACCACACTGTATCGCTCAGAAGATCGTGGTGCTACCTGGAAACCCTGTAAAGGTATCCCACAAAACAGTGTTGGTCATATCAATACTATTCTGTTATTAGACTCTGGATGTGCCATTGCATTAGCTCATAGTCATACCTTTGTCACAATGGACTATGGAGAAAATTGGACCCTTCGAGAGCAAGTATTACCTTCACGTTATTTCGATCCAAAGCGTTCGTTTCTCTGTCCAATATTACATAGTTTCGCACTTGCTAATGATGTATGAACTCATCGCTTTATTTTAGTCTTGTACTTGTAGTGCCTATGATGTGTACATATTGAGTGGTAAATATGATCCGGAAAGCCGTGCCGCAATTCATAGATGCCCAAAGACCACTGTGGAGGCTTATACGACTCTTGCCGCAGGTGCATTTTCGTTTAACTGTGGCTCTTGCGCTCTCTATCATAGTAAGTGTAATCCTGTCAGTTACTTTTACATTGACCGTTGGTTTCCTGATTGGGGCTATTCCTAATGTACTTAACGGTCAAATATTATCTCGCTGGTATCTACCTGTCTTAATCACAGCTGTCGTGAGTATTTTTACATCTCAGCGGATACTATCTCTCTTTCAAAATCTTCTAAGTAATAGTCTTGGTCGTCACTTGGAGGCATATGTTGAAGCGCAACTCATGCAGTCTGTGTTTTCAACGAGTCGTATCGAGTATCTTGAAGACCCAGCAAACCAGGACATATTCCACGGTTCACGAGGTGCTGTACAAGGGCAATATCCGCCAACACGCGTAGTACGTGGTCTTGTGGATTTTATGACCGTACGCTTGAATATTCTCGTAACATCGGTAGTAATAATGTATATTACCTATTGGTGGCTCTCCATCACGTTGTTGATCATACTCTTTGTAGTTCGTTTCTTTGTTCGCAAGCATACGTTTGATCGTATTGAGTCGCGTTCAGGAAGTCTCAGTCAATTTCGCCGATCCACTTACTTTCTTGAGTTAGCTATCTCTCCAGAATATGCCAAAGAAACGCGTATTTTTAATTTGACTGATTGGATTATTCAGAATTTTCGGGTGCATTGGCAAAATGCTGTAACTGTGTTACGGGGAGGTCGTCATGCTCGCACACGTGTCTACATGCCCTGGGTTGTAGGTGCTGTATGTATGACACTGTGTGGTGCGTTTGCGTTGGTTGGTTATACTACAGCAATAGGTATACTTGGGTTGACGTCATCCGTCATAGCTGCTCAATCTATGCTGCGATTGTCGTTAAATACGCTTAACATCATTCCTTCAGAGCTATGGTTGGAATATGGGACGCCACCGATTGTGATGACCGCCAACTTGAACGGGCCTACACCACAATGTTCTGTAATAAAGGTGCCAGCGGATGTTCTGGTACAAGACTGTGTGAAACAGGCTATTCAATTTAATCAAGTAACTTTTACCTATAGTTCATCATATGCTCCGGTACTTCGAAATTTAAACATGACCATATCGGCTGGCTCTTCTTGTGCTATCGTTGGGGCTAATGGGGCAGGGAAAACAACTCTCATTAAGCTACTGACAGGGTTATACACCCCTACTGTGGGTAATATAACTGTTGATGGGATTGATTTGACACATATACCCTCTGTGATGTGGAAACAACACATAAGTGTGGTATTTCAGGATTTTGTGCGATATGAACTATCCGCTCGTGAAAATATTGAATTAGGGGCAATACAATACATAGGAAATTATGATGCACTTGAATGTGCTGCACGTAAGGCTGGTGCTCTTGATATTATCCGACAATTACCCTATGGTTGGGATACTCTGCTATCTCGTCATTATAAGGGTGGGGTGGAGTTATCAGGTGGCCAGTGGCAAAGAATAGCACTGGCACGAGCCCTCTTTGCCGTAGAGGCTGGGGCTGATGTGTTAATTCTGGATGAGCCAACAGCTAGTTTTGATATACGTGCTGAGGCAACATTTTTTGAGCAGTTTCTTGAGTTGACCTCTGGATTAACCGTGATCCTTGTTTCCCATCGATTCTCAACAGTTCGTCATGTAGATACTATTTATGTTTTAGAGGATGGTGGCGTCATTGAGCAGGGAGATCACGCAGAGCTCCTCCAAACCAATGGGCGATATGCACAGATGTATACATTACAATCATCCAAATTTAGGTCTCCATGATATCCAGAAAAAATAGTGTAGGGTCTGCTGTGATGAAAACGATACGGGCATCTGTTTTTATGCTGCATGTTGCATTTCGTTTAGATGTTCGACGTTCGCTGTTAGTGACTCTGCTAACTCTTATCATCGCTCTGAGCCTTTCAATGCAACCATTCTGGCTCAAATTACTTGTAGATACCTCACTCGACAGAGATATTGTCGTTGCAATGCTTGTAGGTTGCATGGCGGCTGTTGCAATCACCATTTCCATCTTCGCTAATTGGCTTGAGACTAATGTCAGTCAGACGTTGCAAGAACAGACAAGCGCCTATATGGATGAGCAAATGGCGCGACTTTCACTTATGGTCCCAGGTTTAGTTCATCATGAACATCCGGATTATCTCGATAATATGATATTACTGCGTGAAGAACGTATGCTCATTGGTCAATCCTTGACAGCAATGATTGATGCTCTTAGTTTACTTGTCCGTAGTCTTGTGACAGGGTTTCTATTGATCAGTGTCAGTCCATTCTTGATTCTTTTATTTGCATTGGGAGTAGTATTAGGCATATGTAGTCGTAAGGCAGAGTCTTATCGACAACTTGCATTTCAGTCAACTGCAGAACCTATACGACAAAGTCAGCATTTTTTTCACACCGTGATATCTGCACATTCATGTAAAGAACTGCTTATCTATGGTTTAGGAGCAACATTTATACATCGTCACAAATTGCATCGGCAAACGATTGATCGTATTCGTTTTCAAGGAGAGCTACAGGGATTATGCTTCCAGATACTCGGTTGGGTTCTTTTTGCATTTGGTTATATGAGCGCTCTTGTATTTGTTATTGACCAGGGCGTACAGGGAATACTAACTCCGGGTAATGTACTAATGACAATAGGTTTAATCGCACAAATTAATGGATATACACAACGAGGGACGCGCCAGTTTTCACATGTGTTACGTACCTTGAATGTTGTACAACGGTATTTGTGGTTTAAGGATTATGCTAAAGCACATATGCCTGTAACGACAACATATGCCCAGTTACCCGAACGTTTAAGAAGTGGCATTCATCTTCACAATGTTACTTTTCGCTATTCACATATGACTACCAACGCACTTTCTGACATTACACTGCATTTGCCCGCTGGTTCGACGATTGCAATTGTTGGCGAAAATGGTGCTGGTAAGACTACCTTAGTCAAATTGTTGTGTCGCTTATATGCGCCAACACAGGGTATTATGACTGTCGATGGTACTGATTTACAAAGCTTTGAACTTCAGGCTTGGCGTTCATCCTTGAGTGTTAGTTTCCAAGATTTTGTGCGTTTTGAATTGACAGCACGTGAGTCTGTAGGTGTTGGTGATGTACCTCACATAGAAAACATGACTATACTTGAGCAAGCGATGATACGTGCTGGTGCTCAAGATCTTGTCCCCACATTGCCACAAGGCTGGAATACACAGTTTGGAAAACAATGGCCTGATGGTACGGATTTGTCAGGTGGCCAGTGGCAAAAGATAGCTTTAGGGAGGGCAATGGTTAGGCAACAACCGTTGCTGGTGTTTCTTGATGAACCCACGGCCGGTCTTGATGCAGATGCTGAGTATATGTTGTTTGAACGATATGCGTCACTTACTAAGAGAGTAATGCAACAAAATCAAGGTATTACCATTCTGATTAGTCATCGTTTTTCTACGGTGCGTATGGCTGACCTCATTGTTGTTTTGCAAAAAGGTTGTGTTGTTGAGACAGGAAATCACGACGATCTTATGACTGCAAATGGCTTGTATGCACAACTGTATAACATACAAGCACAAGCATATAGGTAAAGATACTATCTTCAATGTCTAACACTTACTTTCCTCATGTCACACGTTCATCTGAAAGGGGCGTGTGATTTTAACGCTACTACGTTAAAGGGGATCTCTCTCCATGCATGTTATACTATCTGTGCAACCTGATGGGATAGAAATTCGTAAAATCAAGTATGACACCAATACCAGACATTCTTTGTCCAAGCTGTCATAAGCCCTCTATATCACAAGCGCGTTTCTGTCGTTTTTGTGGTCACGATATGATCCTGAATAACGATGGACCACGATACTATATCACACGTGTCATCAAAGAGGGCGGGCAAGGCGCTGTGTACGAAACCATTGACGATGATGGTAAGGTATATGCAGTCAAGGAGATGCTCGATCGGTTTGTTGACGCACAAGAGCGTACTGAGGCGATTGCACGCTTTAACACCGAAGCACGTATTCTCCAGCAACTCAATCATCCACGTGTACCACAGGTGTATGCTGCTTTTCAAGATGAAGGACGGCACTATCTGGCAATGGATTTTGTCCGGGGCGAGGATCTTGAAGAGATTGTCAAACGTGAAGGCGCCATAGCGGAAAAACAGGTATTAGAGTGGGCTGATCAGATCCTCGATGTGTTGGAGTATCTCCACAACAATGGTCTGATTTACCGTGATATGAAGCCCTCCAATGTGATGATTGATCATCAGCAGGGTGGTATCAAAATGGTCGATTTTGGTATTGCCAAGGTGTTACAACCGAGTGTGCGTGGCACTCAGATTGGGACACCAGGTTATGCACCGCCGGAGCAGTATCAGGGATTGGCAACACACGCATCGGATATTTATGCGCTTGGTGCGACCCTCCATCACTTGTTGACAGGTCGCGATCCAACCGACCATCCCCCATTTACGTTTCCTGCTGCAGTCGATGTGAAGCCAGCCCTTACCCAGCGCACTTCGGATGCGGTGCAGCACGCATTACAGATGAAACCGGAAGATCGCTTTCAGACGATAACTGGATTTCGTACGGCTCTGGGGTTGGCACCGGTTCCTTCGACGCGTATGGTGCGAACGCCCGTTACTGCGACTGCGGCAGCCGCCCCACCATCGTCGCAACCAGCCACGTCCGTAGCGGCGGGAAAACCGTCGGCTTTCTCACCACCCAAACAGCCGACCCGCATCGATATACCGTCGACTACGCCAGTAGCGCCACCACTATCAATGAGTACCCCACCAACGACATCGGTATCGACATCGTCGGCACAGACGAATGTGCCAACCGCGACTATTGGTTCAACGTCACCCACATCAGCGTCACCGAAAGCGCAATCGAAAGGCCAATCAAAACGTCGTGGGATGGGATGCATTGGGCAATTGAGCCTGGCTTTGGTTGCATTTGTGCTCATAGGGTTGACGTTGGTTTTTGCTTTTCCTGATATGACGCGTCAATACATTTCGAACGTTTTTGGACTAAATACACCACAACGTCTGATCTCTCAGCCATTTGTTGCACCAGATCTTGAGATCATTGTCTCAGCTAACACCGATGAAGCAGGATTATTGCGTGCCTTTCGTCTGGCCTATACACAGGCAGCACGTGTTCAACATGGTGAGGGTGTGCAGCTTGAGGAAGGGTCGCTTACATATCTGGGTGGTCAAACACCGGTACGGGTAGGTGAGGATGAGCGTGGGGTGCAGTATCGTGTTTCGATGCAGGGTACTATTCTGGTGCCAGAGGATTAGTCAGCATAGTAAAGCCACATCACGTGTCAATAGGCGATGTGGCTCAGTTCTTTGCCACCGGCTTATTCAATGGGGGCACATTCACCCCATAAATGCTGGGCAATTTCCATAGAGAGCGTGATGTCATGGTTGCAGCGTCGCAGAGTAATACCATATGATTGAGATGCGTCCGGGATAAAGAATTGGTTGCCAGGGACAAGTTCGTTTGTTTGGAAGTAGCGCATCAAATCGGTATTCTCTTCGGCTTCTTCAACAACGCGTCGGAGCGTAAACAACGTACCTGGATCTGCCGTATCAAGTCGGACAGTTCCCTCAGTATTTGCACCTGTGCCAGGGATGGGGTTGCCATGGGGGCATGTGGTGGCATTCCCTACCAGCGCATAGATACGTTCCTCAAGTGCGGGGGAGAGCGCATGTTCCAGACGGACGGCTTCTTCATGCAAGAGATGCCAGGGCATATTCATTACATCCACTAAGAAGCGCTCCAGAATGCGATGTCGTCGTACAATGTCTTCAGCTAGTTCAAATCCTTCAGCGGTGAGCGAAATCGCGCCACGTTGATCGCGCCGAATATACCCTTTGTCTCTGAGTTGCTGTACCGCATGACTCACGGTTGGTGGTTGGACTTCCAACCAACGTGCCAGATCTGCGGCAATGACTGGCTCATCACGTTGGGCAAGGTAGTAAATGACTTCAAGATAATCACGTTCTTTGTCGGTTGGTTTGTCTGCACCTACCTGACGACGGCGGCGGGGATTTTGTTTGGACACTGCAACATCGGCCATGGCAAGTTCTCCTCGCAGGCACGGTGTTTCCGACATCGAAAACGGTGTAGTTCGTTTGGTACTTCCTCGTTAGTTTACACTAATGTTAGAAAGTAAAAACGAAATCGCTTTGTGTCTGCTTAGTGGTTCTATCTCAAACTACGCTTTAGTATAGCACAGGTCGTGTGCGAGAGCAACCCTTTTTTTAAAGGGCCTATGTGCATCTGTCTCGAGAGTTATTTGATGTGCTTTTTTTGTCCCCCATCATATTTCGTATCAATCAATAAAGTATGGTAGAATATGCTTATGATAGCAATTCACCATACTGAAAAGAAACAAGTTGTTGCCCAACGCAGTGCGGAACTGTCGGTCATAGAAATGCGTGGTGTAAGCAAGCGTTTTGGGAAACATACCTTAGCTGTAAATGATGTATCCCTGTCGGTCCAGCAAGGTCGTTTAGTGGCCCTGCTTGGCCCAAGTGGATGTGGCAAATCAACGACGCTCCGTTTAGTGGCAGGTCTCGAGTTTCCCGATCAGGGTGAGATATGGTTAGCTGGTAAGCGTGTAGCCGGTGATGGGGCGTGGCTCCCGCCCGAGGTTCGTCGCGTCGGGATGGTGTTTCAGGATTATGCCCTTTTCCCACACCTGACCATTGGTGACAATATCGCATTTCCGCTGACCAATATGCCAGCTAGACGGCGTCATCAGCGTGTCGGCGAGTTGCTCGAATTAGTTGGCCTTGCTGGTCTTGCACAACGCTACCCACATCAAATCTCAGGTGGCCAGCAACAACGGGTTGCTTTGGCGCGGGCGATGGCTGCTGATCCGGCTGTGGTGCTGTTAGACGAGCCCTTTTCTAACCTCGATACGGCACTCCGCACCACGACACGTGAGGAAGTGCGTACTATCCTTGCTGCTGCAGGTGCCACGACCATGCTGGTAACACACGATCAGGAAGAAGCTTTTAGTCTTGCAGACACCGTTGCAGTGATGTTGGATGGGATATTGATTCAGGTTGGTACACCACAAGATATTTATCTGCGCCCTGCGACACGTGCTGTGGCAAGCTTCGTTGGGGCCGCGACATTCCTGCCTGGTGAGGCGTATGGTGATACCGTGGTGTGTGCACTTGGGACGTTGCCATTAGCGCGACCGGCCCACGGTGATGTCAATGTACTGTTGCGCCCCGAGTCAGTCGTGATTCAACCTGACATAGTGGGGAATGCGTGTGTCAGAGAGGTGCGCTTTTTTGGGGCCTATCAGGCAACATGTATTCAACTGCGTGATGGAACCTGTCTGGATGCACGTGCTATCCCTCAGCTCGATCTTCGGCCTGATACGCCAGTTGCTGCAACTGTGGCTGGGCCAGTGATGGCTTACGCTACCTGATCTGGGTGCTCTTCCTCTTCGAGGGTGTCATACTCGCCCCAAAGTACCATCGCAATATCTGGAGAGATGCTTATTTCACGATTACCGTAGCGTAGTGTGACACCATACAGCGATGAGGTGATTAACACATACACGGTGGTCCCTGGTACCAGTAAATTCCCTTGAAGATAACGTAAGAGGTCGATCTGCTCCTCGGCTTCCTCTGCCACCCGTCGAATAATAAAGTTGCCCTGACCTTGCACGGTATCAAGGCGCACAAAGCCTTGTTCACGAACGTTACGTCCGGGGATGAGGTTTCCGTGTGGACAAGTGGTTGCATGGCTTACCAAAGCACTGATATGTGCTTCAAGTGTTGGTGAGAGTGCTTGCTCCAGCCGTAATGCTTCATGATGCACGAGATGCCATGACATACCCATTATCTCGCTGAGGAAGCATTCGAGTATGTAGTGTTGTTGCACCATGGTCTCGGCAAGTGCAAGACCAGTAGCTGTGAGCGTAATACTCCCTTTCCGATTGATAAAGCCTCGTGCTACCAGTTGTTGGAGTGTTTGTGTAACCGTTGAAGCTGTGACATTGAGCCAGCGTGTCACATGTGCCGCAATAACAGGTTCACTCTGCTGGAGTAAATGGTAGATGACGCGGAGGTACATGCGTTCACGGATTGTTAAGTTGTTGACGTTGTCTGCTTCATTGTGGGAGGCATTATCAGGTAGTGTGATACCGTTATTCATACCAGACTCCTCTCAGGCAATTCATCGCGTTCTTGCACGACACGGTCGAGACCAAAGCGGCCTACTGTATAGACCAATCCAAGGGTGAAGGTTGTAAGAACGATCAAGAACAGCGCGGGTGGTGCAGCTTGTGTATACACCGAGTCGTTAGCGGCTTCCCACACACGAATGGCCAATGTATCGAATCCTGGGGGACGGAGAATAACCAGGAGGGGTAATTCCTTCATTGCGGTAACGAAGACGAGAGCCCAACCGGCGAGCAAGCCAGGGGCGGCCAATGGAATGGTGACACGCCAGAGGGTCATCCACAGTCCCTGCCCCATGGTATGTGCTGCTTGTTCAAGTGTTGGTGACACCAATTCTAAGGTTGATTCGCCTATCGTTATCGCTTTGGGCAGCAAACTGAATGCTAAGCCCAGCACCAGTGCGAGGAGTGTGGCATAGATAGGTGTCTGGATGAAAAACATTAAAAAGCCTAAGCCCACAATAATACCGGGGAAGGCAAAGGCGATTTTGCTCAGATTAAGCAAGGTTTGACCAAATGGCCCACGAAAACGTACTGCCAGATAGGTCGGGATAAGTGCCAGCAATGTTGCCAGTGTGGCTGCGAGGAGTGAGAGCACGAGGCTGTTCACGCCATATTGCCAGATGCTCTGGGCATCGACATTCCAGATGCGATCAATCTCGGTTGGTGTGAGTATACCGCGTAAGGTTAAGCCAATCAGTACTGTTAGCGGTAAGAACAAAGACAGTGTCGCGAGGACAAAAATAAAACTGAAAGCGACCCAACGCCACATCCCGAGGGGGATAACTCTGCGAGGCCGCCAGTTACTTGCACGGGTGTATCGGCGATCACGTCGATGAAGCCATCCCTCGCTTAGCAACAGGGGCAAGCTGATACCGATGAGGCCCAAACTGATGATTGAGGCTGCCGTACGACCAATCTCGCCTGCGAACTGCCGATAGACGGCGGTCGTAAAGGTCTGATAGCGTAGCAGCGCGACCGTGCCAAAATCGGAGAGCACATAGAGACCAGTCAGGAGTGAACCGGCGGCAATGGCTGGAATCAAGAGACGTATAGTAAGCGCAGAGAACACGCCCCACGTGCCACGCCCTGCAATCCGCGCCGCTTCATCCAGTGTTGCATCGAGCGACCGTAGCGCCGCTGCCACTGCCAGAAATACATAGGGAAAAGTATACAGACTCATGATTGCTGTGACACCCCACAGGTTGAATAAGGGGGGCAGGGGGAATTGATGTCTTTCAAATCCAAAATAGCTAATGGCCATGTGATCCACAAAGCCACCACGGCGTAGTAAAAACATATAGCACACGGCTGCAACATAACCAGGTATTGCCAATGGTAAAGCCAGTACCCAGCGCCAAACGTTACGTCCTGGCACATCGGTACGCTCAATAAGCCAGGCAGTTGTGACCCCCATGACGCAGGTGCATGTAATAACTGTGACAACCAGTACTAATGTATTTTGGGTCAAGCGGATTATTTGTCCGGTCCACAGACGTTGCCATAACGCTGGATCGCCCTGGAAGGCGTGGTACGTGATATAGATAAGGGGGAGTGCGGTACAGAGACAAATCACTGTTGCGATAATGTACAACACGAAGGGTATACGTTGCATAGGTTTATGGTGTAGCGCCACATATAATTGTATGTGTGGCGCTGTGTGATGATATGATTTAGGGCATTCCGACAGTCTGGATCTGTTCGCGGGCCGTGGGCGCATCATCAACCAGTGTTTTCAAGTTTATGTCGGCGATCGTAAAATCATCAGGGTTTGGTACGCCATCTGCCAGCGGGATGTCTGCTTTGACTGGCCATTCAAAATTCCCCTGTGCGTAGATGGTCTGCCCGGTCGTATCGAGCATAAAGTCAACAAACGCCTGAGCTAACTCAAGGGTTTCGCCTTCAGTTCCCTGCAAAATACCAATGTTCGTTGAGTTCACGATCAGCCCTATTTCGTCGTCGCCTTGATCGGGCCACACAATTCCTACAGGTGCGCCTTCCTCCAGTGAGAGGAAATAGTAGTAGTGATTGACCAACCCCAGTTCGATTTCTCCCGTACCCACGGCTTGCCGAATATCGGTGTGGCTACCAGAGAAGAGCGTGTTGTTATCAACCAGCCCCTGAATCCAGCCTGCGGTCGTTTCTTCATCCAGCAGCCGGTTGAGCGCGACAATTGTTGCGACCATGGCCCCATTGGTACTATCAGCAGAACCGATGCGGTCTGACCATTCCGGGTCGGCAAGTGCGGTCAAAGAGGTGGGTACCTCATCTTCGCTCAACAGATCCGTGTTGTACATCAGGACACGCCCCCGTAACGTCAGCGCCGTCCAGCTTCCATCATCAGCGCGATACTGTTCAGGAACAGCAAGGATGAGTTCTGACTCATTGGGCTGAAACACTCCGCTTGCATACAGATCTTCCATGGTGAGTGTGTCACTATTGATGAACACATTTGCCTGTGGGTTGGCTTGTTCTTCCAGAATACGTGCACCTAATTCGCTGTTACTTCCATTGACGGAGGTTACCGTAATGTTCGGGTATTGCTCGTTGAAAGCTTCAAGCACACCATTGATTAAGGCTTCGCTACGAGTGGTGTAGAGCACTAACTCGCCGGAGAGACTTGCGTCGACTACTGCTCCAGCAGTGCCTTCTTCAGCAGTTGCAGTAGTGGCAGTTTCGTCCTCGGTAGTGGCTTCATCTTCGGCTGGTGTAGCTTCTTCGGTGGTGGCTTCTTCGGCAGTAGCCTCTTCCTCTGCTGGTGCCGTTTCTTCGGCGGCGGGTGCATCTGTTTCCGGGGCGTTTGCGGCGGGTGCTCCACCACAGGCGGCCAGAATAAGGAGCATCACAAGGGTGGTAATACCCCAAAGCGTCCATACGTTGTGTCGGTACATATTTGTCCTGACTTTCTAGATTGAACAATGTACTGTCATTCTGCGATGTATGTATATGATCTGTTTTGCGGCACTATGAGTGTAATTGTCTGGATCTTAGCGTTTATTACATGTCATTGTGTAACCTCAGTGAGCCAAACCGCATCCCATATGCCATTTTTTTGTATTACTTCTGGTGGATGAATGACAATCGTTAGCATATACGAACATTATGATTTTGTCAATGTGAGAACATTTTTTGTTCTATTGTATAAACATACAAAAATTAACTCAGTTAAAATATTGGATTTAGCTACATAAATACCTAAGTATAAGCTAACTATTTTCGTTTTGTTACTTCGCTGACAGGTACTTATACGTCTTTTGAACCAACATCGGGTACAATTCCATCGATACCTATTGGCTTGATGTATGTCGTAAGGAGGCTGCCATGCAAGTGGTGCGTCACTTATCTATCCCTGGTATGGGCGAAGTCTACTTTAATAAGCAGCCTTACCATCTGACTATTTCAGAGAATCTCCAACAACACTACTCGTTTGATCCGGCTGGTCGGTTGCTCACCAGCTATCTTAATGGGGTGAACTATCGTCGGGGTCTAAACAATGCGGTCCTGCGAAGAGAACAAATCGATACAGATGGCAAGACCCGTCGTATGCTTTCTGCAGACGAGATCGAAGCCTTGATAGCCGATATTCGTGCACGTGTCGTCTCTATCACAGAACATGTGCAATACAGTGAGCTGACTGATCTGCTGCCGTGGTTGCACGCGATTCTGGACTGGGACTACCCGCGATTGTGCCAGGAGCATGAGCGCTTTCGCGGTATCTACAAACCGATCAGCATTCTCCCTCCCGATCAGTATCAAGCGGTAGTGCTGCAAGCGGCTGAGGGGTGTTCGTGGAATCGGTGTACCTTCTGCACGCTGTATCGTGATCGGGCCTTTCGTGTGAAATCTCCCGACGACTTTCAGTTGCATATCCATCAGGTAAAAGACTTTATTGGCGAGGCTATTGGCTTACGTAAGTCTCTTTTTTTAGGAGATGCAAATGCCCTGATTATGCCACAGCCGCGGCTGCTTGAGTTATTACGCATTACCAACGAAGAATTCCCCATCGGTATACGCAGAGCCGGTGGGTCAACTTTCCAGGGCATCTACTCCTTTCTCGATATTTTTGGGGCTGAACGAAAAACACAGCATGATTATCAAGCATTACAGGCGCTGGGTGTCAAGCGTATTTACGTGGGGCTTGAGACAGGAGATCAGGAACTGTTTACGTTATTGAATAAGCCGGGGTCGCCTCAAGCCTGTGTGGAAGCGGTACATATGATCAAGCAGGCGGGCATTGCAGTGGGTATTATCTTGTTGGCGGGTGTGGGTGGCGCTACATTGGCCACGCAACACGTGGCTCACTCCATCGCATGTGTCACAGCTATGGATCTTGCTGCAGATGATCTCATTTATGTTTCCCTCTTGGTTTTGTCGGGAATGGAAGCCTATACACAACAAATGCACGCTATTGGTACCCGTGCATTGACGCAATCGGAACTGTCGCAACAGGTCTCAATCCTTAAAAAAGGACTGCGTGCGGTATATGTTGGTGGTCCCAAAGTGAGTCTCTATCACATCGAAGAATTTATCTATTGATCTGACGCGGTTTCACGAGCAACAATCGCCTGTGCAGTTTCAAGTACGCTGGTGTACAACTCCTGCGGCTCTATTATTTCGACAGCCGTCCCAAGACCAAGGACATGCATGTGTGCCTCTCCTGGTGAATTATAGGTTACACGCAATGTAACCCAACCAGTGCTATCTGGTTCACTCATGTGCTCGTAGCGCCCTTCCATGTGTGCTGGGAAGACCCACAACACGTCGATATGTACACGCAATGTGGCCGGGTAGGGTGGGAAACTGGCTAGCATATGCTGTTCAAAGGATCTACGTGCATCTTCCCAGTAGGCAATCAAATCAAAATCACCATCCCGTTCGAAATAAGTTTCCTGGAGTTGTACCTGAGACAGACGATCTAGACGGTAAGTTCGCATAGTTCCACCTGGCTCTTTTCCGATCAGATACCACACATTGCCTTTCGCTACCAGTGCATAGGCTTCAAGTATTCGCTCGATTTCGCCGTGCTCGACAGTTTGGTAGATGATATAAATCAGACGATCTTCCCAGACCGCCTGTTGTAAATCTTCAAAGAAGGGCGGACGTTCGTTGTTTTGAAACCAGTTGGTCGGGTCAACATAGAATCGCTGTCGCAATTGTTCCACATCGTTACGTTGTCTGCTGGGCAATGCTGCGAATAATTTGAGGAGGGTCTCTTCAATCGCGTTGGCCAGACCGAGATCGCTCAGTGGTCCTGCTGCACGAGACATGAAGAGCGCGTGTATTTGTGCTGGTGATAATCCGGTGAGTGAAATACGATAGTTTTCATCTAAGAACACGCCTCCGTGGGTTCCCGGTTGCGTATAGATGGGTACGCCCGCCACGCTTAGCGCATTGATATCACGATAAATTGTTCGTTCAGAGACCTCTAAACGTGTGGCTAATTCCTGGGCAGTCATGTGGTTACGCGCACTCAGGAACAGCATCATTGAGAGGAGGCGGTCAGCTCGCATATAGCTTATCCCAAACAGTAATAGAGCACAGAACACATTCCTGACATAAGATGTCAGGGAGTCGCTGATACAGTATCACAAACATCTGAAATAGCAAGTCAGCATATGTTTACAAGAAACATGGAGGTTGTCATGAACAGTTTTGCCAAGGATTACATGCCCATTTTTCAAGCCGTTCAGTCTTTGCGTGGGCAGTTAATGGACTGTTTGACGGATGAGGATTTGCGTTATGAGTTGCCGGGTAATAACCCAACGCTTGGCGTTCTGTGTAAAGAAATAGGAGATATCCAATCCTCATATATCCAATCACTCAAGACCCATACACAAAATTTTACTGTTCATAACGAAACAGCAGGATTAGCTGAGGGTGTTACTCAATTGAAGACCTGGTTCAACGAACTTGATAACGAACTACACACGCTGGTCACAGGTTTCTCAGAAGAGGATTTGGGACAGATGATCGACCGAGGACACGCTTTTGTATTGCCTGTGGTAGCACAACTCCACGTGTACAAAGAGGCGCTGCTCCTTTTCTATGGGAGAGCAAGTGTCTATCTCAAAGCGATAGGTAAATCGCCATCTCAACAATGGGAACTATGGGTTGGGTAGGAGTCTGACCGTCTTGTTGGGTGCTATTCAGTACGAGAACACCGCGCTTGTCATGAAACTGCAACCGCGGTGTCTGTTTGCTAACCAAACGTAATGTGGAATGCTCTAGAACCCAGAGTCATAGAAACTCTTTGTGTCACTGTTGAAGTAAGGAGAGTATAATTCATTAGCTCCAGGAACAATGTAACTGTTTGTACCATTTAGCGCATTACCATTAATAATGAATGGCCCGCCACTCGTGCCACCGTTCATGGGGCAACTGATGCCATATGTCGCTGGTGAGCCTATTCCTAGCTTTAACAAGGTTGACCAACAAAAAATCATCCGTTGTCCATTGTAGGGATCTTCGGCAGGATAGCCAACGGACAAATACTGCTGGTTATAGTCCTGGTTATAAGCAAAACCAAGAATACCAGTACAGGCAGTATTGGGATTGCTGACTAACACTTTTGCGTAATCGTGGTCAGGGTCAAGACCATCTCTTGTTCCATTGTTATACCAGTCACTGGTTGTTTTGGCCTGAGTAATCGTCCATTGTCCACACGGGGCATACCCATCATAATATTGCGGGACAAAAACCATGTCCGTTGACCAACCAAATTCCAACCCACTTCCTCTATGGACACAATGGCCAGCTGTCCAGACTTCGTTTTCTCTGATAACCGCACCCGAACATACTGCACTAAAAAAGGTGCCGTAAATATCTCTTTGTCGAAAGAAAATTTTTCCAACAGTACTATATGGATACTCACTGTAGGGATTGACTTCACCAGACCAATCAATACTGGAATTATCCGCGTACTTTTGATCAGGAAGTTTGCCAGGAATAATACCGGCAGGACCATCTGGCATTGCACGATTGATGTCTGAGATCTGGTTCTTATCAATCTTGGTCATCAGCGGGACCGCATTCTCCATTTCTTCTTTTGTCCAAGCTATTGCTGTAGTTTGATTCATAAGTGGTGATGTAACGATACCATCTTCGGAAACACTACGAGGATCAGGGTTATTGCTTGCATTAGCGATATTGTTCAGCGCAAACGATGTAATCAGTATGACTGCGAAGATAAGGCTATAGAAAGTGCATCGATGGACATGATGTTGAAATTTTTACATAATACAAACTCCCTGTAGCTTTTAGTATAAATAATTCACATGAGTGTATTGCTGATGTTCAATATGAATAAATATGAAATATAATGCACCTCCTTATATTTTACATAATATATATACAAATATACATTAAATTATATTTTTGATTTCTTGACATTTATCATGTGTATTATACATAGTATGTAAACACCTGTAGTTTAGTTAAGCTAAAATATAAAAGAGGGTCTCTGAGGTACTATAGAAAGATTAGTTTGGTTAGAAAGGGAGGAAAGAGAACCCTTTCCCTCTCAGGGGAGCTGCGGATTGGATGGTATTTCTGCGGTTGTATTCAACACCACCACACCTGTATGAACCATGCAGGTGTGGTGGCTTCCCTCCAATGTCATTGTTCAATGGACTGACCTAGAAGCGATAATCATAGAAACTTTTCGCATTACTATCGAAGTATGGTGAATATAGCTGGTTGGCGCCAGGATAGATGTAGCTATTGTTGCCGTTTAAGGCATTATTGTTGATAATGAATGGGCCGCCACTTGCGCCACCGTTCATGGGGCAACTGATGCCATATGTTCTTGGGCTCCCGGAATCAGTACGCAGTAGCGGTTCATTGCAGAAAATCATGCGCCCGCCGCTATAGGGTGATTGAGCCGGGTACCCAACTGACAAATATTGTTGACTATAGGATTGATTGAAGGCAAAGCCAAGTATACCAGTACATCCGGTGTTGGGGTTGCTTACAAGCCCTTTGGCATAATCCTGATCTAAGCCCCCTCTAGCCTGTCCATTGGTATACCAATCAGTCGTAGTCGCTAATTGTGAGACGTTCCATTGACCACAAGGCGCGCTCCCATCGCGGTATTGAGGTACAAACACGACATTGGTTGACCATCCGCTGTTGCTTCCGTTGCCAGAGTGGACACAATGTCCGGCTGTCCAGATTTCGTTACTCTTGATAACGGCGCCAGAACAGACAAAACTTCCTCCATTTTGTCGGAAGAAAATCTTTCCCACGGCACTGTATGGGTATGCACTATAAGAACTTACCTCGCCTGTGGAGAATAACCCGATATCATCGGTATTTTCTGTCTCAGGTAGTGTGCCAGGCATGACTTCTGCTGGTCCATCAGGTGTTGCTGTGTCTAATCCAGGAAGCGTGGTTCTACCGATGTTTTGGGGCATTGGATATGGTGTGGCATTACGCATTTCTTCGGCTGTCCATTCATCTACAGCAATAGTATTGATTCCATCCTCTGAAGAAGTAACTACGCCGTCTGGATCGGTTGTACGGGGATCTGGTTTGTCGTTTGCACTTGCGATGTTGGCTAAACCAAGCGAGAGTCCCAAGAGTATGGCAATGATAGTCAGACTTGTACGATACCAGGAAATCCGTTGAATAGTCATGGAAACACATCTCTCCTAAAATACAGAATCAGAGATTACCCAGAGAAATAAGAACAATGTAACAGGCTTGATTGCGGCTGAAAGTTCTTCCTTTCTAACAGATATGGCTACATATAAATGTAAATTACATATTTATGTTAAAAAACTAACATTTAATAAATATTATATATGAGTAAGTCAAGTGTTTAATTTTATATTGTGAAGAGAAGGGGTTTTATATTGACATATTAAAATTTGGAGGTTGATATGTGCGTTGTCGCTGTCGCAGAATCTGGATGTGTAGGAATTACAGGATCTGATCGTCCAGGTAGCGTAAGTGCTAGCAAGGCGGTTGGCAGGGCCAGGAGTGTCACGATCTGTATAACGAGTAACAAATCAACGTAATCAGCCGTTATGCCTGCAATCCACGTTCCGATACCCCCGGATGCAAAGGTAAAACCGAGGATAAGTCCAGCAGAAAACCCTTGTTTAGTCGGCAATAGTTGTTGAGCATGAACGACCAGAATGCTATGTTGTCCACAGATGAGGAGGCCAGCGATGGCACTTGCCATAAAGGTCAGGCTGACGGTCGGTGCCCATAAACAGATAAGCCCTGCAGGAATACTGAGCAAGAGCGGCCAGACGGTTGCAGCACGCATACCATAACGATTTGCTATTTCACCGGTGATGACATTGCCGATGGCTGCTGCAAACATAAACACCCCTGCCAGTAACCCGTAATCAGATGGCTGCCAACCACGATCAGCAAAGAGTTTGGGCAGAAACGCTACGTAGACAGCCTGTATGGTTGATCTGAGCGCCATCAGCACAACGAAGGCCACCACCGCAAACAGCGTTATACTGACTACCGGATGGAGGTGTTTCTTTGTTTTTGTAGCCGACTCAGGTGTTGAGGGCAATGCCGGAGCCGTGATAAGGAGCAGGGCTGGCAGCAGGGCGATAGCACAGAGTGGTAGAATGCCAAAAGTATTCCCCTGTTCGAACAACCATCCGCCAAAGGCTGGCGCCAATGCTAAGCCAACCTGTCCACAAAAGAAAAACACAGAGGTTGCTGTTGCAGCACGTGCCTGATGCACGAGTGAGGCTGTTGCCGTTCCAATTGGATGGAACAGTCCCGATCCTAAAGATGCTATTAAAAAGAAAGGGAGAATCAACATCCAGGTCGTTTGAAAGGCCATTAATCCCAGAAATATGACCATCCAGACAACGCTTAAACCAGCGAGGACAGATGGTCGCCCAGGAAAACGGTCGGTGAGCCAGCCAAACAAGGGTTGTGTCAGTGATCCAAGCAGTATATACCAGGTAAGTGCAAAAGCGATCTGTCCATTGGTTAACCCTAGTGAGGTAGCGAGCACTGCCATCAGCACAGGGCCAATGCTGTTGAAGATATCAACGACGAAATGTCCGGTTGTGATGGCCAGGAAGAGTCGACTCCGAAAAAGATTGAGCATACAATGAATGTCTTTTAATTACAGGGTCTTTTACCGCTGATGGGTAATTATGCAGGTATATGCTGATATATTATATATACATATTATACCAGATGGTTGTCTGGACAAGAAAGCACATAAGCATGTTTGACCCTGTCTTGATTTTTGCCTTTGTGCTCTTTTCGCTTTATCATTCAGCATCGGTCAGATTTTTTCTAGGAGCATTATATGTGATGAAGGATAATGGAACATTAGCACCGTGGCAACAACAACTGCACAGTATTATTTTTGAGGCAGATACACCAGCAGGCAGGTTTTTTGATGTGATGCTCATCATCTGTATTTTCACTAGTGTCCTGGTGGTCATCCTTGAAAGTGTTGTGTCGATTCAAGCCCAGTATGGCCTATTGCTGATCGTAATTGAGTGGATTTTTACTATTCTTTTTACGATAGAATACGTTTTACGCCTTTTGTCGGTGCGTCGTCCCTTACGGTATGCGTTCAGTTTTTTTGGCATCATTGATCTCCTTTCAATCATACCCACCTATCTGGCAATCTTTGTAGCAGGCGTTCAGTCGTTGATTGTTATCCGTGTGTTCCGGCTCCTACGTCTGTTCCGTATTCTCAAAATGGTAAAATATATCAATGAGGCCAATGTTCTGCTCACCGCACTCAGAGCCAGCCAGCCCAAAATAACGGTCTTTCTGCTTACAGTTTTATCAGTAACCGTGATTGTTGGTGCTGCCATGCATCTGATTGAAGGTCCAGAACATGGATTTACCAACATTCCTATGAGTATGTATTGGGCAATTGTGACTTTGACAACGGTTGGTTTTGGCGATATTACACCACAGACTACTCCTGGACGTTTGCTGGCTAGTATATTAATGGTTATGGGATACGGTATCATTGCGGTACCAACGGGCATTGTGTCAGTTGAGTTGTCGCGTGCTACTAGAGCATATCACGAGGCCAACGCTTGTCATGGCTGTGGTCGCATGGGGCATGATCTTGATGCAGAATATTGTAAGTATTGTGGTGAAGCGTTGGAACAGGATGACTCATGTTAAAGATAGTACCAGATTATAACAGGAAGGAACACTCCATTGAGTATGCAATTGATTGATGGTATTCCCGTGTGGGGCTCTTCTGAAGATAAAACGATTGCTCAAATCAAGCGTTGTGCCGCCCATGAACAGGCGACAGGGGCCGCACTTATGGCCGACAATCATTATGGCTACTCACAGCCTATTGGCGGTGTTGTTGCGTATCGCGATGCTGTTTCACCGAGTGGTGTCGGGTACGATATCTCGTGTGGTTTGAAAGGCGTTCGCACCAATATTCGAGCCGATGATCTCCGCCCACAGATCAAAAAGGTGATGGACTCCATTGCTGCAACGGTCGTGTTTGGAGTGGGGCAAACCAGCGGATTGGTGAAAGACCATGAATTATTTGATGATCCAACGTGGTGTGATGTGCCTGAGGTGGGTAAGCTCAAATCCCTGGCGCGTGAGCAACTGGGGACCGTTGGGTCGGGTAACCATTTCTGCGACATCTTTGAGGATGAGTCTGGTTGGGTGTGGGTCGGAGTGCACTTTGGGAGTCGCGGGCTGGGTCATCGGACGGCCAGTGGGTTTCTCAACCTGGCGTCAGGTCGGGCCTTTGATGATAAAGCACCTGGAGAAAATATGGATCAGCCTCCCACGGTGATCTCGCTACAGAGTGACCTGGGGCAGGCGTACTGGCAAGCCATGAATCTGGCAGGGCGTTATGCTTATGCTGGACGTGATTTTGTTGTCGACCAGATTCTAGAGATTCTCGGTGCACAGATTACGGAAGCAGTTCATAATCATCACAATTATGCCTGGATTGAGCAACACAATGGGGAAGACGTAGTGGTCGTGCGGAAAGGGGCAACTCCTGCGTGGCCGGGACAACGTGGATTTGTGGGTGGCTCAATGGGGGATGTAAGTGCTGTCGTGGAGGGTATCGAAAGTGCAGAGTCCCAGGCATCGTTGTATAGCACGGTTCACGGTGCTGGTCGTGTGATGAGCCGCACACGCGCAGCAGGACGTATGCGCTGGACCAAAGTCAATGGACGGCGTGTGCGGAAAGTTGTCAAACCAGGTGAGATTTCCCGTGAGATGATGCTGCAATGGTTGCAGCGTGAAGGGGTTGAGTTGCGAGGTGCCGGGACAGACGAAAGCCCGCATGTTTACCGACGTTTGCCAGAAGTGCTGGCTGCACACGAGGGTACGATCCGCGTCATCCATACGTTGCATCCAATGGGAGTCGTAATGGCGAGTGATGAAGTGTATGACCCATATAAAGATTGATTGTAACTTGTCAAAAAAGAACAATTGTGCTATAATAGCTAGCCCAACATAAAGATAATGTAAGGTATTTTATGAATGGAGTTGGCTTATGTGTGGGCGATACAGCATACAACAAGTTGAACAACTTCCGGCACGTTATGGTGTTGATCAACCGACACTCCCTCTTGATTCGAATAACAATGCACGCCCAACGCAGACCTTGCCGATTGTGGCGCAGGATACAACAGGTGTAAAACACCTTGAGTTTATGCGCTGGGGGCTCATACCATCGTGGTCAAAAGATATGGCCATCGGTAGTCGCTTGATCAACGCGCGAGCAGAAACTGTAGCAGAAAAGCCCTCGTTTCGTTCCTCGTTTAAGAAGATGCGTTGCCTTATCCCTGCTGATGGATTTTATGAATGGCGTGAAGAAGGTAGCAAAAAACGCCCCTACTGCTTTACCTTAAAGGATAAAGCGATCTTTTCATTTGCTGGTCTCTACAGTGTATGGTCTGATATTGAAGGAAATCAGCTCAAGACATACACCATTATTACCACAACATCCAACGATCTGTTGCAAACCTACCACAACCGCATGCCTGTCATTCTCCTACGTGAACTTGAGGAGGTGTGGCTCAATGCGGCTGATAATGATCCCTCAGGACTGCTCACATTGTTGACCCCTTATGATTCGAAATATATGGAAGTGATGCAGGCACACTGGTTGTAAATATAGTATAATAACAGGCGAAAGTAGCCAAAGACGCCAGGACTGTTTTCCTGGCGTCTTTGTGCGGTATTTCACGAACCAGGCCCGCTAAAAATATAACAAAATTGCTACATATTCATAGTATTTTTCGGGATATTTTTTCGTTCTATACAGTAAGACATATTTATAGTAGACAAACAACCGAAAGGAACACAACCATGCAAGATCGACCAGGCTTTTATCAGGGACGGCACTACACCGATTATGGAATACAGGTGGTCTCGTTTATTAATCGAGGTCAGTTTAACCAGGCCGAAGATCTGTTACTGCACTTAGTTGATGCTGTGGAAGCTGAAAACCAGGTTGAGCAGATCGGTGTCGCACCGTGGTATTACAAGCAATTGGCACAGGTCTATCACACACGTGGAGATTATGACGCAGAGATCCGTATTTTAGAGCGGTGTGTTCAGCAGCAAAATACTGACGCACCTGGAGTTGTTCGCCGCCTCCGCTATGCTCGTGGCCTCCTTCAGATGGCATAGTTATGGAAGTGGGTCCAATATGGTACATGTAATACTCAATGCTGGTTTCCGTAGTGCTTGCGTATCAAGACAAGCAGCACTACGGGAGCCAGTTTGAATTTTGCCCACCACAGATGCAGTCAATGTACTCCTTTTCTTCTCCGTTATAGACATTCCTTCTTTGAAATCAAGTGAATATCTTATACAGGTAACTCAACTTGTCGTTGCCCTATGTCCGTATGTTGTCGATAGAGAATCGCAATATTACCGATAATGCCAATCAGTTCACTCTGTGACTCCTGGACGAGTTCGTCAACCATGGTCTTTTTTTGATCCTGGAAATCAACAAATTTAATTTTGATCAGTTCATGTGCGCTGAGTTCGCGGTCAAGTGTGGCATAAATATTGTTGGTTAGTCCCTGTTTACCAACATGGACAACCGGTTTAAGATGGTGCGCCAGACGACGTAGATGCTGGCGTTGTGCTGATGTAAGTACTAGATTATTCACGATAGATCCCTCATGGTGATCACGTAAAGGTCATCACTCAATATGCATCCTGTATGATGCTGATAACAATGTTTATTATTTCAATAACGAAGGTACATTATACACAAATCCGCAGGAAGGTTCTCTTCAGGTATGCCTACGCGTGCTTTAGCAACGACTCAATGGCAACGGCAAATGAGAAGCAACATCTGATGTGTGGTCTATCCAGGTGATGCGTAGAGTAGGCTGCCTCGTTGCCCGTTTGTCGCACTGTGTTTCTCCTCCTATGTGTGCGCTACTACTATAGTAAGATAACGGAGCCTCCTGCAGTCCAATGATGGTAGCAGGTTATTGACTTTACCGTGTTTATTCCTTGATCTTTGTAACGGCTTCCACATTGTTGACTATCGATGACAAAGTTGTCATCGGAAAGGGTTGAAATTGTGACGCACTGACTCGTTTCTATAGGTGAGGGCTACACGCTGTCAGTGATATTTGGTCACTCTGGGAAAAGGAAACATATGATAGTGTCAAAACAGTTCACAGGTTTGACAGTCACGTTGGTTGTATTGGTTGTAGTTTTGCTCAGTCTATCCAGTTCCTTGGTGTATGGTACTGCTAACGATATGTCAAGGTTCGAGGCTCGTTCAAGCACTACGGATAATTATGAGGTTGGCCCCAATGATTTCCGTATCAGTGATATGGGACCAGATGGTGATCCAGCATTCGAGGCGGGCTCACCTTTTATGGCTTACAACAGTACTGACAACGAGTATCTGGTGGTCTGGCCGGGTATTGATCAGGACAATGGAGTAGTTGAAATTTATGGTCAGCGTATTGATGCAGCTACCGGACAAGAAGTTGGCCCTAATGATTTCCAGATTAGCCAGGTAGCGAGTGGTGATAATTCGGATATGAGAGCGTTTGGCACCGATGTGGTGTACAACCCTTTGTCCAATGAATATTTGGTGATCTGGACAGGTACAACCATTATCAATGATCCTGAACCGACCATCATACCTCGCCTGTATGGTCAGCGGATTGATGCTGCCACAGGGGCTCAGCTTGGAGAAAATGACTTTCGGATTGGTGATGCCTCTGATGTAACGGGTCCCTGGCCTGTGGTAACATACAATAGTGTGGCGGATGAGTATCTGGTGGTGTGGGAAGGGAACCTTCCCGCAGATCCTACGGCTGAGATAATCGGTCAGCGTCTGAACGTTCGAGGTGCACCTGTCACAGGGAATATTTTCACGATTAGTACGATGATCCCCGGCGGGATGGATATAGCTTTTAATAGCACTGATCGAGAATATGTAGTGGTTTGGGATGGTTTTGATCCCGATATAGGAGAGGAGATTTACGGCCAACTCCTCGATTCGTCTGGTGTGGAAATTGGAGCAGATGACTTTCGCATTAGTAATTTCCAAGTGTTTCCTGATCTCAGTTTTTCGGTCAATAGTCCAGCAGTGGTGTACAACAGCACTGCCCAAGAATACATGGTGGTCTGGTCGGGTGGTCTTGACGATATCATCGGCATCAACATTGAGATCTATGGTCAGCGTCTGAGTCCAGATGGCATGGAATTGGGAGAAGATGACCTCTTGATTAGCACTACCGGCTCTGTTGACCCAGAGTCTTCTTATGTTGCTTCACTTCCGGCCCTGAGCTACAACAGCCGTAACAATGAATATCTGGTTACCTGGGAAGTTGATAACTTTTCTATTGAGATGGAGGATGAAGAGTACGAGATCTTTGGACAACGTCTGGATGGGACCACTGCTGCTGAAATTGGTATTGATGACTTTCGTATCAGTGATATGGGACCGGAGCAAGACGAGGCTTATAACGCTTTCTCACCTTCCATTGCCTACAACGGTCTGAATGATGAATATCTGGTGGTGTGGTCTGGCGATGACAATACTGGTGATCTCGTTGGTGCAGAGTTTGAGATCTATGGGCAGCGCTTGAATGCTCAGCCTGATGTCGAGCCGACGCCAACGCCAACACAAGCAACACCAACTACGACGCCGACCTCTCCAGCGACACCTACGCCCATGGTGACAACAACAGCGACAGTTGATCCAGCGGTGGCGACCGCAACACCCACCCCTCCAGTGGCGACCGCAACAGCAGATCCCCGAACGACGGCGACACCTACGCCTATGGTGACGGTGACACCTACACCTACACCTAGTGTACCACCGATAGGCACATCACACATTTTTCTGCCACTGACTATCAGATAGGTATCGCCCACACACATGCGGGGAGCAATAATCTCCCCGCTTTATTGCTGTTTTGATTGGAACCCGCGAAATGTACAGCTTCATGTTGGCCGATAGTCTGGCAGCTCATTTTTGTGTTTAACTATATCTGACTAAATTGTTATGAAATATGAACTACTTTTGGTGTATAAGAATATCTTAAGGGTAGGAGGTTGTGCATGCATGAAGTGGTTGAGCGAGGGTGTAAGACAGCGCACTGCGCTCCTAATCTATTCTTGCTACGGTAGCACAAGAAAGGACCATGGATTATGAGAACAGTTTTGCAACCACGGGGACGCCCTCGTTGGTCAGTCGGTGTGGTTATTGTCCTCATGCTGAGTCTGGTTGGTGTGGCATTGACACATAGTTCGGCAGCCTTTGGTATCACTGATGGTGCGACCACCCGTGATTACGAGATTGGTGATAACGACTTCCGTATCAGCGATATAGGACCTGATGGCAACTCTTTTGCTGATGCAGTTCTGCCAAAGATTGCCTACAACAGCACGAATCACGAATATCTCGTGGTCTGGGCCGGTCAAGATGTTCCAGACGGACCATTTGATATCTATGCCCAGCGGATCGATGCCACCACTGGTGCAGAGGTTGGTGAGAATGATTTTCGTGTCAGTCAAACAGGCAATGAGGACAACCAACTTTTCATCGATCCAATCCCGGATGTGACCTACAACAGTACCCTCAATGAGTACATGGTGGTTTGGGAAGCAGAAGTCTCGCAGGGTCCTGATCTGCCGACCATTTATGGCATCTATGGACAGCGGCTGAATGCTGAAACGGGTGCCGCTGTGGGTACTGATGATTTTCGTGTTGATCTGGATACGGAGATCAGAGATTCGGATTATCGCGCAACTGATCCTGCGGTCATTTACAACAGCACTGATGATGAATATCTGGTGGTCTGGCGAGGGAATCTGGCCGAGGATCGCTCTTTTGAAATTACTGGCCAGCGCCTGAGTGCCACTGGCGAGCGTGTCGGTGTGAATGAGTTCTTCATCAGCGATATGGGGTCAGATGAAGGAGGTGGTGATGAGCGGTTTGCCGCTCGAGAGCCCGATGTCACATACAATGCCACGGACAATGAGTATCTGGTAGTGTGGTCTGGTGATGATAAGGTTCCGCCACTGGTTGATAATGATTTTGAAATCTTCGGCCAGCGTCTGGCCGGAGCAACGGGAACTGAGGTTGGTGTGAACGACTTCCGTATCAGTAATATGGGGCCTGATGGCAATACCAATTTTAATACGGTTCATCCTACCGTTGCTTACAACAAGACTGCTGGAGAGTATCTGGTTGCCTGGTCTGGTGGATTTGATAGCGAATTTGATGCGTTGGAGTATGGAATATATGCTCAACGACTTAGTGCGGCTGGAGAAGAGCGTGGAGACGACTTCCGTGTGAGCGATGAACAAGATGGCATTGGATTCTGGGCCAATTACCCAGGGGTTGCCTACAACCCAACCGATAACGAGTATATGATTACCTGGGCGCTAGGCAACGTCATTGGTGGGGTTGATGTGGAGTATGAAGTGTATGGGCAGCGGCTGGATGGTACGTCGGGGGCTGAGGTTGGCGATAATGACTTTCGCATCAGCGATATGGGTCCTGAAGGCAATACGGATTACAGAGCATTCGATTCTGCTATGGCCTACAATAGTCGTGACAATGAATACATGGCTGTGTGGTCTGGTACTGATGACACTGCACCATTAGTTGACAACGAACAGGAAATCTTTGGCCAACGTCTGGCCTGGCAGCCAGAAGCAACGCCCACACCCCCCACTCCGACCGCCACACCACCATCTGCTACGCCTACTCCGACACCCGAGGTGCCGCCTGTAAGTTCATCACGCGCGTTTTTGCCACTCGTTATACGCTAAGGTTTTGCACACAAGCGGGGAGTATCAAGCTCCCCGCTCTCCCGTTTTCTCTGGCTGTTCCATGAAATTTGCTGGCTCAGTAGTCGTAAATAGTTTCATCACGCCTTCTGATCTTTAACTATATCTGACAGAATTGTCACGAAAGATACACTATTTTTGATGTATAAGAATGTCTAAGGGTAGGAGATTGTGCAGATACGAGGTGGTTGAAGAGGTGAGGATGCCATGGCGTTGCACTGCGCTCCTAATCTATTCTGGCTATGGTAGCACACGAAAGGACAATAGTTTATGAGAACAGTTTCGCAACTGCGGGGATGCCCTCGTTGGTCAGGTGGTGTGATCATCATCCTCATGTTGGGTTTGGTTGGTATGGCATTGACTCATAGTTCGGCAGCCTTTGGTGTCACCAACAGTTCAACTGCTACACGTGTGTATGAAGTTGGTGACAATGACTTTCGGATTAGCGATATGGGACCTGATGGTTCTATGGAATATGATGCAGAGACACCCGCTATTGCCTACAATAGCACGAACAATGAATATCTCGCGGTCTGGTCTGCCGACGACAGCATCGATGGCAAACGTGATATCTATGGCCAGCGGATTGATGCCGCGACTGGGGCGGCAATTGGTGAGAATGATTTTCGTATCAGCCAAATGGGTGGTGATGATGATCAATTTTCCGATACATCTGCACCCGATGTGGTCTATAACAGCACGACCAATGAGTACTTCGTGGTTTGGGAAGCGGAGATTGTTCAGGATGGCGATCTCCCGCCTATTCTGGGGATCTATGGCCAGCGTCTGAGTGCCGAGACGGGTGCCGCTATTGGAGCAGATGATTTTCGTATTGATCAGGACTCAGCGGACAGATCGTGGTATATACCTGCCTCACCAGCCGTAACATACAATAGTACCAATGATGAATACCTGGTGGTCTGGCAGGGGAATCTGGCCGAGGATCGTTCGTTTGAAGTTGTGGGACAGCGTTTAGACTCATTAGGAAGTGTCGTTGGTGCGAATGAGTTCTTGATCAGCGATATGGGACCGGATAACGACGGTGATAGTGCACTGTTTACTTCCAGGAAGCCTGCTGTCACCTACAACGTTACTGATAATGAATACTTTGTGGTCTGGTCTGGCGATGATGATACTGCACCACTGGTTGACGATGAGTTTGAGATCTTTGGGCAGCGTTTGGATGCCACTGGCACAGAAGTAGGAGCGAATGATTTTCGCATCAGTGATATAGGTCCTGCTGATGATACAGCCTTTGCGGCTAATACGCCGACCGTGACGTACAATAGCACTGCTGGAGAATATCTGGTAGCCTGGTCCGGTGGCTTTGATACATTCGATCCTGATAGTATCGATTATCAGATCTTTGTGCAGCGCCTCAGTGGTGCTGGCGCAGAACTGGGTGCCAATGATAGCCAGATCAGTGATGCAGGGGGCAACAGGATTGGCTATATCGCTATTGATCCCGCAGTCGTGTATAACCCTGCTAACGATGAGTATCTGGTGACATGGGCGGTAGATGATGCCCTTGGAGGGGAGGTTGAGGATGAACAGGAAATCTTTGGGCAGCGACTGAATGGCACGACCGGGGCGGAAATTGGTGATAACGATTTTCGCATTAGTGATATGGGGCCAGATGAGGCTACAGATTACAATGCCTTTAATCCTGGGGTTGCCTACAATAGTAATGGTAATGGGTATCTGGTGGTCTGGAATGGTGATGATGATACTACGCCATTGGTTGACAATGAACGGGAAGTCTTTGGGCAACGCCTGTCTGATCAACCAGAACCAACACCCACGCCGACACCTACCGATCCAGCGGCAACTGCCACCCCACCCTCGACTACGCCCACGCCAACCCCCGGAATCCCACCTGTAGACTCACCACGCACCTTTTTGCCTCTTATCATCCGCTAGGATAACCAACAGCGGGGAGCATTAGGCTCCCCGCGCTGTTTCTGGCTCAACCAGATGTTATAAAAGTAGCTATTGCTTGATAGCCAGTCGCTATTTGTTGAACGTTTGTTTGATGTCACTGTTGTCGATCACGCCAGCATTAATACCTTGGGTTGTGCTATTAGTGTTATTAACAGTTCCCTGATTGGCCTTGTTCCCGACCTGTGGCTGGAGCTTTAGTATCTGGTCAGCAAAGGCTTGGTCTCGTTTAGCAATGTCTTGAATGACTCGTATGATGTCATCCTTGTACCGTCCTGGATTGCGCTCAAAGTTGGCCAGATCTGCCTGATCGTCCTCGTTGCCATGCTCTGCGACAGCCTTCTGCACCACCACGAGAGCCTGTTCGCCCTTTTCGAGCGTTTGCTGCTCTGGTTTTTGGGGGGCGGCTTCGCCTTTCTGCTCAGCCTGTTTCATTCCCACCCGATACTGCATGTATGCCGACAACAACCCGACTACGCCCGTAATACCTGCACTTATAGTTGCTGGATCCATCGCTAATCCTCCTTTGTCGTATGAGTTGGCTGATTGTACAACGCAAAGATCTCCTTTTTACCCTCATGTCGATCCATCGGGCTATCGTTACGTTGATAACTACATACCCGACCGACAGACGCGCTTTTTGGCTCTCGGAGCCCGGACATGATCGCGCTCGCTTGTGCAGTGCTGCCGCTGGTACGAACGTGAACATACCAGATGACGCGGCAGGAGACCGGCGATGGACACCACTACCCGCAAACCTTGGTTGTTGTGGTTGTGGTTGTCAGGATGATTCTGGTTGCGCGCCCCGCAGTATGGGCGTGTGAATCATGGTGTGCCGTTCGACCAGTCCATGGTGTATTATGCCACACATTTCTACATCATGTCGAGGCGTTTTCGTCAGAGATCGGTTGGAGGGTGTCTGAATGGTGGGAAGGTGCCTTGGCAGGTGTCTGTGTTTTGCGCCAGCCGCCCAATAAGCGCCCCACTTCATCGAGCACTGGGCTGATGTGTGTAAACTGACCGAGTGTTAGTAGTCCAAGCATGTGGCTCTGGCGCACCAGCACACGCAATTCGTGCAGTGCTTCATCGGCGCTCTGCAAGGCACTGCGTTTGTCCCGCCGCCGTGCTGCGGCAATCAGGTGGCGCTGGAGCAACAGGGCGGCCTCCTGTGTGGCTTTCCCAGCGATGCGCGGTAGGGTCGGGGGTAGCGAACCGTTGCCTGTAGGATCCAGCGCACCAGTTCATCACAGCGTGCAAACAGGGGTGAGTCAGGCATGGCTTACTACCTTTGGTACCGCTTGCCCAAGGATCGCTTTGCGTAATCCGGTCGTGCTGCCGTGTCTGGTATGGCCAACCCACCCCGCGACAGTCGCGTGGAGATCGGTCATGGCGATCTCGCCACGCTCGTATGCGGCAAGGCGGGCCCGATAGCGTCTGCGAAACCGTACCACATTGCGCCGTCGTAGTCGTCGTCTGGCGGGTGTCACCACCCAGCCCACGAAGGGAAACCCAGCAGTGACGGGCACCACCTGTGCCCGTTGGGTATGAATGGTCAGGCGTAACGTTCTCAGGTAATGTGCTATGGCGCTCTTCCACTCATGCAGCGTGGCTTTATCATTGGTAAACAACAGCAGATCGTCGCAGTAGCGCACATAGGCCCGGCAGTGCAAAGTCTGCTTGATAAACAGATCCAGCGCATGCAGGTAGACATTGGCCCAGAACTGCGATGTCAGATTGCCGAGCGGCAGGCCCCGTGGACGCGTCAGTGCCAGTAGATCGTCACCCGGGAAGAGGTGGGGAGTGTAGGCTTCGGCCAGGATGTCGGTGCCGCTGGCGATGATCTGGGTACAGAGCGCCAGCAAGCGTTTGTCGGCCACATGACGGCGTAACTGGTCGAGCATGATGGCGTGGTCTATCGACGGAAAAAACTCACGGATGTCGAGTTGCAGGACATACCTGTGCCCCCGTGCAAAATGCTGCGCCCGATTGAGGGCTGCCAGGGTACCTTTGCCGACCCGACAGGCATAGCTGTCGTGGATAAAACGGGCTTCCCAGATCGGTTCGAGCACCCGACATACCGCGTGGTGTACGATGCGGTCGGTAAAGGGAGCCGCCGAAACCACCCGCCGCTTCCATTCGCGCACCACAAAGGTACGATACTGCCCTGGCTGGTAGGTACCGTGTTCCAGTTGTTCCTGCAAAACAAAGAGGCGTTGTTCGGCATCCAGATCATAGGCGGCGACACCCGGCCGTGACCGTTTGCCCCGCCGGGCGGCCAGATACGCCTGCCACAGGTTTTCAAATGCTACGACCTGAGGCCAGAGTTGTCGATAGGTTTTGGGCATAACTCCTCAATCTAAAAAAATTTTTCGTTGGGGCTGCGCCCCAAACCCCCAGAAAAGCAGAAAACAGAATACAGAAAGGCAGAATACAGCATCCTAATGCACAATGCGAAGGGACACCACTACCCGCAAACCAGGGTTGCCGCGGCCGAGGTTGACAGGAAGATTCTGGTTGCGCGCCCCGCAGAACAAATGTTCTGCTTGCCCTACCCACGCCCCCCCGCGTATAGCAACAGGATTGTTTGCTTCAAGGTCTTCCACAACCTGATGACTCTCCTGTGGATAGCTGGCAAACTGGCTGGCAGTCCATTCCCAGACATTGCCCGCCATGTCCAGCGCACCACATGCGGCCTGGCCTTTCGCACAACATCCCACTGGCGCGGTCTGCTGTAATACACTCTTATTATACACGGCATGTTCCCATGTCGGTGCAGCTTCCCCCCAGGGGTAGTGTCGACGGTTGCCAGCACCATCATAGGCCGCAGCAACTTCCCACTCGGCTTCGGTGGGCAGCCGCAATCGATATCCTTCTGGCAAGGTGTCGACGAGTTGCTCAGTGCGCCAGTTGACAAAGGCCATGGCCTCATACCAGGTCACACCAATCACCGGCTGGTTGGGGCCACCCCACCTTGCACTACCCCATTCCCATGGCTCGGTTCGTTTGCGCTCGTTTTTCCACTGCCAGCCCTGGGGCGTCCACCAGCGTTGGGCCTCATCGCTATAACCCACCTCGACAAAGGGCCGGAACTGTGCGACCGTGATCGGGAAGCGAGCGATCCAGTACTTCGGTAGGGTGATGTCGGCGGCGGGTGTATCCTCCTCTTCATCCTCTGCCCATCCATCAATTCTGTATGTTCCGGCGGGGATATAGCACCAGTAGACTTTGGGTTTGCCAAAGGTGGTGCGAAAGGTTTCACGTCGCCACTCCTTTAAGGTAGTCGGAAAGCGTGGATCGCCGAGCTGACCAAGGATCTGAGCCATGGCGATACGGTCAGCCAGCCCTATGTCTTGACATGGCTTATGCAGCACCTGACAGATGCTTTTCCGCAACTTTTTCTCAAAGGTTTGCTGGGATTCTTTGCTCTTGACACCCAGCGTTTCGCGGATGCCTGTTTCATTATAGCTCAGGGTAGCCAGCAGGATGTCGCGTTGATGTTGTTGCGTCGGTTTACGTTGTCCATGTAGTTGTGGTTCTATCAGCTGTTTGAGCCATGGCAGGCCATTATAATACACCTTTTGGGGTTGTATCTTACGGAGTTGTGCTATCATCAGTAGCAGTGTTTCGCGCCATTGCCCAGGGGCATCACTCCAGCGCTCATAGGCCAGTGTACACATATCGGGTTCATTGGCGTCAGCCTGTTCAGCCAGATAACAGGCAGCCAGATACTCCTGAAAGGTCCGATGGGGGAAGGCGTAGCAGTTATGATTGGGTGTTTGTAAGAGACCCGCATCAGTCTCCAGCACCTCGCGAAAGATATCCAGTTTTTCTACAGGATTTGCACAACCAAGACCCTTAAAGAATTTGGTGATCTCCCAATTCAGTTTCTCTCCAGCGATCATACCGCGCCCGTCGTTGTCCTGCGGCTGATTGTGGGCGTGAAAGGCCAGTTCGTGCAACACATCGCGCAGCAGATCAAGACTAAGTCCGGGGATATTGCCCAACCGTGCCAGTAACCTGCGGCGTTCCTCTGGCTCATCGCTGTTACGGACCGGTTCCCAGCGTTCCAGCAGCAACTTGACGCACTCATCATACAGCAGCACCCGTTCATCAGGAATGACCCCGTTTTTAGAGTTGTCGTGTAAGATAACCATAATCGTCAGTAGCAGCGGCGACTTGACCAATGGCTCTAGTCGTGTATATGATGCGTCGATTTGACTGATGAGTTGATCGCTGCGGGTTGTAGCCAGCTCTTCTGACAGAGGCCCGGTTTCGCCTGCCAGCGCCCGATACCAACTGCGGATAAAGGTCTGCACCTGTCCAGGGGCCAGATCTTGAATGGTGCGGGTCTCCCAGTTCTCTTCGGAGGGCATCTGCCAGTCGCTGGATTCGTGGTAGGGTTTGACGCGGCTGGTCAGCACCATACACAGGTCAGGGATCTCCCTGGCTAATCGCCGCAGTGCTCGGGCAATGTCACGGCGGGGCTTGATCTGGGAGTTGCTGGTGCTGGTCTCGGGCAGTTCATCCAGGCCATCGCAGAGCAGTAATACGGCCCCACGCTTCATGGCGTCCTTGAGCAGCCCATCCCGCAGGCGGTGGATGCCATCAATAGTTTGTTCCAGCGTCTGCCAGAGCGCCTGGTCAGCATCACCGGTTTTGGTCAGCGCTCGGGCAACTTCCCCGAGTGGGCAGAGGATGGGGATGGGCAGGGACTCAACTTTTTCCCAGCCAGGGATGGCTGTGGGCATACTCAAAAGTTGCTGTGCCAGCAAGACAGCGAGGTAGCGCAGGACGGTGCTCTTGCCAGAGCCGGGTTCGCCTAGCAATACTAGTTTCTTGTGTTGTTGAATTGCATCGAGGGCCAGTTCAGGGCGATAACCTCGTAATTTAAGCACTTCATCAGGATTGTTGCTATCAGAATCCTTTGGAATAGCTATCCAGGCTGTATCCTGGTATGATGATGGATTCGCTAGTGGACTGCTTGGCGCGTAGAGTTGCCAACGTCGTACATGCAGTGGGTCGTGGGTATCGGGTGAGGTTGCTTGATAATCCTGTTGCTCATACCATTCTTCTAATACATCAACTGTGCCAACCTGCTCCTCAACTACTATGTCAGCACCATTCGTGGTCAGGCTGGTGTAGACATCCTGAAGCTTCAGTTTGGGGGTGGTAGCCTGCTCCGTACCGCTCTGACGCTTCTCAGTCATACGTCTTAAGAGGACTGTGTCATACTGATTGATTAACTGGTTCAGATAGAGCTGTAACAATCGTTCCCCGTCCTCTGGTGGCTTGCCGTTAAAGAACTGGTAGATGGTGCTCTGAGAAATGACGCCTGCCACAGTCCCTTGTAGGTCTGAACTGTTGGAGGTGACGGTGCCCTGGTTAGTAGTAACAGCGTCTTTGGAGGATGGCTGTTCGGAGTCAGAGCCAATGAGTTTGGCTAATTCTTGCTGGGTTTTCTCAAGCTCGTTTCGTATTATATCTCGGACAACAGGTAGTTGTGCCTCATCGTTACATACTACTTCTAATTCAGCAATCTTGTCTCGCAATGTAGCGATCTGCTGGTTTTTGTCTTGGGGATTCTGGGTCATCCGTGTTTTCCTCGGTGTCTGCAAAACCAACGACTCTACAGAGTATAAACGATGATTGCAAGGGTTTTATCAGAAGTAGGGGTTAGGGGATAAGGGTTGAGAGACTAGAGACGAGGGATGGGAGGCTAGATGCCGGATTATCTCTTGTTAGCGATACAATCCGTCGGGGCCGCCCAGCCCGTGGTCGCCGCCCCCCGTGGTCGCCGCCCCCCGTGGCCGCCCAGCCCGTGGTCGCCGCCCCCCGTGGCGGCGACGGCGACAAAGCACATCACAACGCCCTGACAGCAGTATGCACCACCCGCCCAATCTTCTGGAGCCATCCTTCGGTCGTGGGGTAATGCAACCCTACACAGATGAGATTGGGATTACGCGTCGAGCGCCAGTAGCGATCAACCTTCGGACGCCCGGCGTCATCGAAGTCCAGTTCATGTGCGACAAACTGCACCGTCGAGCGATACCCGGTCGCCATGATGATGCTGTCGAATGGTGCTTCGTGGCCATCGACAAAACGCACACCGCCCGGCACGAACTGAGCAATATCGCCATACACCGTGACCTTGCCTGCCGCGACAGCTTCCGGAAGCTCGAACCCCACCACAGGGTAGGCATCCATCAGTGGCTCGGCTGGCGGACGAATCCCGATGTGGCGAAAGTCGCGGCGCACACTGGCCAGTAAGTGCTCCCCAACCGGACGCGGCACATGCCGCAACACCCACGCTGCTGTCCTGACCGCCGTGACCGAACGCGGGTAGGGGGCGAAGGTTGAGCCGTTGCGGATGGCAATGCCCGCTGTTGCACCATGTTCGCTCAGATCGACGGCGATTTCTGTGCCGGAATTGCCCGCCCCAACCACCAGCACGCGCTGGCCTGCAAACGGTCTGGCGTTGCGGTAGTCGTTCGAGTGCATGATCGTGCCGCCAAACGTTTCTATGCCAGGAAGCTTCGGGCAATACGGGTTGTTCCAGATGCCCGTTGCGACGATCAGCGTATCACAGGAGAGTGGGCCATTATTGGTTGCGAGTTGCCAGCGCCCATCAATGTAATCGGCCCGTTTCACATCAACACCCTCGGCCACGTTGAGTTGAAAGTGCCTGGCATAGGATTGCAGATAGGCATGGAATTGCGTGGCTGAAGCAAAGGAGGGATAGTTAGCTGGCATGGGCAGGCCAGGGAGCGACGAAACCTGCTTAAGCGTGTGAAGATGCAGACGATCATAGTGGTTCTGCCATGTATACCCAACCGCATGTCGTTCCAGAACCTGGTAGGGTAGCCCACGCCGCTGAAGCTCGTAGGCAGTCGCGAGACCCGCAGGCCCACCGCCGACAACACATATCATGCTAACCTCGTACTAGACTGTATCATACAGTTATGAGACTTCAAACAAAGATTCAGGTGGAAACTGGACATGCACGCTGTCACCAGGTGCATAACCCTGTTGCAATTGATATGAACGTACTCGCATAAGCTGCTGTTTTGCCTTAATCTGATATTCAGTGAATTCGCCTTTATACACACAGTCGGCAATGATGCCAGGTATAGTGTTATGTTCAGCCTGAGTGAGAAGACGCAGATTTTCCGGGCGAATGGCAAAGGTGGCTGGCCGCGACCCTTGTGCGGTGGCAGACACATTGAGAGCCCCTAGTTCGGTGTGTAAACACCGTCCTTCAAGCTGCCCCTCCAGAAAGACGGAAACCCCGACGAAGCGTGCGGCTGCCCGTGTGGATGGCCGCTGGAACAACGTCTCTGGCCGGTCAAAGGCGACGATCTCGCCATGCTGGAGCAGCGCAATCCGATCTGACATCGCCACCGCCTCACTCAGATCGTGTGTGACCAGCAGCGTGGTCACGTTTAGCTCACATTGGATGCGCCGGATCGACTCCTGCAAAGTCAGGCGCACTTCGGTGTCGAGGCTGCTCAACGGTTCATCGAGCATCAACACGCGTGGCCGTGTCACGAGCGCTCGTGCCAGCGCAATCCGTTGTTGTTCGCCCCCCGAAAGCTGCGAGGGCAGCCGACGCTCTTTGCCGGGCAGTTCGACGATCTCCAGCATCCGAGTGACTTCGGTCTGAATGGTCTGTTTGCTGGCACGCTGTACTTTCAACCCAAAACCGATATTGTCGGCCACAGACATAAACGGAAAGAGATACGCTTTCTGGAACATCATCACAGCGTTACGACGGTTAGCGGGTATACCCAGAATGCTCTGTTCGTCAAAGCGAATGTCGCCAGCGTCGGGTGTTTCGATACCGGCAATCAGCTTGAGAATAGTCGATTTGCCACTTCCCGAAGCACCAAGCAGTGCAATCACTTCGCCAGGCTGCACCGACAGCGAGAGGTCCTGGATGACGGGTTCAGCGCCATGGGTATAGGTTTTGGTTAAGCGGTCTAAAACAATACGGGTCATAAGCGTCCTGTCTGGCTGAGCAAACCATCACTGGTCAGATAGCGTGAGACGGCAATGATCACGATGATCGGCGGCGCAATAAAGATGAGCGACAAGATGGCGATCGTCGTCGGGTTGCCGCCAGAGACGGTTGAGAACAGCAAAATCGGCAGGGTGACGATACGCCCACCACCGATGAGAAAAGTCAAAAGATACTGACTCCACGAGATCAGAAAGGCAAAGAGTGTGGCCACGACCACGCCCGGAAAAATCAACGGAAGTGTGACCGTCCAAAAGATGCGCCAGCGCCCGGCCCCCAGCACCATGGCCTGATGCTCATAGTTTGGATCGTAGCGCGAGAACACACTGGAGAGTGTAAAGACGGCGTATGGCAGCACCGGAATGAGATGGACAAGCACGACACCAAGCGTGGTTCCGGCCAGACCGATACGCAGGAACAAGATGTTGAGACCTAATCCGGTGACAATCGGTGGGACGACGGTCGGTAAGAACAGGAAGAGCAGAATGAAACCCTTCCCCCGAAAGTTGTAGGTTCCTAATGTGCGTGCTGCTGGATACCCAACGACAATCGAAAGACCACTGGACAGGAGTGCGATCCACAGACTCTCGGCGAGAGCCGACCGTATGCGTGGATTGTCGATCTGGCGGAGAAATGGCTCAATCGTCCATTCGGTTGGAAGGACTTGTGGGAAGAACCAGCGTGTTGAAAAGGCATGTAATAAAAAGATAACGATCGGAGCCAACAGCAATATATAGAGTGTCACGCGCAAAATGAGGGCCGCGCTACGTGAAATTGATTGTGAGAGTGATGCGTTCATGTTGGTCTCCTCACGCTGTCCGGCGGCGTGCGCTGATATATTGAGCGACCCCGGCAACGGTGAGCACGACCAGCGCCATGATCACGCTGATAGCCATTCCTTCGGCGCGGCTTCGCAGGTCGGGATTGAGGAAGAACTCCAGCGACAGCACCGAGAGCATACGTGGGAAGCGCACCCCCAGGACCGCAGGCACTTCATAGGCTCCGAATACAAAGGCAAACACGAGCAGGGAACCAGCAATCAGGCCCGGCATCACCAGCGGCAGGGTGACATAACGCACACGTTGCCAGCGCGACGCGCCCAGGTTCTCGGCGACCAGATCATAGCCCTCTGGTTGGGAGCGCAGGATGGCCAGCACGATCAATGCAAGAAAGGGGAGTTCTTTCGTCACATAGTTCAAAATAATGCCAATCCCATACCGATCACGAATGAATACAGGAAAATCGGCGGGTGTGTCGATCAGACCAAAGAGAGCCGCGAAACGGGCAATTAAGCCGCTTTGGGCCAGCAGCAGACTGAGACCGATGGCCCAGACCAGGTGTGGAAAGGCCAGATTCAGGTTGAGGGCCAGCAGGCTCATCTTCCCGCCACGTCGACGACTCGGCAGCAGCGTGAGCAGCAACGCACCAATCGCCGAGAGAATGGTTGAGGCTGCGCTGACCCACAACGAGAAGCCAAGCGCTGGCCAGAACTCATTGGCGGCGACCGAGGGGCCGATCAGGACATTGCGATACGCATCGAGGTTGATCGTTTCCTGCCCAATCACTGTGAGGTAGCCGAGACTCTGAGCGAGACCATACACCACACTTGCGCCAAACAGGACTGCGATGAGTATCAGTGCCGGAGCTAGGCTCAGAATAATCGTGAGGGTTCTGGCGTGGCGGCGGAGAAAGGATGGTCGAAAGGGCGGCGGCGCAAGGTGCTGAGCCTGTCGCTGTTCTCCCACTAGGGGGTAGTCGCTGCGTTGCGCTAAGTTGCCAGACACTCTCCGGTTTCGCATAATTTAGTTCTCGATGAGAATGTTCTGACGCCACTCTTGCTCGACCAGACTCTGGTACTCGCCAGCCGAATCGCCAACCAGCGATTGGGCGAGATCCTCAGCCGGTGTCGCAGATGGACCAAGTTGCTCAGATGCTTCAGCGAGTTGTGCCTGTGCTGCGGGGTCTTCGACACGGGTCACATCGATAGCATATCCCAGACCGAAGCCATTCTCAGGAATAATCTGTGCTGCTTGAAACTCTGGCTCCAGAATGAGATTGGCCAGCACCAGTGCGGCAGCTTTGTTCGGCGCATTCGATGGGATGGTCACATAGTTGAAATCGCCAATCATAAAATTGTCGAACACAAAAGCCCGTGAGGTTTCAGGGACAAGCCCTTCGGTAATCAGCGGACCTGCACCGGCAATTGCCTGTGTGATGCTAAAATCAACCTCTTGATTCGCAAACAAGCCGTGTAACTCATTCTCATCGGCGGGGTAGGTTTCCCCTTCGCGCCAGAGACAGGTTTTGAGTTCATTGAGATAGGCCCACAGATCAGGCGACCACTCGTCCCACAGCGCCTGGTCAAACTCCAGCCATTGTGTGGCATCGCCACTCAGCTCAAACAACGCGCCTTTGACAAAGCGGGTGCCTTGAAATGCGCCGGGTCCCGGTGCGATGTAGGTAAAGCGACCAGGGTTGGCACAGGCCCACTCCTGTAGTTCTGCGTATGAGCGTGGTAATTCGTCCTCGTTCATACGGGCGGAGTCATAGATGAATTGGAACTGTGCAGAGGACCAGGGACTCTCCAGATCGTCGACTGGTTCACCAAAATCGAGATTGACGGCTGGGTTGTCCCAATCGACCAGAGCGCTGTTGGGAAGTTGTTGGGCCCAATCGGGGAAGAGCATCTCGGCCTGTTTGAGCGAGAGAAAGTTTTCGCCGTTAATCCAGATGAGATCAACGCTTCCGACTTCCTGACCCGCTTCACGTTCGCTCAATACCTGATTGACGACTTCAACAGTGTCGGCCACCGGCACACGGTTGAGGGTGATGCCGTAGCGCTCCTGTAGGGCTTCACCATAAAATGTGTCGACAAAGGTATTAATGCTCTCAGAGCCACCCCACATATACCAGTTCACTGTTTGACCTTCAGCGGCGGCAAGCACACTGTTCCAGTCGTCCAGATTTAGTGCACCAGTTGAGTCATCGGCTGATGGTTCAGCCGGTTCTGTAGTGGCGGTCTCCATATCGGTAGTGTCTGCTGCTGCCTCTGGCGCGTCTTCTGGCGCCGGGCCGCTTGCGGGTGTGCCACATGCGGCGAGCATGATCGCCGCACACAATGCAATAATCAACAATACGAATGAACGCTGCATATATTTCCTCTATTCAGACTCAATTACGAAAGTTTCTTTTGATAACGTTTGATTACCAGTGCCAACACGATGCTCACCACTAATAGCACCAGGGAGGTTGCCAGCACCTGTGGATCAAACTGTGGCTGCACCCCATCAAAACGCTCGATTGATGCACCAAACAACACAAGTGCCAAAGCACCAGGCAGGCAACCAAGGGTGTTTGCCAGAATAAACACGCTCCAACGCAGGCGTAACATGCCGATCCCATAATTAATGGGATCATACGGCAGGAACATCAGACGTACTGCTAATACTGCGGTGAACTCATTCTGTCGTAACCACGAACTGTAACGCGCCAATCGTCCATCCTGTTCACAATTGTTGGTGATCCCAAAACCACAGAATCGTCCAGCCACATAGGCAACGGATGCAGAGATATTACACCCAATGAGTGTGTAGAGCAAACCCCACGCTGGGCCAAAAACAAATCCGGCTACAATACCAAGCAATCCGGCAGGAAAAAGCACCAATGGGCTAAACGATGCGACGGCGATAAAGATGAGCGGACCAAAGATGGCATGCATACTGGCTGAAGCGAGATGCTGTAGTGCATCGGCTACCGACAATTCGCTGGAGCGAGTTTGCCAGTAGAAGCCACAGAGCAACATTAACCAGAAGCCGACGACCACCGCTGCTCGTAGGTAGCGTGGTGTCAGCCTTGGGTATGCATCCGTCTTAGGTGGGAATCGTGTTCTTTCGTTTATCATAAAGCCTTATGAATGCTGTGTACTTGCAACAGAACGTCGATCAGGTGATTGTGACGGTGAAGCGAAGCGATAGCGCACGTACGACAGCACCTCCTCCTTCATATTTGGGAGCGTCTCACGCATAAAGATATCAGCTGCCTTTTGAATCCCGCTTGTCAAGGTTGGATACGGTTGTACCAGACGATAGATCCGATACAGCGAAATCCCCTCGGTGATGGCGAGCGTGAAGAACGGAATGATCTCACCCGCTTTTGGTGATACAACCGTAACGCTCAGGATTTTTCCGGTCAGCCGCACTGCCTCGATCTGAATAAAGCTATGGCGTACATCATCGGTATAGCCACGGTCAACGGTACTCAGATCAACGTTGATACGCTTAATCAGATTGGGATGGTAGCGTTCGGCCAGCTCTTTGGGCGACAAGCCCACCGTTGCGACTTCTGGATCACTAAAGATTGCGCTGGGATAGAGTGGTTCAGCGCCACGTGCTGGCAGCAATGGGAACGCAATCCGCTGTACCACACGCCGTCCCTGTGCATTGGCAGAGTGGGTAAAGTGTGATGTTGGTGTCACATCACCGATAGCATAAACACCAGCTACAGTGCTCTGTCCATAACTATCCACTTTGATACCACCGGCATCAAACGCTACTCCGGCCTTTTCAAGCGAGAGTTTCTCCAAATTACGTACACGCCCGACGGCTAACAATACACGATCAACATTTTCAACGGCAACCGGTATATCATTAGACTGAATATGAAGCGTTTGAGTTGTATCATCGTATGATTGCGGTGTAGCACGATAATGTACACTAATACCGCGCTCTGTCAGCGCATCGTGGATAGCTTGCGATGCCTCAGGAATACCAGGACTCAATACACGCTGACTACGTGTAAGCACGGTTACCTGACTCCCAAGTTTGTGGAAGGCAAATGCCATCTCCATTGCGATCACACCTGAGCCAACAATCGCAAGATGTCGTGGCGCATCTTCCTGCTCAAACAGGCTCTCATTGGTCAGCATACGTTCGGATGGTAGGCCAGGGATGTCAATATGCCGTGGGCGAGAACCGGTCGCAACAACAATGTTATCAGCGCTAATCTGTTGTGTAGTGCCGTCGGGTTGAGCGACTTCAAGCTGCTTGGGCGACGTAAAACGTGCCCACCCGATAATATGTTCTAAATTTTCGATATGTCCTACTTCTTCGGTTTCTTTGTCCCGTAGATTGTTACGCTTCGTCTGAACTGTTTCTAAAATAGCATCTGCTTCTTTATGGTATCGATGATAATTCACCTGATGAATGAGTGTCTTGGAAGGCACACACCCGACGTTGGTGCAGTCACCGCCGATGGGTCCACCCTCGACAAGTGCGACAGGCCGCCCTAATGCTGCTAGCCCAATTGCAACGGTTAATCCACCCGAACCTGCACCGATAACAATAGTTGAATAAGATTTTGAGGAAGTCATCACCACATCTCCAGATAATTTTCAAGTCTTTAAAAAACATCTATATACGTTGAACCGTGATACGTTATGGCTAGCTGCTGGCTTCTTCCTGTGTGCGTTTGGCTTCACGTGTTTTGAAGTAGCGTGAGAGTACCAGACTAAGGACAAAGAGGCCAACAGATGCGGCTAGTGTCCATGGGTTGAGCTCTGGACTAAAGCCTTCATTGAAAATATCATCAATCCGTAGCGACGCACCAGCCAGAACAAACGTGATCGTGCCTGGGATTGAACCTAAAATAGTGGCAAGAATAAAGGATTTGTAGTCGATACGCAGAATACCACCAAGGTAGTTGACCAGATCGTATGGTAGATAAATGAACCGCATGATCAGAATGGTCTCAAAGCTGTTTTTTCGCATGCGATCCGCATAGCGATGCACAATACCAGTTGATTGTGTTTCGTCGATCAGCCCTTTACCCAGGAAGCGTCCCAGGAAGTATGCCACTGTTGCGGATGTGTTACTGGCAATCACCGTGTAAACCACACCCAGGATGGGGCCGTAGATGGAGCCGGCAGCCAGCGTCAAAACCACTGCTGAGAAGAATGCAAGTGGACGAACAGCGTACACCAACAAGTAGATCAGTGGGCCAATCGGTGTCTGCATCAAACTGACCACGTTGCGTAATGCATCCGTGATCGTCAGGTTGTTGAGGTTGATGTAGGCAAACAAACTACCGATCAATGCCACCCAGATACCTACGGCGACCAGTTTTTGCCAGTTGCGGTTGAGAAACGAACCTTCGGTTGTGGCCGTTGTAGTCGTTCCATCCACAGTGTCCTGTGCCATAGTCGATTCTGTGTTGTTCTTTGTGATGGTAGGCATAACAAAAGTCCCCTTAAAATATTGTACAGCCCAAGGGCGTTATAATTAAATACATGACTCTACAGATGACGAACAGCCCAGACAAGGCGTTGCATCGCACTGATATACACTAGCACACCCATTACGACAAACAAGATTGTTAACAGATTGGGAAAGAGTAAGAACAGGGAAAAGAAGATAATCGTCTCGGTTCCTTCGATCAAACCACTCGGCATGGTCACAGTAGTCATTTCGCCCTGTGCGGATGCGCCACTCTGACGCTTCTCGAGTAGTGCTGAGAGATACATCCATGAGGCCCCGTTAATATAGAAACTGCCCAGTAAAAATATCAGACTGAGATAAACATCTGTCGAATGTATACCCACCGCCAGTGCAGTTGGAATAAGTGCATAAATAACGGTGTCAAGTACAATATCAAGATAACCACCAAAATCGCTTTGTTTATTGTGCAATCGTGCTACTGTACCATCCAGTCCATCAAGTATGCGATTGAGAAACCATAATCCTAAACCTATCAGATAGGCTTGTTGCCAGACTGCAACTGCGGCAGCAATACCCACGCCAAATGCAATGACCGTGATCAAGGTGGGATGAAATGGCCGCAATACCCTCAACGCAATGGGTTTTAATGTTACTTCTTTTGGATATCGTAGCACTTTGTCTATCATAAAGGCCTCACTTATCGGCAACAGATTAGGTACAATCTACTCGTTTACTTTTCGACACGAACGTTCTGGTTTTCCTATCTCAAAGCGTCCTCTGATATTTCTTGAACAAGTATCGTGCACAAGCCTTACGCTGTAATGATCATCATCTTGCGAATTTCTTACAAATCGTGGAATAGTCTTCAGGATTTGTTCCATTTGGTTTTGTACTATACAATCGTTCAAATAGATGGACATGAGCAAAACTTTATCAAGGTCACCCGCAAATTGTTACGGTGTATGAAAACACAGGGATGCTTCTGCATCATATACAGGGATATAGCTATTGATTTGGCCGCATTGGAATGGTAGCGTGGTTCATCTCCAGCGACCGAGCTATCTATGCCCTTCCTTACTCGGCGTCGTTGCCTCTGATCCCGTGATATAGAGTAATGGAGTATGGCTATATGTACTGTAAGATGGCACACATTACGCAGAAAAGGGGTATTCATTTTGGATCTGCCAATAAAAGATAGAGTCCGTCAGGCTGCCGAACAGATGATGGCAAACACGAAGGTGCCTGGAGTCGTCGTCGTTGTTGCACGACCGAATGAACCAACCATGCATCTTGCGGTTGGTGTTGATGGCCTTGGGCGCCCGCTCGCCGCCGATAGTTTGTTTCCGGTCGCCTCGGTTACCAAATTGGCCACCGCACTGGCCACATTACGTTTGGTCGATGCAGGTTTGGTCGATCTTGATGATTTATTACGAGATCATCTACCATATGCTGTGGCTGCACATTCCGATGTCACCATCCGTAGTCTGTTAAGCCATACCAGTGGTCTTCCGGTTGAGCTAGCAGCGCAAGACGTGACCTATGCAGTTGGTTTGGATTGGGAAAAACTTGGGCAGGCATGTTTGCAAACTGGTCTAGAAGCACTACCAGACACCCGTGTCCAATACAGCAATGTTGGTTATGGTCTGTTGGCCTTGGTGCTTGAACATTATACCAATCAGCTATTTTCAGATGCACTTACATCGTTGGTGCTTGAACCATTGCGTATTGAAGGCTACCTCGGCGTAGAACCACCAGATCCTGCGGTGACCATTGCAGGTGTACGAAGTTCACATACGGGGACAATGCTGGAACCGTTTAACTCAGCTTTTTGGCGGGGGCTGGCACTTCCCTGGGCGGGTCTGTTGACCAATGCTGATGGCGCGCTGGCCCTTGTTCGTGCGTTTCAGGGCTTCCCACACGGGTTTCTAGCTCCACAGACCGTGGCCATTGCAACTGCAAATCAGTCCGGTGATCTTGGTGGTGGGTTGTATCCACCATTGATGTGGGAGCGCTGTCCATGGGGATTGGGGCCAGAATTACGTGCAGATAAAACGCCACACTGGGCGCCCGAACAGGCAAGTCCTGCGTCTTTTGGTCACAGTGGTGCATCAGGATGTTTAGTGTGGGCTGATCCGATGGCTGAGGTTGCCTGGGCCATACTTGGCTCACAGACCGCTGACAATGGCTGGTTACTGCGTCGTTCCGGTGCGATCTCGTCCGCTATTTTGGCCGGGTAGTTCTTTCATTCGGGGTACTTCAAACGACATATGTGAACTTTGTGAAAGGCGCACAATGACATCAGGTACAGTCTAAGGATGGCGTATGCCAACGTGTGCCATTCATGTTGCCTCTCATTCTTTCCGGAGATGATTGGATTGGTGATTTCGTGCTTTTGGAAGCTGAATATAACGTGAGCATAAAGCATAGACACCCAACTGCCAATTTCATATAATGATATGAAGGACTCAGAAAGGAGGCACTCCAGGATTTATTGTAGCTATCGTATTGCACCAATCCTGGACGCACATGATATGACAAAACAATCTATCTCTGCACTTGGTTTTAGTATGGTTGTACTCATAGCAGGTATCTTTGTTCACCAACATGCAGTCACACCAGTGCTAGGTCAGGTAGATGATCGTACATCGGTCTATTTACCCTTGATTATAGCAGAAGGGGCTGCTACATCGCCTGACGAGACCGCAACACCGACACCTACTCCTGATCAGTTGGTGCTCACACCAACCCCTATTGAGCCAACTACCGTGCCAACACAGGAACCAACAAGTACACCACCTCCCCCTGAAGCAACTGCGACACCAACTCCACTACAGCCAGACTTGTCAGTGATCGAGCAGGTTGTTGAGCTAACCAATAAAGAGCGTGCCAAAGCAGGTTGTCCAGCATTGCAACCGAATCAAAAACTCAATCGGGCTGCCCAAAAGCACAGTAATGACATGATGCAAAATGGATTCATGGAGCATACTGGTTCAGATGGCTCATCTGTCGGGGATCGTGTTAAGGAAGTCGGTTATAGTTATCGTCGGATTGCAGAAAACATTGCACGTGGGTATCGTTCAGCAGAGGACGTCATGGAGGGTTGGATGAGTAGTTCTGGACATCGGGCCAACATTCTCAACTGCTCACTGAAAGAAATTGGTGTTGGTTATACACCAGATGATGGAAGTCGCTATGGGCCGACGTGGACGCAGAATTTCGCCGCACCCCGCTAGTATGCAGATATATCAATAGGCTGAGACAGGGAACAAATGTATCCTTGTCTTTTTATGTGGTCATATACCACGGTTGCAGATAGCAAAATCGGCTACAATAAGAGGTGTACACGTTTAATTATAACAAAGGACCATTATGACTCCCGTGCGTATAATACAAGTGGGTATGGGTGGTTGGGGACAGGATTGGCTGAAAAACGTCCTGGCAAATTTTGTGGATGCACAGATTGTGGCACATGTAGACACCAGCACCGTTGTACTCCAACAAATTCAACAACGATTTAAGAAATCAAAAGAGATATGTTTTGAGACGCTCGAAACCGCATGTGCCGCAGTTGATGCAGAGGCTGTACTCATCACCGCAGCACTCCCGGCTCATGTTCCTGTCGCATTGGCGGCGTTGCAGGCAGGTAAACATGTGTTGGTAGAAAAACCATTTACTCCAACGCTCGCAGAGGCACAACAGCTCGTAGAAATGGCACAAAACAATAATCGTACATTGATGGTAAGCCAGAACTACCGCTTCTTTCCTGCCGTTCAGGCTGTGACTACACTGCTCAAAGAAAAGCAACTTGGTACGATTGGAACCGTAAACGTCAACTTCCGTTTCAATATGGGAACCGTACTAGCAGACGGCCATCACTATTACACCAGTTTTTATCCACTCCTGGCGGATATGGCCATCCATCATTTTGACCTGATGCGATTGACGCTCGGTCAGGATGCGACACAGGTATCCTGTGTTACCTGGAATCCTTCCTGGAGCAAATTTATTGACCCAGCCTGTGCTGCAGCAACGATCACGTTTGCCGACGGCACTTGTGTGAATTACCGTGGAAGTTGGGTAAGTACCGGTGCTCCCACGCAGTGGGGTGGTGAGTGGAGCGTTGAATGCGCTGATGGCGAGATCTCGTGGAGCAGTCGGGCATCAAGTGAGGATGTCAGTGGTGATTGGGTTAAGATTCATCGGACAGGTGCAACACCCCAAAACCTGCCCCTCACCAAAATGTTTCATACCGACCGCGTGGGAAGTTTAGCAGCATTTATCGCTGCCATATGTACTGGCCAGCAACCCACATGCTCAGGATATGATAATCTGGGGAGTATTGCACTGATGCATACGGTTATCGAAGCGAGTAAGACTGGTATGACTCTTCAAGTGCCCAAGGTACATTAGTTATCCACACTATCTTTCTAGAGCTTCCAAAATAACACTGGGGCGTGCAGATCTTGTACTGCACGCCCCGACAAGGAGGAGTTCATGGGGTTCTTCTATTAAGCAGCATGCTGGTGTCGACGTTGCTTTTCTTGTGTGAGCAGCATCTCTTCTACAACAGTTGCTTTCATGTATTGCTCACGGACCAGCAGTGTGCCTAAGCGAACAGAAGTCCCCTGTTGCCGTAGTTCAAGTTGTCGGGCCAGCGCGCTTGCTAATCGCTCAATGGTTATATGCCCGGACGTTACCAGATATTCGCCTAACCGCATCGGTGGTCGAGCATAACGACCAAGAAGTTGTTCCTGCTGCTGAAGCATCAACGCTGTCGCCAGGCCATGGGGTGTTACCCACCGACGATCAAGCAAGATCTGGCCTAACATTGGAGGTGTTTTACCCGTGTAGCGATAGGTTTGTTGCTTGGCAAGTGCTTCGTGCAATTGGGCTAGGGTGATAAATTGATATTCAACCAGATAATCACCGAGCTTCCACGGATTGGGACCGCGATCAATCACTGTGCTCCCATGTTCCGCATCTCCGAGAAAGGCTAAACCAGAACGTGCGTGGGTACACTGTGGGTCAAGATAGAGCACTCGCTCTAAGCATTCACGTTGACGAATGGGATCATCCACTACGCCGCTGAGCCACAACCAGGCCGGTGCATATGTGGGATCTTCACGTAGGACCTGACTCAATAGTTGATATGCGCGTGTCCGGTACCCTCGTTGTGCACATTGCACCGCTGTACGAAAGTTATTTGGCTCCATAAGAGAAGTCTCCTTGCTGATCGTCACCCTGGTGTCGCATGTGCCATCAAAGAGCAACTAGAGTGATATGCGACTTGTGCAACCGTTCCGGGGCGAACGAGGCCAGGAAAGAATTGCCTTATACGATCTTGATCTATGGCGATCAGGGCCATAACTAACGAACAAGGTACATCCAGCAACCGGGCCAGTGCGTGCTTCAGTTCGTCTACTATAAAGAACTCTCCATCGGTTACGATAGATACGTCGATGAAGAAACTTTTAGAAGAAGCACCGTATCACTAGCATTTATGCCTGTTTGTTTGCAAGAGAGTCATCTTGGGAGGACGAAGGACAAGTGATAGATGACATATTCGTGATATATAACTGATTAGGGGCATGGATTAACTTTTATTAATTATACTGGCTGTCAGTGTAACTGTCAAAACATGATTTTGCTTCTACAGTGTATAAAAGGCAAGAAATAATACAGGAACAACAATGAGATTCTGGTCTTCTTTCTTGCATCAGGATTTACAACTTAGCTTCTAACCAAACGTACTGATAGGCATCAAGGTGTAGGGGCTGTTCTGATGTGATCGCATGACCAGTGATGAGATCTGTAAAGCGATAACCGAGACCATAAATACGTAGTTGGTTGGCATCAACAACTTGTGGTTGCTCGGAAAAATTAGCCATAATCAATAGCCGTTGTTGCTTGTGTTGTCGGATATACCCGAACACATGTAGGTTCCCACTTTCGATCACCTGTGTGCCACCATTCCACAATGCCTGTTGCTCTTTGCGAAGCTGAATTAAGTGAGCCAGTCCTGCAAAAATTGTTCCCTCGACAGAGGTGGGATTGTGACGTTGCTCAAGGCGTTGCCAATCGGTCTGGGGGCGATGCACCCACCGATTATCGCCAGCTTTCGCATTATCGTTGACATACGAGTAGTCGTTGGTGGTGCCCATCTCATCACCCAGATAGATAAGTGGAATACCTCCGATACTCAGGATAATGCTGTGGAGTAGTAAAATCCGTTGGATTGCCAGATCGATATGTGAAGCCTCCCCTGACTGCATGGCTTGTTCTAATCCTGCCAGCGATGCGAGAGTACCGCTAATACGGGCATCTCCTGTATCGGGGTTTTCCTGGAAAGGCAGACCATAAGCAAACGAACCAGCAAAGCGGCTTGTGTAAAAGGCGTTCAGGAACTGCCGATGACCGAAAGCATCAATGCCGAGTTGTTGTGCATCGTGGTCATCGAATGTCCAACCAATATCGTCGTGCGAACGTAGATAGTTTACCCAGGCACAGCCATGGGGTAACTGGAAACGTTTACGCATCGAGTGAGCCAGTAAACGCACTTCACGAGTTGCCAGTGCCTCCCATAGAAGTGCCATTAACAAAGGATTGTATGAAAGTTGGCATTCTTCAGAACTGATATATTTCACCACTTCGTCTGGATGCACGATAGCTTCCGATTTGAAGAGCAACGATGGAGCTGCGATGCGCGCAAGAGCATTAAAAGCCTGCATAATACTATGAGCTTCCGGTTGATTTTCACTACTCGTTCCCAACCGTTTCCAGATAAATGCGACCGCATCCAATCGCAGAATCTCAATGCCGTTATTGGCCAGGAACAGCATTTCTTCTGCCATCGCCCGAAAGACCGACGGATTACTATAGTTCAGATCCCACTGAAAGCTATTGAAGGTTGTCCAGACCCAGTGTTCGATATCGGGTCGATAGGTAAAACTGCCACGTCGTATAGTCGGGAAGATTTCTCGCAAGGTGCGTTCATAGGCGTCAGGCATAGTGCGATCTGGAAAAAGGTAATAAAAATCCTGATAGTTGCTATCACCTGCTCGTGCACGTTGAGCCCACTCGTGTTCATCGGAGGTGTGATTAAATACAAAATCGATAACCAGGCTGATGCCATGTTCGTGTAATGTTTTGGCAAGATTGGCCAATTCCTGCATCGTTCCGAGTGATGGATTGACCTGCCGATAACTACTGACTGCATAGCCACCATCGCTTTCACCATCAGGCGCAGCGAATAAGGGCATCAAATGCAGATAGGTGAGACCGATTTCACGAAAATAGGGAATACGCTGCTGGAGGTTTGCCAGGGTCCCATCAAATAGATCGACATAGAGTACACCACCGAGCATACGTTGTGACTGAAACCAGAGTGGATCGGCCTCTCGCTGGGCATCGCGCTCTTTGAGCCATTGTGGCCGACGTAACCAACTTCGTGCGGAAGCCACAAGCAATTGCTCAAGATGATAGAAAAAATCGTAGTGTTGGCCATAGAGCTGGATCAAGAGCGTAAATAGTCGCTCCCATTCCTGGGCCAGGCGGTTCTCAAAATGCTGCCATTCCACAGCATCTGACTGAGACTCAAATACAGCTTTGAGTCGTGGTGTTAATCGTTCAAGAGACAAGGATGCTTGCCGACGTAATTGTTCGGTCTCGGTCACAACAATACCTCCATACCATCTGTATCCATAACCTCTTGAGAGCATACTTTCTCACAAGAGGTACCTATCTATCCAGGCCGTATCTTACCGCATTTATAGTATCTTGATGTTCTGTTATTGTATGTCAGGAAATAGAAACGAAAGAAAATATAAACTTGTATGGATATTGTGGTATAATTTCGTTAACTTGAAGCCAGATTGTGGTTATCGAAAGAGGAATAAGTTTATCTATGCTTCTGCATGTTACAGAAAGGAAATTATCATGCCTCGATCACGTTTCTCACATGCACGACGTTCTTTCCTTGTTCGGTCGCTGGGTCTCGCAACGGTAGCGGGAGGTGCAAGTCTCGGTATAGTGCACACTGCCGATGCCTATGGATGGTCTCGTACACTTCGACAGGGTGATAGTGGTGCCGATGTGACGGAACTGCAGATTCGTGTAGCTGGATGGGCATCTGATAGCGCTGCACAAACCTTTGTGGCAGTTGATGGCGCGTTTGGAGCGGGGACGGCAGCAGCAGTTCGTAGATTCCAGAGTGCATATGGTTTAACTGCAGATGGTATTGTGGGGTCGCAAACTCAGAGTATGTTAAATAGCCTGGAAAGTGCCGATGGTTCCACTGCACATTTTGCCTGGAGTGAGTTCCATTCAAAGGACGGTAGTGCTTTCTCTGGTGGTAATGTTGGTTCATCAACAGTACAGGCTAACATCCGACGTTTAATGTACAAACTTGAGGCTTTGCGGAAGAAAGCTGGTAACCGCTCGATCTCTATTACCTCTGGCTTTCGCAGCATCAACCATAATCGTAATGTTGGTGGTGCCAGCAACAGCCAGCATACCTATGGTATTGCAGCAGATATTGTAGTAAGTGGTGTATCGATTGGGCAGGTACGTAGTTTGGCGCAAACGTGCGGCTTTAGCGGTGTCATTACCTACAATGGTAGCCAGTTTAACCATGTTGATAGCCGGATCGAGTATGCGTACGGTGGTGGTGGTTTCTACTGGGCCTATGCGTAAAACCATATCCACATAATATATTAACCCAACGATACAAAACCATCTCTCGGTCGGTGCATTCCTCACCCTACGTTATTAACACAGAGACGCAGAGTATTTGGGAATGGAGTATGGCAGGTTCCCCCAGAGCAGTAAGCCATCTGCTCTGGGGGTGTCGAGAAACCAGTATCCCTTAACTCCAGGGTTCGCCTTGCTTGACTGGGAAGACCTCGCCAAGAACGGTTTGTTTCCCGCCGCCGGGAGCGCTGTTGCGTAGCTGCTGGGTCGCATTAGCCACGCTATAGCCGTCGGCGACGAGGACAGCCAGTGCGCCGGTAATGATTGGTGTAGCAAAGGAGGTACCGGCCCAGCGCGCCCAGCCGCTGGTGTTGTCTCCGCCATCGGGATAGGTGCCGATGTAGACGCCGAGCATGCCGTCAGTGGCATTGGTCATATCGGTGGTGGCATTGGAGTGTCCGCCAAAAGTAGCTAATCCATCGCCCCGTGGCAAGTCGGAGACATTGGAATAGGATGCAGGGGTATTATCCCGCCGCAGGGCCCCGACGCCCAGGACGTTCGGGCAGGCGGCGGGGAAGCGGGCGGGCGGCAGTTGTGAATTGAGCCCTTCGCGGTCGTTCCCTGCGGCGGCGACAATGTGTTGGCCGTTGCGATGCAGCATCTGACAGGTACGGTCGAGGGGCTGGGCCATATGCTTGATCTCGTCGGGATGCCAGCCCTGCCAGAAGGGATCGAAGTTACTCCAGTGTTTGAGCCAGGCGGCATCGGGTTGGGCGAGGTCAAAGCACAGGCTGGCATTGACGAGTACCTTCGCGCCGCTGACGTTCTGGTGGACGAATTGTAAGCCACGCAGGATGCTTTCATAGGAACCAATGCCATAGTCATTGAGGACGCGTACGAGGTGGAGGATGGCTTTGGGGGCGATGGTATGGATAATCCCGGCCACAAACAGCCCGTGGTCGGGCATCTTATACGGATGGTCGGGCAGTTCATAGTCCACGTCCTGATCGAGATGGTCTTCTACGACAGGCAGGGTATGGAGTTGGAGGGGACCACCCGGTTGCAGCAAACTGGCCAGGAGCGGATTAGTGGCGTGCCAGCGCTGATAGGCGTCATCTATGTCGGTTTGTTTGGGGGCAGTATCGAGGATAAAGACGTCGACTCCGGCACCGCGCTGCTCTGGTGGTGTTTTGGTCAAAGCAGGGGGTAGGGTAAAGTGCCACGGTGCTACCTCACTGCCGGATTGGAGCGATGCCGAATCTGGCGCCACCGGACGCCCGCCAGGTCCACCGGTGGCATCCACATGAGGAGAACTGCCAACCAGCCAGTTGGGAGTTACAATAGGGTCAGATTGACTACTTAGCGTTGTCTGACTAAATGAAACTTTTAATGTTCTAGCGAGATCAACAACTTGTTTTTCCACCTCTGTGCGGGTCTTGTTTGCTGTTTCCTGCTTTGAGATTTCTATACGGTCGATAGAGAAGGTATCCTGAGTATCGTTGAAAGAAAAGGAGCGATTTGGTGAAGTGTGCCAGGTGTTGGGGGGGAGTTTACTCAAAGTTGCTGTATTTTGAATAGTTTGTTTTATCTGATCAGTTGATTGTGTTTGATTATTTAGCAGTAGTAGCTGTCCTCTTACCGTACGATGCTGTGGCTTTTGCTTCGTCATGTGTACCCTCTTCATTACTAGTGATTTTATACCATGATCCAAAAGTAAACTAACTAACTATTTAATCGTTATGTGGGCGTTCTCTATTTGTTAAATATCTTAAAAACGGCTTATAAATGCAGCATAACCCTCCATATCTATGATACATGCTGATACTGATATTATTACATTCTGATGTGAAATAATATGATAGAAAAGAATTTTGTGAAATATTGCAATTAAAACAGATTAATCCTTATTTATCCTTGTTAGATTAAAAAAGGACCTCTATCTATACAAACGTTAGATATACTCCTTTTTGGGAGAAAATATGTTTTATTTTTGTGGACAATTTGCTCTGTCTATTACTAGTTTATATAGCAACGGTTTTTTCAGCACTGGCAGAAAGTGGTTCGGCATTACCAACCAGTTGAAAAGCCCCCCAGAAGACCGGATGAAGATGCGGATGTTGTGTAAGCATGGTTATCTGTGCAGTACGTAGAGCCGCTGCCTTTGAGTCACCTTTGCTCAATTCCTGGTAGAGATGCTCCATAAACTGTACTGCCAGATCATCTTCAACCCGCCAGAGACTGGTGATCAGGGCACCGGCACCGGCATAGAGAAAGCCGCGCCCCAGGCCGATTAGTTCATCACCGGCAACTGCATGGGCCCGTCCGGTTTCGCAGGCGCTCAGGGTTATCAGTTCATAGCTTAGATCGTGTTGTAACAGGTCATCGGCCCATAGCTGACCATCGGCAAGTTCAATATATGAAAGTTCCGGTTGGTCAAGTCGATGCTTCCCATGGGCTGCAATATGGAGTATCTGTGTGGGATGTGTCTGGAGATGATCACGAGTGGCTGTCTCTTCGTTATAGATATCACCACCAAACAACTGCTGTACCGTTTGTGCTTCAGAAAGTGTTCGAGGTAGTCGTTGTTGCCATGAGTGGGACAAGGCCAGCACACCCGGTTGACATAGCGGGCTGGGTTGTGTAATCAGACCGGCAGCGGGAAGGATAACTATCTCATACCCTTCGATTAGATATTGTGCTCCATTGTATAAAAGATGAAACGGCAAATAGTGCAAAAGACCATAGGGGACAATTACTAATCTCTGTTGATCCTGGAAATGGCTTGTTAATGGTTCTAATAGTGCTGTGTATAACCGCGTTAGAATCCGTTGGGCCAGCTTAGTCAAATTATGCCCTGTAGGTGATTGTGGTCCTGTGTTGAGTGCTGCATCAAGATTGATCTGTAGTTGCGTTAGTAGACGATCAAGTTGAGTTGTATCAACCGACAAACGATGGACATCTATCTGTGTTGGTGTTATGGTAAATGCCCAGAAGGTGGTGCCATCATTATAGAACTCTAACAATGTAGTATGTTGGTCAAGTTGTTGCTGCACATCAGGTAATTTGGGGGCCTGTATACCAGTGGCAATGGTACTACCCGCACTTTGCAGGTACAGTTGCTCGGTAATCTGCCGCATTCTTCGTTCACGATGGGCGACTTCTGCCAATGCTTGCTCAGGCTCGATGGCACTCTTTTGCTCATCTTTGTATCCAGGACGATTGTGAGCCAGTTGATAAAACCATTGATGCTCTTCCCGTAAGCGATTAAGTTCTTCGATCAGTAATTGACTAGCAGGATCATCGCTGGACCAGCGCAGTTGATCCTGATTGGCAATATAGTTGAGTAAGGCCTGCGATTTGGTGCGTTCTAATATATCAAATGCCTGCCCTACTTGACCCTTACGCAGATACAGCGCCAGTAGTGATCGGAGGGCGCCTCCTTTATCCTCAAGAAATCCTGCTCGTAGTGTAATGGTCAATTCATGCTGCAATCGTTCAACTGTAGCGATTGCGGCAGAGTAACGCCGTATAGCTTGTCTATCATTGCCCTCGACTTCGGCGATATGTCCAAGCAACAGATGAGCGCTATAACGCAGAGCTGGTAGGTTATTACGTCGTGCAATTAGGAGGGCTTTTCGACCTGATTGTTCAGCAACAAACAGGTTTTGTTCAACAAAGTTAGCCTGTCCATGAAGTAACATTGCCTCAGCAAGTAGTACCTGTTGCCCGCTATTGTTAAATTTTTCTACTACATCAGTAGCAATTTGGCGTGCTGTTGGAACATTATTCTGTTTAAGTGCAATTCGTGCCCGACGCAATTGTGTTGTAGCGATCCAGGGAATAGCATTCAAGTTGTCAAAGATTGATTTTGCCTGATCAAGTAGAATTTCTGCCTCTTCATAATTGCTTAGTTCCGCTTCGGCACTGGCAAGTAGTAAGAGGGTCTGTGCTTCTTCGTGTATAGCATTATAAGTTCCATACGAATCAATTACATGTTTTGCAAGATCTCGGGCTTCCAAATATCTATTGAGAAAAAGATAGTTTGCAACTATATCGTGATTGACACGTGTTGAATCAAGCAAGAACTTTTCAGAAATGTACAAGTCTCTTGCGTGTAGGAGTAAATGAAGTGCTCGACGATGATGTCCTTGTGTCATAAAAATATGAGCTATATTGATCTCGGCAAGAGCAATACCACGTAGCTCACTCTGAGCTGAAGAACTTGTTCGAGCATTCTCAAAAGATACGAGTGCTTGCCGAAAATCACCAAGCATAGTATGTACGTACCCTATATCGTTATAGAGCTGCCCAAAAAAACGATATTTTTCGTCGTTTATTCCCTCAATAATTTGCAAGGCTGAGTGACATAATGACAATGCATGGTGATAGTCTCCTATCAACATATGGACGATGGCAGTATTGTGAAGTAATATTGCCAGACGTTCATTTTCACCATGTTGTACAAAAATTTCACGTGCAATGTCTGCATCGGTGAGGGCTTCCTCTACACGATTAAGTTCCACACTGCTGAACAGACGGCCAATACGCGTACGTGCCCAACCAACCTCATCGCCAATTGTTTCAAAAATCTGTCCAGCTTCATCAAATGCTTGCCATGCATCATCAAACTGGCCAATAAACTTGAGCGCGTCGCCACGGGCCATCAAGCCCAGCGCTATTTGCCAGTCGTTGTTACGGACACGCCCGATCTGGATAATCAGTTCGGCCAATGCCAACGACCGATTCGCATCGATATACCAGTGTCGATCCGCCTCGGATTTGAGTCGATCAACGACCGTCGATGCTTCTGACTCGTTCAGTGAGGCAATGAGTGCCTCTGTCGCTGCTTCGCCCCGGAGTAGCTTATCCATCAGTGTTGCAATGTCCATGTCTTCCCACTTATCCATATCATATGAATGCCGATGAGTCTGTTTTATCACACAATGAGATACGATGGTGGAATAGTTTGACTATAGCATCTGTACAGGGCTTTGACAAGCTAAAGATTTGACATACGGGTGCTGTAATCGTGTACAATGTCCTTATGTTGCAGGTGTCAAGGTTACACATAACTTATCAATCTGTAGTACAATAACCATCCATTAACGAATTGCAGTATTGAGGAATACGCTATGTCGGCCGCTGACGGTATGTCTGTTAACGACCTTGGACAGCGTTGTACTGAGGAAACCCACAAATTCAATCGCCGCGTTAATTACGATCCGCAATATTGTTTTGAGTTGTTCCGTCGTGCATTGGGTACCTCAGATAGTGAGGCGTTAACATTCCTTTGGCAGATTTATGAGCGTCAGGTGGTGTCGTGGGTGTATAGTCATGGTTCGTTCAAACATACCGGCGAGGAGGCTGAGTTTTTTGCCCATCAAGCCTTGATCAATTTCTACTTTGCCCTGCGTGGTGACAAGATGGACAGATTTACATCACTCCAGCGGGTGCTGGCCTACCTGAAGGCATGTGTACATACTGCCGTAATGCAGTATATACGTGATCAGAAGGCCGATATGAACAGATCGATCAATGGTGTAGAAGAGCAATCGCTTACGCCTGATCTGCATATCAGACTCGACATGGTTGAAACCTGGCAACGTGTTGAAATATTACTGCCGGACCACCGTGATCGGGTGCTTGCACACTGTATCCTGGTACAGCGCCTAAAGCCCCGAGAGATTGTGAAAGAATTTCCAGATCTATGGCAGAATGAACGTGAGATATCGGTTGCTAGCTTTCGCATCCGTCGTATTCTTCGTAGAGATGGTAGCTTACAGCGCCGGTACGAAAACAGTGATGATTTGAACTAATATGCTGTGATATGGACCTTTTTTTAGCATTTAGCTAGTGTAGAGTTATTTACATACTTAACATACTAAGGGAACTACACCATATGGACAAATATCTTACTGAGGATGAGATATCATCAATTCTCGATGATGAAGCTGATCCTGAACTGCTGGAGCTAGTGGCTCGATCTCCTGAGAATGCTGCACGTCTTGAACAGGTGCGACAGATGGAGCACAAACTACGGGTCTCATTGTACCGTTGCAATTGCCCGACGTCGCAACAACTCAACGATTATCACATGCAGTTGATCGATAGTGGTGAAACGCAAGACATTGCTCATCATCTCAATACTTGTGTTGTATGCAGGAGGGAAATCGCCTCGCTCCGATCATTTCTTGATCAAGGGAAGCCTGCACGTGTACCAGAGATACGGACGCGTCTCGCTGGATGGTTGAAAGCGATCATGCCGCAACCGATTATGCCTGATCCCACGATGGCGATGCGTGGTGAGCAGTCGACTTCACAGGTGTTTGATGCCAATGGAATTACTGTGGTGGTTGACACACGCCCGGCTGGTGATGATCAGGTTGAACTGATTGGGCAGGTGGCAACAGACGATGTGGATGCCTGGATAGGCGCACTGGTTGAAATACGGCAACATAGTGCAATCGTTATGGTTACGACTGTCGACGACATTGGTGGATTTAGCTGTGCACCGCTAGCAGCCGATAAGACAGAACTTTGTATTACCCCCCAGAACGATACACCGATCCTGATCCCTGAGATTGATCTGATATCTTAAATGCCTTTGTGTGTGGATGCTCTTGATACTCAGCCTGTTGTACTGATAGGTTCGTATTGTGGCGTTTTGCATGTGTATTAAGTGCACTGCAATGAGGGCGGTTCTTTAGGGCCGCCCTCGCTCAGTTTGCCTAATCAGCCTGTGATACGTGTATCTCGGCTTTCTTGACGTACTCTGGTTGTAGGACGACGCCCCATCCCGGTCGATCCGACAGTTTCACTTTCCCATCGACGACTTCCAGCATAGGCTCATAGATCTCTTTGCTCCACGGTTGGTTGTCATCAGTGCGCCACTCTTGATATTGGTAACAGGCTGGTGCTGCAGCGACGACATGCAGGGTAAAGAGTTGTAAGAGTGTGCTGTTGGGGCAATGTGGTGTGCACGGAATACCGGCCATGTCTGCCATCTCGGTCACTCTCCGCAGGCGCGAAGGACCGCCTATATAGCCGACATCGGGTTGAATGATGTCCACTGCCCGTCGTTCGATCATGCGCTTGATATGCTGCAGTGAGTTGTCCTGTTCACCGCCAGCAACCGGAATGTCAAGTGCATCTGCAACCAGCGCGGTGTTTTCGATTTCATCAAAGGGACAGGGCTCCTCGAAATGGAAGTAGCGATACTGCTCCATCAACCGCCCAACTTTAATGGCATGGTGTGCAGAGAAGGCGCTATTTGCGTCTGCACTGATGTCTATGTCATCACCCAAAGCCTCGCGCATTAAAGGGATGATCTGCTCAGTGCGACCAGGCCATTCGTCGATGTCCTGGTTCATCCGTCCGCCGATTTTGATCTTAACACAGCGAAACCCATGCGTGTCGACCATGTCCTTCATGCGTTGTGCCTCTTGTTCAGGCGTAATAGTGCGGCTCAGGCTGGAGGCATACATAGGGATTTCGGTGCGTATGGCGCCTCCGAACAGCCGATAGACGGGTTGCTCGGTGGCCTTCCCCAGCAGATCCCATAATGCTGTTTCGACACCACAGAGTGCCCGGTACAGAAAGGTACCAGTAAACTTATAGTGTTTTTTTAACGTTTTGCGTATGAGCACCTGGAGATCCCAGGGGTCCTGGCCCAGAAAAGCTGGGGCCACCATTCTGTGCAATATCGAGACGGTGATGTCTTCATTTCGCATGGCGGTCTGGCCAATACCCTCTAACCCATTGTCGGTGTACACGCGCACAACGGCTTGCTTGGGGGCCATCAGTGTTTCGATACGGATGATTTTCATGGTTTCCTTGTCTGTCCTATCGTGTTCTTAGCGATTTATCAATGGTAGATAGACTGTTGTTGTGCTTGAGAGCGGACTCCGTAGCCCACCTGGCCCTGCCAGATGAACCTCAGGTGCGGTCAGTCCGGTGGTTACCGTAGCGCTCAGGGTGCCTTCTGCTCCTTCAATAAAACCACTGGTGGTGACGTCACCATCGTTGGTGGTGAGTGTGAAGGGTGGTGTGGTTGCATTGAGATCGCCGGGGCCTTCACCGAGAAACACACTGCCACTGCTGTCGGTAAACTGGAACAGGACTGTGAAGGTGGTGTCGGTTTGGGCCAGTGCTTCCTCAGCGGTGACATTCAGCGTGTTGATCCATGGTGTGAAAGTGACCGAGCCTTCCTCGACGACAATGCTATCTCCGGACCCTGAACCTATGCCACTCGGACCAGATGTGTCACCCCACCAATTGCCGATTGCCGCTAGGACTGTCTCATCAGGAACAGTATCAAGTGAGAGGCCGTGGGTGGCATTCCCGGCAATCACATTTCCTATTACTTCTAATACACCATTCGGATCAAGCTCGGCAATGGTCAATCCGCCGCCGCCTCTTTCTGGATCGCTGCCATTGTTTTCAAAAATGGAGTTGGCAATGGTCAGATTATCAATCGGGCCGATGAAGATCTCTTGCAAGACAGAAAGTCCATCGGCGTTGTTATTCTGTGCAGTCACGTTGGCTACGGTAATACTGCCGCTTGAGGTGAGCGCAAACCCTTCGTTGATATTGCTAAAGGCACTTGCGTTAGTAACCTGGAGATTGCCCTCTTCGGTGCGTAGTGTGAAACCATTCGGTGGGTTTTCCTCGTCTGAACTGCTTGCAGGATCGCCATTTTCGTGTGCTTCGGCGTTGCTTATGCTAATGTTGCCCATTTGTTCCACGATGATGTCAAACCCAATCTCGCCGTTCTGGTTGGCCAGTGCACCATCAATTGTGACATTGCCGCCATCGTTGACAAACATCTCAAAGCCACTTTCGGAATTGGCGGTAGCAGTGGTGTTGGTGAAAGTTGCATTACCCCCCTCTTGCATATCGACAAAGAAGCCGACTTCATCGCTATTGATCGATGTGGCGTTGGTCACCGTTAAGTTGCCGCCAGTAAGTTGGAAGGAATGGCCTCTATCCAGCGTGTCCTGACTGGACACATCACTCACGTTGATGTCACCGCCACCGCTGGCAGCCAACCGGAAGCCTTCACGACCAGCAGTTTCGACTGTGGCACTGATAACCGTGATATCTCTGAGGACATCGATGCGAATGGCTTCACGGTCATTATCCTGAGCCATGGCGTTCGCCAGATAGCCGGTTCCATTACCAAGAATAGAGTCCTGAGGGTTGTTGTTGTCAATAAAGCTGTCGTCAAATTCAATGCCGGTGTCGCCATTGCCAATGGCGGTGGCATTCGTAGCGGAGATAGCTTCGGTAGAGAGCAGATCGAGCCCTTCGTCAGCGTTGCCATTCGTGATGGTACGGTCGGTTGTAATCGTTCCTGAGATGACATCAAGCTGGATGCCTTCTGAGCCGTTATTATTTGATTCGACATTAAAAACCATTACATCGCCCATCATTACCTCAGCCCGTATGCCTTCCGAACCACTGTTGGCGATGGTGGTGTTGTTAATCGCAATGGAACCCGCTACCTCTAACCGAATACCATCGTCGCTTGCATCGGTAATGGTGAGGTTTTGCAGGGTGATATCGCCTTCAATATCACCCAGATCGATCCCATCTTCAGCGGCGGTAATCACAAAGCCATCAATCATCACATTGCCAGCAAAATCTTCGTCGATCTCAAAAGCGATTTCGTCGGTGATACTGATCGTGGCGGTGCCAGCGGTTGGCTCACCATCGGCGTTGACGGTGAGCAGGCTGATATCGCCCTGTGCGGGTTCCGTCAGATCACTACCCATCTCTGTCAGATCGATACTTTCCTCGTACGTTCCAGGGAACACGAGCACACTCCCGCCGGGGTCGGTATTGTTAACGGCCTCCTGGATTGAGTCATAGCAAGGGGAGTTGCCGTTACATGCATCGCCCCCACCAGGGGCTACATACACCAGATCGAAGGCATAGACGATCCGCGGCACCATGATGGCTAACCAGAATGCTCCTATGATCAGCAACGCTACAGCAACGGATACACCAAAGGTGAACTTTGTATTGTATTGATGTGTGTTCATTATCGCTACATCCTTTCCATTAGATAGTCTTCGTGATAGGCAGGGTATTGCATGGTTTTATTCACGAATAACTAGCGGAAGCCAGATGTAGTTGTTATCCGGTCCCTGCGGTAAACTGCGTATATCAAACCAGGGGCGCTCAGGATGGTTGTCGGAGGCGGAGTTGGCCACGGCTACCCCATAGCGTGGATCAGACCAGGGCGATGGGTGATCGGCAGGTGGCAGATTTGCTGCACCGTAGATCATGAGTTCATCCTCATCGATAATCACGACTTCTTCGCGGTAATCTCCGACCATATCAAGCGCATATCCATAGATACGCATGCCAGTCTGGGTGCGTGTGTTGCGATCTTCCTGATAATTGGTACCAATGGTGATGCTGGCGTCGTTCCAGGGATCAATCACCGTACCGTTGCGTGGGTTAAACATCTCGTCGGTGCTGCGGTCGCCATCCCAATCCATATGGAAGCCATCACTGAAGGAGGTGACTACTTTGACCGGATTGCCGTTGGCATCAAAGATCGTTTTCCCATCCTCGCCGTTTTCTGTAGGAAATTGCTGGACGAGAATCTCGATACCTTCTGATTCGGTGGTGAAATCACCTACTGCGGTAATCTTGGAATCGGCCTGATCGGCATTATTCTCATCGCTATCGCCCTGGTTCCAGAGAATTTCGCCGGTGTTGCTATACATGCGCGCAAAGAGATACTCGTAACTGATCAGAATCTCGGTGCCTTCATTAGCTGGATCAAAGTCGCCGATAAAGGCACGGTCGATATGGTCATACGAAATATCGCGTTCTTCCCACTCATCTGGTGTCATACGCCATAGTTTGGTGCCGTCGTCGTCAAACACCCAATTGCCAATAATTTCATCTTTGCCATCACCATCGATGTCGCCGTTCCACGCATAATGTCCGTAGATAGCTGATTTGGTGTCGTTGTCGGCGGTGGTGTCCCAGAGCAGTTCCAGCTGATCGTCGTACACAAAGATGTCGCCTCGTGAGTTAAACTCGGTGAGCAGCACAATATCCCGTGGCTGGTCGAGCCCGCGCACATTTGCAATGGTGACATAGATACGCCATTCCTCGATGGTGTCGCTACTAGTGGGGTTTGGCATGTCTGTGTCGATGCGCTGCTTCACATTGCCGGTTGCTCCATCAAGCACTCGCAGTTCGATGTTGCCCTCTGCGGTTGCAAATGGTCCGATGACTTCGCTCCGACCATCACTGTCTACGTCCCAGATCGTATATTTATAAAAATAACGATTGGGTGGTTCCGGGAGATCGAGCTGATCAGGTCCCGTATCCCACAGAAGTTCCACGCTATCAGCACCATCATAGGCAATGGCCTGCATCCGTCGCGAATTGGAATAACGGATAAAATCATTGCTCACACCATCGTTGTTCAAATCACCAAACTGGGCGGATGCGCGAAAGAAATCACGCGGATCGCCGAGTTCTGTGAGATCAACCTGGTGCAGGAGTTTGGCAGGTGGCAGTGTCGTTGTCGTTTGTGCCTGAGCGGCGGAGAAGGCCAGCACAACCATAAATATCAAAAAAACAACAGGGAAGTAAAACCACTTCTTTGAAAATCTTGGTAACGTAATCATACCCAACCTCACGTGTATCTCAGCAGTCATTGCTGAGCATAATACTTACTCAAATGAGTCATGATTTGTTTGTTGAAAGAAGAGGGGCATGGGTGATACCATGCCCAGCCCCCTCGATGTTTAGCAGTTGCTGTTTATGGCGAACATGCTGCCGGATTGGAAGCCTTGACGGTTATCTGTGTGCCATTGATAAACACATGAACGGTCTTTGGTCCGGTTGATGTGTTGAAGAACACGTCGCCATTGGCAGTTGCAACGCCGGTGCCACTTTCACCACCCTGGTACACATCCCAGGCAAAAGCCACATCATAGTCATTGGTGTTGCGGACGCGCCACTTGCCATCGCAGATCGATGTCAGCTTGAGCGGTTGTGGCGTGATGCTGAGCCAATCGAACCAGGGGCGCTCAGGATGGTTGTCGTAGGACGAGTTTGCCAATGCAAGGCGGTAGGTCGGATCGGCCCATGGTGACATCAACTTCTCCGGTCCTTTGCCTGTTGCGCCGTAAATGGCCAGCTCATCATTGTCGATGATAATGACTTCCTCGCGGTAGTCGCCAACCATATCAAGTGGATAGGCATACACCCGCATGTCTTCATCGCTGTCAACCTGGCCGTTTCCATTCAGATCAGGCTCAGGAAGTGGGGTAAGTGCCGGACCACCGTTGTCATAGTAGCGTTCCTCAATCTCGATGGTTTCGCCATTGTTCCATGGCGCGCTCACACTGCCGTTGCGTGGTGCAAACGACTCATCAACCGTACGGTCACCATCCCAGTCGGTGTGGAAGCCATCCTGAATACGAAGAATAGTCTTGGGTTCTACGCCAGCGATGTTAAAGATGCCCGTCTCTTCGGGATCGAGTGCACGATAGGCCGCACGTTCGTAGGCAATCTCAACCCCTGGGACCGTTCCCGCATCAACAGTAAATTCACCTATCGATGTAATCTTAGCGTCTTCATCGCTATTATTTTGTCCTGGTCGTTGATTCTCGTTGGGATCAGGCAGATCTTCCTGGCTCCAGAGCGGTTCTGCGCCTGGATTTACCAGATCGGCGGCTGCATACATTCTGGCGTAAATGTACTCAAAGCTGATAAGCGCTTCTAGTCCAGGACGATTTGGATCAAAATCACCGATGAAACCACGGTCAATATGGTCGAAGAAGAAATCCTCTGCTTCCCATATTGAAGGGGTCAGACGGGTCAGACGAGTGCCATCATCGTCGAACACCCATGTGCCCAGAAACTCGTCTTTGCCATCGTTATCAATGTCACCATTCCACACATAGTGCGCGTAGATCTTTTCCTTGGTGGTGTTGTCGGCGGTAGTGTCCCAATCTAAGGTAAACTGACTAGTGGCGCTATTGTAGTTATAGACAAAAATATCGCCGTTTGAGTCGGCTTCGGTGAGCACTGCCACGTCCTGTGGTTCGGCTGTCCCTCGCACGTTTACAATCGTCGTGTAAATGCGTAAGGTTCGATTATTGGAGTCGCTTGTTGGAAGTGGGAGTTTCCCGCCACTACCAAACTGGTCGATCTCTTGCTCAATTGCGCCCGTGGCACCGTCGACAATCCGAATAACGATGCCGTCACTGGTGGCGAACGGCCCGATCACCTCAGTCTGACCATCAAGGTCGATGTCCCACAAAGTGTACTTGTAAAAATAGCGTTCAGGTGCAGGTGGGAGTGCCACTGGAGCATTGTATTCCCACAACTTGGTCACGGTTGTGCCACCATCGTAGGTAAATGCCTGGAGACGGGCATTCGTATACCGAATAAAGTCCTTATATATATTGTCGTTGTTGAGGTCGCCAAATTGGGCACTTGCCCGATAAAAATCAGGTGGAACAGTCGGGTCAGCCGCATCAGGGAGATTAAAGGAACTTAAATCGATCTGGCGTAATAATTCGGCTTGTGGAAGCGTGCTGGTCGCCGCTGTAGCGGTTGGAATGATCAAGCTTGTCACCAACGCGAGTACGATAGGAATGATCAATAATCCAGTATTTCGATACTTTCCATGGCTCCGTAGCCTTTCTATGCCGCAACCTCCGTCATCATTGATTTGTTAATACAACAAGGTATATGTTTTTTACGTGTTAACGACTATATACAACTTTGGATATAGCAACATCGTTGCTCTGTGAGTTGGCAAACTCATGATCTAGCATATATTTTCTATACGGTGTTACTCCTTTCAGTGGGTTACAAGTTGTGTTTATGACTGTACTGAGAGAATGTTGAAGAGTGAGTTGTATGTGATTTATAGCGTATGAAACAGGCTGTCTGGTGATGGATCGCCCGCTACGCAGTGACGAGAAAACAGACCCTCAAGGTTTAAAGGACGAATTCAACCCCCATTTTGATTGATTGCTGGTGATAAAAACCTTTCGGGTCTCTTAAAGTGCTGACTCAATGGCATAAAACCCTATTACGTCGTAGATTTCCTCGTCTGTATCCACAAGTTGTAGATCATTCAGACGATATGCGTAACATCTCGCACGTTTCTGATTTGTAATGACGGTGAATCAGCACTACCAGCATGTTTGGGTGATTCCGTTGAGCTTACCGAGTGCTTCAAGAAAATAGTAGTCGCCGTAAATCAGTGAGACATCAATATTTTGATTTTCAGGAAGTTTCCCGGTCGCGTGGAGCAGCAGTGCGTCCTGTTCGGGCTGATCCCATGTTGCACAGTGTTCGTTAAGTGCATCAAGTAGCTTTATACCTGATTGGCGATAGGGTTCACCTTCATTTTCTGGTAACAGGAAGGCTAGTTCAAGTAATCCAGAAGCGGCGACAGCCCCTGCCGAACTATCACGTGGGGCCGTTTCAACATCGGGAACGCGAAAATCCCATGGGGGTACGCCCTCTTTAGGTAATGCCGCCACAAAGTTATCGGCAACAAGGCGTGCCGTGTTCAGATAAGTCGTCTTGCCGGTGTAGCGGTAGGCCAGTGTAAAGCCGTATAGCGCCCACGATTGACCACGGCTCCATGTCGAGTCGGGGGCATACCCCTGTCCGCCCAAAGGCTCAATCGGTTCGCCAGTTTCCTGGTTAAAGCGCACAATATGGTTCGTGGTACCATCTGGTCGCACAAACTGTTGTTGCGCCATCTGTGCATGCGCCTCAGCCATATGGCGGAAACGGGGTTGGTGTGTTTCTTCTGCGGTCCAGAACAGGAGTGGCAGGTTCATCATAGTATCGATGATCGACATACCCCGTCGTCGCTCACCGTTCCATGCCTCGAAGAAGTTGCCAGCAACATTGAAGCGCCCCATCAGGAGAGAGGCAGCCAGTACACTGCGCCGTCGTGCGTTAGTGTTACCCGTTATTTTATAGTTTGCAAGGGATGTCGGAATAAACTGAAATCCAACATCATGGTGCAATTCGTAGAAGCGGTCGTCGAGCAGCAATTGTTCCAGCTCATCCTCTGCCTGCCTTGCCAGTGCTGCAAGTCGCTCATCACGTGTGCGCTGATATACCAGCCAGAGCATGCCCGGCCAGAATCCTGAAGTCCACCATTCACCCTCGACAGGTGTATAACGACCATCAACCGTTGCATGCAGGAAGGCGCCGCCCACTCGATTAGCTAGTGCCGTTACTTTTTGTGCTGCTCTTTCTTGTACTACGGCTGCCCAGTCCAGGGTTGCTGCTGCTCTATCAGTTGTCATAATAAAATTGCATCCTCTCGAACGTAAACGCGATACCTTTATGTTGTATACTTATCATAGAGACACATTCGTACAGATAATCGACGGTCTTGTTATTCCTCACTCCTAACCCTTACTCCCAATCTCTAACTGTATTGTTTCACAACGTTGGTGCACTTCCTATGGATTGCGGCAGTCAAGCTGCCGTGCAGAGCGTGGCTCCTGCATTCCACATGTGCTAATCTATTTAATGTCCCCAGCCCCACGTTTCCAGCCTCCAGATCCTTAACCTCTTATCCCTAACCCCTACACCGTCTTGGGTACAATCACACCCTTCAACTCCAACTCGTCCGCATAGTGACACGCTGCGTAATGATCCGACTGGGTCTTTCGCAGGGCTGGGTTCTCTACCTTACAGCGTTCCTTTACGTGTGGACAACGTGGATGGAAGTAGCATCCACCTGGTGGATTGGCTGGATCGGCAACTTCGCCGCTTAACACAGTGCGTTTTGATCGCAGCCTTGGATCTGGTTTGGGTACATTCGCAAGTAAGGCTTCAGTATACGGATGTTTGGGACTGTTAAAGAGATCGTCGGTTTTGGCCAGTTCAACGACTTGCCCAACATACATTACCGCCACCCGGTCCGAGATGTAGCGCACCACACTCAGATCATGGGCCACAAAGAGATAGGTGAGCTTATACTCTTCCTGCAGTTCTTGCATCAGGTTGAGTATCTGTGCTTGCACCGACACATCCAGTGCTGAAACCGCCTCGTCAGCGACAATCAAGCGAGGATTCACACTGAGTGCACGCGCAATGCCGATACGTTGACGTTGGCCACCACTAAATGCGTGGGGATAACGGCGCATATAGTCAGGTGACATTTTGACCTTCCGCAAAACCTCTGCAACACGCTCCTCCAGCTCTTTTCCCTGTGCAATGCCATTGACTAACAAGGGCTCTCCGACAATTTCCAGAATACTCATGCGTGGGTTGAGCGATGAAAAAGGATCCTGGAAGACCATCTGTATTTCTTTGCGATACGGATGGATTTGTGTGTAATTGAGTTTTGCCAGATCCACGGTATGACCATCCTCAGCGCGGAAGAGAATGGAACCGCCAGTTGGTCGCTGCTTGAGCGCGCGTACGATGCAACGTCCGGTGGTGGTTTTGCCACAACCTGACTCACCAACCAGACTGAGTGTCTCGCCTTCTTTGATGTCAAAACTGACGCCATCGACTGCTTTGACCTGACCGACCTGTCGTTGGAGTAACCCTTTACGGATAGGGAAATGCATTTTGAGATCCCGTACGTCGAGCAGTGTGTCTGTTGCGAGCGGCTGTTGTGTTAGTGGTTGACTCATGCTTACCTCACTTCGTCACATTCGACGTGGCTGCGATTGACGCTGCGGCCTCATCCGGTAGCAGTTCCGCGTTGCTTATGGCCTGATAGTCGACTCCGGTTGGTTTATGGTAGAGCCAGCAACGGACTTCATGCTCATTGCTTACAGGCAGCAGTTGTGGTTCATGGTGCTTACAGATGGCCAGTTTGTTCTCGATACGTGCACGGCAGCGTGGGTTAAAACGGCATCCTGTCGGACGATTGTACGGATGTGGCACTGAACCAGGGATGGTCTCCAATCGCTCCCGTGTCTGCCCCTCGATTTTGGGGATAGAACTCATCAACCCTTGCGTGTACGGATGTTTGGGGTTATGAAACAGTTCGTCAACTGGTGCACGTTCGACCACTTCACCGAGATACATGACCGCAACATCATCAGCAATTTCAGCCACTACACCGAGATCATGGGTGATCACAACAATTGCCATATCCAACTCTTTCTGGAGTTGTGTCATCAACTCAAGGATCTGCGCCTGTGTTGTAACATCGAGCGCAGTGGTTGGCTCATCGGCAATTAATAAACTTGGTTGGCAGATCAGGGCCATGGCAATCATGGCACGTTGGCGCATACCACCCGAAAGCTGATGGGGATAGGTATCGAAGCGCTCTTCTGGTTTCGCGATACCAACCTTGCGTAGCATCTCAATGGTAACTTCACGTGCCTCTTGTTTACTCGTTTTGAAATGGTGACGAAAGTTCTCCATTACCTGGTTCCCAATGGTGTGAACCGGACTTAACGACGCCATGGGTTCCTGGAAGATCATTGCCACATCTTTACCCCGGAACATACGCATTTCAGGACTATTTGGCTTGTGGTCAGTTATATTGAATGTTTCTACACGTGATCCACCACTAGCGTCAGACGTATAGCGATGAAACAGGATTTCACCATCCACAATTTTCCCAGGCCGCGATACAATTTGGAGAATAGAGCGGGCTGTGATACTTTTACCACATCCGCTCTCACCAACTACTGCCAATGTCTTTCCTCGTTGTACTGAGAAACTGGCACCATCAACCGCTTTCACGACACCTTCATCAAGATAAAAATAGGTGCGTAGATTTTTGACTTCCAGCAATATATCTTCATTCATAAGCTGCTCCGGATTTGGTGTATTCTGAATTTACGGCTAACAACCAATTGCATAATTTTTGCCACAGCTTAGTTGGCATAGGGATCGGCGGCATCACGTAGGCCGTCACCAAGATAGTTAAAGGCCAGTACCAGCACAATCATGACACCTGCCGGAGCAATGAGCCATGGTGCCAGGGCCACAGTATGGACATTTTGTGCTTCTTGCAACAACACACCAAAGCTAATTAAGGGTGGTTTGAGCCCCAACCCCAGGAAACTCAACGCTGTTTCACCAATAATGGCACCAGGAATGGATAGAGTGAGTGCCGCAATGATGTGGCTGTAAAATGATGGGAGCATATGTCGAAACATCACACGCCGCTCATTGGCACCCGCGACTCGTGCGGCCATTACAAAGTCTTCCTCACGGAGGGAAAGGAAGCGACCACGTACCACCCGTGCCATACCGATCCAACCGACGAGCGACAGAATGACCGTGATGGCGAGAAACACTGCCAGTGGAGGCCATGTGAGTGGTATGGCCGCGCTGAGTCCCATCAAAATCGGTATCTTCGGTATCGAGTCGATAAATTCCATAAATCGCTGGATGACCATATCCACATTGCCTGCGTAATATCCAGAGATACCTCCAAGTGTAACGCCCACAATGAGGCTCAGGAAAATACCGATCAGGCTAATCGACATCGAGATGCGGGTTCCATGAATAAGCCGTGAGAGCATATCCCGACCCAGTCGGTCTCCGCCGAGTATGTATGCCGATGCTTCGGGGTTGGTTACGCCGAACAGACGTCGATCTGTTTCAATAATGCCCCAGAGCATATATGGCTCGCCGCGCACAAAGAGCCCCAGGTTATGCCGTTGTTCAGGGTCTGGCATAAACTCACGGCGGTATGTTTCGAGGTTGACTTCCATGGTATACCCGAGCACATGTGGGCGGGTCAAATTGCCATCCTGATCAAAAATCTGAATACTCTGTGGTGGTGCGTATGTCAAATCAGAGCGGTTGGTGTTGGGATCGTGCGGAGCAATAAAGTCAGCAAAAATCGCTACCAGATAATACATTGCGACCACAAATGCACAGAACACGGCCACACGGTTTTTACGAAAACGCCACCAGATTAACTGAAATTGCGAGGCAGTTGCAACCTGTTGTGCATGTCCATCAAAATCAAGGTTATCTTCAAAATCATCGACAACATCGTTGGGTGGCTGCGCCGTGGCTGCGGGTGGTGGTACTCCCTGGGCCTTGACGTTGCTGCCGAAGCGTTGTCGTACTTGCTGAAACCAACTCATGGTAACCTCTCGGTGTCACGTCCTAATACATTATATTGGGCCCTCTCGTCTCGACAAAGAGGGCGTATTGTTTACACCAAAGCGACTCTATGTGTACCGAATACGTGGATCAAGCCAGGCGAGCAAAATATCCGAAATAAGCACCCCAATGAGCGCAAGCACGCTAATGATCATCAAGTAACTCCCAGCAAGATACATATCCTGTGATAACAATGCGCGTAGGAGGAAGGGATCTGCCGTTTGCAGGTTGAGCACGATACTCACAATGGCGGCACCGCTGATAAGCTCCGGCAGTACACCACCGATACCGCTTACAAATGGGTTCAAGGCCACACGCACTGGATATTTGGTCGTTAAATACCATTCGGAGAGGCCCTTCGAGCGGGCCGCCTCAACATAGGGTTTGTGGAGTTCATCCAGCAAATTGGCCCGCAAGATACGCATCAATTTGGCGATACCGCTTGTTCCGATCACGATTACTGGTATCCAGATATTGCTCATCAAGTTGACAAACTTTCCCCAACTCCACGGTGCTTCGGCGTATTCAGGGGAAAATAGACCACCTACATTCTGACCAAAATAGAAGAAAGCGACCCACATGAGACACAATGCCAGCATAAAGTCAGGGATTGCCATGCCAATAAATCCGAAGAAAGATGCGACATAGTCGCCAACGGTGTTTTTCCGTAGGGCTGTGTATACCCCGAGCGGAAGTGCGATGATCCAGGTAAATATCAGTGTAATGACAGCCAGTGCAATCGTGAGTGGCATGCGGGGTCCCAAAATCTCACTTGCTTCACGCTTCCATTCAAATGAGTACCCCATGTTCCCTTGCGCCAGATTGCTGACCCACTTCCAGTACTGGACATAAAATGGCTGGTCGAGCCCGTAGCGCTCACGTAGCGAATCCACACGTTCTTGCGAGATGGTGCCACTGCCCGACTCGGCTGCCAATGATGCTGCGTAGGCAGTAAGATAGTCACCTGGTGGCAGCTGAATGATCGCAAACGTAACGACCGATATGGCGAATAACATCGGAATAAAGAGTAACAAACGACGTATAATATACTGAATCATGCATTCCTCCATACTGCTTCCGGTGAGGGCTACACAACAAGCCCTCACCGATCACCATTGAGAGAGCAGCTTATACAATAATGACTGTACATTGCTGCAACTTATAGCAGTAAGGTTATTCTTCACCAATAAAGAATTGTTCAGGGCCAATCGGGCCAGGTTGTGGCCAGTTAAATGAACTGTAAAGAGTATCTGATGTGTTAAAGAAATTATTCTTGGCAATCCCAACTGAGTTAGGTGGTAATGAAATGCCGATTACATAGAACTGTTCTTTGGCAATACCGAGGACTTCACTCATTAACTCGTTTTGCTCTTCAGCATCAGCTGTCGATTGAATTTGTTCATACAATTCGATCTGTCGCTGTACTTCTGCTGGTGGCTCTTCTGCAACAGGATTCTCTGGATCATTGCGCCAGTTCTGCCAGGGAATGCCAAAGAAGGACCAACCGCTGTATGGTAGATACCAGCGCGGATCAAGCAGAACATCAGAGCCAAGGCCCCCCTCGCCGTTCCATGCAATGACATCATGATCGTTATTGTCAGTTCGTTCACGCAGCAAGGACCGCTCAGCAATGTTGAGATTTGCTTGAATACCAAGCTCATTCCAGTATCGCACAATCAGTTCAACTGCATCAGCGACACCATCCTGCGAGGTCTCAATTGCAATCACAATTGATTCACCATCTGGTCCGACTCGGAAACCATCAGCCCCACGCTCATAGCCGGCCTCGTCGAGCCACGCATTCGCCTGTTCAACATCGAATGCGGTAAACTGGGTGGCCATTTCTTCATCGTATAACTCTGACTCTGGACGTGGTGCGGCCTGATGCGGTGCTCCCAGACCAAGGTAGAGTGTATCGATGATTTCCTGCCGATTGATACCAACCGACAGAGCCTGACGGAAAAGCTTGTTGTTGTAAATTTCGCGCTTGACTTCGTCTTTGTGAGTCAGGTTCAAAGCAATAATGACTTCATTCATATTGCTGGAAAGCACATCGACGAAACGATAACCACTCCGTTCCTGATTCTCGATATAGACAGCACGTTCAGTCGGGCCACCAAGTCGGCGGTCCTGAAAGTTCCAGTCTCCAGCGGTGGCGCGTAAGCGCAAAACTTCACGGTCAGTCACTAATTCGTAGAGTACGCTATCGATGTATGGCAATTGGTTACCTTCCGCATCGATCTTCCAGTAGTAGGGATTGCGTTCCAGCCGGACCCGGTCGCCATCGCCCAGCGCATTGGTATAAATCCATGGAGTGAGTGTTGGAAGTTCGGGATTCTGATTGCGGGCGTTGATGCCACCAGTGTTAAAGCCTGCCCGGATATCCCACAACTCAATCCAGCTCGGCAACTCTTCCTCCTGGGCCAGAGCTTCTACTTCAGGATTAAAGTCAATATGCCATTGTTTGGCATATTCGGCTTGGTAATGTGTGACAACCAAACCATCTGGACTTGCCAGGTTTTGCAGGAACAGACCATTCGGTTGTGACCATTCAAACACAATCGTGTAGTCATCAGGGGCTGTAATAGTTGCCTGTTCGTCACCAACACGCAGCCAGGAGGGGTATTCCTCGGTCAGGTCCGGGTTAGGAAGAATCTCTTCTACCCAGAACATGATATCGGCAGAGGTAAATGGTGTGCCATCCGACCATTTGGTACCTTCTCGCAGTGTAAAGGTGTATTTCGCACCTTCATTCTCGACCTCCCAGCTCTCGGCAAGGTTGGGAACGATATCGGTCCAATCGCGGTTCCAGCGGACCAGACCGTCGTACAGTGCTGTCTTTAACATCAGCACATGATCATCAGTACCGACCATCCCCATGCGCCATTCGCCACCATACTGACCAATCCGATCAACGACCTCGACTACCATTGGTTCAGTTGGCAGTCGTTCTTCGACTGGTGGCAGATCGCCAGCAGCGACCAGTTCAGCCAGTGCTGGTGCTTCGTTGTAGGTTCCATCTGCGGTGGCTGCACTAGAATCGGTGGCATCTGATTCATCAGTGGTTTCTGCGTCGCCTTCTGCGGGCGTTTCTCCTTCAGCCTCCGTCGGCTCTTCAGTTGATTCTGTTGTGTCTTCGACAGGTGCTTCAGTCGCAGTGTCCGAATCGGTGGTATCAGCGGCTGGTGCGCCGCTACATGCGGCAATAAACGTGATGAGAATAAAAAGTGTGAGGATTTTGAAGGATAATCCCAAAGACCAATTTGTGTTTTTTTCCATCGGTACTATGACCTCCTTGTTTTACGAACTACCATGTTCCTTGAACGATAACTTTGTTTTTTGATTGATGATGATATTGTTGATTTTTTACACATGTGGTTATTGTTAACCACGGCCTCCTTTCACACAAAACGAGCTAAGCAAACAGGTTATACAGGAAGAGTATGCGTAACAGGTTTCTTTCTGAGCGATTATCCTTTATAAATTTGGTTCTATGCGGATGACGATATGTGCTTTGTGTATCTTATGATGTGTTGCCAGCACAATTCTGGTAACATTGTGTGGGCCATGTCGTAAATCTACATCGGGGACACATTCAATGCGTTGTTGTAATTGATCTGAGTCATAGTAGATAAACAGCTTGCCTCGCGCACCTGTGAGACAAATGCAGCCTGGTTCCTGTTCAATTGCAGGCGCAAAGCTGATAAGTACGGTCTCAAACTGACCTGCTTCTGTCCCGAAATTCACCGTATCAATTAATTCCACATAGCCATGAAGTGGCTTTCGATGCAGCATAATCTGCCGATGCAATCGTGCCAACCCACTTTCTTTCGGATAGGCATCGGTCAGGTCAAGCTCAAGCATATCAAGTTCGGGTTTTGCCGTATGTTGCACCTTCCGTGCGGCGAAGATATCGCCAGTTCCCTGCTCATACCCATTAACGATGGGGACGCTATGTCCGCCTGAGCGATTAGCAAGAAAGGTATAGCGATATTCGGGGCGAAAAGAGTCGCGGGTGTAGCGCATTGCACCAAGTTCTGCAAGAAGGGATTCTTCGCACCAGTGAACCATAACACTGCCCACATCATTATGGTTGTGTGGTTCGTTATTGAACCCACCTTTGGCGGCAAGGACCAAGCCATCAGGATTGTCAGGTTTTGCTCGTGCAATCATCCATTGTGTATCCGGCAAATACATTGATGCTTTGGGAACCACAGTGACTGGTTGAAACTCAGCCGGGTACCAGAACAGATCGCGGACCTTCTCTGATGGGCCACGATAGGTAAGTTTGTGTTGCTTTGAGCCAGCATGATCTAACGCGGCTAACGTTGGTACGTCAAAACGCTGAGCAAAAAAGTGCAGTAATGCAAACTGTGGATGTCGGTTAATACCAGTGTCCGAGAATGCTACAAAATGTCCTGGGCTGAGTTCCACCTCGGTGGGGAAGGCGACAACTTGTCGTATGTGATCGTTGTCAAAGAGATCAATCTGGCCTTCAGTGCGATCAAAGAGCAGTTGTCCAAATGCCGCATAGAAAAACAGCCCTTTTTCCCAGTAACCCACTCCTTCTACGCATACACCATCATCACCAAACGTGGCAAAGTAGCGTTGCAATCCATCAATGGCTTTTGCGAGCACTGCCGCTAGACGATCAACATCTGTCTCAAGATAGAGGGCTGCGCCAGCCGTGCCACCGACACACACAGGCATCCAGTTATTAATCTGCTTTTTCCCATACCCTAACCACGCATAGTCGTTATGGATAAGAAATGCATCGGTACTACGTTTGCTGATCTCATAGCGAATGCGTCTCCGGACAGCCGGATGCAGTGTATCAGTCAGTAAATGATCGACTTCGGCCAATGCAAAAGACGTTATGGCAGACCACAGATCGATGTATGGAACAGACAGATCTGGTAGGTGATCGGGATAACTGGACCCATGTGCGGGAACCACCCATGTGCTTTCTTCACAAATAGCCCAAACTTCGTTTAAGACGGCATCAGTGAAACGTCCCTGTCCTTCTAAACACTCAGCCAATGTCATGATCATAAGGCGATCACGCCGTGCGTTAATCGGATCTTCGTATGGTTCACGTTGGCCTGCGCGAACATACGCAAGATAGTCAGTGGCGAGAACCTGGGGAGTTGCTGACATGAGGGCTTGCTCTGCGCGAGCCACGATCTCGATGGCAGCGGGCCGTGTTCGTAATGTTCCCCAGACATCCCGGTCTGTATAGGATGCGAATGTTCTTTGCCCCTGTGTGGTGCTTAGAATAGCTGCAATTTTGGCTTTATCGTAGTTCCAGTCCACCGGGACCTCCCTAATTACTGTGGGTCGTAGCATGGACCCCACTGGAGCTACACACTACCTGGTGTGGCTCTCCTTGGTTTTGTGTAGTTGTCGGACAGATTCACGTTCGTGTAAAGTTACACTCAAAATAATGCGTTGTGATGGTTCGTTAGGACTTATTGCCCGTTCGATGAGGCGCTTGACTGCCAAGGCCCCCATCTCGATTTTGGGAACGGCAATGGTTGTCAGTGGCACATCGGTCATGTCAGTGACATCAACGTTATCAAAACCGACTAACGAGATATCATACCCAGGACGCAACCCAGCCTCTCGTAATGCCATAATGGCGCCAAGCGCGCTAATATCGTTCACACAAAATAAGGCTGTGAAATCTTCGCCACGATCTAACAGATCGACAACGGCTTCTTTCGCTGATTGAGGAGACATCGATGATTGGGTAATCAGCGCTGGATCGACCGGAATATGATGTTCCTCCAGAGTTGCTTTGTAGGCATCCAGTCGTAGTTCTGTGGTATAGCGATTGGCACCGTGGAGGTATGCGATTCGATGATGTCCGGCAGCGATAAGATGACGTACAGCCATTTGTGCTCCGCCATAATAATCTGGTAACAGCGTATCAACAGGTCGCTCCACAACGTTATTAATCAAAACAACAGGTAGATGACGTTGTTGGACATCTGCGACATCGTTCGTGGTAAATGGGCCAACCAGAAAGACGCCTGTTTCCTCATCAATATCCAGTCCGTCGAATTGATCGGCAAGTTCAGCTTCACCATCATCATGGGCGAAAATGAGCGTCAATCGACGACGGCGACATTCTGCCTCAATGCCTTGCAGCACATATCCGTAAAAATCTCCCAGCATGGAAGAAAGCCGAAATCGGTTGTGTGTGCGTATAAACAGTACAGCTTTGCGTAACGTTGTTTTATCTGTTTTGCGTGCTCGTTCACGAGGTTGATATCCTAAAACCGTACCAGCTTCCAAGACGCGATGACGAACTTCTTCAGATACATAGCTTGCGTTGGAAAACACCCGTGAGGCGGTGCTGAGTGACACTCCAGCAAACTCTGCAACATCTCGTAAATTGTGAGTTACTGGAAGTTGTTTCCCATTTGTTTCAGAAACAGATTTGCTCATTTGCATATTATCTTTCTTTAATTTTTCTGAAAACCTTGTCCGTGGAAATGGTTTATCAGCCGAAAAACCTTGAAACGTTACGTAGTGTTTATTGAAATACGCGATTACTGATATATGTATAATAACAAACTTTGCAAAAAAGTCAAGTACTTTTCTTGAAAATTTCCTGTTTGTTTCATAGGATTATTGTAACATGTTTCACAAATGGTATAATTTCTCAATATACTCATACAAACGCTTTTTGCAAGAAAGGTGTGGAAACCTATGCAAGCCATTCGTGTTCATCAACATGGTGGACCAGATGTTCTGTACTATGACGAGGCGCCTATGCCGACTCCTGGTGTGGATGAGGTAGTGATTCAAGTCGAGTTTGTCGGTGTCAATTACATTGATGTGTATCATCGTACTGGTCTCTATCCGGGCATACTGCCGCTCACACCAGGAGTTGAAGCAGCCGGAGTAGTTACGCAATTAGGCGAAAATGTGACCGAGGTTCGGGAGGGAGAACGTGTAGCCTACGTCGGCCCACAGGGAGCTTACGCACAATATGCGGTCGTACCTGCACGACAATTGGTCAGTGTCCCAGAGGGCCTCGATCTGCAACAGGCTGCTGCGGCCATGCTTCAGGGAATGACTGCCCACTACCTCGTGCATGGAACGTATCCGGTGCAGTCGGGTGACTATGTGCTGGTCCATGCAGCGGCTGGTGGCACCGGTCAGCTCATTGTGCAAATGGCCAAACAACGTGGCGCAACTGTATTTGGTACGACTTCCACTGAAGAAAAGGCTGCTCTGGTGCGGGCAGCTGGTGCCGATGATGTCATCCTCTATACGCAAACCGATTTTGCAACCGAAGTCAAACGGTTAACCAATAACCGTGGCGTGCATGTGGTGTACGACTCGGTTGGTAAGACCACTTTTGATAAGAGCCTCGACTGCCTGCGACCACGTGGTACGCTAGCACTCTTTGGTCAATCCAGTGGTCCCGTGCCGCCCTTTGATCCGGCCATCCTGAATGCCAAAGGCTCGCTATATCTGACACGCCCGTCGTTATTTCACTACATCGCCGAACGTTCAGAGATGCTCGAGCGGGCCAATGCGGTCCTACAGTCGGTGCTCGATGGCACCCTCAAGCTACGCATTGACCATACATTTCCGCTGGCGGAAGCAGCCGAAGCTCATCGACTTTTGGAAGGACGCGCAACGACTGGAAAGCTGTTACTTGCTCCGTAGTTTGTTTTTGTGAAGATCATGCATGATCTTTTTTATAACATACCTACCTGTCCGAATACGCTGTGAGCAATTGTGCTGCACGTACGCTGCGGCCAGTTGCTCGTAGCCGTTCCGCATCTCTGATGATCTGCACTACGCAAAGAGGATGTCTTGTTCCGGCACAAGGATACTTTCGAGAAAGAGGCGGTTCTCTTCTATTTAGGTGACACCTCTTTCTTCAGGTGTCGCACATACCAGGCCCGCCCTCCAAGCACTGCAAGGAGCAATAGAATGAACGGTACTATTCCATAACCAACAATAGTGGTAAACAGCGGCAGCGCAGCGTTGTCACTAGCATAGAGAATGAGATAACTTGTATAAAGGAGATAGGCCCCTACAAATAGTCCTCCCTCCCAGCGTGCAATTTGCATACCAGTAAAGAAAATAGGGAAACACATTAATGCAACGGCGATCATGATAGGGATGTCTACCTGGAGTGCTATCGGTGCTACTTCAATTGGTGCAATCAATCCGGTAATACCTAAGATGGCCAGCATATTGAAGATATTACTACCAATGACATTGCCAACAGCAATATCACGTTCCCCTCGTATGGTCGCAACGATTGAGGTGGCCACTTCTGGCATCGAGGTACCTGCTGCAACAATGGTGAGACCAATCATAAGCTCACTGACTCCCAGAACTTGTGCGATGCTTACTGCACTGTCAACCAACCAACGTGCACCTAACACAAGGAGTACCAACCCTACCACAACATATATCACCTGAATAACCAGATATTTTGCACCTGTTTCAGTTTGCGTTCCAAATTCCTGATCATACTCTGCCCTCACCTCAGCGTTTTCTCTACGACTTTGCCGGATAGCAAAGACGATGTAGGCTATGATTCCTGTAAATAGCAGTAGTCCATCGAGTCGCCCAATGCGCCCATCGAGGGCCAGCAACCATAGCAAACCCGCTATACCGATCATCAATGGTACATCCAGTCGCACAAGCTGTTGATTGATAACCAGCGGCATTATCAAAGCACAGGCTCCCAGAATAACTAACACATTAAAAATATTACTGCCTACCACATTGCCCAGTGCAATATCAGCCTGACCAGCTAGCGCAGATTGTGTGCTGACCGCTAGTTCTGGTGAGCTGGTACCAAACGCGACAACGGTTAGCCCTACTATCAGTGGTGAAATTCCGACGATCTGTGCTAATCGTGAGGCGCCACGCACCAGCAGTTCTGCACCTACGATAAGTAATACCAATCCGACTACGAAGAGTACCAATACCATCAGACTCATGTTGTTGCCCTTTCTTTTAGGCACAACGCTCCCACAATTTCACCTGGATAGGGGGAGTACGTAAATAGAGGTATCATGATACCATGAAACTATGCATTCACTAAATATGTTTGGGACATGTTGCTGCGGCTTTCGGAAGGGCGTGCAACTACCGGAAAGCTGTTACTTGCACCATAGTTTGTTTTTGTAAAGATCATGCATGATCGTTTCTATTGCATACCTACCTGTCTGAATATTCTGCGAGCAATTGTTCAGCACGTACGGTGCGGCCAGTTGCTCGTAGCCGCTCCACATAGCTCATGAGTCGCCCACGGGCATAGATGGAGCCGCCTTCCCGAATCGTGGTGACCAGTAGATCGGTGCCGGTTGGATTGGTTCGTAGCATGGTCAGTTCCCACGAGTCAAGGATGCGTCGTGCCTGCTGGGCCATATCCAATTGTTCAGTCATCAGGTCATGTTGTTCATGGGGGTCGTGGGCCAGATCGAACAGCAGTTCGGGAGGCAGCTCTTTGAAACATGGGTCGTAGGTGCGTAAGTAGAGATGGTCTCCTACCCGCACACCCCGTTGACAGGTCCAGGCTCCCTGGCTCAGCACCAGATGTGGCCGCCCCTGTGTCGTGCTATTGTGCAAAGCTTCAGCGAAGGATTGCCCATCCCATGTCTCTGGTACCTGTTGTCCCATGAGTTCGAGCATAGTCGCGGCCCAGTCAAACTGGTAGTGGAGCGCATCGTCAACACGCGGCATATCGGTTATCCCTGGCCAGCGCACAATCAGTGGTACCCGACAGGTGATCGAGTCGGCAGTCTGGTGGTCGCCCCACACATTCAACTCACCCAGATTCTCGCCGTGATCAGCGCTGATGATGATGACGGTATTATCAAATAGCTTTGCATCAGTCAATGCCTGCATAATCCGTCCAATGTACTCATCGGTATAACTGACGCCTACATCATATCCATCGATCCATTGACGCACTGCACTGAGCGAGTCGATCTGCACTGGCACGCGTGGATAGTGTTGAGCATCATTCTCCTGACCAAAGCCATGGGGTTCCTGTGCTGAGTGTGGGCCAGAACTGTTCCACTGTATTTGGCGCACCTCTTCAGTGATCCAGGTAGGTAATGGATCGTGGGTCAGTGGTGTGCCAAATACCTCTGGTACGCGATAGGGCGTGTGTGGGTCCCAATAGTTGATATGGAGAAACCAATGGTCACGTTGTGCGTGACGCTTGAGCCAGTCGAGTGCGAGTGCGGTAACGGTGTGCGCCTGTTCCATTCCGCCCTGCCCTGGATTGATTATCTCAGAGAAGCCGGCATACCAATGCCATGCGCTGTGTCGCTCGGCAAAAGAACTGATCGTTGTGGTGGTCAGACCGGCCCTGCGGAGTGCCGCCATCCAGCCGTGTGTACCAAAACGATCCTGATGGCCGCGCTGTGGTCCCTCAACTGATGGTTGTGATGTTGTTCCACCATGACTGACCACCCCCGTTTGAAAGCCAAATCGGCCACTCCACAGCGCAGTGCGTGAGGGCAGACAGGGCGCATCCGAAACATAGCAATTGGTGAAGCGTACGCCTTGTTCAGCAATACGATCAATACTGGGGCTGGTATGACGAGGATAGCCATAACAGCCCAGATGATCGGGCCGGAGACTATCGATGTCGATATAGATGATACGCATGGGGTATTCCTCTCATACTTGTTGTACACATAGCGTACTGGGATCATTAGATACAACGCTGATGTTGTCAAGTGTGCTTCAGGGATGTAGGAGATGGTATGCGAAAACATGTGCTTGCATTTATAGAACTATTGTGCTAAAATATAGATGGATAACTCGCAATAATAAAACACATGATAGAAAGAGGGACGAGTATGTACCAGAGAGAGATTATCTACGACAGAAACACCCGTGACTATGCGATGTATTTAGACGGTGAGTTGGTTGGGTTCGCCCGCACCTACCACGAAGCAGAAATCACGCTTGATCAACTTATGTTTGAGTTGGTAAGTAGGCCATACTTTCGTGAAGCAGCGTAACGAGCCTTCAACGACATCAAAAACTAAGAGAAACATTGGATAAAAGCCACCTGGTCTGCTCAACCTGGGTGGCTTTCTGATAGTATATATGTGCTCTAAAGATCCTCTCTCATCATTTACTCTGGGCTCCTAGCTGCGCTGTGAGATTCAACCATTGTTGCCGTTGTGATTCTGATGAATGTTTGATCGGGCCTAGCATATTGTTACAAACATGCTTAAAGCTACAAAACTCTAAAGTCGATATTTGCAGTTGTTTAAGCGCTGGTGCTCCTTGGAAATATTTGTAATACCAGGCTGGGCCATCCATCGTCATGATGATTCTCGCACTCTTGCCGCTCAGGAGTTGGTTGGGGAAGGAGGCGCCATCGAAGAGTTTTGTATTGAGTGTATTGTTCTTTTTGTAGCTGAATGCAAAACCAGGTAGCAGGATTCTGTCGAAAGCTCCTTTGAGTTTTGCCAGTAATGCACCCCACCAGATGGTCGTTGTAATCACAAAATGGTCGGCCTACTCTAGTGCCTGTTGGAAGTCCTGCAGGTCTGGTTCTAAAGGTTGTCCCTGGCTATATCCTTCGCTGAGATCGGGATCAAAAACCATGTCTGTTATGCGAAACAAACGCACCTCATGATTGAGCTGTGCAGACTCGGCATATGTATCAGCCAATGCAGTTGAGAAACTTTGTGTCTTGGGGGTACCGCTCAGTACCAGTATGCGTTTTGACATATAACACCCTCCTGTGATAAGAAAAATCAAGCGCGAAGAGTGTATCATCTGCCCTTAAGGGGAGAGTCAGGCCAGGTTCCGAGTTCGCTTAGACAGTTATCAATTTGTCTGATTTGGTCATTGAGTACATGAATCTGTTGTCTCAGGTGTGCCCGGTGTTCTGTCAGGAACTGTTCTACATTCTGTGCGTTGAGAGGATACCAATTTTGGGGGAGCATTGATCGAAGTTGGGCCAACGTGATTCCAAGCCGTTTTACTTCCTTGATCATTAATAATAGTTCAATATCAGTCTCGGTGTATACACGATACCGCCCTAATCGTTGCGGAGTCGGGATCAATCCTTTCTCCTCATACAGACGAATAGCCTTGATGGACAAACCGGTTTTTTAGCGACTTCACCAATGTACATAGACATACCACAATTATCTATACTGTAGACAGTTTCTGCGTTCGTGCTGACTAATGCACGCAGCGGAAATATTATAGTCATTGTGGTTGTGTGTTGGCAACTACACTGGACATAAGATGAGCTTAGTGTAGTACTGTTTGCGTAGGTACAAATCGGGAATCGGTCCAACTCGTGATCAGCTCATGCAACAACTCACCGTGTTAGAGAGCCTGTCTCTGGCAACACGGGCGCACATGGCTATGTTAGGAATTGGATCTTTAGAATCCGACACATTAGGCTTAATCTGGACCGGGTATTTAAATCAAAAAGATTGGCTTTGGTTACAAAACAAAGGGTGTTAGTCATATGTGCGCTCAGCACTACGATATTAATGGTCGATTATTAGATACCGATTTAAACAAACGAGTTATCGGCATTGGTTTAGAAACATTGCGTAGCATTGAGACAGTCGTTGCCGTTGCTGGGGGCCAGGAAAAAGTCAAGGCGATTTTGGGAGCAATTCGCGGTAAATATATTGATATCCTTATCACAGATGGACCAAACTACTCAAAAGGTGCTGGAGCTTGATACAACAGTCAGAACAAGTGCTTGATCAATATAGGCAGGTAGGCACTTGTACCACCTTGAGTCGATGGAACAGTGAGAAATTGTGTAACAATTTGGACCGATGTTTCCATTTCGTATGTGTTGGTGGGGTATCTGTACATCCAACATAGAGGTGAATGTTTCGATTACATATATACACCAACACCGCATTATCGTAGCACCATAGTGGCCACCCTCTCTTTCAGGGCAGCCACTGTATATCAAAAATATCTATATGTATCGTTAGCGGTTTGAGTTGACATAAATATTGGCAGCGTTTATATCATTCTGCATAAATATAGTAGAGCCACTATTTGGTTCATACATGCGGAAGTTTCCACTCAGGTGCAGGAGTGACAGCATGTACAGACTACCATCATAGTAACGATATTGACCGGACGGAATGGGCAGATCCCAGACATCAGACACAAATTCCCACACACGCCCCGTATTCCCAGCCAAGCCAGCCACACCATTCATTGCGATATGCCCTGGTGAGTTTGTGTCACTTCCCACCGGCGTGCCGTCCAAATTCCAACGATTGATATACTCAGGGCGTTTGGTACCAAAAAATTCCTGGAGGTGATTCGACCATGTTACCTGGCGATTGAGCGGACCTCCACTAGAGTCGCCCTTCCACCAGGCATAATCGACCGCTACGTTGCTGATGGTCCGCCACGAGTCGTAGGCGTAAATGGTGCCTGAAGCACAATTTGGGATGGGAGTGCCATTGAAATCTGTACAGTCAGGCATCAGGCCATTGGTACGATCACCAATGACAGATGTCCAGTATTTGCGGCTGGCTATGGCTGCATCGGCCCAGAAGTCCTTGTTGGAAGCTTTGCCATCATGTCTTGCCCAGAATTCAAAGAAAGCAGGTGTGTGATAAGACGGATCAACATAGTTTGCCGACTGATTGTTGGGCGAAAAGATAATAAACTTGTTCGAGAGATTGAACAGGCTACGGAAGCTATTGGGTCGATTATCAACGAGCATGGCATCGAGAATAATTTGTGCTTCCGACTGATAGTTGTAGATACCAGAGTCATTGCCCCAGCGACCAGCGGCAAACAAGAGCGCTGTTGCATAATACACTTCACCATCTGGCGCAGGGTTTCTATCTATTGGTTGAAATGTGTTTGGATCAATTTGCCACGCAAAGTAGCCATCACGCTGACCAGGGGTGCCACAGTCGAAGTTCGCGTTTGGACATTGCATATGTGTCTTGGCAAAATTCCACAATTTGTTGAAGCGTACCTGATCATTCATTTGCACAGCGATCATCATGCCATAGGACATACCCTCGGTACGAATATCGTTATTGAAAATATCCAGAATATAGGCCTTATCTGAACTGGCCTCATAGTACAACCGTGTGTCTGCTGCACCGTTTTCAGTGAATATTTGTGTATAGGCAGTATTTACCTTACTCTGAATAGCATTCTGGCTCTGTCCCCATTCTGCAAACAGATTCCGATAGTCCCCTGTGAATGCAGCTCCTGAAGATGGTAGTGTTGGTGGGGGTGGGTTTTGTGGTGTTTGCGTTGTGCCTTCGTAATACAGAGAATACTGATTGATCCTGGTATCGCTGTTCCCAACGTCTGTTGAGAGACGAAATGCCACCTCTTTGCTTGCACCAGCACTCGTAACATCAAAGGAAACTGTCTTTATAGCGTTATTGGTTCCCTGCCAGGCAGCGGTTCCAACTTTAACATCATCGACCAACACATCGACCTGTGCGATGTTTGTTGTTGTTGATGCACCAAGAATGTCTATTCTGTAGCGTCCTGGTACATTGGTGAATCCATGATTTGTGTGATACACACCATCACCATTACAATAGAGTATCGAGTGATTTTCATTTATGCCGGTACAGGACCCTTCCATATACATCTGTCCAGAGATAAAAGGAGTGGTGTTGATGAGTGATTGTGCATGTGCGGTAGTGAGAGGGATTGCCAATAAAGCAGACAATAGGAGTACATGGATCGTTAACCTGAATCGTTTGAAACTGTACGCTGTAAACATAAGACCTCCTTGAAAAAAACGTTAAGTGATACCGAATTACATCAGTGTGTACACATTGATTCTCCGTTGATTCATTGCGTCATTCTGTACGGTCACCTCATCGATCCAATGGTCTGGCCTATGTGTCTCCTACATTATTCACAGGCTGACACGAATCACGAACAACCAGTTGCGTTGTCAACGTCACACGCCTTGGTTGGCGTTCCGAAGCTTCGAGCTGTTCGAGTAATAGTTGGACACCAACTCGCCCCATCTGCTCCAGCGGTTGGCGTACCGTTGATAACTTGGGATGGGTCGTTGATGCCTGCGGAATATCGTCAAAACCAATGACAGAAATATCGTGTGGAATTTGCAATCCTCGTTCACGGATGGCGTCTAGTGCTCCAAGTGCCATCATATCGTTCGATGCAACAATAGCAGTAGGTCTTGGCTCAAGGTCGAGTAGCCGCAGTGATTGTTCAAAACCGGAAGCTTGCACGAAATCACCGTCTACAATCAGGTCTTGCCGAACTGTCACATCATTATCGCGCAATGCGGCGAGGTGGCCATTCAAACGTTCTTTGGCACTGTTGAGTTCAAGCATCCCGGTGATAAAACCAATCTGACGATGTCCCAACTGGATTAGATAGGTTGTTGCGTCGTAGGCACCCTGCCAGTTTGTAGAGGCCACAGAAAAGCTGTTGCCGGAATGATCCACTTCATCAATTAAGACATATGCATAATTTAATGTCCCAAGTGCCTCAAGAAATGTAATAGATAGCAGGGGCACAACCAACAAGAGACCATCGACGAAGCCATTTGCGACATATTGGAGGTATGCGGATTCGGTTGTTCCTTTACGGTGTGTGGTATAGAGCATAAGTTCATAATCTGCGTATGCCAGTTCTTGATCAATACCACGAATGATTTCACCGATATAGCCGTTGTCTAAACCTGGCACGAGCAACCCAATCATATTGGATTTGCCCCTTGCAAGATTACGTGCTTGTACATTCGCCACATATCCGAGTTTTTCAGCAGCTTGTAGCACACGCTCACGCGTGGTTGTTTTCACGTTATGTTTGTTGTTGAACACACGCGAAACGGTTGCATCTGATACACCGGCTTCACGTGCCACGTCATAGATAGTAGCTGCAGTGGTATAGATGGCTTCATTATCTGACATAATGGTTCTTTTTAGAATGTAAGCGCCTACATTTAGTGTGTAAAAAAAGGCAAAGCAATACCATAAATTAAAAAGTCAATCAAATATCAAATATGCAAGCGCTTACATAAATATAAACAAAAAGTGAAGAATTGTCAAGTGAAATCTATAGTATTCGTTTTGTGCCATTCGTTCATAGGCCGTGTTTAGTGCACTCCCAGTCTGCTCAAGCGGAAATGTCTACTTGCGATTATGTTTGTGCCAGTGGACTCCCCCACCACCCTGGCCAGATCCGCACGATGCCAAAGAAGGCCCGTATCATGCTCCACACACCCGAGATGACCCACACGCACACGAGCGCATCAGGCGTGTGCTGATCGAGCAGTAACAGTGCTAAGCCACACGGTATGGTGGCTGCAAACATGGCATTGCGAAGAAAGCCGTAATCGCCCGTTCCCCAGTGAATACCGTCTGTTGCAAAGGTAAGTGCATTGAGTGGTTGGATCAATGCTGCCACAATCCATGCTGAGAAAAACCGCGACTGTGAGTTTGTTGGCACGAGGAACTGTGCGATGATATCCTGCCCGACCAACATGACCAGACCAAGCATCACACCTGTTCCCAAGCTCCAGAGACAGATAATAGTGGCAACCCGGCGTGCCTGTGCCATCCAGCCTGCTCCAAGAAAATAGCTAATCAGGCTTTGACCTGTGATGGCGAAGGTGTCCAGAAAAAGTGCGGCAAAGACCCAGAATTGGCGAATAGCCTGGTGTGCACCTCCCGCATCAGGTCCGATCTGGGTAGCTGTGCGTGTGCCAAGTATCAGAAACAGCGTCAGTAGACCTGTGCGCAGAAAGAGATCGCCACCGACTTGAAGCAATCGACCGACTTCGTCAAACTGCAAACGATTGGGTATCCCGAGTCGCGCAACGATGACCCCCACGATCCACACGGCGCCAACCCACTGGCTCAGAGTACTTGCCAGTGCGGCACCCCCAACACCAAGCGGTGGTAGTGCTCCCCAGCCGAAGATGAAGAGTGGATCAAGAATGATATTTAACATATTCACACCGACTGCAACCCATAGTGGGGTACGCATGTCCTGCAACCCACGTAAAACCCCAAAAGCCGTGAGCATCAGCAAGATCGCTGGTGCACCAAAGATACGGAATTGCATGTAAGTGATAGCTTGATCATACACAGCGCCTGTCGCCCCCATAGCCGATGCGATCAACCCCAGCGTTGGTAAGGTGATAGCGATGATCAGTACCCCAAAGAGCACCGCCAGTGACAGAGCCAGTCCACTGATCTGAGTGGCTTTCTGTTGCTCATCACGACCTATATGTCGTGCTACCTCAGTTTGTGTTCCGATCTGCAAGAAGTTGAAGATCCAGAAGATGCTGGTGAGAGCTGTGGTTCCAACGCCAAGCGCTGACAGCGAAACATTGCCCAACTGCGCGACAAATGCGGTATCAACCAGTCCGGTAAGTGGTTCGGCAATCAGCGAGAAGAGCACTGGGATAGCCAGGAAAAGCACTGTCCGGTGTGGTTTGCGGACAAACGGATGGTCCTGTGGCGAGGGCTGAGTTGTGTCCCTGTCGCTTGATGATGTGTTCACGGGAGGTATTCTCTAAAAGCCGCCACGCGAACGTATGACCTGCCCAGTGATCCAGCGTGCTTCATCTGAAGCGAGAAAACAAACGAGTCGCGCTGCATCATTGGGCGTACCGATGCGGCCAAGCGGAGCCTGTTCGGTTAACGTTTGCTGCAAGTCATCGCTTAGCCAGCCTGTGTCGGTGGGACCAGGATCAATCGCGTTGACCGTGATGCGTTGTGGTGCGAGTGTCGCACTCAAACTGAGCGTAAGGCCCTCTATCGCGCCTTTGGTTGCCGCATAGGGAATATTCTTTGGCATGGCCGTAACATTCTGCCCCGATGTTAGATTGATAATACGACCTCCTTCCTGTCCATTATGTTGCTTTGCGAACATCTGACAGAGCAGCAACACCCCGCGTAGATTGACCGCGTAGTGTTGATCAAGTGAAGCGGCTTCCAGCTCGAAGAGAGTTGTGGGCAGATCGTGTGTGGCATTGTTGACGAGAATATCGATCTGCCCAAAGGTATTTTGTGCGGTGTGAAAGATCTGTTCTGGCGCATCTGCTTGGGCCAGGTCTGCCGCATATCCATATGCCTCAACACCAAGCGCATGTAGCTCTTCGACAATCTCCTGCGCTTCCTGTTGTGAACCGCCCCACGGCATTTGTATGTCGTAGGGATGGTAGTATGTGGTAAAGATGGTTGCACCGGCACGAGCCAATTCCTGTGCAATGGCTGCACCAATACCGATACGTCGGCTCACACCTGTCACCAGTGCGACTTTTCCTGCGAGACTGTGCATATACACTCCTCTCATCTGTGGCTACAGGATTTATTCGTCTACGTGTATAACCTGTCCCTCGGTTGCGCGTAACAAGCGATCCCGAATGGTCAGACCCAGACCCTCGCTGGGTAGTTCGCGTACCAGCATCACATCAACACCACGCTTGTCGAGTTCACGCATTGCCGCAAACAACCGCTGGCCCACATGCGCCATATCCGCACGTGATCCCAACGTAATAAGTTGTACTTCTAGCGAGGCGAACAGGTCATGCTCTTCGTCGGTTGTCAAGATACCGATGCGCTTTCCCGCTGCAAGCAGTTCTTGTGCTACCTGTCGCATGTGCCGAAAAACAGGTTGTGGATTGCCGGTGAAAAGCATGAGTTTAGCATGTGGCGCGTAATGACGTGCAAGCATGCCGGGGGCTGGTGCACCAGTTGCCGACTCTTCAACCGAAAGGTATCTGGCTTGAAAAGTGATAGAGGGGAGGTGTTTTTGTAATGCTTCGACGGTGATACCACCGGGGCGCAAAATAGCTGGTTCGTCTTCGATCAGACTCACAACGGTGGATTCAAGGCCAATGGGTGTCGGGCCGCCATCAAGGATGATATCGACCCGCCCGTGGAGGTCGTCGAACACATGTTGGGCCGTGGTGGGGCTCGGGTGTGCGAAGAGGTTGGCACTTGGTGCGACAATTGGTACAGCAGCTACTTGCAGCAGTGCTTGGGCAACGGAATGATTGGGCATACGTACTGCCACGGTATCGCGGTTGGCCGTCACGTTGGATGGGATCGATGGGTGGCGGGGCAGTATGAGGGTCAGCGGGCCAGGCCAGAATACCCTGGCGAGTTCAAGCGCTATAGCAGGAACAGCATGTGCAACCTGTGACAGTTGTTCGTGTGTTGCAATATGCACAATGAGAGGGTCAGATGAAGGACGGCCTTTCGCGACAAAAATGCGATCTACCGCCTGCATATCCGTAGCGTTTGCCCCTAAACCATACACGGTTTCGGTAGGAAAGGCCACCAATTTACCTTCGAGAAGGGTATACGCAGCCATCTGGATAATGTGTAAATCTGGATGGGCAGAATCAACCGTGAGAAGCTGAGTCTCGATAGAAAAATGCATGCATGCTCACATTGTCAATATGGCGTACTCAGCGAAATGTCGCAAACGCCACGACGGCGAGCAACACGCCTCCCAGTAAACCATACTCGAACATAACTTGTTTTGACAGACGATTCTCAAGATGGTGTTGGAGTACTCCAGTTGTGATGTAGAAGATGACTAAGAGTAGCGCACCACCAAGCAGAAAAGGCGCACTCCAGTAATTAAGGGCCCAGGTGACCTCGGCCAGCGTCAACCCGACCACACATGCTAACAGCAGCGTTCCCTGGCGTTGTGGTGTCCATTGGAGCAGGGTGTATGCGAGCAACGTGCCACTGGCCATAATCATCGATGCGGAGTAGAGCGTACGAATACGCGCATAATACACCGCACTGAAAACCCCAAAAGCCAACAAGAAGGTAACTGCTTGCAGCGCAAGTCGGGCTGTACGTTGCACCTCTGGACGGCGGTCAAGAGCATAGTGCTGGGCGATCAATGTGGCAAGCAATAAGACACCAGCGACGATCAATGCGGCCATTGCGGCCAGCATTTCGAGTGGTGCACTAAACAAGCGGAAGAAGGCGAACGATGTCACAATGACCATCGATGGCAAAATCCAGAAGCCGGGAGCAATCTCGACCTCGAATTTGCCAAGACGTATCGTTGGCAGGGTGCGGGTTTGCATTTGCGGATGTGCGCGAATAAAGACATCGGCGCCAGTGCTGGCTATGGTTACCAAGGAAGCGACTAATACCCATGAAGCGGTGATCACGGGTAGATCGCCACCAAGCTGAGCACGAATATTATAGGGATTAAAATCAATCAAAAATACGACCGCGAGACCAAGCAATACTAACAAAACAAGCGATACAATACGGTCATAACGCGGTTTCGGCGATGGAGTCACCATGGCTATCCTCGTCATTGGATCGTTAATTGGAAACATGATTCTAAGCGGCTTTGTTACTCGTGTCAAACAGAGAGATACGTAATGCTATAGCAGCCGCTTTACTAGGCGAGGCGTCTTTTGGTGGCATAGAAGCTTCAAAAGCGGTACAGATGTACGAATTGCAGTTGACGCTCCTCTCGCGTATAGGTAGAATAATGACGAAATTGAAAGACATATCTGTGTGTTTCACGTTATAAGTAGATCTGTAGGACGTGAGAACATATGCGACATAAGGTTCATGTTAGTAACAACGCGTGCATCTTCAGAACCACTGACCATCGACATTCGCCCAGCACGGATGGATGATGTTTATGCTATTCTCAACCTGCATCGGGAGGCTTTTGCCGATAAATTTGGTGCCGCTTTTGGGGTAAGTGGCGTGGGCCGTGGTATGGAGGCTATGGCGGAGGCGTGGCGTCGTCAGGGTGTGAGTGCTCTGCGGGGGATGATGGTCGCCTGCTCTGAAAAACGTGTCATTGGGACGATCACGCTACGCACCTGGGAGATGGGCCACGATGACTCTGGTGCTGCTGAGTTAGCCTTTCACAAGGTCCTGGGAGCTTGGGGGGCACTTCGCTCGATCTTTGCACTGTCATTGATTGATCACCAGATTAGCCGTGACGAGGGCTACATCACCGATGTGGCGGTGCAAGGGGCTTACCGACGGCGTGGCGTGGCACAGGCGCTCCTGGCCCGCGCCGAGGAAGACGCACGCATCCGTCGGAAGCGCTATCTTGGCCTGTATGTGAGTGCTTCAAACTATGGTGCACGTACGCTCTACACCCAAGTCGGCTTTACCGAACACCGCACGCGCCGTTCGTTGGTGGCTGGATTGGTGCTCCGCCAACGAGCCTGGGTCTACATGCGTAAGTCATTGAGTATCCTCTAATCAACCAATGACAAAACCGTCACAACGTTCAAGTTGACTCCCTTTTGGTTCTCGTTATAATGACATTATTCTCAAAATATTAATGTTCTTTTTTTACGTGATTGCTGTTTATTTTGCCGTATTTCAAGGAGTGTGAGCGTGGATCGCATACTTGTTACCGAAAAAATTGCTGCGGAAGGTTTGGCTGCGTTGCGTAAGAGCGCCGAGGTCGATGTACAAACAAATCTGGATAAAGACACGCTGCTCCGTACAGTGCCTGAGTATGATGCACTCGTGGTACGAAGCGGCACTAAGGTGACTGCCGAAGTCTTAGCTGCTGGTACGAAACTCCGGGTGGTTGGTCGTGCGGGTACCGGGGTCGATAATATTGATGTTGGGGCTGCAACAGAGCGTGGCGTAATGGTGGTGAATGCCCCGGCGTCTAATAGTGTAGCGGTGGCCGAATTGACCATTAATTTTATTCTGGCATTGGCACGCCAATTGACACACGCGCAAGCTTCGTTGGTTGATCAGAAGTGGGAACGTAGTAAGTTTATGGGCTTCGAGGTGCGTGGAAAAACGTTGGGTTTGGTTGGCCTGGGTCGTATTGGTGCGGAAGTTGCGCGACGGGCGCGGGCGCTCGAGATGCATATTCTGGCCTTCGATCCGGTGGTCTCAACCGACCGTGCAACGCAGATCGGGGCGACCATGACCACTCTCGACGAAGTGATTGCACAGAGCGATTTTGTCTCGCTGCATGTGCCAATGACTGACTCGAACTATCACCTGATCAACGCAGATCGACTTGCTCAGATGAAGCCAACCGCGTATGTCATCAATGCAGCCCGTGGTGGTATTGTCGATGAGGTGGCGCTCGCGAATGCACTGGAGCAAAACCAGATCGCCGGTGCCGCAATCGATGTTTTTGAGAAGGAACCACCTATCGGTAATTCCCTGATCGGGCATCCACATGTGATCTGTACACCACACCTTGGGGCATCCACAAATGAGGCCCAGGCACTGTCTGGGGTCGATGTTGCAGAAGGGGTCATCACGGCTCTCGCCGGTGGCACACCACGCTATGCGGTCAATGCTCCGTTTGTGGCGCCCGAAGAGTGGGAAGTGCTTGCGCCATATATCACGCTGGGGCAGCGATTGGGTGCGCTTTGCATGGGGCTGGTGCAGGAACCTGTCCAGAGTTATGAGTTTGAGTATCGTGGTGAATTAGCCAACGTTGAGACGGCACCAGTGCGAATGGCGATTCTCCAGGGTTTGTTGAGTGGCACCTGCGAACAACGGGTTACACCAGTGAATGCACCCTTGCTCGCTCGTGATCGTGGCCTGAAATTTCAGGAGTTATCGAATGCCGATGACCACAGTTACTCCGGTCTGTTGACGATCCGCGCAGAGACGGCTCATGGTCCCCGCGAGTTTGCTGGTACGATCCTACGTGATGAGCCGCATGTCATTGAAGCGGATAATTACTGGGTGAATTTCACACCATCTGGACCCTTACTCTTTACCTACCATCGTGATCGTCCCGGTATGATTGGCCGTGTTGGAACGCTCCTTGGCAGTGGCGATGTCAACGTTTCGGGGATGCATGTTGGTCGGCAGGCACCACGCATGAGCGCGATGATGGTGCTGACTCTCGATGATCCGGTTTCACCCAAAATCCTATCAAAAATAGCTGAGGAACCTGATATCGAACGAGCCTATAGCATTGTGTTGTAGAGGATGCGAGAGGAGAGGGGGATCGGTGACCAGATTTGCCCTCAAAAACACCACCCACGACATCGAGTGTGTCTGTGATACAGGTATACCAGGTTCATTTTTCAAAAGTTTCTCACGTTGGTACGATGTTTAACTACACATCAATCAACGCTGAATAATGGATAGATAAGTGTTGCTACCAAAACTTACCACAACGCCTGCCCAAAGTCGGTAATGAGGTAATTGGTGAATCCATCGTTGTTCAGATCATCAAGTCGCAAGGCATCGACGCCGAGAAAGAGGTTCAACACCCTACTGGACACTGTGTGAAGCGTGGAGCCGTCATCCCCGGAAGCAACCTAGATCTTGCCACCACCTGCGGCGGCACCACTGAATGTATATGCCGCATAGATCAGATCATTAATCCCATTACCGCTCATGTCACCGATGCCACGCCCCAGTCCGACGCCATCAATCCTCTCTTCAGCCTCGATAGTGCGTAAGAGCGAACCAGCGACATTTGAGTAGATATACACGCGCCCAGCGACACCAACCGCTGCATAGTCACCAATAAAAATGTCTGAGGTACCATCATCGTTGATATCGCCAGCACCGAAGGCAAAAAAACGGCCAAAGGTGGCGGTGTTGCTCAATGGCTCAGTAGGCTCCAGCGTGTGAATGATCGCTCCATCTGTCCCAGAGAGGACCTATGCCCGACCGTTTCCCACATTCGCGCCACGCACCGCCGTGACTGCATCGGGAACTGTATCGTTATTGACATCATCGACAAAACCCACTCCACCACCAAGCAAATTACTTTCATTCTCTCCATTACAAGTCCAGAGGATTTCGCCAGCCTGCCCAGAGAAGAGATACACACATCCTGTTTGAGTCAGCTCAGTTGTTTCGAATTCTGCACCAACAATGATATCGGGGTAGCTATCCTGGTTTACGTCCATGCCTGCATCGATATCACGCCCAAAACTACCAGCATTGTCGGTGAGATTGTAGATCTCGCTGTTGTCTTTCCCTGAGAAGATCTGCACTCGACCTGGAACGCCAATGGTGCCAGGGCTGGCAATGCCATAGTCTGGTGTTCCATCCTGGTTGATATCACCAGCGCTTGTGACGCTGTAGCCTGTGAATGTCCCTGACACTGGGCTGGTAACAGTGTGGAGCCCTGATCCGTCGCTGCCAGATGTAGAGATAGACTCGCCCCTGATTCAAGAGCGTATCTGAGTATGTTGGTGCAGAAACCAGAAATTCTGCTGATCCATCATCATTGAGATTCCTCAGATTTACACCAACCCAACCATAATTATCTGCTGCATCTGCACGCTCGCCTTGTAGTGTATGGATTAAACGAACATCTGATTCCACAAAAATGGCAGATGCAATACCTTCATCTTGAGTCTGGTTTGACGCAAATTCCGCTAATCCCGTATCAACCAGTAGCGTCAATCCAATAAAGACAAACGCCACCATGTAGCTAAGTAGAAACAATTTCTTGAGACCCATGGCTCTTTCCTTCCGTCATTTATATGGATAAAGCTTTACAAAGAGCATAACGAGCCATGCCTGTTCCCGCTATCAAAATATTGCTCGTTTTGTGTGTTCGTACTCTGCAGATGCTCACGACATCTGCTAATCAGATCAGTACGATATGTCCCCCCTCCAAAAGACGGGGTGGTACCCCACCAAAATAAAGAGGCAAAATTCCTTCTTTTTTCGAAAGAACGACATTATTTTCGTGATATAATATTCTTATATGATTGTGTTGTATTGAAGAAAGGGAAACTTTCATGCGCTATGATAAGGCAGGCCGCGTCGAGCACGCGTTGCTGTCGTTTCTATGGGGACTGTTTGGCCTCTCGATAGTTCTACTGGTGTGGCAGATCATTGCACCACAACCCATTCATGTCCCAGGAATCACGATTGACCGTTTGAGTGCGTCTATTACGTTGGTGGTTGCGGGAGTGGGGGCCGTTTCATACCGCTTTGCTTTACGCTATCTCGACGGTGAGCCTCGACAGCGGCAGTTTTTACGCTGGCTTGCCTTTACGGTAGGGTCGGCCTATATCCTAATGCCTGCAACTAATCTGGCGCTGTTGTTCACTGTATGGTTTCTCACCAGTTTTGGTCTGCATCAACTCTTAACTTTTTACCGTGAGCGTTCAGAGGCATTTCCTCCTGCCCGCAAGAAGTTTCTGATCAGCAGATTGGGTGATATCGCATTACTTGCAGCCATCGGAATGATTGGGTTAGGTTGGGGTACACTGGATCTGGAGGTCTTCCTGAGTCGCGTGACCGAATCAGGTGTTGGCCCGTTCACCCCGACCGTTGTGGCTGTACTGATTGTGATTGCTGCTCTGACCAAGTCGGCACAGGTTCCCTTCCATAGCTGGTTGCCCGAAACGATGGAAGCTCCCACACCTGTTTCTGCGCTTATGCATGCCGGTATCATCAATGCTGGTGGTGTGCTGCTGCTCCATTTTGCTCCATTGCTTGTAACCGTTCCCATTGCGCTATTGCTGCTGTCCCTTATCGGTACGCTTACCGCGATGCTCGGCATGGTCGCCATGTGGGCCCAGACCAATATCAAACGCTCTCTGGCCTGGTCGACGGTAAGTCAGATGGGGTTTATGATGCTCCAATTTGGTTTGGCAGCATTTCCCGCCGCCATTTTACACCTCTTGGGTCATGGATGTTATAAAGCATGGTCTTTCTTACGAACAGGCGATCTTCCCAAACAAGCTCCGGCTCCTCCTGTTGCACCAGCACGCTCGATGATGATGGGTTTGACTGGAACGTTGCTGGCTATCCCGGCGTTGTGGTTGGGAACACTTATGACTGGCTTTGATCCCTTTCAATCACCAGGGAAATTGGCGTTGTGTGTTGTCGTAGCGCTAGCTATTGGCCAATTGTGGATTGCTATTTTCCGCACACCCACCTATGCAAACGCAAACATGCTGTCAGGGTCTGCTCTCGCGTTTCTGACCACCATGATTATTGGTATATTGGCTGTGGCTCTTTATGAAGGTGCCGAAATCTTCTTTACTCCTGTATGGGGCGGTCTTGTTGTTCCTGCTGGACCACTTGTCTGGGCTGCTGCGGCTCTTCCAATGGTGGGATTTGTGTTGATGGTGGTACTGTATACCCTGCTGCCCACCTTTAGCCGCACCCCTGCTGGACGAGCTTTCTATGTGTATGCCTTACATGGTTTCTACTTTGGTGCCATTGCTGACCGTCTTGTCGAACGTATTTGGAATAACTTTGCCGTGAGGAGAGTCGAACATGCTTAATCTTTCGCGCCCTGTTGAGCTAGATTACCATCCAGAATATATATTACATGATGAAATAGCTGAAGTTTGTCATCAGATTCCACCATTGTGGGACCTATCCAACTATGTGGCGGTCAATCCATTTTTAGGCTTTGCATCACGGTCATTATCAGATGCAGCTCGTGAGATCGATGATGCTTTGGATGCCCAGATTTTGCCGGATATTGATTACTACCGTACCCGATGGCGTGAAGGTGCATTTGGTCGTGAAGAACTTGAGCAAGTAGCCCAACGCACAGACCAAAACGCTACGTTTCTCGAAGCTATTCTCAGTGGTGATGTCTCGGTACCGTTGCGACCAGCCAATGAGGTTACGACGCGTGCGGAGGACCATGATCGACACTATGGCACTGATTGGAATGAGAAGATTATTCGTCATGTGACGCTCTGGTGTGCAGTTCAGGTACCACAGGGTGGGGGCCAATGGAGCGATTTTGTGACCGATCGTGGGCTCTATGCTTCCTGGCGTGAGGCTGCCCAGGTAGATCGTTCGCTGGAGATAGCAGGGCTCCGTGGTTGGCGTGCCTGGGTGCAAGCTCTCCCTGAAGATCCAGAAGTCGCAATTGCTGCGATGCTTGAGCAACTTGCCATACCGATTGCTGAACGCAGGGCATATCTCTATCGGTTGTTGGGCGGCGTATTTGGTTGGGCTTCTTTCTTACGAAGGGGTTCGTGGGAACTGGGTAGTGATGATCCTGGTGCGTTAGCAGACCTCCTCGCTATCCGTATTTGCGCTGATGCGGCAGTGCCAAACCTGGCAACAGACTCGGTTCCGGTTCCAACTCGTTCAGCTATGCATGCAGCTGTTGAAGATGAGGCGATACGATTTCTCTTTCAGGAAGCGCTGGAAGATGCCTATTTCAAAAGTGTATCAGCCAAACTCACTCCTCCATGGCCAAAGATGATGATCGAACGTCCCGCTGTACAGGCAGTTTTCTGTATTGATGTGCGCTCTGAACCGCTTCGTCGCCATCTTGAAGCACAATCCCCCAAGATACAAACGCTTGGTTTTGCGGGCTTCTTTGCTGTAAGTTTAGATTGGCAGGTTGATGGAAAGAGCAGCGCGCGTTGCCCGGTATTGCTCAAACCGGCAGTCCATTTGAAAACACCTGTAACGGCTAGAAAAGGGGCTGGTAAAAGTACGTTGAAGCAGATGCAAACTGCCCCAGCAGCGGCGTTCACCTTTGTCGAAACAGTGGGGCTTGCTTATGCTGTAGGTTTGGTAGGTGATGCCCTTAACCAGTTTCGTGCACCACGTGCCGATGAGGGGAACATGGCGATTGAGCTTGAACCACGCGACCATGGCACTGGCATGACCGCTGAAGCACGACTTAACACTGCGGCGGGTATTTTGAAGAATATGGGATTGCGAGAGACGTTTGGACGACTGGTCCTTCTGTGTGGCCATGAGGGTCGCAGTGAAAATAATCCCCATGCGGCTGGTCTTGACTGTGGTGCGTGTGGTGGGCATGGTGGTGCGGTCAATGCTCGTGTTGCTGCGGCAGTGCTCAATGATCCGGGGGTACGTGCTCAGCTACCTGCTCAAGGGTTTCAGGTACCAGTAGATACCTATTTTCTCCCTGGTGTTCACGATACCTCCGTCGATAAGGTCACGCTGTTAGACACCGAAGCTATTCCAGAAAGCCATGCAGCGGATATCGCACAATTACAGCGTTGGTTGGCGCAGGCTGGTGTGCAGGTACGTGCTGAACGTGCCGTAGCCTTAGGTATTGAGCAACAACCACAAGGTATGCTCGACAAATTACTGCGGCGACGATCTCAGGATTGGTCGGAGGTGCGTCCTGAATGGGCGTTGGCACGCAATGCCGCTTTTATCGCCGCACGACGTGAGCGTACGTATAGTGCCAATCTTGAGGGACGTAGTTTCCTCCACGAGTATGATTGGAAGACCGATCCGGATAATTCTATTCTTACTTTGATCCTCTCTGCACCCATGGTGGTGGCTTCATGGATCAATCTCCAGTATTTTGCCTCGACTGTGGATAATCGCACTTTTGGGTGTGGCACTAAAGCTTTACATAATCGTGTAGGATCGCTTGGTGTCGTGTTAGGCAATGGCGGTGATTTACGCACAGGTCTGGCAATACAATCGGTTCACGCTCCTGATGGTAGCTGGTTTCACGAACCACTGCGCCTCCAGGTAATAGTAGAAGCACCTCAAGAACGTATCGAAGCGGTGCTCTTGGCCAACCCAGATGTAAAGCATTTGATCGAGAATAGTTGGGTGCGGCTGTTTGCGCTTGATCCTGACAGCAGTGCGGTTGTACGCTGGATCCCAGGTCGAGGGTGGGCAAACCAGATATCAGCAGCCTAACCGATACAATGCATCACACACGACTGATTCCACTTCCAAAATGTGGATGGTCGAGTGCATTTTCTTTGCTACGTGGATCTATTGATTTGACATAATAATAAAGTCGTCATCAACATCTGTCGCTGGTGCGTGTTCAAAGAGTGTTCGGTGTAGTTTGTAGGTGCTTTCTGCCTCAAAACGCACCGACATATTTCGCATCGCAGCGGACTCCAGCGTGTGTCGAATGAGCATAGCTGTGAGGATATCAGCATCTCAGTCTGGGTTCTGTATGACACCCACATTCACGAGATGCCCTGCATTTGTTTCTGGGCGAAATGGGTTGGTAATAAGATTACTCACCTCAACTAGTTGTGTATTGTCGTAGGCACAAAAGTGTGAACCTGATTGAGAATGTCATATCCTGGGTGCGCGCTAGGTAAGGTTGTGATCCATGCGCGGACTGCTGGCTGTTATGGCTCTAACACACCGATGAGGGTACTGACGATGGTATGAAAGCCCTGTTGGTGGAAAAACTGAACACCCGCTTCATCGCGACGTGTGAGCTTGACGAGCCACGGTCGTTCATCGCTAACCTGTTGGAGGGCATTGAAGAGCAGCGTTCCAACTCCCTGCCGCTGCCAAGCAGTCGCAACATACATAACCACCATCAACATTGTGGGATGGAGTGTGCTTTCAAAGATAGTACCAAGGCCAACGGTACGATGATTGTGCGTTGCTACTAAAGTAGAACGCAGCAAATCTGCCTGGGACTCCCAATCACGATGTAGGTTGTACGTAGTGAACATGGCTACATCGTGTCCCCATAACTCCCGTAGCAGTTGTTCGACAGATTCTGTATCGGTTGTTGTAAAACGGCGAATGGTGATCATTCAAGCTCAACTACTCGCTATGCGGATCTAGACAGCTACTATCACACAATAGAACAGTTCGTATCGATACAGGCAGATTGAATATTATTCCTATGTAAAAAGCGCCCCACTGCTTTAGTTCAGAGAAGACAAGCAGTAGGGTGCTTTAGGGCATGGTCACGTTAATCACAACAAGAAGTTAGATATGATAGGGGTGAAGGGCATGTGGTATGTTTTGGGCTATAGCGATACGGTTTTGTGCAAGATTTGTCTGTGCCAGAACATGGGCATGTCTGGCTTGTACACCAACAAGTACAAAGTGGCAACCGAGCAATTGTACAGCCGCGACAATGCGTTGTAGTTGGTGGGCTGTTTGGTCTGTTACATGCACGATGCCAGTAATATCCACTACCACCTTTTTTGCACGCTCCTGATTAATCTTCTGGAGCAAGGTCTCCATAATCGATGCACAGCGTGGCTCATCAAGAAATCCAATCAATGGGAGAAAGAGCGTTTTGTCACCTAACGGAATGATCGGCACCGACAATGACTGTATGGTTTCTCGAAGGTGTTGCTCACGTGAGAGATGATCTTCAAGATCGTGGATCTGAGCTTCGATTTGCTGTCGGTGTGCCGCGTTTGTATCAAGCAACTGTTGAAAGGCATCACGTAAACGTCGGATCTGAAGAATGTTGCCCCCACTGCTCAGGCGATCTTGTACATTCCCCGTCGTAAAGCGTTCAGCGTCATGTGCAAGTCGTACAATTGGTTGAGTGATATGATTAAGCAGCCACCACGTGAGGCCACATACCGCTAAAACAGTAGCGCCTATGCCGGCCACTATCCAAACAAAACTGTTACTAATAGTGTCTCGTTGCATCTGATCGAATGCGGTCAGATCCCGTAAATAACCATCCTGGGCAGTGGCAAAAGCATCTAAAAGTTGGTGAAAAACCTGCGTTGTTTCGTCTTGTTGTAACCGACGTGCATCTGCCCGCTTGCCTTGCGACACAAGATTAACTGCTGTGTCGTGTCGTAGGCTTAAATCATTATAGAGGATGACAAGGCGCTGTTCAGTTGCGACCATATCAGTGTTTGGCTGATTTATTTCGAGAGTCATATTCCCCAGGATATCACGTAGCTCACGGTAATTTTCGTCTGACTCACCATTGATCAGTGCACTGACTGCCTGATGTTGATCCGCAACTAATAATTCTTGTTGTTGTGAGGCAACAATTTGGTCGAGAATAGATTGACGTTGTGTTTCAAAGGTGCTCAACCGACTCTCGACAAGTGGGAGGCCAATCACTGTGAGGGCTACTGCCAATATTAATATGGGGAGAAGTGCAAGCATGAGACGTACGCGAATACCCATAGTTGTTCCTTTCAACGTACTTTGTCTGATGTGGTATATTGCTGGAAGAGGACCTGTGGCTTGTAAAGTACATATAGTAAGTCTTATGGTACTTTTACCCTATTACCAGTATTGAACCACATTGCAGTAGTGAGATGTACGGTTAGGGTCAACGTAGTATTCGCTTACTTGATACGCTTACGTCTGACCCTTTCGCGACAAAGGTAGAGGTTGGTATTGTGTGATTCAGGAAGCTCCATGTACTACCATACATGGCCTCAAAGTCAACACCTGATGCAAGCATAGCAGCGTCACACACGTCCCACTGGGGATGGTTGACAGCATATTCGTTTGTTTTGTTGCCAATGGGTGTATAGCCCCAGTAATGATTAATGATAAATGCCTCATGGCTGTTTTGTGCGGGAGTATACCAATTATCAGAAGAATGGATGTGTAGATGATACGCATTACTCCAGTGGTAGGCTAACTCTCTCCCGGTCTTGAGGGTGTTCACTGCACGTTTGATAGGCGCATATCGATAGGGTTCTGCATAGAAGGTGTGTGCAATCAATGCAATGAGTCGTTTAGGGACCAGTTCTTGTACAAATACAACCCCGCGTCTTACTTCATCACCATCAATGCGCTGTACATATAACCGTAAGTTAATCTCGGAAAACGTGGTATAACCAGGCCACTTGATCCCCGCAACCTTTGTATTGCTAAACTCAAAGAGCACCAGACTTGCATAGGTTTCTTCACCCTCGACATCGACCATGCAGTGCCGTGGTAGATATTTTTCTACGAGATCTGGAGGAATCGCGTAATTGATCATGATTAAATCATACCAGTGAGCAGTGAGAAATTTCATGGGAGTCGATTATCCTTCTAGTCGTTTCTGCGTATGAGCTCGCTCAATTGTAGCATCTTCACTGCCACATGATCCGTTCGGTATACGTGCAAAACGATGATTACCTAGGCAATTGGCAGGTGGCATTTTCTATGAAAATCCGTGATCTTGCCGATGTATCTCCAATCTATCCGTAGTACAGTGTGCCTCGAATACCATTTCTTAACGGACATTACGACTACGTTTACTGAACCTGAATTATTGTAAAACTGTATTGGATTACGACAGGAGGAAGGTATGTCTCGACATTTTTCTACGCGTTTTGGTTTGGTTCTGGTATGTGTGGCGCTATTACTCAGTATGTTTGTGGTAAATACGACGCCAACACAGGCATTAGCCCCTGCATGGGAACCCAATACCGCATACTCGGTCAATGAGCGTGTTTCGTACGATGGCGTGGAATACGCATGCATCCAGTCGCACACATCGCTGGTTGGTTGGGAGCCACCAAATGTGCCTGCGCTGTGGTCGCTTCAGTCGGATACACCACCCCCAACTCCCATCCAAACCGTCACTGCTGAGCCAACACAGGGTGCAACGGCGACACCTGGGCCAACTTCAACACCCGTTGCCACACCAACACCACGACCCAATCCTGGTGGTGATCTGCCAGATCGTCTGTTAGTGGGATACTGGCACAACTTCGATAATAGCTCACGAGTTATTCGTCTGCGTGATGTCTCACCAGCGTTTGATGTTATCAACGTCTCGTTTGCTGAACCAACTACACCGAGTGGCTCTACCATGGCTTTTACGCCGTTTAATGCCAGTGTTGATGAGTTCAAGAGTGACATTGCGTACCTGCAAGACCAGGGTAAAAAAGTGCTGATTTCTATTGGTGGTGCCAATGGTGCCGTGGATCTCTCCGGTAGTGGTGCACAACAAAACTTTGCGACTTCGATGACCAACATTATCAGTGAATATGGTTTTGATGGTATGGATATCGATCTCGAGGGCAGTTCTGTGTCGCTCGTACCAGGTGATACCGATTTCAAAAACCCAATCTCACCCAAGGTCGTTAATCTGGTAGCGGCTAGCCGCACAATTAGCAATCAGTTTGGTGCAGATTTTATCCTGACAATGGCCCCCGAAACAGCCTATGTACAGGGAGGTTTGAACAACTATGGTAACATCTGGGGGGCGTATCTTCCGGTGATCTACGGATTGCTTGATAAGTTGACGTACATCCACGTTCAGCACTATAACTCTGGTACTATGACAGGTCTGGATGGTAAGAACTATGCACAGTCAACTGCTGACTTCCATGTGGCAATGGGTGAAATGTTGCTGGCCGGCTTCCCGGTCGGAAATAACCCAAGCAATGTGTTCCCAGCCCTAAGCCCAGAACAGGTGCTCATCGGTTTGCCATCTGAACCAAGAGCCGCTGGTGGTGGATACACCTCGCCGACAGAAGTACAAAGAGCATTGGATTACCTGATTAAGGGCAATTCGTTTGGTGGTTCATATCAGTTACAAAACCCGTCTGGGTATCCCAGCATGCGTGGGTTGATGACATGGTCAATCAATTGGGATGCTGCCAGTGGTTTTGAATTTTCTGGTAATCATCGTCCATATCTGGATAGTCTCAATTAATAATCTTCCGTATGTTATGACTTTAGGTAGCTTGAAAAGAGGCGAACAGGAATCCTGTTCGCTTCTTTCTATTTGTCTGTGTTAGTGGAGGTACTAGGACAGTTTTGATTGGAAGGAGACTGGCAACCCACCGGGAGCCTGTAAGAAGTAAATACGTTCACCATGAGCATCGGTCGGTCCCTGTGGTGTCAGTCCATTTTGACGTGCGTTTTCGGCCCATGCATCTGCATCATCTACGACGATTTGTAGCATAATCCCCGCAGGCATTTCCGGCCCAGTCGCCCATACCTCGACCCAGCTCTCTCCGGCGGGAAAAACGGCACCAGGGAAGCCATCAATAGCATCTGCTCCTGGCATGGGTGTTTTGGGTAATCCCAAGCCATTTCCCAAAAATGCGGCAATTTGTTCGGCTTCATCTGAGACGGTACAAAAGCGAATTCCCAGCACCTTCATCACGTTTCCTTTCAACTAAGGTATGTTCGTATACTTTCTTACGATATATTCATCCACTATATGTGAGGACATCCGTAACTTTAGGCTATTTCCATTGTTGTATTAAAAAGCAACCTTCTCATTTATAGTAGGTCAGGGAGTATTCTTTTTGTGAGCAGATCATCGTTTGGTATTGCAGGACGGAATAAACCGTTGGAAGTTGCCGATGTGTTGTTGATTTGCACTGAACAAATGTTCTCTTATGATAGCAAATCAAAATGCTTGAGTCAAGTTCGCGTTTGTCAATAGGTAGTAAATATCTCAGTTACGTATATTTTAACTCTAAAAATACGAGATACTTTCGTTTAATTTGATGTAGGACGTCTATCCAATCAGATGTGGACAGGTACCTCGTCCTTACATCAAGCACATATTTGAGGATGATTTTATGGACGCGTTGCAGCAAATACCTCAGCCAGACATGGAGGGTCGCATTGTTGACCTTTCACCACACACATTTCAACATACTAAGCCGTTGCTAAAGGCCCCTGTTGAAGAGTCAACGACCTGTACCGAAGTGACTGTCAATACTACGTCTGGAACGATTCTTAATCGCACGACAGTACCACTGATCGAACGGCGTAAGGTGCCGCCCCGTACGCTACACACACCTCCCACAAGTTCTCCGCGTGTAGCTGATATTGCTGCCATCCAACGTGAAATTCAGCCAGGGAGTGTTGCCTGGTTGCATGGATATTCCGGGTGTGGCCTTTCGATGTTGTTGCATCAGGTGGTGAGTTCATCTGTGGCGGAATCGTTTGTTGATGGGGTGACCTATGTTGATGGCGAAGCAGAGCCACCTTTCCTTTATGATATTATGCAACGCTTATTCAAGCGCTTTTATACCAGTGACATTCCGATTCATCTTCCTGTTCATTTGTCACACATGTATTTTGGTCAGCTCCAGTCGTTGATGGTGCTTGACCATCTGCCTCTGGCCCAGCATCAGTTGGCTGAACTAACCGATATTTTTGCCGATAGCACCATACTGGTTGCGGCAGATAATCCCGCTCCCGATACATTTCTCGATCTCCCCGTCGGTGGTTTGTCATCACATGATGCCATCGCTTTGACTGCTAGTGAGGCCGATCTCGATCTGACCGATCTGTCAGTTGCAATGGCAGTGTATCGTATCTGCACCGCATTACACAATCTCCCACTGCCATTGCTCCTCGTGGGACGGTTGGTAAAGAGTGGGACGATGTCGCTTCAGCGTGTGTTGGATGTTCTCGATGAGTTAACTGGTGTCAAAACTATGGTTTTATCGGCGTTGGTATACGACATGGATGTGGTCCATGAACGTGAGACGCTGGTTGTTGATACACATAATCGCAAAACAGAAGCTATTGTAACCACAAATAGTGTTTGGGAGCCGTTAGATCTGGCGGCCCAAATTATCCTGATGTCGCTCAATCGCGATGAAAGGCTGGTACTCGCTGCATTGGTGCGGGTAGGTGGATACGATGCTGATCTTGCGGCATTGACAGCGACAAGTTTGCTGCCGATGGCAACCATCAAAAAGGCGACACTGCGCTTGATGCAATTGGGTGTTTTAGAAGGGCAGAATGGCCGTTATGCGGTGCCTTCGATGAACTTGTTACGTATATTTGATTACATATTACCACCTGGGTCTGAGCGAAGCCATGCCGCAGCCTATTTTGCGATGGCTATTGAACCACGCAGTGCTGATCTTATCTGGCTTGGCCGCGAACGCACCAATGTGATGGCGGCTATCGAAACTTCATTGGCTGAAGGTGCGGCGGCCCAGGCGGTCGTGCTGATTCGTGCCATCCATCCATTTTTAGTGTTGCGTGGGTTGTGGGGAAGTTGGGGGCAAGTGATTCAATGGGCTGAACAGGCAGCTCATATGCTGCGTGACACCGCCTTGCGTGCGTGGGCTTTACACGAACGTGGTACGCACGCCGCATTGCACGGTGATTTTCAAAATGCGGTGGCAGATCTTGGTCAGGCATACTACCTTCGTTACGATTTGGATGATCGAGCTGGTGCCAACGCTACTCGCTACAACCTTCACCACTTTGGCATGATTGGCCCGGTCGCAGCCTACCGTTCAAAACCAACCGCTCCGGCAACACCAACCTCGCCTAACCAACTATCACGAGCTATGGTAGTTGCCCTGGTAATCATCGCGGTGCTGGTCATTACAGTCGGGATCGGAGCCCTTGCGATTGCCTTTGGTATTACAAATGGGTTCTCGATTATCTGACAAATAATTCACCTTTCTTTTCCCTTTAGAGTGGTCTGTGCTACAATACGGCTGAGTTTAGGCGAAGTCTTTCAGTAGGTTTGAGAAGAAGTTCGCTCTGCTCAACCTTTCCAATACAATGGTGACAAACTATATCGATTTCGAGATTTTAGTACAGCCATACAATGGCAAATCTTTTCCAGTACAAGTGAATTCACCCCGTGGTGATACACGTGTTCCTTTACGCTCTCTCGCTGAAGAGAGCATATACACAACCCTGATGACACAGCTTGCCAGACCTGATGTGAATCAAGCTCAGATTACTGAACTGGGTCACTTTCTGTTTTGGTTCCTGTTTGAAGGTCAAATAGCCAGACTGTACGATGAAAGCAAACAAGCCTGTGCACCATATGAGGGTCTGCGGATCGTGCTCAAGATTGCCGCCGATGCGACGGAGATGATCGCCATCCCGTGGGAGTTGATGGCCGATCCAACAGGCTGGCTGGGTTTTCTGGTGGTTCGGCGTATTATGGGTGACGAAACAGCAGCGCTCAAGGTCAAACGCCCCTTGCGACTGCTTTTGACGGCCTCGCCCACAATGCCACAAGAAGACATTTCGCGTGATCTACAGGCTATCCAGTCGGCCCTGTCGCACATGGGTGATTATGTACAGATGATTGTTGAGCCCTATCTCACGCGTGAGCGACTCCAACGACTGCTCGAGCAAGATATGCACATATGGCATTTTGTTGGCCAGTATGATGTTGAGCGTAACAGTATTATCCTTGGTGATTCTCCAAACACCTCCGAGTTGTTGAATGGGGCAGATCTTGGCAAGATGCTGTCCACAAGCAGTACGCGACTGGTTGTGCTCAATACATTTATTACCGAACAAAGCTTCTCCCCTTCATTCGATACGCTTGCCAGAGCTTGCGTGGACAATGGTGTCGCTGCATTGGTGGGTATGACAGGCTACACTGATGCGGTAGCTGCGTTATTTGCAAAGGTATTTTATCTGGCAGTTTCGGAAGGTTTTCCACTTGAAACAAGTGTCGTCGAGGGATGGCAAGCGGCGCAGAGTATGCCTTTAGAGCGACCTGTCGTTTATACACAGATATCTGATGGTCGGCTGTTTGACATACCAGTTGTGGCAGGTCCTACATATCCGTTGGCTATACATACCCGTGCCTCAAGCACGCCTCCATGGTCGGTGCGTGTCAATGTCAATGATACCGTAGGAACGCTACTGAATGCCTCTACCGTGCCAGAAGTGGTGCGGCGCGAGCAAGTTGTGCCAATAGAAACCGTTCCGCATGCGTTTCAGGGTCGTGAGCAGGAAGTTATTAGTATTCAAGCGCAGTTGGCACCACGCTGTCGTTTATGGTTGCATGGCGATCCCGGAAGTGGCATTTCGGCTTTGTTACAGCATGTTGCACACCAACCAATGGCTGATAAACTGCCCGACGGGATTGTGTATATCAATGGTGAAATGGAGCCGATGTATCTCGATGATGTGGTTCAGCGCATCTTTGAGCGGTTTTACACCAGTTCAGCTCCGGTGAAAGTGAATAGTGAGCAATCGTATCTTGATGAATTGCGTGCGACAGTGTTGCTCAATCGGTTACAGATTCACCGGGCTGAAGTTGAGCAACTTGCGGCACGTGTGTTGCATAAGAGCACGGTGCTGATAGCCAGTGATAATCGACCGTTTAACACGGTTAGTGATGTGCCTATCGCCAGTTTGTCACGCCAGGAAGCCATTGCGCTATGTGTATCTGCAGGGGCACTTGAGCAGGACACGGTAACCCTTGCACTGCTCGATAGTCTTTGTGAGATGCTGAGCGATCTGCCACTGCCACTGATTCTGGCTATACGTCTTGTGCGTGAACAGATTTTGCTGTTAGAACAGCTTGTACAAGAACTGGAAGAGCTGGCCAAAAAGGAAGCTGATCCATCTAAACGCTATCTCAAGGTTGCCGATAATCTGGTGCAGGGGCGTAAGGCGCAGGAGCCTACCGGCAAGATTGCTTCAAATACGGCGCTGCTCTATGCCACCCGACTTGTACTAAACAACCTCGATAAAAACGAGCAGGCGGTGCTGGCTTCACTGGTACGCCTGGGTGGTGCGGGAGCCAGTGAGGAGGCCGTTGAGTTTGTTAGTAATGTCCCTTCACAAACAGCCCATCGGTCATTGAGGAAGTTACAGTCGCTAGGGTTGGCGGGGATTGAGCGGAATCGCATTGTAGTATCGGTCAGCCTGCGTCGTATTTTAGACAAGCTTTTGCGCCCAGGCCCTGAACGTAGCCGTGCGGCAGCATTTTTTACTGAACAGGTTGAGCAGCATATCGGCGATTTTGATTGGCTCGAGGCTGAGCGCAATAATTTAATGGATGGTATCGAAACGTTGATTGCACGAGGGCAGGCGGTAGAGGCGGGTAACATTGTACGTGCGCTTCATCCGCTGATTGTATTGCGTGGTTTGTGGGGGAGTTGGGGGCAACTAATCGATTGGGCTGGACAGGTGGCCGTTGAGACCGGCGATAATGCCCTGCGCGCGTGGGCGTTGCACGAGCGTGGCACACGTGCCGGGTTGTTAGGCAACCGCGCGGCAGCCCAGACCAGTCTAACCCAGGCATTGCAAGTGCGGCGTAATCTGCGTGACCAGGCTGGGATGGCAGCCAGTCAACACAATTTAGCATTTCTTGATTTGTTACCGCAGGCGCCAACTCAGGTATCGTCGCAACGGATTGCACAACCCAGAAGCATTGTTACATCACCCTCGGAACCACCGAAGGAGGAGGCTCTGCAATCTACACCTGCGCCGCCTAAACCCGTACCTGTGGCGGTATCCCCGGCTGCTACCGCAGAGCGTTCGTCCTCAGGACCACGTGTTTCTGTAACGATGTTGATGGTCTTTTTGTTGATCGGTGCAGGAATACTGGCCGTATGGTTCCTGTCAATCCAGAGTAATCCACCTATTGCGGTGGTTACTGCACAACCAGCCTCGGGTACCTACCCCCTGACAGTTACTTTTGATGCCAGTGAGAGTGTTGATCCTGATACGGAAGGGGCTTTAAGTTATTGGTGGGATTTTGGTGATGGTACAGAGGTGGTGCGTAGCGATGACCCCAGCATGACGTATACGTATGCAACTCCCGGTCAATATGTCGCGCAAGTGGTGGTGCGTAATACAAGCGATGTCGAATCTGAGGCTACAGATATGGTTGTTGAGGTAACGAATGAGTTACCCGTTCCTGTGATTGAACAGCCGACTGATGATACCGTATTTCGTGTTGGTGAGACATTGACGCTGCGTGGGAGTGCGACTGATCCGGAAGATGAGACATTGGACGATACCACGTTGAGCTGGTCGGTATCGTTGTATGATGGTGAGCAGTCCTATCCGGTATTGTCATCAACCAATGGGAATGATGTTCGTTTTGAGGCTCCTGCGCTCCCGAGTCTTGCGGTAGCTGCCAATTGCAGTATGGAAATACAATTGACGGCGACCGACTCACAGGGTGCCACGAGGACGGTTTCACAGACGCTACGTCCGTCGCTTGTTGATGTCGCGTTTGCTACCGAACCGGCAGGGTTGGAACTGGTTGTTGATGGAACGTCGATTACCACACCGCAGAGTGTTACCTCGTGGGAAGGGCATGTTTTTGATGTTGAAGCAATATCACAACAAGCTGGTGAAGGGCAATGGCTTGGATTTGCAGGTTGGTTGGATGCTTCATTGACTCCTGATGGGCTTGTATCGCAGTCTTCTGCAGCGTATACCGCAACGTTTACCCCAGTAGTGGTTGAGTTTGCCACATCCAGTTTTCGAGTACAGGAAGGTGATGATGTCGCCACGATTACAGTGACGTTGAGTGCAGCCCTCTCCGAACCAATGTCTGTGACGTATGCAGCCCAGGCAGGTAGTACGGCCTCAGAGGAAGAGGACTTTGTGGCGGTGAGTGATAGTTTGACCTTTGCCCCTGGTGAGACAACGCAGACATTGGAGGTGCCCATTGTAGATGATGCGTTGAGCGAGAGTAATGAGATTGTGTCGTTAACATTGCGTGATGCTGATGTGGTTGCGATTGGCACTCGCTTGTTTGCCACACTCACTATCGTCGATAATGATGAAGTCGCAACGATTGACAACCCTATCCTGAACTTTGCCACCCTTGACCCGCTGATCAGTGAGGAAGCGGGTGAAGTGACGATCGCCGTCGTGCTGAGTGCGCCAGCGAATCAAACTGTGACAGTCGATTATGCGACTATCGATGATACGGCTATTGGTACAGATGATTATGTTGCGGTGGCTGGGACACTAACATTCGCGCCGGGCGAAACCACCCAGTCGTTTAGTTTTCCCATTGTAGATGATGGTGCAAGTGAGGGCGGTGAGACGATTGTGCTCCGTTTGGCAAACCCCACCAATGCGGTGTTAAGCGAAAATACCGCTGTGGTACTCACGATTGTTGACGACGAGTGATGGAGAGAAGTTGTGGTACAATGCGTCGTCATCCTGAAAGCGCACATGTTTGATTGGAATGCCCATGTTGGCACGAACTTCTTCTCTGCACGTCCTGATTGTTGGTATTGGTGCAGTTACTCGTGATTTTGCACCAAACTGGCCTGAACCCGTACTGGCACGTGCCTTGGTTCATCGTGGCCATCGGGTGACAGTCGTCGGATACCTCGATACTGAACGTGAGATGATGGCTGCGGAACGCGACGAGATCGACGGCATCAACGTGATACGTGTCAAACCTGGCATCTGGCCAGGTCGTGCTTTTGCCCGTGCGCTTCACGATGTTCCTTCACCAGACATCATGCATGTCTTCCATTTCCGCAATGTGTTTATCTACAATGCAAGTGCCTGGGCGCATCGCCGTGGTATTCCCATTGTGCATAGTCCGGTTGGCCCCTTCCACGATGCGTATCTGGTGACGGATCGTGAACGCCCCTACACCAGTGATATTCACTATGATCGACTGGCATATACACTCCCGGATCTCTTTCGTCAACTCACATGCGATCCACGCCCACGCCGTCAACTTACTAACTACCTGCTCCATGCGCCATTGCGCCGTGTTAGCCGTTTTGTTGCATCGTCATATCACGAGCAAGATATTCTACAGCAGATGGGTTTTCCCTACGAACATACTGAGGTGATACCTTTGTGGATTGAGGAAGCACCGCCGCTGACATTGGATGAGTCGATTCTGGCTGATATCAGTACACCCATTGTGTTGTTTATCGGCCAACTCACCCCACGCAAGGGGAGCGATATTCTGGTTGAGTCGCTGCCTGAGATTGTGGCACGCCATCCTACAACAACGGTTGTTATGGTAAGTTACAATCCCGCTTTGCAGGCCGAATTGACCAGCCGTGCCGAGGCGTTGGGTGTTGCAGAGCGATTGTGTTTCGTTGGACGCGTGAGTGAAGCGCAAAAACGTGCGTTGATGCGTGCTGCAACGTGCATGGTCATTCCATCGCGCTACGAGGGTTTTGGCTTACCTTTGCTTGAGGCCATGCAGGCAGAGGTGCCGATTGTGGCCAGTAATATTCCGGTTGTTGATGAAATTGTAACTGATAATGTGAATGGCATGCTGGTAGCAGCAGAGAATCCATCGGCACTGGCTTATGGTGCTAATCGACTGATCGAGGATGCTGCGCTCCGCTCGCGGCTGATTGCAGGGGGAAGGACCAGACTACGAGACGATTTTGATGAGGACACGTTGATTACGCGTATGCTGACATGTTATGCAAAAGTGCTCAGTTGATGATTTTGAAAAGGGTGATGACCGAAGTAGGAGGGGTATCATCTGGATGAAGTTCCTCCTACTTTTTGAATATCGATACTTTTCCTCAATAAATTCGACATCCTGGCTCAACTCTGATTGGAGCAACCGTGCTGCCTGGCAGCGTGCCTTATCCAATGACCTATATAGTAATGTGGTCAGGAACGTAACATTGGTGCTTTCTGTTTGATAGGAGTATGGTCATTCCCTGATCTCCTGTGAGGGAGTGGCCGTTCAATGTTTTATACCAGATGCTCAAGTTCTTCACACCATTCCGACACCAGCGAGATGAGCTTTTGTCGTAGAACTGTATTAGTTAGTTCATGCAGAGGAAGTTTGGCTAACTGGCGTGCCAGATCATCGTTACGAATGACTTCACGAATCCAGCGTTCAAAATCACCACGTTGTGAGTGATACTGGAGTGAGTCAATGGGTACAATATACAAAGCTTCCCTAAATTCCCATAGATTAGCGGCTGTAAAGCCCACGTATTCCCCCGTGCCATCGCAAAAGTAAAAGCGCACTGCTTCAGGCAGAATAGCGTGCAGATATTTATGGAAGTGGCGCATATGTGGCGCCATACGTGGTCGGGAACGAAAAAGAGTTGATCCATTCAGATCGTCTACTGATTGATGAAAGCACATCCAGGCATGGCCCTGCGGCAGATCTGTAATTTGTAATGCGATGCTCGGCCATGTGTCACATGTCCCAAGATGTGATGCTAAAGTTGCTATCTTTTCCGCTAAGTCAAATTGCAGGAGCAACATCCCGTTGAGTAGGTTGAGCACCAATTCGCTGATGACATTAGGGAGATAGCTTACGATACCAAAACCCTGATCATTCATTGCCTCAACAATTGCCTGTGTCGAATCAGCACACCAGAAAGGGCAAAAATGTTGAATTTCATCAATGAGAATCCAGTGAGGACGGCCATATGTGTGGCGGAGCAATCGGAGCGCGTGTATCAGTTCGACCACATATGCTACGCGTTCGGTTGGCAGGCAGGTGGAGAGGTCGACAATCAGACTCATACCTGTGTGCTTACAAAGCTCTACAAGATCAACAACTGGAGGAAGTCGTGCTCCTGAACCTCCCACCAGGAGAGTATGTGGGAAGGAGCTAAGGCTATGATGATCACCCTCTGGATCAATAACACATACCTGATACCCTTGCTTGAGCATCTCTTCGACTAACACCCCGGCAAGCCACGATTTGCCACTTCCACTATCACCAAAAATACCTATATTATTGTGTAAAAGCTGAGGTGGGCTAAGATAGACAGGTGTTCCACTGGATTGATGCCCAAGCAGAAGCTGATGTTGATACTGTGATCGATGATGGGGGATCTGACCTGAGCTGAGATTAGCGATCAACGTTTGTAGACCGGTACTAGACGTATGCGGAAGCACCATATCAGCTAAAGTGCGAATTGCTGGTACAGCATCGGCAAATGCTATTGACAGTTCAGCCATCTCGAAGAGACTACGATCGTTCTCGTCCCCGCCACACACCACCACATTATGCGGTGATAACGCCAACTCACGGAGCACATATGCCAAACCGGTGCCTTTGGTCGCACCGGTGGGCTGAATCATAACAACATCATTGTTATACTCAATGAGTGCACCACCACCAAAGATGCGTAAAACGTCAAGGACAGCCGCATCATAGGGAAGCCATGTCCTGGCTGTCGCTTCCCCATGCGTAAGTGGGATACCTTGTTTTTCGAGACGTGGGAGGAGCATTGGGTCTAAGTACCCGAATGGCATTATAGTACGTTTACATTCAGGAAAATAGATGACCGCACCATCTTCTGCAACAACGGCTTTGAATGTATTTATATAGGGCCATATCATAGCCAGATCGTCGAGCGTATAGCGAGTGACCAGAATGATATGCATCCCAGCCACTTTTGCCTGACTCAATATAGCCCTGATTTCTTCAATCGGGTCGTTATTGGCATCCCATATGTGATCCAGATTGCACGCGAGTACTTTAAGATGCATGTTTACGATTTCCTGTAGAAATACACATCAAGAAAGTTATAGACCATAGAAATACAATTAATTCTTTTCTTATCACTATGTCCATACAGTAATATGATGTTTTTTGATCTGTAAGCCTTAATTCTGTGTTTCTGCCAGCTCTTCAGAACATACTGCAAACTTATAACCTAGATCAGGAACCGTAAGGATATAATGTGGATGCGTGATGTCTGGTTCAATTTTGATTCGTAGGCGATGAATATAAGCAGCGATCAAATTTCGTCCGGTGGTACTCCTGTCTCCCCAAATGTGATCGAGGATTTGGTCGAACAGCAATACACGTCCAGCATTGCACATTAAATAGTATAGTAAACGACATTCGATGGGTGTGAGCATAACTGAGTGACTATCGGCAAACGTTACTTTATGTTCAAGCGGATCGAGTGTCGTATGCCCTCGTGTGAGGCACAATGGAGTGGTAGCTGATTCGCTGGGTTTTCTGCGTAGTACTGCTTCAATACGTGCGAGCAACTCATGAGGATCGAATGGTTTAACGATATAATCATCCCCACCTGTCTGTAACCCAAGCACCCGCTCTTCCGGCTTTACATGAGCTGTAAGGAAGATAATCGGCACGTCTGACGTACGACGAATCCAGCGACATACTTCAAAGCCATCCATCTGTGGCATGGAAACATCAAGTAATACAAGATTGGGTTGATACTTACGTAATATGAGCAAGGCTTCTTTACCATCATAAGCCTGTAAGACACGGTATCCAGTGTCTTGAAGGAGAAACGAGATAAGTTTTACACTTAACACATCATCATCAATAATTAAAATGAGCATTTACGTTTCCCTTACTATACTGTCATGAGCCTCCTTGCCTTGATCTGGCATGCTTCTTTTCCAATGCACCTATGTACGGTTATTGGTGTCTGTATAAAGTTAGAGAGATAGCTATCTCTCTCGGCACAAAGCCCATCTTTACTAAGCTAAGGAATAACTTCTTCAGTGACCTTAGCGGTCTCTGTATTTGTATCGCTAATCTCGGCCAGCAGGTCTTCTAATTGTGGCTCAAGTGGTACAATCACCCACAGGAGCACGTAAAGTAAAATGCCAGTTCCCCCAACGATCGTCAGGAGCGCAAAAAACACACGAATGAGCGTAGGATCAATCTCCAAATATTGCCCAATACCGCCACACACACCGCTCACCATGACATTGGTGCGGCCACGATAAAGTCGTTTTTCCACGATATATCCCTCCTTTGTGCGTAAGCGTAGATCGTTTATGTTTTGAGCTTTGATACGCCTACTCCTCACTATGGGGGCGTTGGACCAACACTGGCACAGTCGCTCCACGTACCACTTTATCTGCCACACTCCCTAAGAGCAGACGCGCCATCCCGCTACGTCCGTGTGTTGCCAGCGCGATCATATCCACGTCGTTGGTGTCTGCATAATCCAGAATTGTGGCTGCAGGTGGGCCAACGAGTACTTCGGTTTTTACTGAGAACGACTCATTACGTAATCGTTGAGCTGTTTGCTCAATATATTCTTTGGCTTGCGACTGGGTTTGATCAAGCCATTCGACGCCAAAAGTAGCAGCATGAGGAGCTGTGGCATAACTTGTTATGACCGGCTCAATCGTGTGTAGTAATGTATACCGTGCGTGGTTCATTCTGCCAATATTGATGGCTTGTGCAATGATCTGTTCGGACAGCCCGGAACCGTCAAGCGGTATCAATACATGTTTTATGCGTGGCTCGTGTGTGAAATCTGGCTCTGTTTCATGGGGGCGTACCAGCAAAACGGGAACTGTAACACGCCGGACAAGTGAATCTGCCACACTGCCCAGCCAGAACCGTGATAAGGCACCACGGCCATGCGTTGTCATCATGATCAGATCAATATCTGTTGACATCGTGTAGTTATAAAGTGCTTCAGCAACTGGAAGTTCATCTAACAACTCGGTTGTCATAATGAGCGGGTCGTCTGATATGAGTTTTTGTTGCATCTGGTCAAGGTAGGCTAACTCTTTTGCGCGATGTTCCCCATCGTTGATCTCATCGTAGATTGGCGCCGTCCCGATAAATATGGGCTCAATGACTTTGTGAACATGCACGAGTGTCAGCTTCGCACCCGTTTGCTGTGCCATACCTCGCGCGAGCACAAGCGCATGTTCGCTGAAAGGGGAAGTATCTAATGGAACGAGAATTGAACGATACATAGTGACCTCCTGTGATGGGTTGTCAGCGGCATCAGACAAGCACTGATGTCTGTGACTCCGTATCGGTGGAACGTTGTGTATATGTGGCAAATTCGCGTAGGCGCTGGTTGATACGATCATTGATTGAGCCGTGTGAAAAAAATCCATCGAAGCGATGTGTGCAGGCAGGCACACCAGTGAGCAGTTCAATGCCCTCATTGATCGTTTTAACGGCCCAGATATGGAATTGCTTGGTTCGCACCGCTTCAATAACATCCTCACGAAGCATCAGATGTGGCAGGTTTGCATAAGGTATTAAGACACCCTGATCGCCGGTAAGTCCTTTGATAAGACAAATGTCAAAAAAGCCTTCTATCTTCTCGTTAATCCCACCAATCGCCTGCACATCACCATGCTGATTAACCGATCCGGTGACGGCAATACCTTGTTTGATCGGCACACCTGATAATGCCGACAGCAATGCATAGAGTTCTGCTGAAGAGGCACTATCTCCTTCAACTGCTGCATAGTTTTGTTCAAAAACCAGGCGAGCTGAAAGTCTGAGTGGTTGGTCCTGAGCATAGGTCTGAGTCAAATATCCATTGAGAATCAACACACCTTTGCTGTGGAGTGGTCCGCCAAGCTGTACTTCACGTTCGATATCAATGACATCGCCGCGTCCTGGACCAACGCTCGCCGTAATGCGACTTGGTCGACCAAAAGCGTAATCGCTCAGACCCATGACCGACAATCCATTGATCTGACCCACACGCTCACCCATTGTGTCGATAAGAAGGGTTCCCTGTGCGATCAGATCCTGAGCACGTTGTTGGATCAAACCTGACCGATAAGTTCGTTCATCAATAGCTTTGCAAATGTGGGTAGCATGGATACCCGATGCTTCGTCTTCTGCAGCCCAGAAGTGTGCTTCACGCATAATATCAGTGAGTATGCCAAAACGTGTTGAGAGACGATGCTGATCCGCCGCTAGTCTGGCTGATTGTTCGAGCAATTTTGCAATAGCTCCAGTATCGATCTCTTTTAGTTGCGACTTCTGACAAAAGGTTCTGGCAAACTGGATAAAAGCATGCTGGTTTTCCGCATTCCATGCCATATCGATGTCAAAATCAGCTTTGATCTTAAATAGCTCAGGGAATACTTCATCGTAGGTATGGAGTAAGTAATACAACAGCGGGGGTCCGATCAGGACGATTTTGATGTCTAAAGCAATCGGCTGGGGTCGCAGGCTTTTGGTAGATATAATACCTAATTGTTCGCCAACTTCTACGATTTGTATCTCATGGCTACGCAGTGCGCGTTTTAATGCCTCCCAGCTAAAAGGACTTCGTAAAACATCTTCAATTTGCAGGACAAGATATCCACCATTGGCTTTGTGTAATGATCCGCCTTTGATCAGGGTGAAATCGGTGGTGAGTGTGCCAAATTGTGTCTCTTTCTCAATGCGTCCAAATAAGTTAGGATAGCTGGGATTCAGGTCAACCACAACCGGGGCACCCTCGTCTTTGCTGTGGTCAACCAGCACATTCACCTGATATTTGCGAAACAGTACATCACGAGGCCATAGGTTTGTACTCATGCCTTCGCTGTCACTGGGTGAGGACGAGTCTTTGAAACTATCCACATGTTCAAGCATATCTTGCCGAACCGCCTGAAAATACTCAGTAATTTCTGGCAGATCGCGATATTTCTCTAACAAGTCGTCCATAATGCCACCAACAAGATAGAGGACAATCTGTTGATCGAGTTCCTTCAATTGAGCTTGTGCTTGTCGATCAAGCGTACGATTGCGCTGCATAACTTCTTTCAATTCGCCTTGTAACGCATCACGTTGAAGCATCAATTCTTGCTGAGTTGCTGATGGTAATGCTTGAAACTCCGACTCGCTCAGGGGTCGCCCATCTACCACAGGTGTAAGTAAAATCCCAATGGGTGTACCCTGAATTAAAAACCCAACTTTCGCTGCACGCTCTTTGACTTTTTCAAGCAAGGCTTCACGTTGTTCGTTGATGGTCTTCATGATTTCTTCACGGCGGGCGTTATATTCATCACCCTCAAAAGCTTTGGGTACTTCTCGGCGCATATGAGTGATCAGTTGTTGCATATCGTGCCGTAACTGGTGTCCCAACCCTGCCGATAAGAAACAGACAGTTGGTTCGGACGGATCAAGAAAATTATTGACATAACATATGTCTGGTGGCTTGGGTTTACTGCGTACCAGTTCTTCAATGAATGAACGAACAGCCGTCATTTTGCCAAGGCCCGGCGGACCAGCAATATAGATATTAAAGCCATTATCCCCCATTCCAAGGCCAAAACGCAGCGCGGCTACCGCCCGCTGTTGACCAATAATGCCTTCGAAGGTGGCACTACGTTCTTCAGTGTGCAAATCGATAGTTTGTGGGTCAACGGTACGACGTAGTTGTTCGGGTGTTAGTTCAATAGGGGTATTCATTACGGTGCCCTTCTGCGATACAGTCAGGAACGCATCTGTACCTTTTCATAGGCCAGGGATGTTGCTTCGTTCAGGAGTGACAGTGCTATGGTGTGGAGAGGAAACTAGCTGTCAGGGTAGTCAGTAAGAGGTATTGTAGCTAAGTATCCATGTATTTTCACCACGTGCTCGCGTAGAGATTCTGTTCAATAGAGAATCCTCAACACCAGTGTTGTCCCTTCCTCTTTGAAGGTGCTGTGGTTTGGTACAGCATATAGAGATGTTTTGTTATAGCTTCAGTGTAGCAGAGTCGACTTGTATGGACGTTATGGTTATTTCACACGTCGTAACCATTCAGAAACGAGTGAATCACAATGTGTGCAATAGGTGAACACGAATAGCAAATCAAACAGCACATTGCAAGGAATCACTATAGTAAACAGATATCCGTGAGAGATAGATAATGAGGATGTTAACAGTTAACCATACACTGTAGATACATCATTTCTTCTCACAGATGCTATACATGGTATGCTAACAGCATGTCTGACCAATCCCCCTCCATTATACGACCAAACAAGTTCTGCATAGATGTCGTCAGCAGATTGATTTGTAAAATAGAGGAGCACAAAGATGTGTAAAGACCAACTCATAACCTATCTTCAAGAGCAACATATCGCATTTGAAACTCAACAACATCGTGTTGCTTTTACAGCACAGGACGTCGCTACCAGCGAGCGCATTCGCAACGATATGATGGCAAAAGTAGTTATTGTAGTGGCTGATGGTAATCTCGTTATGTTAGTGCTTCCCGCTTCTTATCGGGTAAATTTTGTACAGTTACCTGAAGTTATTGGAGCCAAAGAGGTCTGGCTTGCAAGCGAAACCGAAGTTGCTGCGGCCTTTCCCGATTGCGAGGTAGGTGCGATGCCGCCATTTGGGAATCTGTATAACCTGCCAGTCTATGTCGACTCCAGGTTAGCAGCCGAAGACGTGATTGTCTTTCAAGTGGGAACCCATACGGATACCATTCATATGAAGTATGCTGATTTTGCGCGGTTGGTTGAGCCGAAAATGGTCTCGTTTGCCGCACATTTCCGTGAGATGAGCGCTCATCTCACCTCTTAATTGAACATAGGGGAGTAAAGCATATAAATAGGGGTATGATAGCCATTAAACCTGTGGTACCATAAAGGCGCAATCGTGCTCACACGAACGAAAACGCATATCTATGACCGATGCTTTGCTCCAGGTCGCAGCGCTGATCGCCTTTGGCTATGGCCTCAAACACTATCGTTTTGCAGACGATGGTTTCTGGCGGGGATTGGAACGCCTGGCCTATTGGGTCTTTTTACCTGCTCTGTTTTGCCAGGTACTGATACAGGCGACATTCTCTGGTGCTGTGGTTTTGCAGCTTGCTAATGCACTGGTTTTGGCTATTCTCATTCTTACTGTTATGCTCCTCTTCACAAAGACCATCCTGCGGATTGATGGCCCGGCATTTACATCTGTGTTTCAGGGCAGTGTTCGTTTCAATAGCTATGTGGCTCTGGCTACTATTCCGGCACTGTATGGCGAAACAGGGATTGTGTTTGTGACCTTGCTCATCGCAACGGGTGTACCGTTGGTAAATGTGCTCTGTGTGCTGATGCTTAGTCGCTATGGCAATATGGGGAAGCGTAGTCCCATGGCTATTGTGCAGGCCGTCATCACCAATCCACTCATTATGGCCTGTGTGATTGGCTTGCTCGTCAATCGCTTGGCTATTCCTGTGTCCTCGGTAGTCCTTGATATGGTAGGGATACTGGCTCGTGCCGCGTTGCCATGTGGTTTGCTTGCGGTTGGAGCCGCTCTTGTGCCGGGGGCTTTGAGTGGCCATGTGCGTGGGGTAGGGGTTAGTGTCGTTGCACGTTTTGTGCTGCTCCCACTTATTTCTGTAGGTACAGGTATACTATTGCAATTACCTCAAGAGGCTTTGGGGATTTTGATTCTGTTTCAGATCCAGCCAACTTCAACTGCATCGTATGTGCTTGCGCGGCAACTGGGCGGTGATGCCTCATTGATGGCGACGATCATCACGATCCAGACGCTGTTTGCTTTTGGGGTTATTCCTATCACACAGTGGCTTGTTGCCATGTAGTAATCACTGAAATGTACTGGGGTGTGTTGGTGGAGAAGTAAGGTGGAACAAGTGACCCCGACTGGGTTCGAACCAGTAGCCTTCAGCTCCGGAGGCTGACGCTCTATCCAATTGAGCTACGGGGCCGTAGCTACGCAAAATTGTAACACTGACCCTGAACAGTGTCAAGACGTTCATTGAGCACTGGTATGGGGTAAACAACCATACATTCAAGACAAATACCAAAGACGAGATTGATATCGACCTGTCATCTTCCATGAGTTGTTTGCTGTGGTCACATACGGTATACTAAGCGCGCTTGAAAGGATACACGAAGCATGCCTTTTTCATCGTCCCGCCCATTGCTTGCACTCTATCTAGCACTCCTTATCAGCGGTGTTGGTCTTGGTATGCCATCTGCATCACAACCTGTAACGGGTTTTGAAGATCAACTGGTCTCCTCGCTCTTCCGCCCGACTGCCCTGACTTTTACTCCTGATGGTCGTATGCTCATTACGACACAAACGGGTCAGGTACGTATCTATACCAATGGTAGTCTCATAGAACAACCAGCGCTCAATCTTGAGAATCGCATTTGTATGAACAGCGAACGAGGTGTGTTGGGCATTGCCGTTGATCCATCCTTCACCGCGAATGCAAACAACTATGTCTATCTGTTCTATACCTCAAAGGTTGATGGTTCCTGTGATGAAGCGATCAATCGCGTGTCACGTTTTACCCTGCAGGGCGATATCATGACACCAAACAGTGAACAAGTCCTGATCGATAATATTCCCTCGACCAATGGCAATCATAATGCTGGCGATGTTCAGTTTGGTAAAGATGGCTACCTCTACATCAGCACTGGGGATGCTGGCTGTGATTACAATGAGGACAGCGGGTGTGCCGGGAACAACGACGCATCACGTGACCGACATACGCTTCTTGGCAAAATCTTGCGAATCACGCGTGATGGAGCTATTCCCCCCTCGAATCCGTTTGTAGGAGCAAACAGCGCACGCTGCCACCAAACGGGTCGTACACAGGCTGGGAAGACATGTCAGGAGACCTTTGCATGGGGGCTGCGAAATCCCTTCCGTATGGCCTTCGATCCGAACACCTCAGGGACAGAGACACGCTTTTTTATGAATGATGTTGGACAAAATACCTGGGAAGAGATCAACGAGTCTCAAAAAGGTGCGGATTATGGATGGAACACGCGTGAGGGGTTCTGCAAAACTGGCTCGACCACGGATTGTAGTGCTACACCCCCAGCGGGAATGGCCAACCCGGTCTACGCTTATGGACGCAGTGAAGGGGCTGTCTGTAATTCGATTACTGGTGGTGCGTTTGTCCCCAATGGCATCTGGCCCTCCGAATACGATAATACCTATCTCTTTGCAGATTATGGATGTGGTCGCATCTTTCGGCTGGCACCTGATGGGCAGGGCACCTACAAGGCCGAAAACTTTGTCAACTCATTAGGGAGTAGTAGTGCTGTCCATCTGACTTTTGGCCCATACGAAGGAACACAGGCACTTTATTACACGACGCTTGCAAATGGTGGTCAGATACGTCGAGTGGCTTATACTGGTGATAGCAATCGCACACCAACTGCACGTATTCAGGCTAGCCCCACCTCTGGTATTGCGCCACTGACGGTGAATTTTGATGGGCGTGAGAGTAGTGATTCTGATCCTGGTGACACCTTGAGCTACCAGTGGGATTTTGGCGATGGGAATACCGGAACTGGTCCAATAGTCACCCACGAGTACACCGTCAGGGGTACATTCACGGCTTCGCTGGTCGTACGCGACAGCAGTGGTGCCACATCTGCGCCTGCAACGATCCGCATTAGTACCGACAATACCGCGCCTGTCCCAGAGATTAGTGTGTCGTGCGAAGATGTCAATGGCTGCTATGGTGTGGGAGAATCATTAACGCTCAGTGCTACTGCGACAGATGCCGATGGTGATGAGGTACAGTTTGCGTGGACCGCGCTCATCCATCATGGCCTTGGTACAGGAGGCGCCCACACCCATCCCTACCTACCCGAAACGCGTGGTGAGACGATTACGATGAATGGTGCTGCTCCTGAAGATCTGTTGGCCGCTACCAACAGTGCACTTGAGATTCGCTTGATTGCCACAGACAGTCGTGGGTTGTCGAGCGACACAATCAGTCTCATGATGTTCCCCAAGAAGGTTGATGTGACGCTTGATTCGGAGCCATCAGGACAACATATTACGGTGAATGGTGAGACTATCACCACTCCGATGACCGTTGTTTCGTGGGCAGGGTACCAACTCGACGTGAGTATACCAGTACAACCAGGTGCTACCGGTTGGCTGCGCTTTGAACGCTGGGAGGATGACACGACGGCAAAATCCATTCGTCGCATTACAACCGGACAAGAGCCGCTCACATACACTGCTACATTTACTTCAGCCGATATCCTGGTGTTGCCCTTTATTCAATAAAGACAACAGATAGCTACTATGCAACGAGCACCACCTTGGTGCTCGTTGTTTTATATGGGATGAGGTGTTAGATCGGCTCAAAGCGGGCCTGGAAGAAGCGCAGGTATTTTGGTTCATATACCATTTTGAGCCCCTGTGTCTCCTCACGGGCATCGTAGACCGTCTTGATCGCTTCTGCCACCACATCCATATGTGCCTGAGTATAAACGCGACGGGGGATGGTCAAGCGGGTCAGTTCAAGCGCGGGATAGTAGTGGTCACCTGTTTTCGGGTCACGTCCAGCACTGGCGACACCACGTTCCATGGAGCGGATACCTGAGTCTCGATAGAGTTCCGCTGCCAGTGTTTGGGCTGGGAACTGATTCTGTGGGATGTGGGGGTAAAATCCCTTGGCGTCGAGGAACACGGCATGCCCGCCTATAGGCTGGACAATCGGAATTTCCCAATCGATCAACAAGTCGCCCAGGTAGCGCACCTGCCCAATCCGTGAGCGTACGTGATCGTCCTGTACTGATTCTGCAATACCGATGGCCATGGCCTCCATGTCGCGTCCGGCCAGACCACCATAAGTGTGCAGCCCTTCGTACACCACTACCATGTTTCGCAATTCCTCAAACAACTCTGGATCGTTGACAGCCAACCAACCACCAATATTGACCAGGTGATCCTTCTTGCCACTCATCCATGCGCCGTCGGTGTAGCTACAAAATTCTTTGAGAATAGCTGCGATGGGTTTGTCTGTGTAGCCTTCCTCACGCTCCTGGATAAAAAAGGCGTTTTCGACCATGCGTGTTGCATCGAGGTAGACGCGAATGTTGTAGCGGTCGCATAGTGCACGTACGGCCTTCACATTGGCCATGCTGACTGGCTGACCACCAGCCATGTTGACTGTCCCGGCGAGGCTGACATAGGCGATGTTGTCTGCGCCCTCGCGTTTGATCACTGCTTCGAGTTTGTCCAGATCGATATTACCTTTGAAAGCATGCAGGCTGGTGGGATCATGCGCTTCGTCGGTAATGACATCTACAAAAATGCCACCAGCAATCTCTTGATGCAAACGAGTGGTGGTGAAATACATATTCCCAGGCACATAGTTACCCGGCTTGATCACGGCCTGGCTGATGAGATGTTCAGCACCGCGCCCCTGATGGGTTGGTACCAGATAGCTATAGCCATAGTAGGTCTGGACGGCCTCTTCAAGGCTATAGTAGTTGCGGCTCCCTGCGTAGGCTTCGTCACCCAACATCATACCCGCCCACTGTCGATCACTCATTGCGCTGGTGCCGCTGTCGGTGAGCAGATCGATGTAGACGGCTTCCGAGCGTAGTAAAAATGTGTTGTATCCCGCTTCAAGCAGCGCTTGTTCGCGTTCCTTACGGCTAATCATGTGGAGCGGCTCGACCATTTTGATCTTCCAGGGTTCGGCCCAGGAACGACGGCCAAGTTGCTGGCCCATCGTCTGAGAGTGGTGATGCGTCATGGCATAAACTCCTTTTCGTCCAACGGCAATGCAGTGGTGGACTTGATTTCGGTAAACACAATACTGGTGTGAATGCGCTCGACACCTGTCAGGGGCGTCAAACGTTCCACGAGAAAACGCTCCAGATCCTTACGGTCACGCACAATAACTTTGAGCAGATAATCATACTCGCCAGTCAGATGATAGCATTCCAGAACTTCCGGCATTTGATAGATGGCAGTACGAAATCCTTCTACGGACTCAATCTGGTGCAGTTGCAGACTTACCTGAATAAAGCACAACAGATCAAACTGCATCTTGTCTCGATCAAGAATAGCGGTGTAGGTACGAATGTAGCCCTCCTGCTCAAGTCGTCTGACGCGTGCGTGTGTCGCTGGTGGTGACAGATGTACACGGCGTGCCAGATCCACATTGCTCAATCGACCGTCAATCTGGAGCAATTGCACAATGAATATATCTATGCTATCTAGATCATGACTTTGTGAATTTTTTATCATACTTATGCCTTCATGTCAATATATATTCGGTGTAAAATAAAAAAAGCCGAATAAAATAAAGTTATTTTAGTATACACCGTATTTTATTTGAAGGAATAAGCAAAAGAGAGGTGTGAACAGAATCTTCTTTTGTGAGCGAACCTGACAACGACGAGAGAGTTAGTCATCTGTTATATCAGTGTGCCGCCACACTAGACATGATATGGCCACTGTGGCGGCAACACCAGAAAACACAAAATGGTATGTCCCTGACTTACACCTGCTGCTTACGTTTCACCTTGTTGCCCCGACGTATCTCTTTACAGGCCCAGCCGTAATGACTGCTGGTCGCGGAGATGAAATATGATCCCAAAGTCGTCGATTTTGTCCAGGCATATACCTTCGGTGTAAATAGCTCATTGTTTGAGAGAGCCTCGATTTCCTGTAGGATTTCGTGGTGCGATGCGGCAAAATCTGTGCTCACCCTATCAAGTGGCCAGTCACGATGCGTTTCATAAATTTCCTGGTTCAGTGCTGGTATCTCGCGCCAGGTATATTGCTCCGATGGTGTTATAGGCACCTCACCACGTTTGCCTGCCCGATGCCAGGATAGCACCATCTGATGCCATGCGAGCAGGTGCGCCAGTACATCCTTAATCGACCATTCGCCGACGGTACCACCTTCAACCATCTCCTCTGGCGGTATTTTGGCAACTTCGTCTTGCAAAGCTGTATAGCGTTGCTGGGCCTGTTCCAGCAGTTGTTCTTTTGAGTTAGGTCGTGGCATCGTGTATTCCTTTCTGTGAGTATGATACATACAGTATGCATCATGATCCCTGTCAACCTGTGTCAGGGATTGACACGCATGCCGTATTCAGAGAGCAAACTCATGCTGTATCGCGGTATGGACAGATAGTTTTACTAATTTAATAAATAATGTAATCTCTTGAGGATCAAATGATGGTACACCCTGTTGAGGTGCGAGGGTTTGTGTGACAATAGCAGGACACGCTGGCTGTTCACATGCCCATAGCGCACCTGTTCGCTTTGATTCCCAACTTTTGGTCACCGCATAACGCCATCCACGACATGCATTGAGAATACTGTTAACTGATGTTGCTTCGTGTGTATGATGCCATGCGAGCGAGTCGAGGATAGCTTCTAGTTGCCAGATTCGGGGAATTGGAACAAAAGTGGCTGTCAATTCAGAGCCAAACAATCGATGGCCTAGCTGATAGCCAATGGCGATATCAAGCACAAACCAATGGCTTGACGCTTCAGCCGGGTCGAATGTCAGATGATCTGCGATGTGTGCTCCAGTGTTGAGATTTAGCTCAAATTGTGGGTTACGGCTAGCAGGGTTGATGGCTCTTTGATGATAACAGACGAACTCTAGCTGACGAGCGGGACAGGGCAGGGTGGTCTGTAATAGTAGTTCGGCTAATGTTTGTCGCTCAGCCATACTGAGTAGTTCAGCAATGACCGCCTGTACATCGAGGTCACTCAACCCTGGCTGATAGTCGCCATATGCCGCCGAGCCAAACAGGTAGACACCAACTAAGCGCGATTGCAGGTGTTGCTGCAATCGGTTTACGAGCTGTGACAGATATATGACCTCATTGTTCGGTAACGTCAATGATCGTCTCTTTCGCCTATCATGATCTACTTCATCCATGGAAGTGTATTACTCCTAAATCAGGCAGTAGCTATACGAGAAAGCGACTTCTCACATCGGGTGTGGGAACCATACATGCATCGCTTTTGCCGAATATGCGATAACGATTTTTCGCAATCACATTGTAGACCATATCACGAAGCGATCTCGGAACTATAATGAGACCATGGAGAGTCGGCAACCATCCACTCAAACGTCGAGCAACTTTTAATGCCGCCGTTGAGCGTTGATACACCTGATCGTTCTCGATCAAAATAAATGTGTCAAACTGCTCTGTACTAAGGTTGTACTTCTCTAATAATGTCTGGCCTGTTGGTGATTGTAGCGAAGCAAAGTGAAAGTAGGCATGTGGATCATGGCTAATCACCAGGTTGATTGTGCTGTTGCAGAAATTGCATACACCATCAAAAAGAATAATGGCTTTTGGTTTTGCGGTATTCATAAACACTTCCTTTATATCATCGTTGTAAGCATTGTACGTTTGCTATACATGAGATTCTATTGTTTGCAAAGATACATACTTTGATGGGCATGACCAGGTTAGATCTTCGAAGGATTCCTACGATCACGCAAAAGCAGTGGATTTGTGGGAGATGTGTATTAATCTAACCAAATTAACACAGGGGCAGACGATGGTACGTGTGTGATGGTGAATCGGCTACTAACGCTCTCAAAAGCTAGTTTGACTGGACTGACCCTAGCTGTGCCTCTTGGTTGCGTACCAGAACTATCTGGTTGACACGGCCATATCGTAGGAGACGCAACCCCCAACGCACCATAACATACCCCAGCGAACGAGCCACCCGTTGCCCCAGGGAATGATGGATTGTGTGCTGCTTGAGCAGACGATCGCGTGCGGCTTGTTGTAAGAGTTCGTTGTGCTGTGCATGAACAGCCTTGAACGAAACACTGTAGAAATCAATCATCGCTTCTCCATGCTATCGTTTTTACTGGTTTCTTTACTGCACAGAGAAGCATATCATAGAGGTGCTGCTGGGGCCTCAACCTAAATCTGTATGTTAGACCAACCAAAGGATGTAGGACGGAGGTCTGATGGTACATGGCAATCAACTAAAGGGTTTCTCGTTGTTTTTGCAGATCGAGTACCATTGCTTGGATCAGCGGAAATTCGTCCAGGCCCTGTTCGGCGTCTTGCCAGAATTCGTTAAGATTACGATTGCCAGCACGTTCATACGCGAGGGTTTGGGCCAGCATTTCAAGCCGGTCAATGGCTTTCACCAGCCGTGCTTCGACACTGCTCCCTTCGCTATATTCTGACCATAGAGCGACATGTTCATCACGATGGAGAATGTGTTGAAAGAGATCGGTTAGTGCTTGCTGTTCGGCAGCATGTTTGGTTGCGGCACCAACAAACCGTTTGGCCGACGTTGGAAGATCAGTGAGATGTACTTCAGCCAGATCGTGGAGCAGAGCTATTTTCAGCAACTTATGGTGATCGAGGTGTGGCATCGTTTCGCCAATGAGCAGGGCTAAGATAGCCATGCCAAAACTATGGTCGGCAATACTCTCTGCGTTGGCGACCCCACGCTGAAGCCAGCCTGTCCGCGGCAATGATTTTAATGTCAAGAGTTGATTGTAAAGCGTTAGCAAGTGTTGACTATCCAAACTTTGCATGTAGGCCTTTCCAGCATAGATTGAAACCTCTACATTATCCCATCGCCGGAAAGACCCGTCAAACAGTTGTCACCATCTTGATATGTATAAATGGTTTAATAATAGACCTTTGTTGCATTGAAAAGAGATATGGCTTACTATTATGAGTAGAGATTTTTTCAATAACTATTTGTGTTCCATAATACATACAGAGCAGAAAGGGTATTGATTCATGTACACACGTTGGCGCTACTACTTGCGTTCAATTCCTACGTTGCTTTGTGGTATCAAAAACCCTCTGCGTACTGTGCGCATATTCCTCGGTTTAGAGAAAACATTTCCTATGCACATAATGCTTCGTAACGGTCTGCAATTCTGGGTGCGTTCGGCCATGGATATCTGGATCATCAAAGAGACTTGTTTAGATCGTGACTACGAAGCTGCTGGCGCAACTATTCAGAATGGATGGAACATTATTGACATTGGTGCTGGTTTAGGGGATTTTGCCATCCATGCTGCGCGACAGAATCCACGTGGCATAGTGTTTGCGTATGAGCCATCGCCGGACTCATTTGCACTTTTACAAAAGAATATACGCCTCAACAACATACGTAATATTGTGGCTTTTCCGCAAGCAGTAAATGGTCAATTGCAGGAATTGTAGCTTGAAATAGGCTCCAGTGTTCCAGTCACTTACAGCACCGTGTCGCGCAATCATGCAACTGACTCACAGGTGTTAAACGTGAATGCAACGACTCTTGATGTGCTCTTTGCTGACTTATGTCTTGAGTATTGTGACCTACTCAAGGTCGATTGTGAGGGAGCCGAATACGACATCTTTTTTCAAATCAGCGATGCGACGCTGCGTCGTATACGTCGTATATCGCTTGAGTATCACAATGATATAACAACATACTCACACACAGATCTGATTGCTTTCTTTCGGAAACACAACTTTGCTGTCCAACATATTTCAAACCAGGCTCATCGTGAAATTGGCTATCTGTATGCGAAACGCTAAAGCGCGAAGTCGCAGGTTCGTTACCTACTGGTAATCAGGCGACGCAACCAGGCAAAAGGCTGCGGCGAGGATGTCTCTTGTGGTTGTTGATCGTGCTCGTTGGTATCTTCGGTATCTTTAGCCAGTTTGCGAAGACGATATTGTTCATCTCTACGGGCTTTGGCATAGTCTTGTAAGGCTTTTTCATGACGCAACATAGTATGCTCCAATCCATCTGTGTTTTGTCTCAATACAGTTGAAGCATACACCGAACAAAGTCATCTGCCATGAGGGAAACCTCGTATACGCATGCCTGTTTGCCCCTTATCTTTGGTGCTGTTGATGTGGTGGATACCCTTAGAAATATATTTATGATCTCCATGGTCCCCTATAAAAGCCCTCCAGCAACATGAGCGAAACTGCATCACGCATTGAGACGTGGCTGGTATGTATATCATGATATGACAGGCCGTTGAGGGCAGATGATCTGTTGTCTACAGTATTACTTTCCCCTATCTACAAACTCATAATCAATACGCATAAATGCTATTGAATAGCATAAGGGCTTCATGTTATGGCCATGCATAAATAGTAAATACGTATTTTTATATATAAAGTTTTTAATATTGATTATTAGTTTATTTATATGTAATATCTAGTTTATTTCAAGTTAATTATTGAATGCTACAATAAGTAGTGTTCATGTACGTGTGCCTGATTTGTTGCAATTGATTTTTCTTGCGTTATTGCACAAGTATGTGAAACAAGGATTGTTTGTAGCATATGCGTCAATCTTTCCAATTAACAGATAATGTTATTTCTCCGATGTCAGTCTTGTCTGATGTCTACTTTGCTGTGCTCTGAGGGCACTGTGCTTTCTTTCAATATATCAGGGAGGGAAAAATGACCGAGCGGGAAAAAGCTTCGCAGACGGAAAAGAGCGCGGAACAAGGGGTGGACACCACTGATAGTAAAAGCCTATCACGTAGATTACTTATTGGAGCGGCTTCGTTGGTTGTTTTAGTCATTGTGGGGATATCGGTCTATGCAGTTTGGCCACGTGGCCCCCAGTGGACCGATTCAGAGGTTACCTTACTTCGTTCGCTGTGGATTGGAGAATTGGCTCCACCACCAGCTGATCCTTCAAATGCTGTGGTAGATGATCCCCGTGCTGTGGCATTTGGGGAAGAACTGTTCTTTGATGAGTCACTCAGTGTTGATGGGTCGGTCTCGTGTGCGACATGTCATGATCCTGACCAGAGTTTTACTGACGGTTTGGCGTTTTCCGAGGGTGTTGGTGTGACGGGCCGTAGTGCCCCAACTGTAATTGGTACCGCCTATAGTGATTGGTTCTTCTGGGATGGTCGTAAGGACAGTATGTGGTCGCAGGCACTTGGTCCGCTTGAAAGCCCGGTCGAGCATGGTGGAGCACGTACGTTTTATGTGCGTATCATTGATCAGGAGTATCGTGTGCAGTATGAAGAGCTTTTTGGAGAATTACCAGACTTCTCTGATCAGGAGCGCTTCCCGGACAATGCCGCACCACTGGAAGATCCTGCATCAAGTGCAGCATGGGCAGCCATGACGGAAGAGGATCGTGATAGTGTCAATCGGGTCTTCGCCAATATGGGCAAGGCTATCTCGGCATATCAACGACAGATTGAGTTTGGCCCATCGCGTTTCGATCAGTACGTAGAGGCGGTAGTGAATAATGATAATGCAGCTATGCGTGCGGCCCTAACGCCAGAAGAAGAGGCTGGCCTCCGTGTTTTCATTGGTGATGGTAAATGTATGACCTGTCACTTAGGCCCCTTAATGACTGATAATCGCTTCTATAATCTCGATGTTCCATCTGTGGAGGGACAAGACCCTGATCGGGGTCGCGCGGTTGGTATTCAGCAAGTCGCTGAGGATGAGTTCAACTGTCTGGGTAGGTATAGCGATGCGGCTCCTGAAGATTGTGAACATCTGGAAGCACTCGATTTTGATGATCCAGATATAGAAAATGCTATGCGTACTGTGACGATTCGCAATATTGCGGAGACAGCGCCGTATATGCATGCAGGCCAGTTACAGACATTAGAAGAGGTTGTTGAACATTATAATGTGTGGGAAGAACCAGGGCGAGAGATTGATCTTACCGAAGAGCAGAAAGCGCAACTTGTTGCATTCCTGCGTAGTTTGAGCAGCGAGGTCATCTTGCCAGACGAGAGTGGAGAAACTGCATCGCGATAAACATCTGTTGATTATGCAGGCAATGTGTTGTACAGGCACGTTGCCTTGCTTCTCTTATGTACATCAGTTGGATGTTCTTATAAAGCCATTGCCGGGATCCAGTTCGCGGTTTACTAACTCGATGGTCTGAGTTTGTTCCGGTCCATCATAACAGATCTCGTAGCCATTGAGGAATTGGGGCATGCGTTCGATCAGGATAATATAAGCAGCCTCTTCCTCTTCCTCTTCTGCATACGTAAGTCGTGCTTCTACAAGGCCATTAGGAACAAAGCGGGGATAGACATCCGTTCTTTGACCATCTGGCTCTTCGATATAGAGTTGTCAGGTATGCCCATCATTCCATGCTGGCAGACCATCAAAGAGTGGAACGTGCGTGATCTGAAGCGCCTGTTCCTGTGCTCCATCACCATCGAAAGCGGTTCGTTGATATTCCCAGCCCTCCTGCCCCTGAACAGCCGTGGGCATCTCTGGATGGACCAGATCGACCACAATCTCAGATGAACTAATGGGGGCTGCTGGTTGTGTTGGTTGTGTTGCTTCTTCTGAAGGTGTTGCACACGCGGTAATCACCACAAGAAAGCTACAAACCCCGACTCTTGTATGAAGAGACATATAGCTCTCCTGTTTCCCTGCACGTTGATGATGTATACGAACGTGAAGTGGTATGATAGGCTCATTGTAGCACTTACGCAAAAAGCACAAGAAATAAGACAGGAACATGTGTCCCTGCCGTATAGAAATAAGTGAAAGCAGCAAACTGCTAATTAGCCATCTCGATACTTGCCAGGAGCGGATCGAATACGAAAACCCTGGTCAACCGCAAAGTTGTCGAAGCGAGCATAGACGGCTTTGGAAGGCGACCAGGATGAATCGCTGCCTCCATGGAATGTGCTAAACATAAAGGTATTGATAAGCGAATCTCGGGTATTAGCACTACGAAATCGTATGTCGGTTAACTTCTCGATGAGTCTGCCGTCTACATAGAGTAGAACGCGTCCGTTTGCCTGATTGGGATCGTTGACTTGTACAAACAGTGACACTGCATGATATTTCCCGGTCTGGTAGCGGAAACTGCTACCTCGGTACGAGGTACCACAACGGTTCTCGCGCTCTTGCTTATACAGGTATGGATATGGCTCACCCTCTCCTGAGAACATGGTTCGTGCACTCCATCTGTCAGCCGCCCCACTTCGACAACCAGTCACGGGATTCGCCGGTCCTAATCCATGTAGTTTTCCCCCACGAACAAACTCAAATCCTCGCTCAAACATCACATCGTAGTTGAGTGTGTAGGACTTTGCAGGCGGGATATTTTGCTTAAATGTGACACGTTCGGATCCGCCACTAAAAGGAACGTATCGTACGCGCACACATTTACTATTATTGACACCACAGTTAGAGCGAACCTCAGTATATTGGTTGTTGAACCAGCGTTGTCCGGTCCCTAACCGTTCAAAGTTCTCCCCCCAGACGGTTTGTTGAGTGCTGGGAGCAGATCGTGCAGGTGTGGTTGGATGCATGACTGATGTGGCAATAAGGATCGTTGTGAGGAAACCCATTATGCGGACAAAACGTGCAGATTTCATATGCAAAAACCTCCTGATCTTGTTACGAATAATGCTGAGAGAACTACCACCACAAGCTCTTTATTATTTGATATTTTAATATGAAATAAACTATAATTGTGATTTCATAATTAAATACTTATAAATTCATATAGGAAACAGGTCAACCGATACAAGACATAGGCTTGTATCGGTTGACAAGAGGACGGGACAGACTATGATGAAGCAATCACAAGTTGGGGTGCTGTGACACCTTCACTTGAGCTGAATGCAGCATCATTGCCACCTGCATCCATTTCCAGAATGACGGTCACGGTACCATTGCCACTGACGAGAGTATCTACGTCAAGGGTATAAGTCGTGCCAACATCCCATGTACCACTACGATTGGCAACCTGTGTGCCTTTGCCAGGGGCATTGCTGTTGCTCAGGCTGCCTTCACTCCAGCTATTGCTAGTTCCTTTGTAAGCGCGAATGGTGCCACTGCCTGCGTCACTGTCAACACGTAGTTTGAGCTTGGCATCAGTAATATTGCTGACACCACTGACGTTGAATTTGAGGTAAGTGATACGTTGTCCTGGTTCGACACGCAATAAATCATTATTTTGGTTGGTGCCACTTTCCAGGTAGGTATCATCGGTTGGTGTAAATGTTTTGGTGGTTGGATTTGGTCCAGGTGTTGGAGTAGGATTACTGCCACCACTGCGTTTGAGCAAGACCACCCAATCGCTGTTAGTGGAGTTTGGTGGGTTACCCAGTGCGATAGAATTGCCACTTACGGTTTTAGTGGTACCCTCAAATGTACCACTACGGGGATTGAACCAGCGTTGAGTATAAGTACCATTAGTGACGCTTAGTGTACCGCTGGGACTCGCGTCAGGCAGATATACCGAGTACGCTTGACCACCCTGCGCTAACACACGGCCACCACCATTGGCACCATCCTCACCAGATAGTAGTCCATCGTTGTTTGTCATATTGCCAAGGTCACGGCTCAGGTTATTCATGAAATACGTGACAGCATAGCCTGTCTCACGATACAGATCGTCGCGGTCACGGAAATCACGATGGTTAAAATCATTTCCACAGGTTTGATAACCACCATACCACTCAACACCCCAGGAACCGACATGGAGTGGCCCCCACAGGACATTGCGACGCTCGTCAGCCCGGTCGTCAGGATCGCAGGGGTTTGCTCCATTAGCAGGAGCTTGTTCGTCAGAGGAAAAGATCCATTGATGACCCGCGCTCTTGGAGTTGGAAAGAAAACCTTTGGCGAAATCAATTACCCGGCCCTGATCGCTTTGCATAGCAATACCGTCAAAGGTGGGATGTCCATACAAATCATTATATTTACTGTTGTTGTTATTGATGGAGTGAATGACCACTGGTGAATTATAGGGATCAACAGCTTTGATATAGTCCGCATACAGTTTTACCTGTTCGATAGTACCAGGCTTACCAATGTCTAACGGATAGCCATGTTTGCCGTCAGAGACTCCGCCATACTCTTCGCCGATATCCCAGGTGATATTGTGATGCCCAAATCGAGCGATTAGTTCACGGTAGTACAGTTTACGTGCTTTAGCAAAACGTGTCCCTCCGATAGCGTTAAATTCGTAGTGTTCAAAGAACTGCTCGGTCTCGGTTTCAGTGGTAAGCAAATGAATGTGCATCCCTTTTTGTGTCATATACTCAAAGATAAGGTTCCACTGAGCAAGTTTAGACACATCGTAGCGATACATATTGTTTTTGTTGTCCTTGACACGTGCAGGCCAGGGCCATATGTTATTTCCATCGCCACCCTCAGTCATGGTGATAATGTAGATGGAATTATTTTTTGCGGTATCAACCAGATAATTCACTGTACCGATAATCCCTTTCCCCTTGCCATTTTTCCAGGTCGGTTGGCCTGATTGCCAATCCTGGACGTGGTCACTATAGTTCCGCAAATCACTCAGACCGTTCTCGGTGCCATCGATATCGGTAATACCAAGAAATGTTTCAGGGCTTCCTGGTCCACCTTTCACAAAGTATTCGCCATTATCGAATTGCAGGTACTGTTTTCCAACATAGCGAAGTTTGCCTTTGGCATAGAAGCCGGGGGCATTTGAATCAGGAGCACCGATGTTGAATGAGCCATTTGTCCCATTAGGTGCTACCGGGTTGCCAACACTATCATTCAACGCAATGGCTACTTCATTGCCCTGGCGAAATGAAACAGTATAGGTATAGCTTCCCTGGGTGGGTGGCACAAAGTGAGCGCGCCATACATTGCCGCTGGTGCTGCTGCTCTGAGCCGCATTCCCGTCGGCTGCAAAATATCCTGGTACTTTCCAGGTTTTGCCACCACCGGAGATCGTGACCGTCATACGATAGTTCATAAACGGATTAGATGAATTGTTCTCTCCCACATTTGGCCCCTGACACTCAACTGTGATTGGCTGGTACGCTTTGAGGGAACCATTGACACTACATGCCGGAGCAGCTTGAACATTTATTGCGGTGAGACCATAGGTCATCGTAATCATTACGGTTAGGATGATGGGTATGATTGTGGTACGTCTACGCATAGTTTAGCTTCCTTCCTTACCTTTCGTGGTTAAGGACTATCAGAGCAATTGATCCCAACTACTCGCCATTAGCATTGGCGAAATAAGAATGGTATGTGGTTCCTCCTTCCTACTGCTAAAAATTATTGTTGAGCTTTTCGTTTTTGGCGTACACTATCTAATTCAGATTGTAAGCATTGTATACAGATACTATCTCTAAAAATACGGAAATGTAACTGGCAAATGCTCAAAAAATGTTCACCTTGTTTTTAGTGTCATATTGTGATCTGTGGATCTATCTTAATGTATTCGTATTCTGTCGCAATAATGTTTTGTGTGAGCTATACTATCTGGATGTGATAACTTCATATCAGTGGTATAAAGATATACCTGAATTTCATGTATACAAAGAGAAAAGTTTTTAAGATATTGAATTTTAATATAAGATGATCTGAAAATTATGGCAGATTTGTGGCATTTGGATGAGGATGTTGTGATATTAGGAGTAGTGTCTGATCTTGTGACAATCAGACACTATCAGATTTGTGAATATCTGTATCTCTTACGGGCGATATTGGCAATAATAGAATGCTTGTGTTTCGGGGTCGGCATTCTCGTTAGGACTAAAGTCAACGGTTTGCACATCGATGACATGTAGGTTCTCAGTATTCAAGATATCGGCAAATTCACCTGCAGAGTAGGCTGAAACATTGATCGTGTGCCCAAGAAACGGTATGGTAAAGTAGTCAAAATTTCCTTCAACCATTGATATTACTACATAACTCTCTGATTCCAGATAACGTGTGAGTTGTCGTATCGTTGGAACAATATCTGCTCTTGGCAACATGAGAAGCGAAAAGAAAGCAGCCATGCCCTGAAACATGAGACCATCTAAAGATAGATCTGTCATATCCATTAAACGGAATGTGCCATTAGGTACTTTTTGCTGGGCTAATCGCAGCATTTCTACAGACGAATCGATCCCCGTAACATTAAATCCCGCATTGGCAATCAATTGAGCTGTAGGAACGCCTGCTCCGCATCCAACATCAAGTACCTGTGCGTTGGTAGGTAAGTTTTGAATAAGCCATTCTGTTGCACTAACCTGTGCTGGATTGACTCCAAATGCTGACTCATACACATCGCCGATTTTGTCAAAGGTCTCAGCCTGTTTCAGTGTGTTTTCCGAAAACATCTTTCTTTCCATCATTACATCCTTTTTAGCACAAAAGATTATAGAGTCTGAATATATGAATTTTATCATGTGTAGTAAACAAGAACAACCTGTTGAGTGTGACAATGAACCCTCACTACAAATAGTTTTCTTGGTTAAACTTTTAGCTTTGTATGGGTCAACTGCTGAGAGCCAAGTATCATAATCAATGTATGCAATTGGATCTCAACTTCAGATGGTGTCGGTCGTCTGTTAGGGTCGTGGTTGAGCATAGTAGTGAGGAGGTCGGCGAGGTCAGGTGGTAGTGTGGCCAGTGCGGGAAACTGGAGCGGGTGGGTGCTGGAATCATTGGCAGTGAGGAGTTGATAGAGCGTGGCCCCCAGCCCATCCACGTCGCTGGTTGAAGTGACTTGGTCTTGATACTGCTCTGGGGCGGCGAAACCGGGGGTCCCGTAGCAGTGTGGCCGGGTCGTCGGGTGGGGCTCCTCCATGCGGGTGGCACTGCCAAAGTCGAGCAGCACCGGGGTGGGACGGTCGGTGGCGGCAATCAGATTGGCGGGTTTGAGGTCGCCGTGGACGATAGGTTGGGGTTGGTCGGCCAGATAGCCGAGGGTCTGGACAATGCCGTGGGCATAGCCGAGGGCTTGAGCAAGAGGGAGTGGTTTGGTACCGACTAACTGTCCGGTATCGTTTGTGGTAGTGATGCCTTGTTCGAGGGTGGGACCAGCGATATTTTCCAGGACCAGTAAGGGGGTGTGATCATCAGGCCACCAGATGTGAACGTGCGGCAATCCGGGATAGGCGAGGGACTGGAGGAGGGTGGCTTCGTGAGCGAGACAGGCGTGGGCATCGGTGTGCCAGTCGAGTGGTTGGGGCGCATCGATGGAGGCAAGGGTCTTGAGGACAACGAGTTGGCCAGTGTGCAGGTCGCGGGCGAGATAGACGTGACTCATGCCACCGGTGGCGAGGGGCCGCAGGAACGTGTAGTGCGCCGGGATGGGCAGCGTGGTGGGCAGGCGGCTGGCAAAGATAAGCCCACACAGGTGACAATGGTCGGTATCCAGGGCGGTAGGGGTATGGCACACCGGACACCAGATCGCGGTACTTAGGTCAGGTAATGCCAGGGGTACAGTTGGGAATCCGCTGGTGTTGCTGGGCGAGGGAGTTTGTTGGATCGTTACAACTGGTGTAATCGCTGGTGAATCATCGATCATGTTTTTACATTGCCAGATCGAAATTCCTAAAAGAAAGAGCGCCAGTGGTACACCAAGAAAATGAACTGGTTCTATAGACGGAAACATAACACCTAAGAGAGTAACGTTACATATCCAGCGCAACATACCAAAAATTAAGAGTGTCGCACATCTGCTGCGATAGGTTGGGTTGCGAAACCGAAGCCCAAGAACTGGTACGCATAGCATTGCCATTGGTAAAGTTGCCAGCACTGGGCCGTAAGGTTGGTCACTCAACCTGAAGAGCAATGAAATCACAATAATGCTATTGATCGCTGGCTCACATTGGTTTAATGCTACAAAGCGGAGAGTCTTAGCATACTCCCCGCGATAAATCAGGCTCTCTACAAAGGCAACAATTCCTAATATTGAACTACAGGTTAAACCAAAGAGTGTGAGAAGGATCAGTACAAGCACGAAGAGGACAGACAACAATGCTCCTATTTCTTCCATTTTGTAATATCTCCTCAGTCTCTGCAATTATCTTTTGTTACTCGTACCGACGCTGATCGTTTTTTAAAAATTGTAGTATGATGGTAGGACTGTAGCATGCGCTAAAATGTTTTTTCAAGCACTCACGTGTTATTTTGTGAAAAGGAAAGCCTATGGATCGCCCCTCTATTGATCAGCAAGTAACGTTTTTATATACCCGCGATCTTGTGGGCACAACGCGTTTTTATGAAGAGGTAATGGGTTTGCCGCTGGCCCTTGATCAGGGAACTTGTCGGATTTATCGGGTCAGTCGCGATGGGTATCTGGGTTTCTGTCAACGCGATGCAGCATCCGAACAGGCCTCGCTCATCATCACGATAGCCACACGTTCAGTTGACGATTGGTATAATTATTTGTGCGCGCAAGGTGTCGAGTTCGAAAAAGCCCCGGCTCGTAATGCTGACTACAATATCTACCATTGTTTTATGCGCGATCCCAATGGCTATCTGCTTGAAATCCAGGAGTTTCTGGACCTGGCCTGGCCTCCTGCCGAATAATGGTTGATACAACAATAGAAATACGAACAATAAGAAACCACGTACTGTTGCATAAGTAGTCTGGTGATGTAGGACGTCTGATGAATATCATTTCGCTTGAATCGATCTCAAAACAATTTGTTGAACACCCCCTCCTCAGGGATATCACGTTTGGTATCACCGCTGGCGAGCGGGTTGGTGTGGTAGGAATCAATGGGAGTGGTAAAACCACGTTATTGAAAATAATTGCTGGTGTTGAAGAAGCCGACAGTGGCCGCGTCAGCCGTGCACGCGATCTGCGGGTAGCGTATCTCTCTCAGAATCCCCAGCTTGATCTCGAGTTGACTGTGATTGAGCAGGTGTTTCAGGGGGATGCGCCACAGATGCAGTTGCTACGAACCTATGAACATACGGCAGCGGCACTCGCACGCACACCTGATGATACCGCGTTGCAGGAACAGGTCACTGAACTGGTCAATGATATGGATGCTGCTGCTGCATGGAGTCTTGAGCAAGAAGCACGTACCATTCTCTCTCGTCTTGGTATTGTGGAGCTGGATGCGCGTGTTGGCACTCTTTCCGGTGGTCAACGCAAACGAGTGGCCATGGCGGCATCGTTAATCTTTCCTGCGGATTTCTTGATTCTCGATGAGCCGACCAACCATATCGACACCGAAACGGTCTCGTGGCTAGAAGGGTTTCTGTCGCGCACCACTGCAGCGCTCTTACTTGTTACACACGACCGTTATTTTCTTGATCGGGTCGTACATCGCATTGTCGAAGTAGATAATGGTAGTGTCTATAGTTACACGGGCAATTATCAACGCTTTCTCGAACTCCAAGCGGAACGGGCTGCCCAACAGGTCAACACTGAATCACGTCGTCAAACGATCCTCAAAAAAGAGATGGTGTGGCTGCGACGTGGTGCTCAGGCACGTACCACCAAACAGCAAGCTCGGATTGATCGTATCAATGAGATGCAAGCCGCGACGCCCGAAGCCCAGCGTGGTGACATCGAAATCTCGGTTGAGTCGCGTCGCCTCGGGAAAAAGATTATCGAGTTACAGGGCATCTCGCATTATTTTGATGACCGCTGCCTGATCGATCAACTTGATTTGTCTATCGCAAACCGTGAACGTTTGGGAATAGTTGGCCCAAATGGGAGCGGCAAAACGACCCTGCTGAATCTGATTGCAGAACGGTTGACCCCCACAAGTGGGACTATTGATATCGGTGAAACTGTTCATATTGCGTACTATGATCAGGAAAGCGTCGCACTCGATGAGGCGCAACGGGTGATCGATTATGTGAAAGAAGGGGCCGAGATGTCACGCACTGGCGAGGGATCGCTGGTTTCAGCGACTCAGATGCTGGAGCGCTTTCTCTTCCCCTCAGATAGCCACTATACGCGTATTGAAAAACTCTCGGGTGGTGAGCGGCGTAGATTATATTTGCTACGTGTGCTGATGTCGGCACCAAACGTGTTATTGCTCGACGAGCCCACCAATGATCTTGATATTCAGACCCTGACGGTGCTCGAAGATTATCTTGACGATTTTGCTGGTGCCTTAATCGCTGTGTCGCACGACCGTTACTTCCTGGACCGTACAGCCGAACGTTTGCTGGTATTTGAGGGTGATGGCCGTATTCTCAGTTATGCTGGGTCATATAGTTACTACGCTGAAGTTCTGGCGAGTCGGGTGGCTACGCAACAGAACGAACAGCCAGAAAAAGAACGACGTGGTGCCAGCAAAAACGGAGGCAATGCAGCCAAACCGCGCAAGCTTACATTCAAAGAACAGCGCGAATTGGGGTCATTGGAGCAGCGTGTTGCCCAACTTGAAGCGCAACAAGTCGAACTCGAAGCGCGTATTACCGCAGCGTCGGACGATTACCAAAAGCTAATGGAACTGACAACAGCGTTAGAGCACGTCGGTGCAGAGCTGGAGACCGCGCTGGAGCGTTGGGCTGAGTTGGCAGAAATCGCTGAACAGAATTAATGCTATGTTTGCTTATCAGATTTGTCTGGTATAATAAAAATATGACTTAGTGTAATCATGTAATTAATCTCAAGGAGTAATTGATATGGCCACATTTCGTGTTGGCACGCAATTCCATCCGCAACATACGACCTATGCGTCGTTTGCGAGTGGTGTGCAAAAAGCCGAGGAACTCGGTGTTGACACCATCTGGAACTGGGATCACTTCTATCCATTGTATGGTGAACCGCAGGGTAATCATTTTGAGGGATGGACGACACTGACAGCCATAGCGACACTCACGAGTCGTGCCGAGATTGGCTGTCTGGTCTCGTGTAACTCCTACCGCAACCCATCGCTGCTGGCCAACATGGCCAAGACAGTTGACCATATCAGCAACGGACGTCTCATCTTTGGTATTGGTGCGGGGTGGTTTGAGCGCGACTATACCGAGTATGGCTATGAGTTTGGTACCGCTCCTGATCGTCTGCGGGCCTTGCGTGCTGCGCTTCCGGTATTCAAGCAACGCTGGGAAGTCGAAGTTCCGCCGCCGATACGCAACCCCATCCCGATTTTGATCGGTGGTGGTGGCGAAAAGGTGACGCTCAAGCTTACGGCTCAGTATGCCAATATCTGGAATGGCTTTGGCCCAGCAGACAGCTATAAGCGCAAAAACGAAATTCTGGATAACTGGTGCCAGGAGGTGAATCGTGATCCAGCAGAGATTGAGCGCTCAATCTCTATCCAGCCGGGTGATCTTGATCATCTTGATGATCTGGCTGATGCAGGCGCAACACACTTTATCCTCGGTATGGGTGAACCATGGGATTTTGCGGCGGTTGAGCGGCTGCTGAAGTGGCGCGACTCACAGTCTTAAGACCTGAACATTGATATACGTTGCAGAGAGTCGTCATCGGCGGCTCTTTTTGTATGCGGTAATAACTTTGTACCCCCTTCTCTAGCTACACGGTGATCACATCGAAGAATTATTAGTGCAACTCAGATCCCTCCCAAACGTATATAAGGTATGAAAGTGTAAATAAGCGTATGGAGCAGTATACCCATGCAACCTATGTATGAAACAGTCAATCGAGAGTTTCGTTGGGTTCGTCATCAGAGTGACACAAACATGTTTGAATTGGTTGATGGTCGCAACGTAGTAGCTCAACTCATATGGATCAACAATAACGAAAATCTGGTAGAAGTAAAAGCTGCATATGAGCATTGGACGTTCAAACGTACAGGTTTCTGGAAGACCCGTATCACGATACATCCGATTGGCAGTGAATCTCATAGTGCCACTTTTGAGCCAGACTGGTCTGGCGGGGGCATATTACAGATTGTCTATGGTCTCTATCAATGGAAACCTGCGAATTCCTGATCAAACAAGTGGGCCTGGGAGAATAGTACAGGTCAGCGTCTGATAGAGTTTCAGACAACCAGTATATGGGAGGTAAATGATGCTCATGTATCGATCATACCTGACTCTTCATCAGACTATGAGTCGCTTCTGCTAACGCTTGGTTGGTATCTCTTGGTACTCCACCTGCAGGACTCGGGAACGGCAGTATTACCATTGATGGCGGGATAGGGTTCATAGGACAAAAAACAAGGTTACCGTACTCTGCTGTTAGCCATAAGGATGAGCTTTATGGGGTATCGCGATTGTACATTTCTTGAACTTCGTGAAAAAGCCGACGTTGGTTGGTTAGCAATTGTCCCAACTGGTTGTACGGAACAGCAAGGACCACACTTACCAGTTGATTTTGATACTGGGTTCGCTGAAATACTCATGCTTGCTGTTGCTGAACGTACCACAGAACAATATGATACCCACGTCCTGGTGTTACCTGCAATGCCATTTGGCCCAACCCCAGAACATCGCAATTTTAGAAGAGGTTATATCGATCCTCCAGTGCATGTCCATCACGCAGTGATTACCGTGATCCTTGACTCATTGGTAGCACAGGGTTTCCAATACCTTGTCATCTGGCGCGGATGTGGTGGTCATTATTTGTAAGAAGTTGTTGAGCACTTTAACCAGCGAAAATGGAGTAGCGATCTACTAGATTAGTATCCACAATAATAGAGAGAGGTTTGGCATGTGTAGAACATATCGTGTTGGGATTATTGGTCTTGGCACAATGGGACGTCGTTATATTTCTGTTATCCAGCAGGATCCTCGCTGGGAGTTGGTATGGTTGTGTGATCGTGATTCTGTGCGATTGGAGTGGGTACAGGAACAAGTCCCTGATGCTCAGATTTCCGTCGATGCGGAGTCTTTATTCGCTGATACATCACTGGATGTTATCGGTATTTTCACACTTGCTGATGTCCGTCCTCATTTGCTACAACGAGCAATAGAGTCCGGCAAACATGTGATTGCAGAGAAACCCCTTGCGGCAACTTTGGATGAAGAATGGCAACTCCTTGACTATATTGAAGCAAGTGATCGGCTGGTTACGGTAAATATGTTTAACCGTAATGCCTGGTATCACAGAGATATTCAGAACTTCATTGCTCAGGGTGAAATTGGCGATCTGGCGATACTGCGTATTTCTCATCAGACTCCTGGTTTGATGCCCACGGAAGGTCAGGCCCCTGAAGGCGCACCGTTTCATAACTGTGGCATGCACTATGTTGATGTAGCTCGGTGGTATGCCAACAGCGAATATGCTTACTGGCACGCTCAGGGTGTACGCATGTGGAATTGGCCTGAACCCTGGTGGGTAACGGTACACGGGTATTTTACGAATGATGTTGTTTTTGCTATCACACAGGGTTTTGTCTATGGTCATCTTGCACAAGCTAAGACAGAACATTGTGGATTAGAAACCATTGGGACACTTGGTATTGTACGAATGTCGCACGATTTTCGCACAGTGAGCATTGACTATCATGGTGTTAACACAACAGCGCGCAATACTGGACCATATGGTGGTAAGAAGCTGGATGTGTTATGTGCGAATTTTGCTCAATCTCTTGATGCAGGTCATCCTGTAAGCATACCATCACCACGTGATAGTGTTGTTGCGTCACAGATTTCACAGGATATGTTGGACTCTGCTACAAAACATAATCCACCAGCAGTTGGGAATGCTGAGCAGATGCAACATATTCTTGAACATCGCCGTGAGTTACGCAATCAGATCGGCGAAATACATTCATCTATCATCATTTGATAAAAGAAGGGAGACAGCCATGCAGTTCGACAAAGAGCATATCAAGGACTACCTCATTGCCAGGTTTTTGGATACAACAAGCCTGGAATGGCATATGTGGTGCGACGTGTATGAGGACTCACTCACAGCTCTGGGATACGACTTTTTGTATGCGCTACGTTTGATAAGTCAGCGCTCTTGTGAGTTACATCTTCGTGATCATGATGGATATACCTCGATACAAGTGTCTTCTTTGATGGTAGGTGGGGAATGGCAATTACATCAATTATACCAGGATGGATTTGCCATTCAAATCGTCTCTCCACAATTTGAAATCGCCCAGTCCGGTGGTAATCTCAACAGATACATTCAGGAGATCCGAGAACGCAAAGGTTGGTTTCTTGACGTAAAAGGTGCCGGGTTTCGCGATTGTTCGAAGAAACAGTTATGATGTGATGCATGTCTACTTCCCACACATGTTGCCAGCACTCACATCACGACCACAGTGATGATCATTACAACCACACAAGACCGTCGCTGTGGCAATATATGGTCCTTGTGAGGTTTCTATCCATGAGCGTGAGAACATGCGCTGGTGTACTAATTTTGCTGGCGGAAATGTGAAGGGAGAAGTGGTTGGTGTGATTTACCGTTGGTTTGATTGCTTGTCGTCTGCTCAATGATATGCAGTATTTCGTGTTCCAGCGCATTAATACCTGTACGATCTTCTTGATTAAGGTAAACTGCATCACGTATGGCATCAAACGAGAAACGTGCCTGCGTAATATAATGTGCTTTGGTAACACCATAGCGTGGCAAAACGCCCCAAGACCATTGGTAGCTACGTTCTAGAGCGCGAAGTGTACTGAAACGAAAGACCGTTTGTAAAATGCCCTGGAAGCGATGAGGGGTCTTATAGTAAGCAAGCTGCTGGAATGAAAGTGCGTCAAAGCGTGTGGGATCATAACAAAGTGCAGGGAACGATGCCGATAATTGACTAGAAACCATGGAGTGAATAGTTTCTTGCTCATTGTTGAGTAATTGGCCAAGAGTGGGTCCGCGGGCTTTTAACCACTTCTCGAGTGTTTGCATAATATCGCTCACTTATTATCTATTTAAAAAGTCTTGTCAATCAACAGACACTGTACTCAGGCGTAATGGACGAATATGTGGGAATTATTCGGATATTTCGTTCACGTGCTTTATGGATGAAGTCTTTTTAATTCTCAGCATTATAACATACTCTTCTCGCAAAAAGCTGTTCATTACCTGCACATAAGTGATGCAAAAGCTGCCAGTTTTTTCGTTACGCTCTATATTTGCTTGAGTAACTGCATAGAGCGATTGTGTAGTACAATAAAGTATCCATCTTAACAATGATTGAGGAGCTAACAATGAATCCTGATCGACTCTGGACAACGTCGTTACAGAGCGTTCCGCAAGGTATGGCAGTTACGCGCATCCTGAGTGCCGCTCTGTCTGCGGTGGAGCCTGCTGCTGCCGTACAGCGCTTTCTGAAACGCGATGGTATGATCTTACGTGTAGGTGAACAGCACTACGATCTTACCCAGTATCAACGTGTGTTTGTCGTTGGAGCAGGCAAGGCCGGGACTCCGATGGCCCATGCTGTTGCCGATGTTCTTGGCGACTATCTGTATGATGGCTATGTGGTAGTAAAAGAGGGCCATGCCGCCACAACCACCAGCGATCAGCTTACGATCATTGAGGCAGGACATCCCGTACCGGATGCTCGTGGTGTTGCTGGTGGTCAGCGTGTTGCTGAACTTCTGGCGCAGACCAACGAGCAGGATCTGATCATCACTGTCCTCTCAGGAGGTGGTTCAGCCCTCCTCACACTGCCCGTCGATGGGGTGAGTCTGGCCGATCTGCAATCGTTGACGTCGACCTTGCTCAGTTGTGGGGCCAGTATCGATGAGATAAATACCCTTCGTAAACACCTTGATCAGGTCAAAGGTGGTGGATTGGCCCAACTTGCCCGTCCCTCCACGTTGATTACCCTCATTCTTTCGGATGTCGTGGGTAATCCGCTCAACGTAATCGCTTCGGGACCAACCGTCCCTGATCCTACCACCTTTGCCGATGCTCTGGCCATTATCGAGCGCTATGCTGTAGCAAATCACGTGCCTCCCTCAATTATGGAGTACCTCCAGCGTGGGCTGGCTGGTGAGTTTCCTGAAACCTTAAAACCAGACGACGCTCACAGCATCAATGTCCAGAATGTGCTGATTGGTAGTAATGAATTAGCGGCTGAATCAGCGCTAATGGCAGCTCAGACTGAAGGCTTTCACACCATGCTGTTGACAACCTTTTTACAGGGTGAGGCACGTGAAATTGGCCGTGCACTGGCCGCTATCGGGCGCGAATTGGCTGCTACGGGGCGTCCGTTGGCGCGTCCAGCGTGTGTCGTCGTTGGTGGTGAGACCACCGTCACATTGCGAGGAAGTGGCCGTGGTGGGCGCAATCAGGAGTTAGCACTGGCATCCGCCGCCGATCTGTCCGGTCTCGATGGTATCGCGCTGATTACGCTGGCTACAGATGGCGGCGATGGTCCCACCGATGCGGCAGGTGCGGTTGTGACGGGTACAACGTTGCAGCGAGCCCAAGAGATGAACCTTGATCCGGCTGATTATCTGGCACGCAATGATGCGTATCCATTCTTTGCATCACTCGGTGACCTGTTACTACCCGGCCCAACGTACACGAATGTTAATGATCTCGCCTTTGTGTTTGCCTTTTAACAGGCACGGGAATGTAGTCTGAAAAATCAAAATACAGGGATAACTTCATCATCTGCAATGACATACACCTGATCGGCTGGTTCTGGCGTAACGACTGCTGTACCGGTGAAACTGCCAAACGCTGGTAGGATGCCAACGTGTGACCCAAACCAGAAACAGGCCAACTTGATGCGTTGTTGTCCTTTGCCGGTGAGTTGGACCGCAGGGTGTAGGTGTCCGGCCAGGCCGTAACCTTTGGCAGGGTTGCCTGGTTGGTGTAATAACACGAATGGCGGAAGTGCAGACGGTGCATCGACACACGTGATGCCCCATTCGTCTGGTGGATCACCCGCGTGGTGGTCGTGGTTGCCACGCACGAGCAGCATCTCAAGCTGTGTGTGTTGTTCACACCAGGTGTGAATCGGTGCGAAGGTGGTGTCAGTGCGACCTGCACGTGCATGGAGCAGATCACCGAGGAACACCAAGCGTTGCGCTTTTGTGCGCGCAATCGTCTGGCTCAAGCGGGCGAGATCGCCAGTGGTGGAGCCTTCGGGTATCGCAATGGAATGGGCACGAAAGGTTGCGGCCTTCCCCCAATGGAGATCGGCCACAAACAGTGTCGAGGTGCGTGGCCAGAATAACGCACGTTCGGGCAGGAGGGTGACAGCTTCACCAGCAATGGTTATAGGACAATCTATCATAAACAACATTCACATCATGTTCAAAAGGTTGTACAATTATAGCCCAAATGTCGTATTTTTTGGCGGTCAATTGCATCTGTGAGACAGGCATACGATTTTAAGTGTAATAGTAGGAACATAATGGCTCAAGCAATTGATACAACGCGGACAAAGACTGCTGTGTCATCAGCAGATGTACGTAGCTTGTGGATGCGGTGGCAACGATATCTTCAGGAACCTGTGGACGGATCATCATTGGCCTTGTTTCGCATCTTGTTTGGCGTGATTATGTTGTGGGAAGTGTGGCGTTATGTGTCTAAAGGCTGGATTGATCGCTATTATATCGATCCAACCTTTTTCTTCAGCTATGTCCCTTTCATTCGTCCGTGGGAGGGCGAGGGGATGTACTGGCATTTTGGGTTGTTAGGTTTACTCTCGGTGATGATGGCGCTGGGGCTCCACTACCGCATTGCCTCGATCCTCTTCTTCCCAGCCTTTACGTATGTCTTCCTGCTTGATAAAACGCAGTATCTCAACCATTTTTATTTGATTAGCCTTATCAGTCTGTTGTTGGCAATCGTTCCGGCCCATCGTGCCTGGTCACTTGATCGTTTGCGTTCTCGTGATACTTCGCCAGGCATGGTGCCAAGATGGAGTCTGGCGATCCTGCGTGCTCAGATCGTCGTCGTCTATTTTTATGGGGGTATTGCAAAACTCAATCCAGACTGGCTACAGGGTCAGCCTATTGGTATGTGGTTGGCGCAGAACAGTGATTCATCCATTCTGGGGCCTTTGCTGGTACAGAAATGGACGGGATTGGTGTTTGCGTATGGCGGACTCGTAGTTGACCTCTCAGTGGGCTTTCTGTTGCTCTTCCGTCGCACCTTCTGGCTGGGTGTAATCATTGTTTTGATGTTCAATCTTATCAATGCTGATGTCTTTCAGATTGGTATTTTCCCCTTCTTTATGATTGGTGCACTAGTGCTCTTCCCTCGGCCAGACTGGCCACGACGTTTGCTTGATGGCAAGCAGCCACAGAAACGGGTGCGGCGCAAAAATCACCAGAAGACAGACTCTACCGCGCCTCTACCAGAGGAGATACTACCGACTTCCCGACGACGTATGCCAGTGTTTGAGCTAGGCTCAGGGGTGCTTATTATCCTGGTGTTACATCTCTACCTTGCTGCAAATCTCACTGTCCCCTTGCGCCACTGGCTGTATCCCAGCAATGTCAATTGGAGTGAAGAAGGTCACCGATTCTCGTGGCGTATGAAACTGCGTGACAAAAGCGTTAATCTGGCGATGTTTGCCACCAACCCACAGACGGGTGAACGTACCGAGATTGACTTTGACGAGTGGTTGACTGATCGACAGCGGCGTAAAATGTCCGCACGCCCTGATATGATTTTACAATTTGCTCACTACTATGCCGACCGTTATGAGGAGCAACACGGTATCCGCCCCATAGTGAATGCACGTGCATACGCCTCGCTGAATGGTCGTCCACCACAGGTTATGATTGATTTCGAGGTTGATCTGGCGTCGCAGCCCGTCACGCTTGGCGCATCTGCCTGGATCTTGCCACTCGAAGACGATTAACGAACAGCTTTCTCCAAGTTTAACTGCATCTTTCGCACACGGTCAGCAAACTTCTCTGAGCTGACCGTGGCATGCAGTCGATCTACCAGCAGCGGAAAGGCAAAAGGCGTTGGTCGTTTGGTTTCGATCACGGTCGTGCGTCCGGCGGCGAGGCGTTCAAGCGTCGCTTTTAACCGACTCTGTTCCAGCTGTCGTTCGAGAACTTCCCGCTGGGCCTGGTCGAGCAACATATTCTGCGGATCATACTGTGTCAAAACATCGTAGATCAGACTGCTCGATACCTGGAATTGCTTGGTGGTTTTCTCCCCTGGATACCCCTGATACACCAGTCCTGCGATGCGGGCAATCTCGCGGAACTGGCGTTTGGCCATCTCAGAGGCGTTGAGGCTTGCGACAATATCGTCCAGCAGATTAGTGGGAGTAAGTAAGCCATTGGTCAGGGCATCGTCGAGTGGTGCCGCCTCAGGTGAGAGTAACTCAAAGCCATAATCGTTGATCGCAATCGTGAATGAGATTGGTTGAAGACGTGAGAGGCGGTAAGCTAGCAACGCGGATAAGCCCTCGTGCACCAACCGCCCCTCGAAGGGATAGACAAATAGGTGGTGGCCCTCGCGCGTTTGTGTACGTTCAATCAGCAGTTCATCGGGCATTGGCAGGTTCGACCACGCGAGTTGGAGTTGTAGTACAGGCTTGATAGCATTCATTTCAGGACTATCGAAAATGCCTGCACGGGCATCGTTGAGTTTGGCACGCACGGCATGTGCCAGTTCGCTGGAGAGGGGCATACGGCTGCCTGCCCAGCGTGGAATGATGCCGGTGGTTTCGCGTGATCGGCGCACGAGCACTTTCATGTCCTGTACACGCACAAATTCAAGAATACGCCCAGCAAAGACAAACTGGTCACCTGAACGCAATCGCGCCACAAATGACTCTTCGATATGGCCCAGCCGTGGTCCACGTACATACTGCACTTGTAGTGAAGTATCGCTGATGATCGTGCCAATCGAGATGCGATGACGACGAGCTGTTCGATTGTTGGAGACCGTGTAGATGCCGTCTTGTTCGACGACACGTGTATAGTCAGGATAGCTTTGGAGCGCGGGGCCTCCACGTGTTGCAAAGTCGAGCACCCATTGCCATTCGGTGTTGGTGAGATCGCGGAAGGCATGCGTGGTTCGTACTTCTTCCAGTAATGCCTCAGCACGAAAACCACCGCCTAGCGCTACTGTCACCACATGCTGGATCAATACATCGAGTGGACGATCAAATGGTGCCCGTGCTTCGATCTGTCCGCTGGCCATGGCATCACGTGCAGCTGCCACTTCGATCAGCTCAAAGGCACTCGTGGGTACGCATATAACACGACTGTTGGCACCCGGTTGGTGGCCGCTGCGTCCGGCGCGTTGCAGCAGGCGTGCGACACCTTTAGGGCTGCCAATCTGGAGTACGGTGTCTACCGGCGTAAAGTCGACACCGAGATCGAGGCTGGATGTACACACCACACAGCGCAGATGACCATCACGTAGCGCGTGTTCGACCCAGTCGCGTGCTTCTCGTGTCAGTGAGCTATGGTGGAGCGCGATCTCGCCAGCCCACTCAGGGCGTGCATCCAGCAGGGCTTGATACCAGGTTTCAGTCTGGGCGCGGGTGTTGGTGAAGACAAGTGCGCTCTGACTTTGCTCAAGAACCTCAACGACCTGTGGTAGCAGGCGTAGGCCCAGATGCCCAGCCCATGGAAAGCGTTCGATCTCAGCGGGAATGATCGAGTCGACCACAAATGATTTGGGTTGCCTCCCACATACCAGCCGACCGGGGCGATCGTTATGACCATTACCGAGGATCGTGGCCAACGCCACGTCGATATTCCCCAACGTAGCGGAGAGACCCCAGATGCGGAGGTGGGGCTGCCAATATCGTAGTCGTGCGAGAGCAAGTTCGGTTTGCACACCACGCTTGGTTGACATAAGCTCATGCCATTCATCAATAACGACCAGGCGTAGCTCGTTAAAGAGCATGTGTGCATCAGGACGACTCAGCAGCAGCGATAGACTCTCGGGCGTGGTGATAAGTGCGCTGGGTAATCGTTTGCGTTGGCGAGCACGCACGGCTGATGACGTGTCGCCAGTACGGGTTTCAAGGGTCCATGGTAAGCCAAGGTCGTCAAGTGGGGCGCGAAGGGCTTTTTCGGTGTCGGCAGCAAGGGCACGTAGCGGGGTAATCCAGAGCACTCGTAGCGGAGGTGGCGTGGTGCTTGGGTCTTCTGCAAGTGCTTCGATCAGTGGCCCTATCCAGGCGGCATAGGTTTTGCCAGTGCCAGTGGTGGCGTGAATCAACCCGCTTTCGCCGTTTAGATAGGCTGCCCATACTTCGCGCTGAAAGGGGAAGGGTGACCAGCCGCGCTGGGCAAACCAGGTTTCGATCTTTGCAGTACTCACATGTGTATTGTAGCACAGGCGCTGAGTACACGGCGTGTCAGTCCGAAGTCAGTCACTGATTGTACGAACGACGGTTACAAACAGTGTGTAGAACCAGGTATTGTGGGCCTAGGCCATGATTTTCTATGTATGCTCCTCAGATACACTACTTGTGTTGTCTTGGGTATGTGTCAGGTATCGACGCTGTCGACGTATTCTTGTAGCACCTTTTGTGCTTCCATTTGGTCGTATTGTGTGGCGCTCTTGAGTATAGCTGATAACGTTGGGATGGGAACCTCTACATGTGTGGCAATTTCACGTGCCCTGTTCATGATGGCCTGTTCGCTTCGTGCTGAGGATGTATTGAGCCATGTTGCAACCTTGAGCGCGGCTGCCGCATTTCGTACCGTTGTATTCGCGCTCCAGAGTTGGACACACATAGTATCTACAATTCGATAGTCTCCCAATCGGATAAGTTGGCTTACCGCACAGGAGGTGCTTTGGTGGTACCACGAATCGGAAAGATATACACGCCAGGTGCCCCTTGAGTCGGTTACAATATTTTGTATATCATGGTGGGTGCCTAGTACGCGTTGTATTGTTTGGGTATCGGGTAATGCCTGGGTGTACAGTGGTTCCATAATCTCTGGATGATCTCTAAAAAGATCAACGAAAAAGGGTTGGTTGTGTTTATACAGCCTGTTATCAATTAGATAGACATACAGGTTTGGGTGACCTTCAATGGTAAACACTTCGGTAATATGCATGGGAAGGTAGGCCCGCTGTACCCATTGTTGTTCAAGACTTTGTACCTCATCCGGGATGTTGTAGGCGTGTCTGTCTGGTCGTTGTGCCAGTGCTTTCAGCTCATCGTCGTGCCATGGATCAAATGAAAACAGAACTTGTACTTGATGGTTGTCGCTGTACTTCTCCACATCGAGTGCGCCAGGCTGAGTCCGGCGTGCTTGATACATTGCTTTTGGCAATGGGCGGCAGGTGAATCCATCAAAGAGGAGCACTTGTTTTCCTACTCGTTCTTCATATCGTCGTCCGTCGCGGAGTGACTCCCAGCCCAATTCTGTAAGGACAACACGGTCTTTGTGATATTCGATGTGCGTGCTTGCTTGAAGGGTATTGAGAACCTGCTCTATCTGTTCTGAGGTAAGTTGGAAAAAGGCTTGTAGCTCTGCTACTGAATGGAGCGCCGTGTGACCAATGGCTCGCTCTATAAAGAGTTCAAGATCTTCGAACGTGTCCGCATGTCGTTCATACGTTTGAACCTGCACACGATATATCGGATACAGAACTGTCCATACACGATGTGGAATAATAGATGAATTATCTGTGATGGCACGCAAAACACGATTGTTTTCTTTGCGCGTTAGCTCATGTAAAAGATCCATATTGTTTACTCTTCTCTGTCTCTAACAAGCCATCAATATCATCAATGGTCAGCATTTGCCCATACTGTTCAATATAAGTCATCAGGTTGTTGGCACAGGCTCGGAATGCCTCATCCTTTGCCGTACACAATGTGTGACGATCGCCTATCAGGATGATATGGCTTTTGGCCCGTGTTAGTGTGACGTTAAGCCGACGTAGTTCATCGAGGAATCCGATCCCACCGTATTTGTTGCTGCGTGTAAAGCCAAAGAGAATAACATCACGTTCGTTGCCCTGAAAGGCATCAACAGTAGCCACAATATCATCGGGCAATTGGCGTTGCCTGAGTTCGTTGGCGACCTGTTTGACTTGGCGCTTGTAAGGCACGATGATGCCAATAGTTTTATCAGTGCTGTTTTCTGCACGTACACGATAGTGTTGTTTGAAATACGCCTCTGCCAATCGGGCAAGCACTCTGGCCTCCTGTACATTGAAAAAGCCGGTTGCATTTTCTTCTTCTTCGTCTTGAACTCTGGTATCGCGGTAGCTACGGCGATGCAGTGTATCGATGAAGCAAAAAGCTCTTTGGAAGAAAGGATCTGGTGGATCGTTCTGTAAGCTGTCGGGTGAAAAGTATTCGTTTTCATAGAATTCTTGTGAGATAAAATTGGCGATAGAGGCAGGCATACGGTGTTGGATATTAAGCATCGCACGGTGTGTGTCATGTGCTTGGACAAAGAGCAACTCAAAGATGCTTTTCTTTCCAAGATTCCGAATTTCTTCGTCTTCCTCATTTTCAAGATACTCGAGCATCTCCGGTTCAATAACGGGCGGGAGTTGTTTGTGATCGCCAACGAGAATAGCTCGTTGGCCGCGCACCAATGGAACCAACAGATCAAACACCTGAATCTGCCCTGCCTCATCGGCGATGACCACATCGAAATCAATTTTGCTGATGTGGGCACCGATTGCGATCCCGATACAGGTTGCGCCAATGACGTCAGCAGAGCGTAGCAATGTGAGGTAAAGCCCTCGTCGACGCTCTTGCAATGCCGTGCGCCAGTCTTCCAGTAATTGGATGCGTGTGCCTGATAGTTCTCTGATGACACCAATATGCTCAATGTAGCCCCGAATCTGGTCAATTTCACGGTTGGGTATGTGTGGTAGCGGGATAATAGACGGAAGGGCTCCGTGAATACGTGTGATGCGGCTATGCATTGCTGTGAGTAAATGGCTTGCGTTCTTTTCATGTTGTTGGCATTGCTGTTTGGCTTCCAAAATCCAATCAGAACCATACACATCGGTTTGTATCTGGGCAATCTGTGCATAGTAGGCAGTCACGGTAGCATCGAACGTTGTGTGTCCCGTGAGTGTATGGTTGTAGCGATGTTGTGCCCGTTGCAATTGCCATTGTTGGAGCGGGTTGAATACGTGTCCAACCACTGGAATCCTGCATAGCCCCGTAATCATAGCCAGCGTTTGAGTACTGCGATTGTACCGGACAACATGCTTTGTCAAAATGGCGTGTGCATCGTGCATTTTTTTGGCGATGGTATCAAGCTGTGGCTGACGAGAGTTCCACAGATGGTGTTGTCGTTCTTGAACTGTCTTATAGGTATGCATACACTCTTGTTGCATCTCAGTGTAGCGATGGAGATCGATTTGCAGACCCATAAGTTCCGGGGTTGTTTGTTCCCACATTTGTGCAGCATTCAACAGTCGTTGATACTGTCCTTCAGTGCGTGCACGAATCTGATCTTGCAGAGCGCGTGCCTGAACATCGAGCAGAAAGGGTTTCACCGGCTCATCAACTTTACTTTCCTGTCCAATGCGAATAGCTTGCATGCCCGGCTGATGTGCCAGACGTTCCAGCACATTGTCAACGGCTTTGTTGTTTTTCGAGGTGACCAGCACCTTGAGGTTTTGAGCCTTGAAATTTTTGACCAGTTCGGTGATGACCTTTGTTTTGCCAGTACCTGGTGGGCCGAGGACGAGGAACGTATCTTTGAATGTACGTGCACATTCCATGACGCGGTGTTGCGCTTTGTTAGGGGTAAAACCATTCTGGATTGGTGGAGAGGTGTGGTGAGGGTGGGGCACATTGTATGGTTGATAGTTGTGATGCGCTAAGACACTGAGCAGCCCCGCTCTGTCTGGCAATGTGAGCTTTTCGAGCGCCTCTTCCTGTGTACGTTGTTGTATGTCGTTGAGAACGGTCGCAATGAGGCCGTGCTGTGCATCGCTAACCAGATTGACTTGTTCTCGAAACTGAACCGTCAGTCGTTTGTTGGCGACAGCTATGATCGTGCCACGAGTTCCGGTTTCACGAACGGTATTGATGTTGATTTCCCCCCAGCCCACCCGCACACTAGCACCTTCCTGATAGGGGCAGGCATCAACCAACTGAAAGGTAAAGATCGGTTGGAGAATGCGGCTCGCATCACTCGCCTCGTAGTCGGTAAATGCAACGGGGGCCTGTTTTTGTGTTTTCTGTTTTTCGATTTCCCGGCTCAGACTGACCAGCTTCTGGACCCGCTCAAGAAACAGTTTTTCTTCTGGCGTGTGTTTGGTGTGGGCAGGCTGGGCTTGCTCTTGCAATACACTATGATATCTGGCTGTTTCTCTGTGGATTGTGTCCAGAAATTGCTTGTTGATTATCGAGGTAAGTTCTAAAGGGAATAGGTCATCATATTGACCAACATGCCAGCCCTTGACTTCAAAGGGAATGGCCAGCCAGTTTGGGAGGCGATAGAGTCGCTCAACCGCATTGAAGTTAACCAGTAGGAGAGTCGTTTCGTCGTTTTTGGGTTTCACAATACAGCGTATAAGGAATTTAGGTGTGCAGAAATAACAAACTTCCTCTACATCTTTGTCGCTATCCTTGTGTTGTGTGTTCTCTTCCCGCACCATGGTGTACACGCGTGGCATATTTCGTAAGATATGCAGAACATCTGAGATTTGTGGCTGCTGACGACGTTGCCTCATCTGGTCGTCGACCTTTAAGGTGTTGGTCGGGACCAGGTGAATCGTATATGGAAATCGAACAGGTTGCGGCAGAGACATAGGCGTTACCGTATGAATAATAGAAGGATAATAACCAACAATAGCATCACAATCATGATCGCCATGCCTACTATAAGGCGTGATGATGCACCCCCTATCGGGTTTGGGGTCATTGCTTCTGGTGGAGCAGGTGGTGCAGGCGGGTCTGGTGGGAGTGCGGGAATAGGAAACTCCGCATTGTACAAATCATAGAGTGGTGTATTGTTATTCGCTGAGGAAGTTGTTGATCGTGGTGGTGCGGCCTGCTGTTCGGAATGGGTAGCTGACTGTGTTTGTGTTGAACCACTCGAGAATGATGCGAATGATGTGGACTGGTATTCAGATGCGCCATAGACCTGTTCTTGTAAGCGTTCTTTCGGTGTGTCTGATGATGGTGTTTCCACAGGCATGGGTTTCTCATCAGACCGCCGCTCCCCGTTGTTGCGGATTTTTGAGAGTTCTGCACGCACATCACGTATGGATGGCCGGTCGCTTGGATCGTATGTCAGCATGGTAAGCAGGAAATCATTGAGTCTGGTGGAAACAGCGGGATTTATGGCCATTGGTGGTTGTGCAGGATATTTGCGAAGCACACTAGGGGTTTTGTGTGTCAGCCCTTTATAGAGCACGGCACCTAGCCCGAAGACATCACATGGTGCTCTGGGGATGCTGAGTTCCTCGGCAGATGGTGATTGTTCTGGTGCACGGTAACCGGGGGTTCCTTCGTTAGGCCAGGGTTGGAGTGCTGCCAGCCCAAAATCAATTAGTTTGATATTCCTGAAGTCTTTACTAAACATAATGTTGGCGGGTGTGATATCGCGGTGGGCAATGGGTGGTTTGTGCTGATGCATATCGCTCAGAGCACACGCAACATCAATGCAAATACGAAGAAGATTTTTGATCGTGTGATTATCAGGGAACGCCGTATGGTCCTCATAATACTGTGCGAGTGTTTGCCCTCGGATATGTTCTATTTCCAACCATATCTCTGTTGGTGAAACAGTGTGGAGATTGTACAACGCAGGGAGATGGGCGTTAGACACCTCGGTCATCAGCCGTTTTTCATGTTTAATCTGCTTGTGAAGCTTTTCTTGTGTTTTCTTGTCTGGGGCAATAATGCGATAGACTTTGAGCACAACATTACGTGGTGTATCCTTATCGCTATGTTCAAAGCCCTCGTATACATTGGTGTCTAGTCCACTCTCTTCGTTGACGCGTGAATGAAGCAGACGTACCTGGTAGCGCTTGTTGCCGTATGCTAATTCATTCGCCGACTGCATGGTGCTGTGCTCCTTGCTCCCTCTGCAGGGCCACTCTTATTTCTGCGATAGTGGGGCGTATGTCAGGTATGGGTTGTAATCCCTGCTCAATCAGGTTGGATAGTGCTGATGAGATTGATATGTGGTCAAATGTATCCAGTGTGTTGAAATCGCCACGGGCTTGTTTTCTTGCGTTGGTATAGGGAACCTGCCCTGTCAGCATTTCATAGGCCAGTACCGACCAGGAATAGATATCAGTAGCAGTCGTGATGTGATCGGTCTGCCCTTCAAGGAGTTCGGGTGCGGCATAGTCGCGCCAAAGCGCAGCACGACGCTGGGCTTTGCCCTGAACGGTGACTTGTGTTGGGAGGCGACAACAATCAAAGTTGAAGAGTTGTGCATCACCACGCGCTGTCACGAAAACTGTTTGTGGGCGCAGGTCGCGGTAGAGTGCGGTGCGGTTGTTTTCACGAATGCTATGGATATGGTCTAAACCTTCGAGAATATCGCTGAGAATGCGTAGTCGTTCTGCCACGGGACGTGATTTGGTCATATATTCGTGGAGAAATTGGCCTGGTTCGCGGCGGAGCACCACATAAACGTATTTGCCACCATCATCGATCTTGGTACGGTAGATCGGAATGCTCCGATGCCCATGGAGTTGGTCAAGTGCAAACGACTCACGTAGGGTCAAGAGTGTTTCTTGTTGTTGCTGCTTGCGGGGGAGGAGCATGTCGCGTTGGTAGCGCTTGATCCAGACGGGTGATTCGGTCAGTAGCTCTTCACCCTCAAACAGGTCCATTTTTATTTCGGGCTCTTCCATGACTGGTGTCGTTGTCATGTGAAAATCACCGATGACATTTGTATCAACACGAAGACGCGTTACTGAGTCTAGCACACCATTTTTGAGATGATGTAGTTCTCGTTGTTGTGCTCGTGTAAGCGGATAGTTGGGCTGGCGTAATCGTAAGAACTGACGGGTCTCATCGACCATAAACTGTATATCGTCAATCTGTCCGACCGCAGCCTCTAGCGATTGTGCAACACCGCGCTCAATACGTTTCTCACCGGCACATAATGTAAATGGTGGGCCACTTGGGTACGCAACAAAAGCACTGAAAACAGGGAACTTAGGATCTACTCCATAGTTTTGGATAAGACGAGATCGTATGTCTCGGCAGGTGTATGCAAGTCTAGTAAGCGGATTTCTCTGAGACTTTGGTGCTGTAGAGTCCGGTCGATACACATACATATTGTCATCTAAATGATATAGTTCAATCCGTTTGGCATAGCGTTGCTTCATTTCGATGACTAATACCAAGTCGACAAGTATAAGGATGCCATCGATCTCGGTTCCGTGCAATTTTTTAGCTTTTGATTCGAATTTGCCTGCGACGAGAAAGCCCTCTTCTGATTTTAGGTTATCGGCCAGTTGTTGAAGTGCAGTAAGCTCGTGATCTTCAAGATACCTGGTCGCCTCTGTGGATTCTACCTGCACTGGCATACGCTTCTCCCTTATCGATAACCAAAGGTAGGTGAAGGTAGGATGAGAGATTGCAGGGGCCTTCCTTTAGTACAGCATACCCATATAGTTAGTATTTCGTATATAATGTAGGTACTATTATACTAAGAGTGCACGATAATGACAACTGTTTCACAACCTGTAGCCCAGGAATTGTATAACCTTCGTGTTGTTTTGCATGATTATCTGCATGCTCAATTACAGTATGTCTATGCTGAAGATTGGTGGGAACAAGGTGTTGTTCAACATTTAAAGCGGCAGTTTGGTTTTGATTATCTTGCACCATTGACCACCAACGAACGTCGTTTTGCCATGCTTGATGTTGCGTCCCTCATCACACTGTATATGCGGAATGCGGAGCTTCACAAAGATATCAGTCCGGCATTTCGTACACATCTGACTGAACTCCAGGTTGCATTGCAGCAGTGGGTGTTGCAGCCAGAAGTTGACACACACAGTGCGTTGATAGTACAACACACAACAGCGTTACAGGACATCATCAAACGGCCACCAACCTCACCGAGCCCCGACACGACCAGAGTAGTAGAGGAAGCGACTGCGCCATCACCACCTCCTTCTACTGCACAGATGTCACCATCATCTGTAACCCAGAATCCATCATCAGCACCTCCCATAACAGATGTTCCACCTGCTCGATCACATAGCCCTGTGCGCTCTGGTACATTAGGACGACAAATCGCACGTGGCTGTCTCATTCAATTACGACGACAAATCGTACATAGCTGCGTCACCTGGTTACGACGAAACATTGTACGTGGTTGTGCCGTTCAATTAGTAGCATTGGTCCTTCTCTGTTCTGGTATTGTATGGCTATCAAATGTTGTTACTTCAATTAATCCATTACAGGGCTTACAGGCTTGGTATGGTAATCCATTACAGGGCTTACAAACCTGGTACAGTACTACGTTAGACTGGCTTGTATCATCTTTTCCTCAGGCGAATGAGTCAGAACGAGCAGAATCGATACACATTGAGCCTGCCGCATCACCTACACCATCAACCCCGACGCTACGGGTTGGTGGTCGTGCTCGCATTGTCACGACGGGTGGAAGCAATGCACGGGTACGTGGTGAGCCAGGCCTCACCGATCAGCCACGTATTCTGGGGCTGCCCAACGGCACGGAAGTCACTATCCTTGATGGGCCGATTGAGGTTGATGATCTCGCATGGTGGCAGATCAGTGCTGGCGAGATCGAAGGGTGGACCGCTGCGACGCTGCTGGAACCTATCGAGTAATGGATTTGGTGTGACAAAGCAACAACACGGCTTACACACAGATCTGGAGGGCGTGTGCAAACCGTACTGCTGTTGTCAGACCATTGCTCGTCGTCTCTCCTCTGATGGTTTGCACACAATATCACGCATAACTAACGGACGACTAACCTGGCAAGGGTCATCAATGCTCAACTCCGCAACACCTGCTCTGCAACCTCCTTGAATGCCTTCTCATCAAGCTCCTCCAATGTAGGATTGAGAAACGCTACCACATAGTGCAGTAACCGACTGAAGATGAGATATGTTGAGTCTACGGTGTGTTGGACCGCATAAGCAAAGGTGAGTGTGCCTGCCCCAAGTTGCAGCAAGCCTTCGCGCAAGGGGTCGGCTTGTAGTGCCTCGAATACAGCTAACGCGTAGAGACGATCTAGGCTGACGAACTCTTCGGTTGATACAGGAACGCATATGATGAGTTGATCGTCTGTGGATGGGATGAACTCAGCTCCGAGGAGACCAAAGTGGTGTTGCATTGGCCCAACGTATCGCACTGCAATACGTCGTGACTCAGTGGAGGTCGCAGGCTGGGCCTGAATGGTGTGTTCCAGTACCTCATCGAATGGATATGTGACATTGTCCGGTAGTTCTCCTGCCCAGATCATGGAGCGTTGCCATGTGAGTTTGCGTGGATTCATTAGACTACCCTGCTCTACATAAAGCTATGATGAGATTTTAGCTCGCCCACCATCCAGCGTTCCGCTAAGCGCCTGCAGATAACGTTCTGCCGAGCGTTGAGTTGCCGCTTTGTCATCGCAAGGGATAATACGTTCAAACCAGGCGCTATAGATTCGATCAAAGCCGTATGGTTCAATGGCATCCATAATATACTGAACAGCCTGTCCCGACAAGGGAATATAGTTTGGATAACTATACATAAAGGTGACATAACGCCGATCCTCGACGACATACAGGATATCGCCGGTGAGCAGTGCGCCCCGCCCATTGGCACCATCGGCCCAGTGGAGTACCGTTGCACCGGCAAAATGGCCGTCACAATGGATAAGCGTAATGCCTGGCACCAGTTCGTGCGTTGCACCTTCCCAGAACACGATGGCCGGATCGGGCCGCATCACCCACTTGCGGTCGCCAGCATGCAGGTAGATCGGGATACCACCAAAGGCATGGCTCCACTCGACCATCGATGTGTCGTAGTGTGGATGTGAGATGGCGATGGCCGCGAGACCGCCCAGGTTTTGGATTGTGTCAATGATGGTGTCATCAAGCAGGCTGATGCAGTCCCACAATACATTCCCGTGGGGCGTCTGTATCAGCAATGCACGTTGCCCAATGGCAAAACGTGGCTCGGTGCCTATGCCAATGAGGTTGGGCTCCTGCTCTTTGATGACGCTGTGGTGATTCGCATGTAGCTCTGCCAGGGTGCTCCACCGTTGTCCATTGTGTCCAACATACTGGCGCTCATCTTCGCAGATCGGGCAGTGTTCGGGCGGTGTAGGGGTCTGGGCAAACTGCGTGCCACACGTCTGACAGATATAGCAATCCATGATGTGTTCCTTTGCGCTGCTGTGATTGTTTGCTATTCTACCGGAAAGACGTGTGGCTGATATCGGTCACAGGGTGCTGTAGGGGCTGGACGATGGTACAGCCTACAAGGATTGCCGATATGGTTCATGCTTGCTCCATGGTGGGTTTTGTTTCAGGATATGTGCATAGATGGGGCAGTCTTGCTCGTGTGCTCCGGGCAAATATCCGGTACTGAGTAAGAACTCATTGGTAATTTCGCCTCCAGTAAATGTGAAGGTCTGCTTAAAGAGTTTGACCCACTCAGCGCGTGTCAATGGGAAATGATGGTCGAGCCATGCTTTGAAACTACCGTGTGAGCTTTGCAATGCGAGAATGCGTTGTGCGTTCTGGATCGCCGCATCTACTTTGCGTTTGTTGCGGATAATCCCCGCATCGCTGAGCAAGCGCCCACGGTCCTGCTCATCAAAATGAGCAACTGTTGCGATATCAAACTGGGTGTAAGCCTGACGAAAGTTGGCCTCTTTGTTAAGGATGGTTGTCCACGACAGACCGGCCTGGTTGATTTCCAGAATGAGCCGTCCAAAAAGTTCGTTGTCGTCGTGTAGCGGGAAGCCATACGCCGTGTCGTGGTAGATGCGGTGAACACTGGTCGGCACTTGATCCTGAACCATTTGACAGTATGATGTTGGCGCTTCCATATTGCGATTTCCTCGTAATGCCATGCAGAATGTAGTATCGATCTTAGCAGAGGTTAGCGCACTGTGCTCTACTCGCTTGTGTATACCGATTCGACATGGATCATAGACAGACCTTCGAGGGCAATCATACCACCGAACCGTTGCCTTACCTCAGTGGCCATAACAGAATCGGGTGCGGCCAAGGCTTGTTCCAGATTTTGCCAGTGAATGATATCAATCCACTGACCATTGTCATTTCTGGATAGTTCACGCTTGATATATCCCGGCGTTTGCTTCAGAACAGACTCTAACTCCATGACGGTTTGCAGGAGTATGGCCTCATCACTATGCTCAGCTAGCTTACATAAAATAACTTCAATGACTGAACCTTTCACAATGAATTCTCCTTGATTCGTGCTTGTTTGAATAAAACGCTATCTTCTGATAGCGCATGAACTGCTTCTATAAGATTAGACAGTCATTTGAAGAAGGTGTGACAGTAATTCTCAAGAGTTATGCGAAATAAAACAAGAAATATGGAGGTGAGATACTGTAGCTCATGCCTGTTGTGGGTTTTGTTCTGTTACTCAGTGGGCCATAGAACCTTGTAGCTTGGCGGCGATGCGTACTGTCTGAAAGTGAATATCGACGGTGTCGTGCACGTTGCGGCCATAGCCCCCCGCCATGGTGATGGCCACGGGGAGTCCGGCGGCATGGCAGTTACACAGCACCAGTTGATCGCGCTCTGCCAACCCATGTTTGGTTAAGGCCATGCGCCCCAGCTTATCATCGATGTAGGGATCGGCACCGGCAAGATAGATGGCCAGATCCGCATGCGATTGTTCGAGCGCCTGGCGGAGGCCCTGCTGCAACGCCTCGAGATAGATGTCGTCGTTGGTGCCGTCTTCAAGGGCAATGTCGAGGTCGCTCTGTTCCTTGCGAAATGGATAATTACGTGCGCCATGAATGGAAAACGTAAAGATTGTTGGATTGTCTGCAAAGATAGCGGCGGTACCATTGCCCTGATGCACATCGCAATCGATGATGACTATGCGACGCACACCTTCTTCGTGCTGCATGGCCCGTGCCGCCACCGCACTGTCGTTGAACACACAGTAGCCCTCACCGTGCTCACGAAAGGCGTGGTGTGTGCCACCGGCCAGATTGACGGCCAGCCCATCGTTGAGGGCCGCACGACAGGCTTCGATGGTGGCACCAGATGAGCGGCGTGATCGCTCGACCATCTCGTATGACCACGGAAACCCGATGCGTCGAACCTCCTGTCGAGTGAGCTGGCCGTGCTGAACACGCGAAAGATAGTCGGCACTGTGAACGCGTGTAAGGGTCTCATCATTTGCGGCAGGTGGCATGCTTATTTTTTCCAGTGGTGTGAGTTCTGCTGTTGTAACGCGTTGTCGCAAAAGCGCATACTTCGACATCGGGAAGCGGTGATCGGTTGGGAGCGGCAAAACAAATGTATCAGAGTAGTATATATGCATATGGTTTATACTTTATAGGCTTGGCGGCGTATTGGTTTTTCTATGAGCTACGATCCATTACGTCGTTTGGACAGGTTTTGGTTTGTTTCCCACTCAGAGCGTAACAAACCATAGAGATGCATGTCGTAGCGGGTCCCATCACGATGGATGTATTCCCGGTAGGTGCCTTCACGTTGAAAACCAGCCTGCTCATACAGCGCAATCGCACGCTCGTTATAGCTAAAAACAGTAAGTTGAACACGATAGAGATTCAGTTCACGGAAGGCAAAAGATAGCACCAATTGTAGGGCTTCAGTGCCATAGCCTTTGCCACGATACGCAATGTCGCCAATAGCAATAGTAATCCATCCGGTTTGGTGGTTCCATAAAATGCCATCTATTTCAGTGAAGCCAATAATGTCTTCTGTGTCGATCAGGCGGATCGCCAGCAGAAAGGTGTTGTTTTCTTTGTGTTGTGACTCGATCCACTGTGTGAGATCGGTTTCTGTCTGTGGTCGCGCTGGTAGTGCATCCAACAGACGGGCAAATTCATCATCGCGATACCAGCGTGCAATGGTGGTGATATCTGCGTTCATCAGCGCCGTCAATTGAACGTTGGCACCAGCCAATAGATTGGGTTGTAACATGTTTTCCGCACTCCGTACTGCGTGTTGACAAACGTTGAGTTTAGGCCAAATGCATCGAGTATGATCTTGATCTGGCCACTCAAAATGTTGTATGAGGTTTCATTATAATACAACGTTTGCAGATGTGCCTTCAAAATGTATTATGCTACGGGAACGGAGCCTGATTGTATAATAGTATATGGAATGTGTTTAATGAGGATATATTTGGATGCAGCAACATTTTGTTATTCTTAATCCATGGGCTGGTCGTGGCATTGCCGGGCGACATCGGGGTATCCTTGAAAAGGCACTACGCCAAAATCAGATTGATCATATCATAACGACGACGAATGCTCGTGGGGATGCGACACAAATGGCCCAGCGTGCAATTGAGCAAGGCTATCAGCGTATTGTTGTAGCTGGTGGCGATGGAACAATCAACGAAGTGGTCAATGGTATTCGCAATGTCGAAGCAAACAATGGTTCGCGCACACAACTCGGTATTATCCCCTTTGGCACGGGCAACGATTTTATCAAGTCGCTCGATGGTTTTGCCATTAATGATGTTCCTGGTGCCGTCAAACGACTGGCACAGGGCCGTGCACATCCTGTCGATTTAGGCGGTGTGCGTGTTGATGATAGCCCATGTCGCTACTTTATCAATGGTCTGGGAATGGGCTTTGATGCACAGGTGGCGTTTGAGGCGATGAAGATTACACGACTACGTGGTCTGGCTGTGTATATCGTAGCAATTGTACGTGCATTGGCCAAATACAAGGCCCATCCTATGTCGATTGTGTACAATCAATCACGGGTACAGCAGCGATTGTTATTTGCCAGCGTTGGGAATGGTAAATGTCAAGGTGGTGGCTTCTGGATTACGCCCGATGCATTGATGGATGATGGCTTACTTGATGTGTGTTTGGTCAATAATCTGCGTTTAGATGAAATTATTCGCCATGTACCAAAACTTATGCGTGGCACCCATACGACGAATAAACACGTTACGATGGGTCGTGCATCACAGATTCAGGTGACATCTGATGCGCCGATGCCAGTTGCTACTGACGGAGAAGTTATTACTACTAACGCTCGTAATGTGACTGTGGAAACGTTTGCACACGTTCTTGAAGTTATAGTGTAATCAGTAGTTTTAATTGGTTCTTAACGTCAAAATGCATAATTAACGTGCCATTCTGATATTCTTTAGCATTATCCGTAACTTTTTGCCTGTTTTGTGCATTTAGTATTATAGATATGCTGGCGAAATCAGGGGTGGTTGTATGGCACGAATTTTGTGTTTTTCTGATACTATTGCGGTTGCATTTGCACTCGAACAAGGTCGGGATGGAAAACATGACGATGTACATGTTCTTTCGGCCTCCAGTCTTTCCGATCAAACGCGTGAGCGTGCGCGGCAACTCAATCCAGACGTTATTGTGTTGGAAGTCACACGTACCCTCGATAATCCCCACATTTTTATCTTCCTCCGCTCCGATCAATCCACCCGTATGATTCCGATCATTTTGGTCTCCACGAGTAATCAGATCGCTCTGCATGCCGAGATTCTTGGTGCAGACAGCTATGTGCACAACCCGTTTGATACCCACGCGCTCTGGCAACAGATCGAAGCCCACTTGCCCCATGAGCAGGCGGTGTATGCTGCGTAAAGTATTGTCTTAACAGCACCCGCCAGATGTCCTCAAAACACAGTATAATAAGATTTACCAGTTAAGCTCATAACAATTATAAAAAACAGGTAGGAGGTAGTGATGCGTCCTTCTCCACTTACGACACAAGAAAGTCTGACATTTAACGACTATTTTAAGCTCAATGTTGATATCGAAGAATTACTGACCCATTTTGGATATACCTTCCGAAGTGTACAAATGACCTTGCCACAGAGCGTTGTATCAATTCCCTGGTATCCAGAGTTGCGTGAGCGCATTCAGGCAGGACTTCCATATATCAGCTTGACAAGTGAAGCAGCTCGTCGTGAGTTTCTTATTGCGCCTATCTTTCTTGATCTAGCTCGTTATAACCATATCAAGGTGAAAGTTGAATTTCCTATTGAAGTAAGTAATCAATTAAACGGTACAATTGACTACTTCATCCAGTCGCAGCATCAATTCCTTGTTGTTGAAGCAAAGAATGCTGATCTTCAGCGTGGCTTCACACAGTTAGCTGCAGAAATGATTGCAATCGACCAATGGACAGATGAGCAATCATCATCACTCTATGGTGCTGTTTCAATTGGTAACGTATGGCAATTTGGTCTTTTGGATCGGGAGAGGAAACAATTTACACAGGATCTCAATCTTTATCGTGTCCCAACAGATCTGCACGAGCTCCTGCAGATTTTACTGGCTATTTTGCAGCCGAGCGTGATAGCATGAACATAGCCTGCTTCCTCTGCTACGCCTCTTCCTCTGCTGCCCAGGCTTCTTTTGACTCTTCGTCACGCAAATAGGCGAGAATAAACTCGTCGAGCGCCCCTTCGATGATCGAACCGATATCCGTCGTCTTGAGTTGGGTGCGGAGGTCACGTACCATGCGGTCGCCATCAAACTGGTACACCCGTACAATATCCGGTTCTGGTGTGCTGGGAAGGGCGGCACGTTCCTTCTTGCTCATCTCAGCAAGCTCGCGTTCATGCCAGGCTATTTTGAGTAAATGCTGTTCCAACCAGGCTTGAGGATCGAGATCTTTGGGTGGATCAACTATGACATTGGTCAGTTGTTGGGTACGCTCACCACTGGCACGTTTGTCGTTGCGACGGTGCACGCCAACTTCGCCTTTGAGAAAGCCATAGACGTTGGTTCCCTTCAAGCCAATTGCCAGCTCTGTCGTTTGCTGTAATGGCGTTGTTTGTTGAGTCTTCAATGCGTTCTCGATATCCTCTTCCGTAACAGACTTCCAACGGTATGGGTAGTGGCGTTGAATTAACGAGTTGCCCTGTCGTTCATCGCTGGACAACGCCTCAAGCACATAGCATTCGACATCGTAGCCTTTGCGCTGTGCCCAGCGGAGATAGATGCTTGCCAGTTGCAATAACCAGGGGATAGCTTCCTCGCTGCGGTTGAATTGGCCGACCCGCTGTAATTGCAAGATTGCACTATGGTTTTCGGTTAGATGGGCACAAAGCAGTTCTACCTCTAGAAAAGCTACATCCTGATTGAGACGTTCATAACTATTGACTAGCTCGCTACGGTAGCGCGGGTCGCGTTGGCGATATACCAGTCCTGCGAGTTCTTCCAGGTATTCGCTGCGGTCGATCAGTTGCTGGAGGCGTTTGAGCAGACGGTCAAGAAAGTAGAAACGTGCCAGTGTTGCACGAGCGGCATCACCATCATCCCAGAAGGTTGGTTTGTTGGTATCGGCCAGGCGAGTAGCGCGCTCATTTTGCATTTCAACGACGTTATCCCGCTCATTCCAGTCGGTGAGGGTGCGCCGCAGATCGGCAAATGCACGTGCCAGATTCTGATCGTCCATGCGCCGTTGTTTCATTTTCCCCGAGAGTGCACTGGCCGAGGTGCTCAACGTCACTTCGCTGGTGCGTTCATCGGTGCTGAGATTGCTGGCACTCAACACAACTCGATCCTGCTCGCGTTGAAGCCGAATAAGATCAACACTGGTTTGCTTGCGTCCGGCGAGAAAGCGCGCAAGCGGGAGCACCACCACACGTTCGATGGCTCGTTTGAGAGGGCGTGCGCCATAGGTGGCATTGAAGCCCTGCTCCAGCAGCAAATCGATGACGTTATCGTGAATATCAACCATCATGTTGCGCCGCACCAGTCCCTCGCGCAGGAGTACATCACCCAGTTCACGTTGGGCAATCTTACGCATCGCCCCTTCGTCCAGTTGCTTAAAGGAAACAATCTGATCGATGCGGTTGACAAACTCTGGACGGAAATACTGTTCGATCTGACGTTGCCAATAGTTTGAGCGCTGGCCTCCCACTGCGAAGGCTGTCTCACCATTGTTGTTCTGGCCAGATATATCATCAGAGCGTTGCTCACCAGTCAGGCCAATGCCACGTTGCTCGCGGGCCGATGCACCCAGGTTGCTGGTCAGCAGAATGATGGCGTTCTGGAATGAGGTGGTCTGTCCGGTGGCATCGGTGAGGCGACCTTCACCAAGCACCTGGAGAAAGACATCGTAGATCTGAGTGTCGGCTTTTTCGAATTCGTCGAGCAGCAATACGCAGAATGGTTGGGCACGCACGCGGCGGGTCAGCTCGCCGTCGCTCTGGCTCCCCGGCATACCAATCAAGCGACGAACTGCCGCCGGATCGGCGTACTCGCTCATATCAAACCTGAGCATCCGCTGCGCGTCTCCAAACAGATACTCAGCTAATGTTTTCGCTAACTGTGTTTTTCCTACCCCGGTTGGTCCAATAAATAAAAACGTTCCTAGCGGTTTAGTGGGATCATGGAGACCGGCTTTGACAATCGCGATGAGATCGACCATGGACTCCACAGCAGTGTCCTGGCCAATAACGCGGTCGGTGAAATGGTTTTTCACAGCCGCAAGGTCCAGTGGGATGTCGTCGGCAATGATAAATTCAGGCAGGCCGCTCTGATGTGTGAAGGTGGCAATAACTTGTTTGCGGGTCAGGGTTGGGCGCTTGGTGGTACTGCTATATGTTTCCTTCCCACGCGCTGCGTCGTTGACCATCTGCTCAAGCAGCGTAATGGCCTTGCCTGGTTGGACACGATAGGGCAGAAAGCGGCTCGTGAGCTCAGCGGCAGACTCCAGGGCAGACGGATCGATGCGAACTTCCTCGGTGCGTTCCAGTTCACGTGATATCGCCGTCAGGACACTGAGTGTGTCAGCTTCGCTGGTTGGTGCAATGTCCAGAGTGCGGAGTTGGGCAACAAAGCCGGGCGCCAATTGTTCGGCACGGCGAAGGCGTTCAGGTGTGATCTCGCCCATAATGATGATGTCGCCACTCTGGATGTGAGGTTTGAGAAAGTCGGCGATATTGTCGTCGCTTTTGGTGTGACGCCCCGACTCTGCAAGGTCGGTAATGTCATCGACAAACAGGATATGCCGTTTTTTGCGGACTTCGCGTACGACATCGGAGAGCTTTTCCTGCCACTGTCCGATGAATGAGCATCCGGCGAGGAGCGAGGCACCTGATACGGCCCAGAGTTGGCGGTCGTGCAATGCTTCAGCGCACTCTTTGCGGCGAATACGGCGGGCGATTTCATGGACAATTGCAGTTTTGCCGACGCCATTGGGTCCAATCAGCAGTACACTGGATCGGCGATCACTCACGATGGCGCTGAGCACCGTGTCAACTTCGCTGTCGCGACGGAATGCACGTCGTAGCTGGCCTTCGGCGGCCTGGGCGGTCAGGTTGGTACCGCTCGCTTTGAGGGCCCAGAACTGTTCATTTTCCGCTTCATCTTCGCGGTCAATTGCTTTTTTCGGTTTAAAGTTGACTTCAAGCGAATCGAGCGACTCATGGCGGGTGGTGCGATATTCGAGCAGATCCTCAAAGCTCTCACCATAGAAATACTCGGCCAACTCAATTTGGGCAATATCCTGGAGTTCTTCCTGGCTACGCACGTAAAATGCCAGTGGTGGATAGCGCAATCGTGGGACACTCACGAGAATTTGCCCTTCTTCATCGGGTGTTAGCATTAAACTGATGGTAAGTAAGATGGGCTCGCGTCGTCGTTTGCTATGCCGTCCCGTTGGCCGTAACTCCACCGTTACTTTTTCGAGCGTTTGGTTGGGCTTAAACGCACCATGTTGGAGTGCTTCAGGCTCCATTTCGCTAAGACGTTTAACCAGCGCTTCGGCGATCTCTTCTTTGCATTCTTCAAGCGTTGGACCATACGCAGATATGCCCGGAAATTGTGGAGTAGTAATGGTGTATGTGCGATTCTCGTGCTTCTGAACAAATAAACGAACAGTTAATTTCATATAGTTTGGTTTTATGTTGTTATGATATTGTATGCGACAACACTGGCTGATGTGATGCGATTTGCATTGTGAACTAGTCCCTAGCCCCTAACCCTTAGTTCCAAGTATACCACGGCTGGTTTGCTGCTTGATGGGTCTTCTGCTATACTCTTAGTCGAACAGACGTGTTTATCGTAATTGTGGCGCATATCAGCGCTTTATGCATGATATTTGGGAGGACCTGCATGCAACTCCTCTATCTTGATCCGCAAGTACTGGAGCCAGATCCAGAAGGAGTTCGTTTAGACCCTGGTAACGTTGATGGCCTGGCGGCGACCATTGCCGAACAGGGTTTGCTTCAGCCGCTTGGCGTGGTGGATATAGGGTATGGGCGTTATCGAATCGTCTATGGAAACCGCCGTCGTGAGGCAGCACTCAAACTTGGCTTAGAGAAGGTGCCCTGCGTCTTGTTGGAAGAGCAAGATCCACGAACTTTACTGCAACAACTCATTGAAAATTTGCAACGACAAGATTTGAACGACATCGAGAAATCGTATGCCTTTGCGCGGCTGCGTGAGCGGGTTGCGAGTTCAGATGAGCCGCGTGGTGAGGGTGAATTGGATGAGGCGACCGGGCGTATGGTCGGATTGACCGGGCGTACAGTACGGCGTTATCTGGGCTTACTGGATTTGCCAGAAGAGATCCAAAATATGTTACGTGATGGTGAGCTTTCGGTGACACAGGCGCAGCATCTGCGTCGCATCAGCAACCCGCGTACCCAGGTCGATTTGGCAACCGCCGCAGTCGATGAGGGCATGTCGGCAGCCGAGTTGAGTCGTCTGTCCAGCTATTTTGCCGCTAATCCCAACCTGACGTTGGATGCCGCGCTGGAAGCGCTGCAGCAGGGTGTAGAGTTACAACGTGAAGTCATTGGTGTGCCAACCATGCCCGACGCCGGTGGACCGTTGGGCAAAACGAGTGTTTCATCGGTGACGATTGAAGAGAGTGATGCGGATTTGTGGGATGATGAAGAATTGCCCCAGGAAGATGATGGCTATCTGAGCATCGATGAAGACACGATTGAGAATCAGCCCAAGAACAAGGCCCGTGTGTTTCGTATTCGTTCGCTGGACCAGATGATCGATGAGACCGACCGCCTCTCGCGTACATATGCTGAGGGCGATCTGGTGAAGTGGGTCAAGAGTGATAATGGGGCGTCCTTCAAAGTCCGTCTGATGTTGAAGCAGTTGGAATCGTTGACACGAGCGCTGCGTGAGGTGGCGAATGAAGAGGGCTGGGCGGTAGACGAGTAGTGATATTTTTCAAACCACATCTTTTAGAAGCAAGACAGGTGCGGCTATAAGCCGCACCTACGTATTTCTCACATGGCCAGGATAGCAAAATTGTTGATTGTTAGTTTGCTAAAATACCAGACATGGCTTTCAGGCCAACTTCCATGCCCCTCCACGGCAACCCAGCATGAAACGCATTCCCGGCCTTAAATCGCCAGGGCAGATAATAGGCGAGTGCTAACTTACCTAGCCGCCAGATTGGTGAGGAGCCTACCCGATACAGCGATTCGGCACCCGGTGTGACTTCAATTGGCTTGGTGGGCACATCAGTGAGTTGCAGCGGAACTTGTGCAAAGGTGGCTTTGTCGAACTGCTCCATCACACACATACTGATCGGTTCAAATGCCATTTCAGACCGGGTGCCTAAAATCTGTGATGTCAGATGCTCGGCGGCAGCATCACTCTGCAAGAAGGACAGGAAGGCTTGTTTGACCGGAAAATCACCTGCATCGCCGACGGCATATATCTCGGGATGTCCCACAACCTGGCGTGTCGCTAAAGCTGTGCTGATAAAGCCACGGTCATCGGTTGGTAGTCCCGAAAAAGCAGTTGATGCGACGTAGGGTGGGAATGATATCAAAAGATCGAAGGGCAGGCTCTGTCCATTTTTGTAGTAGACCACATTCTTTTCGATGTAATCAACGGGATATGTGGTATAACCCGTGATACCTCGTCGGCTGAATTCCTTTCCGACGGTTGTATGAAGTCGTGGACCAAAGGCTTGAATATAGGTCTGTTCAAATGTAGACCAATTCAGATCAACCATGTGACGAACGCCTTTGCGCCGTAGCCATGTGTCGAGCATCATCACCATCTCATAGAGTGGCCCGGAACATTTGTTGTTGGGGGGAATCAAGAATAAGACCTGACGTCGCTGGTCTTGTCTGGCATCTTCAACAAGATTGTAGTAGGCTAGCTGGAGCCGCAACATGTCCTGAGGTGTCCAGATGGTCTCGGCATACTCAGCAAGTCCAGGCACCTCATCAGTTTGCATATCGGCACCTGTAGCGACAACTAAGAAATCATAATGTAGCGTCTGATGGTCCAGTTGAACCGTCCTTGTGACCGGATCGATCTCGTTCACATGGTCGTGGATGAAGGTGATGTTTTTGCGGCGGGTTGGCTTATTGAGAGGGATTTTGAGTCGGTCTGGATTCAGGCCGAAAGGGATATAGATGGTATTGGGCTTGAAGAGAAAGTATTCTCGGTCTGATACCAGCGTAATACGAACTTGATCCTGTAAGCGCATTCGCAAATAGAAGGCCGTCTCAAGACCTCCAAAACCGCCACCAAGTACTACAACATTGGGTTTGGCAGTGGCGTTCATATGTTCCTCCTTGCATCATCAGATAGTAGAAATTGGATTACGTTACGGTCTATTTATCAAGCGTACAGATAGCAGCAATGCTTTGAAGTCGACCAACTAGTGTAGCGCGCTCCTGGCCAATATGCTCAAATGTTTCCGCGACACGCCTCAGCCATGAGCCAAACTGCAACCGTTTGTTGCTGTCAAGTACGGGCATGCTCTGCATGGCGGTAGATAGTTCTCGTGAATTGATCTGGTATGTGTTTGCCAGGTGTTCAACATGCTGAGAGACATCATTAGCATCTGGTGGATCGGCATAAAATTGCTCAGCAATTAGCACCGCTACAACTGCACCGTCCAATATAACCGGTGTGCTTATCGCATGTAGTCCAGCAAAACACGCAACAAAATCAGTTGATACCTCGAATCTTGAGGCAAGGCGTTGCCAGCATTCACGATAGGCTTGTTGACTGGAGTCGTGTGACGTGAGCAGTGTGTAGAGATGACTGGGATTGCTTATCTCGGTAAGTGGTTCACCATCAGGTGTGACTGTCACCGCAGTCACATTTGCGATTTCGGCAAAGATATCCTGTATGGGTTGAATACAGTGAAGTGGCAGGATGTCAGAAGCCCGTTGGGTAAGTGCACTCTGAGCGCTGTGTGTCCCTGAGAGGATTGCCTCAACTTCTTGTCGAACGAAGCGCCATTGTTGTCCGACTTTGACTCCCTCTAAACGTCCATCTTTGAGCATACGGTAAATGGTTGTGCGATCAAGTTTTAGGAGTTCCTGAACTTCTCTGGCTGTTAATAAATCGTGCATAAAGTTTTTGATTTGTTGTTATTTGCTATAGGTTACTATAATTTACTATTGCATGTTATTACATTTTTAGTGTCTTTCAAGCAAGCTTTTAATACCTGTGGGTTAACAAATCACCACTGAGAGTGTAAGTAGTTGGTTATGGAGATAAAGGATTGATGGAATAGCTTACTCGGGAGGCTTGGATGGTATGCTGGTATATCGCAGCACTTCCAGCACTTCCGCCGGATCGCATCCGTAGATGCCAGCACCCCATGGCGAATTCTGCTCAACGACTGCCCAGCCGCGATCTTTGATGACCCCGACATCGAGCACGGATGCACGTGGTAGCTCGACCCGTGGGTCGTTGAGCAGCTTTCCAACAAAATGTTGTAATTCGCTATGCTCCTCAACAGTCGAGACAAAGCCCTCTGCACGTTGAAGCTCGCCATGCTGTAGATAAATGGAAGATGTGCGGAGTTGTCGATCAAGGATAAAGCAACGAAACTCTTTTTCCCACACCACTGGCTCAGCGACCAACACTGGTGTCTCATCGGGGTAATCAGTTGGGAGGGTGGCTGCATCATACACCTGGGCGGTGAAGCTCTTGTCGTTGGGTGGTTTTACGAAAGCGGGGAGTAGCGAGTCACGTGCAGTGCCAAGCGTGGTCAGTTGGACCGTACGCTGGCGGTATGCTTCGGGTAGATCTGGCAGCCAGTCTTCAGGTGGCTCAATCAATGATTGGCCGAAGAACTCGGCAATGATTGGAGCCATCAACGCTTCGACATAAATCACTGGTTCGTTTATGGTTTGAAGGTGCTCGGGAATATGCCAACTGTGCAGCCGCTCAACATGCCATCCTAATTGAATGGCGGCCTGCCATAGTCGTTGCGAGTCCTCCGTGTAACGGTGTGATAGTATCAGTGTTGGGTTCATGATTTGTGTGTTTGATAATCTACATTCACCCCATTATCAATCGATGACGCCGTATACTGAAAAACGTTATCCCACACATAGTCGATAACGGCTTTGGCATCGTGGAGGGGCAGCGCCTGATATCTTTGGGTGTCGTCCATATTCGCCAGCGAGACTGTTGACTGACCATTTGTCGCACCATAACTTTCCGCCAATGGTGCCCCTGGTTTGGACAGGTTATCCAGCGTTTTGTGGATATCAAAGTCGATCTTCGTGTCGAGTTGCTGCTCCATCCACTCTTCGATCCGGTCGTCGATTTCCGCCTTGGTCAGCGGTTGTTCGGCTGTCAGCAGATGATAATACACGAGCATCATCTCTTTGCAACCCTCTTCATTCGCCGAGTCAACCAGCGTGTACAATACTCCTGCATTGGAAACGAGGTTCTTGAAGAAAAGCGTGTCGGCGACCTGTTTAAGAAACTTGAGACGTTTGTTCTTATAGCTTGAGTATTGTTTGAAGGCAAATCCGCCCAGAGTCATATCAATCGACAATGTGGCGACGAGAATGGGCAGAAGGTTTTGCGCCTCCTCACTCGTCACTGGTATTTGTAAGTCATTTGCTAATTGGGTTCCACCTTTGATACCGAAGAAAAGAATGATAATAGCACCAACGACTAACAACATGCTGGGCAGCACCCGTAGTGCTAAGGGAACAGCAGCGCCAATGGTCGGCACCCCAAAGAGCAATCGGTCACGCCAGTTCATGCTTACCTTAACATTGGGAAAGAGCAGTTCGAGATCAAAACGAGGAATGTTTTTATAGAGATACAGATACATCTTCCCCGGTGTAAAGTTGAGGTCTTCAATGTTCTGTTTCTTACTCTTGAAATAGTCCTCATCTTTGAATTTGAGCAGCAGGGCCACCCGCTCAAGATTATCGATCTTGCGATCCGCGCTCCAGAACCAGAAGTGTCTAAAAGTCATGGTTTTGAAGTTATCACCACGATAGTAAAAAACCACGCGTTTATAGTCGTCAAAATCAACTTTAGTTTTGACTGGAATGAGCGACTCCTGCCGGAAAGCCTCTTCCAGATCGTCATCGGAGAGTTTGGAATAGTTGGCATGTTGCAGTACCGTCTCGAATGACTGTACCAGTTGTTCTTCCCGCTGGTCGCGTTCGGCTGAGGTTAACATGACAGGCCGTTTGGTGTCAGCGTCAGGATTAAACGGTGCGAATGTGTCTTTGAGTTCCTCCAGAAGGCGATGGGACTGCATATGACAATAAGCAGCGAGTACTTCACAAAAATCGCGGAAGGGCTGATGTTTATCTTTTGATAGTCTGCCATCCTGAATACAGAGTTTAATCAGGTCTGCTCGACGATAGGGAATGAATGCCTCACGATCACGATATTCCACCATATGCGACTCCTCGTACAATGCCGCTGTCTTCACATGTTTTTATTGTAGCGCAATCTGTTAATTTGTGGGTAAAAGTATCCATGGAACTTTGTGGGACATCGCCCGTATATTACACTATATTCTTGTTAATCTTATCCCAAAGTGCAGAGGAATTTGATTATGCGGACAATGAGACGAGTATCACATTTGCGACGTCCTTACCGTGGATTACTGATTATCATGACGGCTTTGATCGTATTTGTGACGGCTAACTGTGGAAGTGTACCTCAGCAACAGAATAGTCGTTTGAGCGCGGCTCTGGAATTGGTTCCCGCAGATGGACAACAAATATTTTTTACCGACTGGTCGTTGATCAAAGAGTATGAAGATGTAACGGATCTTACCAGCGAGAGCGATCTGCAACATCGGATCGATTTTATGCGCTCATTAACTGAAGATCAGGCAGCATTTATACTTTATGAGGGAATCCAGTATATACAGGAACACGCCAATGTCTGGTCGTGGGACTCGACTGATATCGATTGGGAAATCACTTTTACTGGTCAGGATGACATGGTAGGCCACGTTATCAAATTGCGTGAAGATTTTGATATGGCTCCTGTTGTCGCACATTTTGTGGAACGTGGTTTTGAAGAGATTGATTATCATGGTATTCCTATCTATTCGCATGAGCTTGATTTTACGGCTGATTGGTTTCAAGTTCGTGTTTTTGATATATTAAATACATCTGTTCTATCTGATCAAAACCTGCTGGTACTGTCTGCATCACAGGATGTGGTACAGCAGACTCTTGATGTCCATCTTGATAGCACACCATCGGCAGCAGAACAACCAGGGTTTCAGCACCTGGCGCAACAATTGGAACCAGTCGCGACAGCCTTTCTCGAGGAAGATGTGTGTAGTAGTTTTCCTATGATGTCTCCTATTCCATCAGAAGTGCAAGATGAGTCGAATGAAGAGGAATTTGCTATGGAGTTACAGCAACCTCAAGGTCTGGCTATTGGGTACCGCTATGAAGATATGCAGCCGATAGGGATCGCTGTGCTTCACTATGATGATGCAAGTCAGGCAGAAGCCGATCTGGAAGGACGTCGCCTTATTGCAACCGAAGGAATAAGTCTGGTTGCAAGAGAACCATATCGGGATATACTGTTCACTGTTGAGGATACCACAGTCGAGGATCAGAATATTGTGTTCTCATTACGTCCGTTTAATGATCAGCCTATGCGTTTAGTCAACATGGTCTTACAACGGGATGTTGGTTTTGCCGCATGTTCACAGTAATCAGGTCTGCTCGACGATAGGGTCTCAGATGTGCCTGCATTCTACATGCATGTGGGAGGGTGCTATCTCAGCGTAGGCATACCCGCCGTTGAAGAGTAGTCCTGGATTTACGACCTGTGTCTGACCAATCATGTCGATGCCAACACCTTCGTGAATATGTCCTGTAAAGCAAATGATGGGTTGTACGTTTTCGATAAATGTGCGTACCGCATGACTCCCAACGTGGAGTTGGGTCCATGTCAGATCGTTGTGTGTGTTTATCGGGGGTTGGTGACAAACGAGCACCAGTGGCAGCGTCGGGTTGCAACCTGAGATGACCTTGTCAAGGGTTGTAGCCAATTCTTCTTCGGTGTATTCGTTGGGTGTTGGGACAATGGATCGAAGTGACCCACCAGCACCTGCGAAGGCGACTCCCTCAATGATGATATGACGATTGTCGAGATTGATGCCTTCGTCGTCGAGGTATGCGGCGGTTGCATCGTTGTCCCAGTTGCCTGGGACGGCCAGTATGTGTTGATTGTACTGATGAAGCGCGTTGATAACCGCTGTTGCACCAATTGTGCCGGTCGCATTGGTGAGATCACCAGCCAGCACGATGAGATCGACAGCTACCAGTTGGTCTGCGATGTGTGCAAGATGTGAAGGGTCCTCGTGGATATCTGTTAACGCCATCAGTTTCATCGGTTTCAACCCCCGGATGTTCATACGTGACACCTCTCTTGCATACATTATTGATAATATATGAGGACACCTTACTTAGCAACCACGTAGGTTGTGCTTATTTGTATGACGAACCTGAGAGATCGTGTACAATAGTAATAGTTCGTGTACAGGATAAAGCTGATTATATTGATCTGAATAGAGAGAATGCCTCCATCGTCATATGTTGGTGTTTGTATGTTATAGTGTGTTCGATTCCAAATAATAAATAATGAGAAGCATATATATCGAAGAAAAGGGTTGATGCTCATGAATCTGGGTAGTGTAGTGATGGAAATTCATGTGTCACGTGCGGCACGTGATCGCTATCAGTTTGATGAAACATTATTTACCTACAATGGAACGGTCATCTTCGCAAATTTTCACGCTGTGCGGATATTTGCTGAGAAGATAAACCAGAAACGTGACTTGATTAACTTTCCTGAGCAGGCGGTGTTCCCAAGTCAACTGAATGCAGTTGGTTTGATCCACGAAGTCACGCACCATGTGTTCAAGGTCTATCGTGACCAGCGTAACCCTCAACTTATGTCGCAGATGCAAGCCGCACTCCAGCAGCGTTTGGGTCCTGCTGCTGTCGACGCTGCGCTCTTGCGCTTTGTTAATGACTTTCCGCCGATTTCCGTCTATCGTGGTCAGACAGATGCACGTACCTTCTTAAGTAATACCACTAATGGTGTGCCCAACCGACACTTGATGCTTGAAGAGATGATTATGCTCTGGATTGCTAATAGTAATCCGGCATTTGAGCCATTCTCAGAGCTTTTTGGTGATGAAAGTCTGCGGAAAGATACTGCCTACTATCAAATGATGTCCAATGTGCATACGTTCTTCGACTCACAACCAGGTGTAGGTGTTGGTGAGCCGAATTTGATCGATTTGCTGCTGACTCCGGCTCGTGTTGCACCGCACTCGCTCGAAGCACAACTTGATTACATTCGGCAGCATTGGGGTGCGATCGTCGGGGCCTACATTTATCGTCTTTTGAGCAGCCTTGACTTGATCAAAGAAGAAGGACGTATGTTCTTGCAGGTAGGGGCGGGTGTTGGAGAACACGCAGAGGTGCCAATCTATGAAGCGGGAGCGTACGAAGAAAGTGAACGGTTTTCGCCTGATCGTGATTGGATGCCACAGTTAGTGATGTTGGCGAAAAACGCCTATGTCTGGCTTGATCAACTCTCGAAAAAATATGAGCGTCGTATTGCGACACTGGACCAAATCCCTGATGAAGAACTTGATGCCTTGCAAGAGTGGGGCTTTACTGGTTTGTGGCTCATTGGTCTGTGGGAGCGCAGTGGTGCATCACAGCGTATTAAACAGATGTGTGGCAATCCCGAAGCTGTGGCATCAGCCTATTCATTGTACGACTATCAGGCGGCGCAGGCGCTGGGCGGTGAAGCGGGGTGCAACAATCTGCGTGAGCGGGCGTGGCAACGGGGCATTCGTTTGGCCAGCGACATGGTGCCCAACCACGTGGGTGTTGATGGTCGCTGGGTAATGGAACATCCCGACTGGTTTGTGTCGCTTGATCACAGTCCATTCCCCGCCTACAGTTTTAATGGCCCTGACCTCTCCTGGGATGAACGGGTTGGCATCTATATCGATGACCACTACTATAGTCGAACCGATGCTGCAGTGGTGTTTAAACGTGTTGATCGCTGGACGGGTAGTGAGAAGTATATTTATCACGGGAATGATGGTACCTCGATGCCATGGAACGATACGGCCCAACTCAATTATCTCAACCCTGAAGTGCGTGAGGCGGTTATCCAGACGATTCTGCATGTTGCGCGGCAGTTCCCAGTCATTCGCTTTGATGCGGCCATGACGCTGGCGAAAAAGCACTTTCAGCGCCTCTGGTTTCCTGAGCCTGGTTCTGGTGGGGATATTCCTTCGCGGGCGGGGTATGGCATGACGCGTGAGTTGTTTGATGCGTTGATGCCACAGGAATTCTGGCGTGAAGTCGTTGATCGGGTGGCGGTCGAGGCACCAGATACGTTATTGCTGGCTGAGGCGTTCTGGCTGATGGAAGGGTATTTTGTGCGTACGCTGGGCATGCATCGTGTGTACAACAGTGCGTTTATGCATATGTTGCGCGATGAAGATAACGCTAAGTATCGTCAACTTATGAAGAACACGCTTGAATTTGACCCCGAAATTCTCAAGCGCTATGTTAACTTTATGAATAACCCGGATGAGCGTACTGCAGTCGATCAGTTTGGCAAGGACGATAAATACTTTGGGGCGTGTACGGTTCTGTCAACACTCCCTGGGCTTCCAATGTTTGGTCACGGTCAGGTTGAGGGGTATTCCGAAAAGTATGGGATGGAATATCAGCGTGCATACTGGGACGAGTGGCCTGATGATCATCTGATCGAACGGCACCAGCGTGAGGTTTTCCCCATCCTGCATCGCCGCTATTTGTTTGCTGAGGTTCGTGACTTCCTCTTGTATGATTTCTACGCGACTGATGGCCATGTGAATGAGGATGTCTTTGCCTACTCGAATCGTTACGGTGATGAGCGTGGGTTGGTGGTTTATCACAATAAGTTTGCCACCGTCTCAGGGTGGATTCGCACATCAGTGGCCTTTTCGGTGAAGATCGGCAATGGCGATGCGCGTGAGTTGGTGCAGCGTTCGCTTGGTGAAGGTCTGGGCTTATCCGATGATGGTGAAGTGTTCTGCATTTTCCGCGATTATACGGCGGGAGAGGAATTCATCCGTAGTAGCAAAGACATGGTTGAACGTGGGTTGTTTGTGCACCTCGATGCCTACAAATGCCATGTCTTTCTGGACTTCCGCGAGGTTCGTGATGATGAAACGCGTCGTTATGCCGAACTCAATGCGTACCTCGACGGACGTGGTGTGCCAAGCGTTGATGAAGCGATTCGTGAGACGTTCCTCCAGCCTATCCATCGTCCACTGCGTGAACTGATCAACGCGGAGATGTTCAACCGTCTGATGGCTGCCCGTGTTGCAGTACATGAGGATGGCCAGAGCAATGGTGCGATTGATAAAGCAATCATCGATGATGTTGAGCAGAAGATGCTGACACTCATGCGTGAAGCTAAAACCTTTGTTGATGCAACAGGTGACGAAGAGGTTATTGCCAAGGATATCAGTAGCAAGTTGCAGGTAATCCTCAGCTTGCCAGTGCTTGAACAACAGTTGCCAAAATCAAAGACCCGTCATCGTGCAGCAATAGCATCGCTCAACAATGAGATAATGGATGCATCGGAGTTATGGGATAGCGTCTGGAGCTGGTTGTTTATTCACTCACTTGGACGACTGATCACTGAAGAAGCGTATGAGCAGCAAAGCCGTAGTTTGATCGATGAGTGGTTGCTGGGGCATGTTATCACACGTGCTTTGGAAGACAAGGGATTAGATGAGCGTGCGGTACTCCATGCACTTGTACGTGTGAAGCAGTTGACCAGTCAGCAACGTTGGTTTGAGCGCCACAAGATTGCACAGGTGTACGCCATGCTCGAGTCGTGGTTAAGCGATACCGCAGTGCGTCAGTTACTGGGTGTGAATCGTTCTCAGGGCATATTGTGGTTCAACAAAGAAGCCTTTGATCGGTTACTCTGGTGGATGTTGTTTGTCGCTGTTGTTTCGGTCACCGCTGATTCCAAACATAACAAAACCGAGACAACTAGCATTATCGTTGCCTGCTACGACACCATTGAAAAGCTGCAAAAGGCGGCTGACTCGGCTGGCTATCAGGTTGAAAAGCTACTCGATGCTGTCCGTTCTCAGACGGTCGAAGCAAAACCAAAGGCGAAGACGACCAAGAAAACCACATCACGTAAGAAAGCTCAGTAAGCACATCATCTGTTATTAAAGATGTACACAACACAGCGAGTGGGCAAACCACTCGCTGTGTTGATGTTTTGATTGTTTATTATTCCTAGAACTGGGCAAGTGGTAAGAAGATTTCTGGGGGGATCAGCTCTGGCTGTATCCGTACTATACGAAGCCCTTCTCTCCCATTTGCGATATAGACAAGCTCATCAATGACCTGTATGTCATAACCCGCGCCCTGCGTGTCAATTTGGCCTAGGCGTATTGGTTGGGCTGGATTACTGACATCAAGCAGTTGGACAGTGGCGTCATTATCATATAAATCCCATATCGTGATATAAGCAATATTATCACGTACTTTCACATCGCTCCAGGATTTAGCCGCATTCCGAGACACATCTGTCCTGCTGATAAGTTGGAGGCTTTCTTCTATATCTACAATGTGCAGATGTTCTTGTCCTACCATATATATGTAGTTGCCAATGATTTCCATATCCGTAAGATGGCTGTCTGTTTTATAACTATTGATCAATATAGCCCTTTCAGGATCACTGATATCGATCCTGTGCAGTTCACCAACTGGTATGTCTTCATTTGCGTTCGTGTAAGAGGTAAGCACATAGATTTGATCATCAATGACTCCTAGGTCATTAATGCCAAATAACCCTTCTAATCTAATACGTTCCATTTGTTGTGGTTCAGCCGGATTGCTTATATCAAAGATGAACAGATCAGCCTGTCGAAAGCCAGACGAGTCGGAGTATACATACATCCTATCCTCCAGTATCTGCATGGCACGAGCGGTAGGAACCTCAATTTGGTTTACTAGGAGGGGGTTGCGAGGATCGCTCACATCGATAATATGGACCTCAGAGCTGTTTCCGATGTATGCCATGCTTCCTTGTATCTGAAACTGATGTATTGAAGATATGGCATAATGACCAAGTAATCGAGGTTTTATTGTGTCAGATGTATCGAGAGTATACAATCCCACATCACTAACTGCATAGGCTATTCCTGCATTAGTTTCAACCATGCCAATCATATCACTCACCAATGGCAGATAACTTTGCTGTGTTGGGCTGGCTGGATTGGCTATGTTGACCGTCTCTAATCCATTCCCCACCGCATACGCGATTCCATCGACGACTTGTACATCTCTGACAATGGTGGTTTCGTATGTTCCAAGATATGTGAGGTTCGTGGGATCGCTTACATCGACCACGCTAATCTCATACTCATTGGTGTTTGTGGTCAATGACTCATTGACAATATAGGCACGTTCGTTAACGATTTCAATGTCTCGAGGATTAATTTGAGATGTATCGTCGCGAATGGTTGGTGAATCAGGGTTGCTGATGTCAATAGTGTACATATGCCCAGTTCTTATGGCAGGTATCCCGCTGCTGGAAACATACGCAAATGAACCAACTATGGTGAGATGGGTTAATCTTGCAACAACAACGCTACCGCGGGGTATCGGATTCAAAAGATCGGATACATCAAGGATTACAAACGTATCTTGAGACGTTTCATCTTCATGAGCAAAGCCTTGTGCAATATACGCATAATTCCCCACCACTTGCACATCCAGTACTGCTCCTCCACGATACGATCCGATAATGTTTGGATTCGTGGGCGTACTAGCATCCACAATCTGCAAGCCGTTTCGTCCTGCTGCAACATAGACAAGATTATCGACAACATGAAGGTTGTAAGATGTACCAAGATGGAGATTGCTCACGATTGTCGGTCTCGTCACGTCCCGGACGTCAATAATTTGGAGGCCTGCATCACTGGCGATGTAGGCGTATCCCCTGGCTATCTGTATGTCATTCGGTATACCAGGTAATGGTAGATAGGCAACTGATGTTAGGGCAGAGGGATCTCGTACGTCCACAATGCGGAACCCCGCCCCTTCACCTATGTACGCGTACCCTCCATCCACGGCAACCGTGTTTTGTACACCACCGATACTACTGATGAATTCTATCGGGGAGGAGTTTTGATTGTGGTGGGGAGTTCTTGGTGTGGCGTTGTTCAGCATGTCCTGTCTTTCAAGACTGTGGACCGTTTTCAATGGAATGGTAAAACTGGTGAGAAAGATAATTATGAATAGAGCTGTGTAGCGTATCTTCATGTTGATCTCCTGCATCTGAGCAACGATTCAATTGGTTTCCATAGTAAGTAAGGTTGTTTTCTGATGGATAGGTTCTTAATGTAATCAGATAGGTGTTGTCCATCAGTCTATTCTTACAACGAGACTTATGAGTTACTACGAATTTGCTTAATAAAAATGAACTTGTTCACTTTTTGTAAGTATAACAGTATTATGGGATCAGGTCAACCTAGCGTAAGGTGTAATTTGTACGATGTATACTTATGGTGTTGTTGTACTTGTCATAATTACAAGACTTGACGTGTTTTGTTTGGCTTGATAGCATAATGCATCATTCGTTTCATCTATTTGAGTAGAGAAACCATGCAACATTCCCATTCATCAAAACTGACCCGCAAAGGGGCACACACCCGCGAACGCATTCTCGATACAGCCCTGAGTCTCTTTATGGAAAAGGGCTACGAAGCAACGACCATGCGTGATATCGCATCAGCCAGCAAATCCTCATTAGGACTGACCTATCGCTATTTTGCGTCCAAAGAAGAATTGGTTCTGGCTTTCTACACTCAGATGACTCAGGAATTGGCGACAGAAGTTATGAGTCTGCCGCCAGATACGGTGGCAGATCGTTTTGTGCAGCTTATGCGGCGGAAGATTCAGATGTCAGAGCCATATCGTGATGCTTTTGGAGCTTTTTTTGGTGCTGTTTTGAATCCCCAATCCCCCATAGCAGTGCTTGGTAACCAGACAACCGATTTACGCCACCATGTCGGTAATTTATTTGAGTCGTTAGTACATGGAGCTACTGATAATCCTCGTGAGTCAGTTGCCCGTGATATGGCCACAATTCTCTATGCAATCCATCTGTTGATTCTGCTTTTCTGGTTACATGATCGTAGCCCTGAGTCGCGTGCTACCAACGACCTGCTCTTGATTACCCATGATGGGTTGGTGTGGCTGCGCCGTCTCCTACGATTTCCTCTTATCTCACGTCGTTTAGCGCAGTTAGCACAAACGATTGGGCCAGTGTTTACCCCAGATCGATAATCGCTGATCTGTTTGCTCATGTTGCTATAACTGTGGTCCTGACTCTTTCTGAATTTGAATAAATCAGAGGGTTCATAGGTTGTAAGACTCCCTCGTTCACAGAGGCTCCGCAATATCTCGGTTAGAAAAAAAGGATTCCCTTTTGTTTCCTGATATAGGCGTATACTTAAGCTGTCATCGTTATGCTGTTTGAATGCCTGGACGACGGCACATGTGGCTTGTTGATCGAGTGGTGCCAGCGTGAGCCAGGTTGTCCTGTTGCTATGGCCCAACCGTTGTAACAGATCGCTAAACGCCGGTGTAGGCTCTTCGTTGCGGTAGGCCAGCAGCAGCAATAGTGGTGTGTTCGCAAGGCGACGGATGAGATATGGCAATGCACGCAGTAACGTGGGATCAGCCCATTGCAGATCATCAAGTGTCAGTATCAGCCTAGCTGATGTGGTCATGCGACGTAGCAACTGGACAAGTTCTTCCCAGAAACGTTGCTCACCAGTGGCCTGAGTATCAATAGCATGTGCCTGTACAAAAGGATTCTCTGCATCTGACAGAACCTCCATAAAAGCTTCTGCCAACATCTGATACGGTGCCGGTGTGGGTGTCCAGTATGCGGTTGCCTGCTATGACACTATTGAAAAGCTGCAAAAGGCGGCTGATACCGCTGGTTATCAGGTTGAAAAGCTCCTCGATGCCGTACGAGCTCAGACGGTCGCAGCAAAACCAAAGGCGAAGACGACTAAGAAGACCACATCACGAAAGAAAGCATGATACATTCGTGTCATTGGGTGATAAGCAAAGCGAGTGGTTTGTCCACTCGCTTTGTTTGTGTTTTGTTGAAGCTCTTCTGTGGTCCAATTAGTAGCGAAGGCTAGCGCCGCCAGTAAGTCTCTCCATAGCTGCGACGTACAAAATTTCCCTGCGAAGCGTTAGTACACCCATGTTCTGTGAATGTTGCCCAGCTAGAGGCTTGGTTAGCACCACGGACTGTCAGTGAACTGGAATTCACATTTGTCACAATACCTACGTGACCATAAGGTCCAAAACGATCAGTGCCATAAACCACGATATCACCATATCCAGGTGAAGAGACTTGATAGTAGCCATTTTGTCTAAGAATACCGTTATTATCATCCCATGTATGTGCATCGCCATACCCTCCCCCAAGTCCTTTAGCAGCATAGACATACTGTGTACACCAACACCACGATGCAGCACTTGCCGAACGGGGTGCTGACAGTACGAATGTAGTAAGTAAACAGAGTGCGACAACCAACCCTACGAACCGCATAGATCGATGAAGTGTGAACATCAGTTCCCTCCTGAATAGAAAGATTATCATTGCGGTAAGTGTACCAACAGGGTGTCTACAAAACGTCCACATACGTGTGGACATTGGCAGACGCATGCAAGCATTAGGTGGCACGTAGAGGATGGTGGGTGTGCCAGTCGCCTTGTTGGGCGGAATGAATAAAACGGTTAAAGGGAAAGGTGGTCAGGTATCGCTGCCGATCTGTAGCGTTAGATAGGCTTGCGAGGCTTTGTTGCAGTTGCTCACGAGCAGATTGAAGATAAGCTGTCGCACCCAGAGGGTCGTTAGTATGCCAGCATATATACGAGCTCATGGCATAGATCATTTCGGGATGCTCAACATTCGAGTGTTGCTCAAAAAAGGTGATAGCTTTGGTACTCGCATTGATTGCCGCCGTGTGATCGTCTTGGGCGAGGTAGATGGCAGCAAGTAACAAATAGTCGTATACCTGATCAACATCATTTGCTGGTCGTAATGTACAGGCCTGTTGGAGTGCTGTTATAGCTGGTTCAAAGCCTCCCTGTAGAAAGAGTGCACCTCCGATATTTTGGTATGCCACGGCTATCAACAGGGCTGATGTTAGTGCTTCTGCATGCTGAAGAGCTATGCGTGCCCAAAATTCTTCCTTATTGCCATTCCCCAGCCAAAAGTAGCCCGCAGCCAGGTTAAGTGCACTAACACAACCTCCTTGCTGATCGCCAACTTTCTGGGAGAGCTGATAGGCTTGTTCAGAGAAAGCAATACATTCGTGATGGTTTGCAATACGCTTATGGGTAAGGGCAAGGTTACTCAAGGTAATGGCTTGACTTGCGTCATCGTCAAGTAAGCGCAGTATAGCCAAAGCACGTTCATGATAGTTTTGAGCTTCAGCAAAATGACGTGATCTTCCTGCTGCCATGCCCTGTGTCATTAAGGCTTTAGCTTGTCCGTATGGGTCATTAATTTGATGATAGATGTTGTAGGCTTGTTGTGCCTCTTTCATTGTTTGATGATAGCTATTGGTACTTCGCATGTGTGCCTGTGCCTGTAGCAGCCAGAGATGTGCGAGTGTATCTGGTGTCGTGTATGCTAAGGGTTTGGCAAGGTGTGTCCAGTGTAGCATGTGGTCGGAGTCTCCCTGTACTGCAGCGATCTCAATAAGGGTCAGGAGAGCCTTAAGGCGCTGGGCGCTCATGCCCGCGTTTTGGGATGTCACAAGTACCTGGTGTGCAGTTTGTATGGCTTGATCTACAGCACCACAACAGGCCAGACAGTATGAAAGTTCGAGTTGTATGCTGTGCTGTAACTCGATTGTCTGCGCTTCGATTAAGGCTTGCTCTAGCGTTCCCTGTGCTTCTGGCCAACGACGTATAGCGCTCCAGTAACGTCCTCGTCGATAGAGCGCCTCAGCTAATCGTTCGGTTTGTGCTGCCAGCGGTTCAAGTACGTCGAGGAGCGCATCCTGTTCAATACGATGTCCTAGTCGATGGAGATCGTATTCTTCATCAAACAAAGCATTAACACGTTGGATTAGGGGATTACCAAGGTGTATCAGTGACTGACGGGCAAGGGTTTCAAATCGCAAGGCATCAGCGAACGCAAGAACTTGACGAGCATCGTGCGCTGCCTGACGTGCGGCAGTAAAAACGGTGTCCCAATCGGCTGCCTGTTGTGCGTGTGTCACTACCAGGGCTGCCATACCAGGACCACAATGTGCCCAGAGTGTGGTGGCAATGTGTCGATGGAGCAACTGACGACGTGCCACGCTGAGGTGTTCGTAGATAATAGTCTGGAGAAGATTGTGAGCAAAGGTATACTCGTTTACCTGAGAAATCAGAAAGCCTGTATGCTCTAATTGTTCGATCAGGTGTACCAGGTTATCTTCAGACTCACAGGCAACCTGACGAAGCAATGTCAGTGACACACTTCGTCCAAGCACAGCAGCGATCTCACCAATACGTTGTGCTGGCTTTGGTAACCGTGACCAGCGCTCTTCAATGGCAACGCGGATACTTTGTGGTAGTGGTAATGGTTGGTCAGGGTCATAGGTTGTGAGCTCACCGCGCCCATGCAGGATTCGCAGTATCTCAGTAAGAAAAAATGGATTACCTTTTGTTTCACTATAGAGACGTGCGCTTAAGCAGGTATCACTATGCTGACTGAAAGCGTGGACCACAGCATGTGTGGCTTGTTCATCGAGCGGTGCAAGAGTGATCCAAGTTATTCTATCGCTGCGTGCAAATAGCTGTAGCAAGTCGTTAAAAGTAGGACTTGAATCGTCGTTTCGGTAGGCGAGCAGGATTAAAATCGGTGTATGAGCGAGACGACGAATGAGATAGGGCAATGCACGCAATAATGTGGGATCAGCCCATTGCAGATCATCAAGTGTGAGGATCAGAGGGCGTGGAGTTGCAGTGTGACGTATTGTCTGGACAAGCTCTTCCCAGAAGCGCTGTTCACCACTTGTATTAGTGTCAGCAGCATATGCCTGCTGAAACGGGTTTGTAGTTTTTGGCAGAATATCCACAAAGGCTTCTACTAGCATCTGATAGGGTGCTGGTATGGTTGTCCGATAAGCAGTGGCTTGCACTATGGTGACATCGGTCAGTGTAGCAATGTAATCCTGTATCAATCGGGTCTTGCCAATCCCGCTTGGACCGGCCACCGCAACGATGTGCAGATTGCCGATGCACATCCGTTCATATGCGGTTTGCAAGGCTCGTAGTTCGCGGTCACGGCCACATAGCGGAACAGCATGTGATGTCAGTCGTACTCTACTAACTGGAGTACGAACTATATGCTCTCCATGGAGCAGGTGCTGGTAGCGCATGTGTGTTTCAGGTAATGGCTCCACATCTAATTCACGCCGCAGTGTAGTACAAAGCGAGACATATTGGCGGTTCACTAAGCCTGTATGCCCTTGTGCCGCGTATGCCTCCATAAGGCGTAGATGTGCGTCTTCCTGTAGCGGATCTATTTCAATCAGAGTGCGCGCATAGGTTACTACAGTATTCCAATCATTGTGTGTGACAGCTGTATCGATCAGGCGGGTCAAGATGTCTTGGTGTATGAGATCAATATGTTCACGCTCTGTCAGTAACCAGTGTTCGAAATCTGGTGCATTAGGGAGTTGAAATCCTTCAAGCAATGGACCACGATATAATGTAAGAGCTTTTGTGAGTAGGGTTGGATCGTTGCTTGTGCGTGCATCCATAAATTGGTGTACATCAAGATAGCATTGTTGATGATTGAATTCGAGCCATTCACCCCGACGTGTGATCATCTCTCCCAGCCCGGCACGACACAGCGCTTGTCGAAGATCAGACAAGGGGCGCCGGAGACGCTCACGTGCAAGTAGTGGTTCACAGTCGCCAAAGAGCAGCAACTGCAACTGTTCACGAGCAACTGGCTGGGTTGTAAGGGTTAGATAGGCTAGAATGGCAAGAGGTTGACGGCGTGATAGTTTGAGTGGTTGGTTTGATATGGCTACCCTTAGTGGCCCCAATAGTGCAAGTCTTAGCATCGTACCAGTATATGTGCAACCACACACGGTTTATATGACCATATCGCTTTCTGGTTGTGAATGATGAACAGTCCCCGATTTATCACACTGTGCTGTTGTGCTACACTCATTGAGCACAACTGTGTATATCGATGTTTATCAACCCTTCACGGCTTACCAGATCGTGGTATACACATAACCTCCTTCTACAGTCTTTACGACATTGCATTATGTATTCCGAGACACATTACACCAGTACCATTGCAATTGGGGGGAGATTATAGGTATTGATAGGTTGTATGATGAATATGGTAGAGATGTATATCGATTATACCATGAAGCAATGTAAACGTCAATATGATGTTAAGGGGTGCGTGTGTAAGATGTGAGGCAAAGATACAATGTCGATCCTACATTCAGGTATATGAGTCCGTGCAAATATGGAGATGAAGTCTTTATCATAGCAAGATACGTATCCTAACAAGAACATTCTGTGGTTAATATAATTACACATAATCATTAGAACATTGATTACACGGAGAGAAGCATATGCAATTAGATGGTAGTACTGTACTCTGTATCGGTGGCAGTAGTGGGATGGGGCGTGGCGTGGCTGAGGTAGCTTTGGCTTCCGGGGCCCAGGTTATCGTCACCAGTCGTTCTGCTGAGACCGCTCAACAAGCTGCTGAAGAACTGAGATGTACTGGAGAACAGGTAGATATATCGGATGATGCCAGTGTGAAAGCACTTTTTGAACGCACAGGCAAGATTACTCATATGATGATTACTGCTGGTGCCGTGGGGCGATCAGGCTTTCTTGATACACCACCCGACGAAGCACCAGCCTTTATGGACGGCAAGCTATGGGCAACAAACCGATGTATCTGGTATGCTCGGTCTGTTTTGGACCCGCGTGGCTCGATCACTCTTATTACTGGAGGGTATGCTCAATGGGCTACACCGGATGCAGGACATGTGCACATAGTTTTCGCTGCCACAGAAGCACTTGCCCGTGCAGCTGCCGTATCACTTGCCCCAATTCGCTGTAATGTCATTCGTCCCGGTTTTGTGGATAGTGCGCTGTGGGACTTTCTCGAGGCCGAGGAGCGTGAAGCACTCCGCACACGTGAGCAAGCCCAAACGCTTACAGGTTCGTTAGTGTCGCCACAAGACATCGGCATGGTGGCGGTGTCGTTAATGACAGCATCTGCTATGACAGGCGTGGTCGTCCCCGTTGATGGTGGAAGACATCTTAAGCCCAGTAGCTAGTTTTAGTCATCAGGGACTTCGAGCTTCCGGAAGTTCCTTTTGCCTCTATACTTACGTTGCGGAACTAGAACGACACACGTGCAAAACTGTCCACGCGCAACACCGACTCTTGCTGAAAGGTCTCTTCATAGAGGTCACGAATCTCTTCAATCTCAGGGCTTGCCATACGATCCTCACGTGGGTAGAGTAAGATGAGCAAGTAAGATTGTTCCTGGATAATGATGCCCTGTGAATTGCGAAATTGCCCTTCGCCTGTCAGCAAAGTCAAACCATCTGGAAAGCGTGGCGTGATGACTTCATCGAGAAACTGGTCGAATTCTTCTTTCGGTATCTCAGATCCGTCAGGACGCAGTGTACCAAAGTAGAGTTCTGTTTTGGCCCAGACAGAACCAACCACAACAGGCCACTCGCGATCATCGGTTGTTTGTCCCAATAGCATGGCGGTCTCTGGGCTACCTGCGTGTGCAAGTGCTGGTGTTGAGGTGTTGTGCGGCATAGCACTGCTGAGGCCGATGTAAACCATCATGAGTGCGGCGATACGGATGATGGTACCGTGGGTACCGGCCCATCGAGATAGTTGTGTGTTCATAGCGAACCTCCTGATATGCGATGTTGGTGATGTGGCCAAGATACCACACTTTTGATTAGGTATGGCTTCCCTATAGTCTGTCAAGGATATGATGCATTATAGTATTAATTGCCTCTTGATTTGTTTATTATAAAAGATATACTTGAAGTGTTTGTTTTGATAGGATAAATGTAGGGCCTGTAGGTATCTTTTGCCGTAAACAGTTGTGTTTATGGCTTTTTTGTCCACTTTAACTAGGAGGCTTAATATGCTCAAAGGATTTCGTGATTTTGTGCTGCGTGGTAATGTCATTGATCTGGCTGTTGCTGTCGTTATTGGTGCAGCTTTCGGTAGTGTAGTGACGGCCATTGTAGAAGGGCTGATTACGCCACTGATTGCCCTGATTACCTCTGGTGGTTCGGCAGATGTATCAGCACTCAATGTCGGTGGGTTTGGGTTTGGTGATATTTTGAATGCCATTATCAACTTTATTATCGTGGCAGCCGTGGTGTACTTCTTTGTCGTTCAACCAGTGAATCGTTTGATGGAACGATTCAAACCATCTCCACCTGAACCACAACCCACTAAAACATGTCCTGAGTGCCTCAGCCAAATTCCTGAAGCGGCACGCCGCTGTGCTTCCTGCACTACTATTCTGGAAGACACACCCGCTGATGCGGTGTAAACCTGGCCATAATACAGAGTCGTGTTATGTGCCTCTGATCTTATACAAACGAATGACTCCTCTCTTCTTACATAATCTACAGGTAACGCACAAACTGATTGTCTTTATCGACGAGGAGCATGTTAGGGGTAATTGGCTGATCGGCGAGTTCAAAACCCATAATAATAATCTCTTCACCTGCTTTAATATGGTGTGCAGCGGCCCCGTTCATGCAAATGACACCGGAGCCAGCCTCACCAACAATAATATAGGTTTCCAGCCTTGCTCCCGATGTATTGCTCACCACAAGCACCTTCTCGCCGGGAAGAAAGCCTGCTAGTTCAATAAGGTTGCTATCAATGGTAATGCTCCCGATATAGTCGAGATTTGCCTCAGTCACTGTAGCTTTATGAATTTTTGATCGAAGTAGCCAGCGCATAATGTGTGTCCTATCTGCTATGCTTTATTACGTCACGTTGATAAATGTGGTGATCTTGGGGATGAGTGTCTCCACAAAATACAAACGTTATCCAATATCATGTGTATTACAAACCATGATAACGCAATGAGCGCACATGTTGGCAGCAGCAATGCTACAAAATGTAGTGCAGCAACCTGAGCAACGATCTCTGCGAAAACGATCCGCACAATACCATAGTTTTTGGTATCATGATCACGGTATTGATCTCTATAACGGAATAGCATTGTGCAAAATTTTGCGAATCTGTACACCACACTTGATGCAACAAACAAGACGAATGAGAAGGTGCAAGCACTCACACAGTATTTTGACAATACGGCTCCAGCCGATGCCGCGTGGGCGCTCTATTTTCTCATTGGACGCCGCCCACGGCAAGCTGTACCGATGCCTCGTTTGCGCGCTTGGGCAGTGGAAGCAGCGCAGATTCCCGACTGGCTCTTTGGGGAGTCGTACGATGCAGTGGGCGATTTTGCTGAAACAGTAGCATTACTGCTACCTGAGCAATCTGACGTACAGACTGATCGACCATCACAACCACTGCATGACTGGATTGAACAACGGTTGCTTCCATTACGTAATATGGACGAGCATGATCAACGTGATGTGCTCATTCAGGCATGGGATATGTTGGATAGCCAACAACGCTTTGTATGGAATAAATTGATCACCGGAGCCTTTCGTGTAGGGGTCTCACAACGCCTTGTGACGCGTGCGCTTGCCAATGCCAGTGGCATTGATGCAGCCGTTATCGCGCATCGGCTTATGGGCAACTGGGAACCCACGCCAACCTTCTATACTCAGTTATTTGCTGAAGACACACAGGATGCCGATATAAGCCGACCGTATCCGTTCTTTCTGGCGTATGCGCTGGAAGATGCTCCGGATACGCTGGGTCATGTGCATGAGTGGCAGGCAGAGTGGAAGTGGGATGGCATCCGTGCCCAGTTGATCCGTCGTGATGGTGAGACGTTTCTCTGGTCTCGTGGTGAAGAATTGGTCACGGATCGATACCCTGAACTGCTTGAGGTTGGATCGGATCTTCCTGATGGCACGGTTGTTGATGGTGAAATACTACCCTGGAAGGATGGGCGAGTATTGCCGTTTGCCCAACTTCAGCGACGTATTGGGCGTAAAACGGTGAGTAAAAAACTCTTAACCGAGATACCTGTGATATTATTGGCCTACGATTTGCTCGAATGGCAAGGAGGCGATGTGCGGGAGCACCCACTGCACTGGCGACGACAACAACTTGAGTACCTAGGGGCATCACTTTCCGATGTTAGCGCTACAATCCAACTATCGCCTACTGTTACGGCTGAATCCTGGGAACAATTGGCCCAAATACGTGAGCAGAGTCGTGCTGTGTATGCGGAGGGGCTGATGCTCAAGCGTTGTACATCCTCGTATCGAGTGGGGCGACAACGTGGCGATTGGTGGAAGTGGAAGGTTGCACCCTACACCGTTGATGCAGTGTTAATTTATGCACAACGGGGCTCAGGGAAACGGGCCAGCCTGTACACTGATTACACATTTGCGGTCTGGGATGGTGATCGTTTGGTGCCGTTTGCCAAAGCGTATTCTGGTCTGACCGATGCTGAGATTCGTAAAGTGGATGCGTTCGTACGGCGAAACACGCGTGAAAAGTTTGGGCCAGTGCGGACTGTCACACCAGAGCTAGTCTTTGAATTGGCGTTTGAGGGCATCCAGCGCTCGAGTCGCCATAAGTCGGGTATTGCTGTGCGGTTTCCCCGAATTCTGCGTTGGCGTACCGATAAACCAATTACCGAGGCTGATACACTTGCAACTATTCAGGCCCTGCTGCCATCTGACGAGCCATCAGCTATGTAAAAGGTACCGAATGTTATGAAAGATCGTCTATGTATCGTTGGATTAGATGAAGCTGCATACCAGGAAATTCGAGCCCAGGTAAATATGCCAGTAGTTGCCTATGAAACTATTCCGCCTATGATTGTTCATGAAGGACAGTTGCTGGTAGCGTCGCGTACACGTATCGGTATGTTACCTGTTTCAAAAGTGGTGTTTCATGGGATCTTTGAAGATGATCTGAATTGTATCACTGCACTAGCACTCTGGGGCGGACCCTGTTTGCCAAACGCTCATGGAATGATGGACTGTCGCCTGAAGTTTCCGTGTTTGGTTCGTGCACTCCAATACACACAATTTGGTGATCCACTACGAGGATATGTTATGGCTGGTGTGCCATTCGCAGCAGAAGGTGAACATGTTGCAAAATGGGGGAACTGGCATTGTGGCCAGAATAAAGCACGTTTTGCCGGCATATGGGAAAGTGGCCATGATGTGACGATAGAGCCCTTTCTCCATGGACAGTCCGTGCGAGTTGTGCTGATCGGTGATCAATACTGGCAAATTAAGTTAGAAGGTACTGATTGGCTTAAGTCCATCCACGACGTGCAGGCTGCATTCATGCCTGTAGATGCGGAACTACTTGCCGATACCCAGCGTATTGGCCAGGCACTACGATTAGAAACAATTGCGAACGATTATATTGTGACTGCACATGGTTCAAAACATTTGCTTGAAGTTAATCATATTCCAAATGTAACCCGGTTTCCTGAGATATGGCATGCCTATAAGGAGTATGTTATTCAATGGGTTGCTGGAGAATGCTGAGATGATAGAATGATACCCCCTCAACCAACACAACCACCAAGCGTTTGGCATCAAGTTCGTGTCACTTCGCTTCGTTGGCTTATTAGCACCCTGGCCATTTTTGTTGCTGTTTTTCTTGTACCCGGCATCGATTTTGTTGGCCCTGGTTGGCAGATCGGGCTCGTTGCCTTGCTTTTTGGCCTGATCAACGCGGTGTTGCGCCCACTTTTGCTTTTGCTCACCTGTCCGTTGGTCTTACTGACACTGGGATTGTTTGGCCTTATTATCAATGCAACGTTATTGATACTCACCTCTGTAATAGCCGAGAGTCTAGGTGTACGCTTTACTGTAGATAATTTCTGGTCGGCTATTGGGGGTGGTTTAGTCATCTCCGCAGTTACCCTGGTCTTAAGTTTGCTTGCTGGAGAGACCCCCGTGCGGGTGGTCGTGCAACGCGAGGAGTGATGCGTTTGACATCTCATCTTCTCATCTATGGTTGTATGCGTGTGTATGGCACGTTGATATATATTGGCATTTGTGTGACGTATATCATCACAGACAACTATTCCTCTAGGAAGGTGGGTGCTACGACCAATGCAACAAGATACATACGGTATCCAGATATCGACGTTCGTTATTCGGCCTGTACTGCATCATTTTATTTTGTGGATCGTGTTGGCACCAATTTTCTTTTTAGAAGCACACGCACTCCATATGCTCACCCAGACTATGGCATTACAGAATACAAATCGTACAAGAGAGATAATTGCGGAAGTCGTCGATTCTCGGATGCGCGCAAGTGGCCCGCAAATTCGCTATCAATTCTCTTTACCCGATGATACGACCAGGTACACACCTATTGGGTCCTCGGGATTGAGTAAGACGTGGATTCCAGTTACGCAGGAGGTCTGGCAAGAGACCCAACAACGTAATGGTACGGTTCCTGTCGTGTATCTGGCAGACAATCCACATGTGAGTCAGCCAGTTGGTCGTGTGGGGTATCCCGTGGTGGATAGCTTACTCCATTGGGCTGTTTTCCTGGTGTTCGATCTGGTCTGGCTTACCGAGATGTTTATCATCATTCGCAACTTTTTACGTTCACAAGCTGCTGTAGAACGCCGGATGGTACAACGTTTTCGATTTTGGGAAGTGCGGCGTCGCCATACTATGTTGGTGTAGATCAGAAGTGTTGTTTCTGTTGTTGTAACATTCTCGATCAACATAGCGTCGGATGGTGTGCCAATATTCGTTACAAGGTAGTATTGATACACCGTCCTTTCGGTTCTATGGACGTGCAAACATATGGCTTTGTGGTATACTGCTTTTCACATGATTAAACTATAAGGCTCTACCTACTATGGCGCAATCCAATCACAAATCACCTGTCGTGAGAAAACTAACTCCCCTCACTTTATCACAACGGATCTGGCGTTACTCGACCACCCAATGGCAACGTGTGTGGGCTATTAATATGACGCAAATAAACGAACTGTTGTATGTTGGTGGGGCATTTCGTGCCCGGCAATGGCCCATTATGTATGCTGCAGGGGTGCGTGCCGTGTTGAGTCTACAGGGCGAACGTGAAGATACATTTACTGGCACGCCGCCAACCCGCACATTACGCTTGATCGTTCAGGATTTTTATGCGCCAAGTATTGACCAACTGCAACAGGCAGTGATATTTCTGCAAGATGCTCATGCTGCACAATTACCGACGTTAGTGCATTGCCGTGCCGGAGTAGGTCGTGCGCCTCTGACGGCGAGTGCCTACCTGGTTGCTCAGGGGATGTCTGCTGTTGATGCACTGACATATATCCAAAACATGCGCCCTATTGTGGGCTTAAATGCACGGCAATTAGAGCGGCTGGCGGAGTGGGAACAGTTCGTGGCCGCGCGTAAGTTAACCCCTCACGCAACATAACAAAACATATTGTCTGTACGTGGACGAAGTATGCTTTGATGATTCTGTGATGTATTTGTCATGGACATTCCTCGTTTTTTCTGCTATATTGTCAATGCCTCAAATCGATGTAATAAGCTAAACATCAACATATCTTGTGGATGGGGATGGTGATAAGAACGCACTTATCACTATACACAACTAAGTTCCTATTCAGCTCAAAACCCTTCCTCATTACCTGCCCGTATGATACATGGTGTATCTAGTTCGAGTGTAGACTCCGCTGGTCTACCTCAAGGAGGTGCATATGTCTACTGTAAAGCGTCAGATCGTACGCATTGCAGGTGCCATTTTTGTGCTCTTTGTTGCGGCGATTGTCGTTGTCGGGACATATGTTACATGGGGCGTTCAGCAGCAGAGTGCAGAAGCATACCTCCCTTTGATTACCAATGGCGGCCCTGCTGCTGGTGAGCAACGACCACAACCCCAGGAATACGCCGTTGTCTTTGTCTCGCGGCAAATCCTGCCGGGGGGGAGTATCTATTGGGATGAACCCAACGACATGCCTGGAGTGGGCCCACACAGTCGCTTTCGGGTAGCAGCCCCCGGTCAGTTGCTGGTCCGCGAGGTTGATGGACGTGTACGAATACTGGTCGATGGTGCTCAACCTACCTCCAAATCGCTTAATCTTATTGATGTCAATGCGCCTGATGTATCCTATGATGGCCAAACAATTGTCTTTGCTGGTTTAGCGCGAGGCGATCATGCGGTTGGAGACATTAATCCCGGCGCGTGGCGTATTTATGCGATTAATGTTGATGGATCAAATCTCCGCCAGATTACCGCATCTGATTTGAACCTGACACGCGAACAATTACGCAATCACTTCTCAAAAGTGCCCGGCAGCGACTATTATGAGTTTGCTGATCGTTTCTTTGAAGATGGCTACGACGATACCGATCCTATTTGGCTTCCTGATGGACGTATTGCGTTTGCGTCGACACGCTGGCCGGGTATTGGGCACTACAGCGGTGTTCGCACGACAAATCTTTATGTTGTGGGGAACGACGGCAACAACATGCGACGGATTACTGCCGAACGCAATGGTGCTGAACGCCCCCTGGTTGATCCATTGACCGGAAAGATTGTGTATGCCCGTTGGTGGCGGAATCATCGCTTCCCAGTTAACAGTCTGGAGACTATCCGTGATCCTGATGGTGGATATGTACAAAAAGATGGTGTAACAACTGATCGGGACAATCACGTTGGTGGGCCCTCGATGTTTCGTAATGCCTGGCAAGCAACCAGTATCAATCCTGATGGTACTGAGGTTGCCATGTGGACCGGCCATATGCGTGATGAAGAAGCAACACATGTCTATGGAGGGGCTTTTACGCCAGATGGCGCGTTGATTGCCAATTTCTTTCCCATGTTTAACATGACAGAAGCTGCCGGGTTTGGTGGTTTACGTCGTTATGAGCGTGGCCCTGGTATGTACACCCCATTGATTGGCATTACCTCGCTCACACTGAACTATATTCAATCAGGTGAACCAACCTCCTTTGGTATTTTTGAGGGGGCTTATGCTGTTGATCCTGATGTTTTGCCTGATGGACGCCTGATCTTCTCGTGGACACCGGACATTTATCAGGATTATGGCCTCTACATAGCCAATGGCGACGGCACTAATCGCATGAAGTTGTATGATAACCCTGGGACGACGGAATTGCGCGCTCGTGTCATTCGCCCACGATCTGTGCCACCGATTATTCGTGATACGGTTACTCAGGTGCCGAGTCTGTTGCCGCCAAAGGCTGAGGGACCCTATGACACAGATGGTACGTTTGTCTTCGATGCCTTGAATGTTTATGCGAACGCTCCTGTGGATACCGATATGGTCAATGCCCCACCAATTGGGTCAGCCGATACGATGCGTTTCTACATCGACCATCAACGGTCTGCTCCTGGTTCATTTCCCCGTCTGGATTGGCCGATCTTTCTTGGTGAGCTGCCAGTCAATCGTGATGGTTCAGTGCGTGACCCGCAGGCCCCGGCAAATGTGCCATTGTTTGAGCAGATGCGCTCTGCTGATGGGACAGTGCCGCTGACTGGTCTGCCCTATGGTGATGGCGCAACCCATGTAGCCGGTATGAACTTTGGACGCCCAGGGACACAGGTGCGTTGTATGGGGTGCCACGCCGGTCATTCAATGATGGAAGTGCCTGATGATGTTGAAGTGGCCAAGTGGACCAATGTGGCGCCGAGCGCAGAGATTACCGTTTCCTCTGCGCGCGATCCGCAGTATACTGGTGGTGTGGTTGATCGTCGCGTGATGAAAGGCGAGATCTGGCGGTATTGGACGAGTGAGCCCGGACAGTCAGCCAATGGGCAGTGGGTACGTCTGACGTTTCCTGTGCCTATCAATGTACGGACGGTACGTTTGTACAATCCGCGTACTGGTGATGAAGCAGAGTCCAGTTTGCAGGTCCACGATACGACAGTCATTCTGTATGGTGATGCGGATGCAACCAACGAACTCGCACGTCAGTCGAGTGGTGCGGTATTGCTGAGTGGTACAGACCTGCATTTTAACGATGTTTCGGGTGTGCGAACGGTGTATGTACAGATTGATCGGATAACCGGAACGTTCTATGGGGCAGAACTCGCGAGTCTGGCAGAGATTGAAGTTATCGCTAGTGGTGAGTAGAGTTGTTATGTAAACAGGAACATTTTATAACAACAGGTGATCTATGTCAGCGTTTCGTAAAGCTGCTTTGTCTGATGTGGCCTATACATTGCCAGGTCACTATTACACCTCCATAGAGATCTATCGTGAGGAAATGTCTCGGTTTTTTGCTTGTGACTGGGTTTGTGTTGGGCGGATTGAACAACTTGCTCATCCTGGCGATTACATGTTGGTGAACTGGGCCAACGAAAACCTGATCCTGACATGTGATCGTGACAATCGTATCCACGCTCTTTTTAATGTGTGTCGACATCGTGGCACACGATTGTGCACTGAAGCACAGGGGCAGTTTTCTGAAAGCATTCAATGCCCCTATCATGCGTGGACATACGGTTTGGATGGACGATTGCTGAACGCCCGTAATATGTATGAAGTTGATGGTTTTGATCATGCCGACTATCCTTTGCGTACAGCGGCAATCGCAGAGTGGGAAGGGTTCCTTTTTATCAATCTGGCCAGCGAACCAGTGCTATTTGAAGTAGCCTTTGCTCCCCTTATCAATAAATTTACGGCATGGCACATACCAGATCTGCGGGTTGGTCAGCGTATTGAGTATGATGTACGAGCCAACTGGAAAATGATCGTGCAAAACTATTCCGAATGCTATCATTGCCCGCTCATCCATCCCGCGCTGGCACAGATTTCGCATTGGCAGAGTGGCCGCAATGATCTCAGCGAAGGTCCGTTTCTGGGGGGATATATGCTCCTCAACGAAGATGAACGCAGTATGACCACTACTGGCCAAACGTCGCGTCCTGCTCTGGTTACTGGTGAAAACGTGCATCGAGTCTACTATTACGCAATCTTTCCGACCATGCTCTTAAGCCTTCACCCTGACTATGTGATGGTGCATACGCTCTGGCCAGATGGACCAGCTCGCACACGTGTTGTCTGTGAATGGTTGTTTGCAGCCGATGAAATGGCTAAATCTCATTTTGATCCCAGTGATGCTGTCGAGTTCTGGGATATGACGAATCGTCAGGACTGGCACGTGTGTGAATTGTCGCAGGAAGGCGTTTCGTCACGAGCTTACACACCAGGGCCATATGCCCAACAGGAAGGGTTGTTATACGCCTTTGATCAGGAATATCTACGGAGAATGGGGTACCAGAAATAATGCGAGTCTTTTAGACTTTCCATTTTAGTTCTCATGTGCAGTATTTCTTGTTATGTTTCTGATAAAGCTATGTCAAATTGCGGAAGGATGACATCAATAATGGTAGATAACTCTGCTGTATACCGAAAATCTTGCATTAGGGTTTGTCCCTCTTGCCATGCTGTTGCAAAGTAAGGTCCGAGGGTGGTTTCAATAGCTGTTCTGGTTGAGTCAAACCATTGGTGCTCACTAAGGTTCCAGGGTACATGGATGGTTTCACGAATGACATGGGCCATACTAAAGAGTTGTGCTGCCTGTTTAAAATATGTTTGTTTATGCTTAATAAATGCGACGACTTCAAGATACCGTGCCATGCCCTGTGTATAATTCAGCTGATTGACAAATTGAAGTCCTTCTTGAACATGGTGTAGGGCTATGCTATACTGGTCTCTGTATGCCGCAGCGATACTAAGATCGGCGAGAATCGAAGCAATGCCCCAGGTTTGTCCAAGAGAACGCCATATAGCAAGCGCTTGTCTAAACAGAGTGATAGCTTGATCGTAGTCATATCGACCCATATAGGCCAATCCTAGATTATTGAGACCTCCTGCAATCTCTTCTGCGCGATCCAAATCTCGTAAAATATGCAAGCTTTCCTGAAGGAGTGGTATCGCCGTGTCAGAATGACCCTGATACGTTGCTGAAAGGCCAAGATTGTTTAATGTTGATGCAATACCAGCTTGATATTGTAACCTTCGTCGTAATATAAGTGCTTCAGAATAACATGCGTCTGCATAACTATAGTTTGTTTGCGCGAGTGCGAGATTTCCCAGTATATTTAAGGCTCTGGCTCGTCGCTCATCAGTAAGATGAGCATGCTCCAAAAATCGCTCCATCCAACCAATTGCCTCACAAAAGTAGCCACGTAGATACCAGAAATAATGGAGATGAATACAGAGATCCAGTCCACGCGCATGATCATCACAGATTACTGTCCATTCGAGCACAGCACGTAGATTGTCAATTTCCGCATCATACATGGTAAGCCAGGATTGTTGATGGGCACCACGAAGATATGTTTCTCCTTGTTCTGTTAAGCTGAAAAAATAGGTAATGTAGTTGTTTCGCACAGCGGTTAATTCACCATTAGTGGATAAATGATGCAAGGCATACTCACGAATAGTACTGAGCATGCGAAAACGTGGTATTTGAGAAGGCTTCTCTTGTCTTTGAATAAGACTCTTTTGTTCGAGCGTGTTGAGCACTTTGTGTGTGGTACTTTCTTCTGCATATACTTCCAGTATTTCCTGAGCGGAACTAAGGGTCCAACCACCAACACATATGGCCAACTGCCGAAAAATTGTTTTTTCAAGGGATGATAGCGTCGTATAGCTTGTTTCAATAGCTTTGTGGATAGATTGATGCCGTGCGGGCAGGTCACGCAAAAGGGGTATTGGGAGTGATTGATGTTGTTTTAGGCGAGAGAGAATGGTATTAAGTGACAAATAGGTGGTGTGTGTTGCAATAAGCTCAATAGCTAATGGAAGTCCATCTAATTGATAACAGATCTGATTGATGAGATTTACGTTTGAGTCGGTGAGATGAAAATGAGGCTGGCAGGATTGAATGCGTTGAAGCAGGAGTTGTACAGCGCTAGATTGAGTAATAGCTGTAACATCATATATATGTGGTGATGGCGAGAGTTCCAATGGATGTAAGGTATGCTGATGTTCACCAGCTATGTTCAATGCCTCACGGCTTGTTACAAGCAACTTCACATTTGGGCAACTTTCCATTAAACTGGTGAGCCCCAATTTTGCCGGTAGTACCTGCTCAAAGTTATCCAGAATCAAAAGAAGTCGTTGATCTCCAATGTGTGTCTGTAACTGTCCTAAAGGTGGGTGTTGGCCATTGAGCGATATGTTTAATGTATGTGCAATAGTACTTGGAACAATATCAGGATGGGTAATGGCTGAAAGATCAACAAAGACGCAAGACATAGTTGCAATGCGCTGATGTGTATTTGCAATAGCCAAAACTATCCGTGTTTTTCCGACCCCTGGTGGCCCCACCACAGTAATAATACGCACCTGCGGGTTGTTTAGAAGTGTATGAATAGTATTGCAGTCAGCCTCTCTTCCAACAAGCGCTGTTGAGGGCTGAGGAATGAAAGGTGGGTGTTCCGGCGTATGAGTATCTTGATGTGGCATGATGGTGTGCGTTGGTGGCTCAGACTTCCTTTGTTGGATCGTATCTCGCTGTGCTGCCTGTTTTAGTTGTTGTTTTAGCGCTGTACGATCGTTGATTTGTAGGTCAATCTCAGCATAACGTTGACGTGCTACATCAGAATGAGGGGAGAGTGTTATCCATTTTTTGGCTGTTTGTATAGCGTCGTGTAATCCATAATACTCTAACTGGATCAGGCTTAACCAATCTAAGATAGTATCTATCTGATGATGCCACTGTTGTCGTTGTTGTGTAATCCATACATCAAATTCTGGAGCATCAGATAGCGAAAAGTGGCTGAGAAAGTGCTCTTGATAAACATCCACAGCGTTATGTAATAATGGCACAAGTTTTGTATGCACATCTGCCGAGACAATCATATACCTATGATTTTGCCAGTGTGTCAATGGTTCTATAAGAGTGCGGAGCATATTCCGGGCATCCTTAATATGCCTGAGGTCTACCTGCACGGGAACGGTTGGTGACAATGCAATGGTCAGACGATTGGTTGAAAGGCACGAGTGTTCCTTTGTTTTGTCAGGTCGGTCCAGTGTTTTGCGAAGAGACATTAAGGTTTGTCGGAGAACGGTTCTTGATTGGTTTGGTGGGCTATCTGGCCAAAGGAGCATAGCAAGTGAGTCTCGATCATGTATACCTGATTCAATCGCTAGATACACTAATAATGCGGCGCTTTTACGTGTTGGGAATGAGCATAATTGCCCATCCCGATATATGTGAAGAGCCCCTAGCGTGGTGATCGTTAACGCCGAGGGTGAAGATTTGTGTAGTTCTGATATTCGATGATTCATACAAGTGATTAGAAATATATTTCATTTTACGCATAAAGGAAAGTTACGATAATCATTTAAAGAGAATGCATGACACCTTATTATACCACTTTTTAATTTTATTGCGCTAATCGTATCATCAGCCAACTTATGAGAATTACACATACTCCCAAGAACCATCTGATTGTTTATTACTATTCTCATCTCCTCCTCATGTTCAAACTGATATTTTTCACGATGATGTTACGATATCTTTCTAGAATATTTCTATAATATAGTTGAATTGTAGTATATATGTAGATATGAGAGAAGTACTTCAGGAGATTTGGCAAACACTGATTCGTTCACACTACAAAGACAAATCTGCATCGGTTTATAGATGAGAGTCGTTATGAGCACAAATATATATGACTGGAAAGTAGAACGAAACGCCCATACATTGCAAGGCTCTTTATCATTTCAATGCGGTATTCCCAACTTAGCAGACCAGATAGTGCATGATATTGGTAGGACCAGACTTCATAATGTCACTGAGGTCGCTTTGAATATTATCGTAGATGCACCCTCTGGATTCGCTATGACCCTGCTCGAAAGTTATACATCATCTTCTTTAGAAACCACCATCATACTCACATGGAGTCGATGTCCTGAGTACTGGGAAGATTTGTGGGATCATCGACCATTAGGGTTAATTGTGGCTGAGTATCACTTACTCTCTACTTGTTTACACGCGGTGGCACACAAAAAGCGATTTCGCATCCCAACGATGACCACCACCTCTCTCACTCCAACGGAGCGGCGCATTTTCCGCTTTCTTTCTCATGGATACACCAATAGTCAAATTGCAGATTTCTTTCTCATGGATACACCAATAGTCAAATTGCAGAAGCACTGAGTATGCAATGTCAAACTATTAAAAACACGCTGACTACCATTTATAAAAAACTGGATTTGCATGATCGAAGCGATGCATTACTTTACTACTGGAGTGTTGGGCCGTATCAATATCTCAGAGATATGTTGTGCACGACCTTCTCAACCACACCTGATGATGCACAGATAAAAGTTTGACCATAAAGATGTTATTCATTTTAAGATGCTCCCTTATTGGTAGGGATAGGATTTCTATCAAATAATATAGAAAGGAACCTGTTATGAAATCCACACTATTTGGTTTGCACGTTGTACGTTCACACACACACGAACTACCGGAAGGTGCTTATGATCCCCAGACACAATTATGGGTAGGTGCAGCCGAGGCGCAAGCGGGTTACAGAGTATGGTGTTGTACTTACAATGCCTCGTTCCAATACTGCAAAGACGCCACCAGGGCTTGTGAAAAAGATAGTTCTACAGGTTGCAAGGTGATGAGAGATTGCCAGTACTATGAAGGTTTTGGTTACTGTTATGAGCATGAAGATATTACTGGTGGTCAGTGCAAATATCCTACATATAAAGTTTAACAATATATAAGAAGCCTTGGCAGCATAGATTTATATGTATAGTTGTGTGCTGTGCTGTCAAGCATCTCCTGTAAGTCTGTTAAATAGCTATGCTTCGTGAAGGAATTCGTTATGGGCAATGAGCGACAAATACTAATTGTAACGCGGGAATTCGATCCCCATGCCGATGAAATGCTTTTGGCCTTGCGGTATATGCGGCAGGATGCGGTTCGTTTAAACCTCGAAAGTATTCCAACCCATTCTTTGTTTGCACTTGACTATAATGGTACGGCATGGACCAACAAAATTATTGTCGATGGTCGTCCGATCAATGTCGAGCGAGTTGGTGCGGTGTGGTGGCGACGTCCAGGTATGTATCATCTGCCAGATGGTCTATCGCAGGTTGAAGCACAATTTGCCATTGCAGAGATTAATCAAGCCATACATGGGTTTTGGGGTAGTATGCATTGTTATTGGATGAGTCATCCCCATGCTATTACTACGGCACAGAGCAAGCCGGAACAACTGTATCGTGCCTGTCATTTTGGTTTTACTATCTCACGTACCCTCGTTACCACTAACCCTTCGCAGGCACAGGCATTGTATGAATCGTGTGAGGGTCAGGTGGTCTTTCGGGTGATGTCCGATCCTGCGTTGGTAGTTATGGAGCACGATCCGGCGAGCCCCGAACACGTATCGCATGCAACTCCTTCAACACGTTTAGAACAACACCATTTGGAAATGCTGGACTCCATTTGTATGGTGCCTTGTATGTTCCAGGAAGCCCCCCCGATTTCTAGTCGTTTGTATATTGTGTTTATTGAGGAATGTCTTTTTGCGGTTGAAGCACATGTTCAGCTTGTTGATGGGGTTGAGCAGGAAGTTGCTGTGGAACAAGTGACTCTTGATGATGCATTCGCGCAGCAGTGTATCGAGTATATACGCAGCTACAATCTGCGCTTTAGTGTCCTTACTTTCGTGCGCACCAAACAAAATCAGCTGCTCTTTACTGAGCATGATCCAACTGGGCAGTTTATGTGGATGCAACATGAGGTGCCAACATTACATCTTATCGAACTGATGGCACAAACGCTTATTGATCACGCAACGCGTTAAACACTAACAGGAAGTGCTGTTGTGCAGGATACTTCGATAAAATTAGAGAAGACATTTCACTATTTGGCTACGGTCAAACCGCTCGTACGATTGTTATGGAAGGCAGGGCCATGGTTTACGTTGCTTATTGCGCTTCTGTCAATCGTTCAGGGTCTTTTGCCGATGGGGACCCTTTATCTGACCGCTTTACTTATTGATGCCATTACTCAACTTGTGGGTGCTCCCGAGGCAATTGGTAGTATTCCTCCCTATATTTTGGCTTTACTGTTTGGCTTGGCAGCGATGGGTGTGTTGCAACAGGTTTTAGGGTATATTCAGCAGGTGGTCCAAGGATTACATCAGACCAGATTGGCTAACTACATCCAAACGCTTGTACTTGAGAAATCATCTTCATTGGATCTGGCCTTTTTTGAAAATCCGGTCTTCTTCAATCAGTTTCAGAATGCCATTCGTGAGGCATCGTATCGGCCAGTAAGCATGATTATGCAGTTTGCCCAGATGCTTTCATCAATGACACAGATCAGTGCATTCGTCACGGTTCTGTTTCTCTGGCAAGCCTGGATCATTCCGATCTTGCTGGTCACATCGTTGCTGTCGTTCCGTGTCTCGCTTCATTTTGGTGGAGCGCGTTATTTCATGGAAACGGAACAGGCAGTTCTGCGTCGACGTTCAATGTATCTCACGTCTATTCTGAGCGACACCGCGTATGCGAAAGAGGTGCGTTTGTTTGGTCTGCGTGAGTTCCTACTGGACCGCTTTCGTACCGTATTAGAGTGTGTTTTTCGGGAAGAGCGTAAACTCACGATGGGACACATCCGACATTCTGGTTCCGTTGAATTGATCCTCGCCCTAATCCAGCCATTATTACTTGGTTTTGCCGCAATACAGGTCTTACGTGGGTTTATCTCGATTGGTCAGTTCACCTTTTATACACAATCGATTGCTCAGTTTGGTGGGGCAATAACCAGGTTGCTTTTGGGGCTGGCCCAACTGCATGAAAACAATTTGTTTCTGACGAATCTCTTTCGGTTTCTTGAGCTTGAACCTGAAGTAGAGGCCCCCCGTGCTCAGTCGATCGAATATGCCACCAACATTTCTTTGCTACCACATATTACGTTTCAGAATGTCTCTTTTGTATATCCAGGGACCATCAAACCGATTCTGGAAAACGTCAGTTTTGAGATCGCTCCAGGCGAGTCAGTCGCATTAGTTGGAGAAAATGGTGCGGGGAAAACCACGCTGGTCAAATTGCTGGCAGGATTGTATCGCCCAACCAGCGGTCAGATACTCTTTGATGGTATTGATATTGATCATTTGGATCGCAAAGTACTACGTAATTATCTAAGTGTTATGTTCCAGGATTTTATTACGTATGCCTTCTCAGCCCATGACAACATTGCACTTGGCCAGATTGATGCGATTGAAGATCGTGATCGTATTCAAGAAGCTGCCAGGATGAGTGGCTTCCATAAAGTGGTTGAGCAATTGCCTGAGCAATATGATACTGTGATTGCGCGGTTCCTCGATACTGGTACCGAACTGTCTGGTGGTCAGCGGCAACTGGTATCGCTTGCACGGGCACTACTGCGTCGTTCCGCGATTCTTATTCTCGACGAGCCTTCATCGGCACTGGATGTCTATAAAGAAAAAGAGTTTTTTGAGCGATTGCTCGATGATCATTCATATCAGCAAACGGTCATTTTTATTTCACATCGCTTTTCAACCGTTCGACGCGCTGATCGCATTTTGGTCTTAGAGCAGCACACGCTGCTTGAAGAGGGTACACACGACGAGTTGATGCAGCGTGAAGGTCGTTATGCCGAAATGTTTACAACCCAGCTCGAGATGTATGGTCAGTCGTCAGCACATAGGAGTGAAATCAATGTGCTTCAATCATCGGCACTGCAACACACCTAGAAGCGGAGTATACTGTGTGGCTTGGCAATTACCATAACGATGCGGTTCCGCAACGCTTCATCATCATACGAGATATTGTTACGGCATGTATCATATTGGGCGCTGCCGTGATCATTGTGTGGTATGCCATTATGCAGCAAAGTGGCACCATATCTGTTGATTCAACGATTGAGACCGGGGTTCAGGAGACACCCCTCCAACACGGAGTCGGTGAATCCCGACAACTCAGGGCTGTAGTGTATGTGGCGTATCCATGTGCGGCCTGCCAAGAACTTCTTTCTGCATTAATGGTAGGCGTTGAAGAGGCGTCTGAAACAGTACCACCTAATCAACGTAGCTATCGTCCCGTACATCTCGCTACACATGCAAGTAAACAGGCTGCCTATGCGTTGCATTGTGCACAGGAACAAGCCATGTTTGAGGCGTATTATGTAGCATTACCAGAACCATCTAATGTAGCACATACCTCAGTATGGCAAGATACTGCACAACAAGCAGGTCTTGATCAGACCGCATTTGTAGCATGTTTGGAGAGCAAGCAAACAGCAGCGCAGGTGGCGGTGTACACTGACATTATGCACAGCCAAGGCGTTACAACACCTCCAGTTGTTGAACTCACATCTTTGCTTACCGATGCGATTGATCCAACCGAAATTATGCAGTTTACACAACGGAAGTAGGTAAACATGGAATATACTCAGCTTTTATCTGATTTGTCTGCGCTGGAGGAAGTGCGTGGTCATCGTGTAGTACTTTACTTCGTGGAGAAATCATTTGCTCAGGAAGATGTCACCACATTGTATCGCTGTCTGCGGCGCATAGGTCCTATCGATACGATGGACTTGGTAGTACATAGCCCTGGCGGGTCAATCAATATTGCACGAAAAGCAGGCGTATTGCTGCGATCCTATGTAAGGCAGCTGCATGTGTTAATCCCTTATCATGCTCGTTCGGCTGGGGCGCTGCTCAGTCTGGCTGGTGATACCATTGTCATGCCGCCAGTTGCCGAACTTGGTCCGATTGACCCGCACATTACCTCATCTGGGCCACTCCCACCAAACAGTCCATCAATGATTTCAGCAGAGGATGTCCGTGCTTTTCGTGCAATGGCCGAGGAGTGGTTTGATCTTAAAGATGAAGAATATCGGATGGAAATGTTCAATATTCTCAATCATCGTATTTTCCCCACCACACTCAGTTCTTTTTATCGTTCTGATCAACAGATGCGTCGGTTTGCTAATGAACTGCTCCAGTTCCATATGACAAATGCTGAGCAACGCAAAGGTATTGCAGATCAGATGGTAGGGGGATTTGGCAGCCATGATTACTCGATTTTGCGAGATGAGGCTCGTTCAATTGGGCTACCTGTCAGCGATGCAACAAGTGCTGAAGAACATGTACTTGAGCGCGTTTTCGATACGTGTGTTTCGTGCACGGAACAATCATCTATTGACCCTGCCAATGAGCAACAATACGTGCGAACATCCGGGATCATTGCGAGTAGAGACTTTGTGGCGCAGTATATCTTCCCATCCTTCGATACTCATACAACTTCCGAAAAATCCATCAACATAACACCAGATACCACTGTTCCGTCACCCGTTCAATTGACACAGACATATGCTAAACCTGAATGGAGAATCCAGTTTGATCGGAAAGGAGCCTAGTTATGGATGCCTATATGCTTGTATTTTGTCAGATCGTGGTCGGTTGTGTGTTTGCATTTTCAGCGGTGGGAAAAGTGCGTGATATGCGTGCATTTGAAGAGTCGATCCAGGGGTTCCAACTTGTTCCCAAGGTAACAGTAAAACCTGCGGCAATACTGTTTGTTATCGTCGAAATTGTAGTAGTCATTTTGCTTATAGTAGGTGGTACAGCGCTCTTTTGGGGGTTTGTGCTTGCTTCGCTGTTGTTAGCTTTGTTCAGCGGTGCATTGTTCTCGGTGTTACAGCGTAAACTTGATGTTTCGTGTGGGTGTTTTGGTGCAAGTGAGCAACGGGTCTCATACTATGATATGGTACGAAATGGTGGTTTTATGGTATGTGCCATTGGTGGTGCGTGGTTTACGACGGTCACGACATTCCCTGGCTGGGATGGATGGCTGCTAGCAGGTGGTGCCGTTAGCTTTGTACTGGTCTGGACGCATCTGCGAGATATCGTCGGAGTGTTGCAACTCGCATCCTAAATGATCCTGTCACAATCATATGAATGGAGCAATAGTGTCTATGGATACATTAGTAATAGTGAACCAGCTTATGTTGTGGATTATGGTGATTCTGCTGCTGTTGATGGTGCTCAAATTAGCACGTCGATCTGTTCAATCACACGTTACACAAACTCAGGTTCAACGAGCAGAGAAGCGTTTTGCTGATATTATCGGTCAGCCAGCGCCCGATTTTTCGACATACACCCTTGAGGGAGAATCAATTACGCGGAGTGAGCGATTTGGTGGTAAACCACTGGTATTAGTCTTTATGAGTACCAGCTGCCCCCATTGTCGTACAGCGATCCCTGATCTTGAGATTACCAGCTTTCGTGCACGCCATACCGGTATTCAGATAGTGCCGGTGATCAGTGCTGATCTGTTGGAAACACAGCAGTTTGTTGGTGATATGAGTATTAATATTCCTGTGCTTGTGGCACCATTTGCGATGAGCCCGTGGTTAGAAGCACTTAATCCTGAAGGTTTTGTCCCAGCGTATTGCTATATTGGTGCGGATGGCATTATTCAGAGCGGTGGCGCACTGCATAGCCAACAATGGAAGGATCTCACGATGGAGTGGCAAGCCATGCCAGTATTGCGTAAGCCAGTCAGCTTCTATCGATAATCATTACAGACAAAGATGCCTCGTTCTTATGAGGCATCTTTGTCATTTACTCAGCCAAGAGCCGCTTAATTACAGTATTCGCATTCACAACGACATTCAGTATTTCCTGAAGGTGTTGTGGTACATCTTGATGTTCTTGAATAGATAACAATAGAACTTCCGGGTGCATAGTTTCTACAGGTGCTTCGGCAGTCCTCATCTGCACCATTGCGGTCTCGCCCCAGCGCAATAGCTACATTGCCGATCCAACATCCAGCAGTTACTTCGGTATGGCCCACCCATACCTGTTGTTCAACATCATACATTCCTTGTGCCGTAACAGCAGTTGTTGTTGTACTTACATTGAAAGCAAAAAGTTGTGACATAAAGGTTCTCCTAACAGTTGTATGTGATATGTGCTCTGAGTAGAAGCCTGTGCAGATGATCTACACGAGCTTCATATTCCCTCAAGTATTATCAATAATCTTAGCAACCACAGTTACAATCAACCTGACCTACTACACCGCCCCACCAGTTAGTCCAACATCCCGACCTTAGATATCCACTGACGTTCTGCCCTGGTGCACATCGTCGAGCGCAGTCTGGCTCCGCATTTTTATATGCCTCATCACAGGTGTTGCCTAAAGCTTGCCCAGATTGCACACTACAGCCAACAGTACGTTCACTACCAACCCAAACTTGATGGGCAGAATCATAGGCTCCATCTTCGATCACACGGGTGATCGAGTTGCTTGCGTTAAAAGCGAAAAGTTGTGACATGGTCGGTTCTCCTTTTATAGAGGTTAATACAATCATTCAAAATTAGGATGTAGTACTCCATGTTCTTTTAATTCCATAGTCTATGGCCATAGGTGAATACAGATAAAATGGAGATGGATTAACTATACAAAAGATACAGAGGTTGCACAAGTTACTTTGGTACTTATATAAATAAAAAGTAAATGAGAGGTATTTTTTAAATTCCTGAGATGTTCTTTGATATGAGCAATCAGTAGCAAGAACCCAATCTACAATAGTTCTTTTCTATATACTGCTATAGTTGTATCAAAAGGTACTCAAACTAGGATTATACCATCAGGGGTTGAAAAGATGCGTAGATTATTTTTGTAAATATCCGCTGTTCATCCTAGAATGAACAGCGGATGCATTTGTGATGTGAGGTAGAGGTTAGTGAGGACAATTGTATCCGAAGCAATATTGACCGGTAAAGGGATTTATAATGCAGAATATTGATACAGAGCACCCAAAACCAATAAAGTCTTGTCTAGATCTTTCACATACCAGTTCTGAGTTAGCACACTCAAATCCAAAATTAGCAGCAACAGCGCTACCATCACCTGTCCAAAGTTGTGCACTGGGATCGTATTGCCCTTCAATAGTCGTATCCTGAATAAACTCGCTTACATTAAACGCAAATAAATTTGACATAGTAAATGCCTCCTTTTAAATATCCGTGAGTCACTTTAACCTGTTCCTAGTTCTGTTATCGCTGGCCATTGATACAATAACACTGGAGATGTATAAATTATATAAAATCAAGAGACCATATACAAGTTACCTTTGTACTGAAATACCGATTAAAAGCAAAACCATATGGAGCTCTTCTGCTCTTGACATTGATAACGCAGTGCGTTATACTATCAATAACGCACTGCGTTACATATAAATCTAGAGTGCTTACTTTGGGAAGACAATACTATATTAGGAGGTCTACAATGGCCGCAGAAGCTGAGATGGTCGTTCAAGATAACAAAGCGATGCAGGTTGTAGGAGAAAACACGGTCGTTCATGGTGTGCGTCAGTTGATGCTTGCTGGTGTTGGGGCAGTCGCACTCACCCGTGACGAAACGGAAACGTTGGTCAATAAACTTGCCGTTCGTGGTGAAGAGACGCAGCAGGAAGTAGAACGAGTTCTCCGAGTTCGTTGGGGACAATTACGCGACAATATGGGATCTGTTGATAGTATTACTAATATGATTGAAGAAGGTATGGGCCAGGTACTGAACAGTTTGAATATTCCCTCAAGACGTGATATTGACGACCTAAATCAAAAAATAGCGGTATTAACAGTAACCGTAGAGGAATTGAGTAAAAACTAAACATTATTATAGACGACTCAATTGAGTCACCGGTATCACCACACAAGCGCCAAGATGTATCATCTTGGCGCTTGTGTATATCCGTATCACTTGTCTCTGACTTATGCCTGAGCCATGCTCATGAGTTGCTCAAACTCTGCATGGAATTCATCGATAATCTTCTTTGGGTCGGGAATCAATCCAACATCGGCAGCAATACCAAGTGTAATAGCTCCAGCGTAGCTGAGAATGCTCACTCCGAGCCCAAGCCGCCCTGCCTGAGGCACCCAAAACATACTGCCACTCATAGCCTTGCCAGCCAGATAAATAGTGTCACGCGGCCCAGGTACATTTGTCATTACGGTAGTGGCTCTGGTTGCAAACAGATCGACCACAGCGCGCTCAATCTCTGACGGTGCCGCACCAACGGTGTTCAACAAACCGAAGGCAACCAGTGCTTCTGGTGAGTTTTTAATCGCATCCATGCGCTTCTTCAGCTCGATAAATCGTGCTGATACATCTTCGATCCCAATAGGGAGTTCCAGAAAAACCAGACCGAACTTGTTTCCTAATTCCAGAGGAGCTTTTGGTGGGCGTAGATTGACAGGTATGACAGCCCGGATGTTGATGCTGTTGATCGTTTCATCACGTCCCTGCAGGTATCGTCGGAGTGCTCCGGTTACGGCAGTCATCAACACATCATTGATCGTACCATTACAAGCATGGCTAATCGCTTTGACCTGTGCAAGTGGGATAGGGGTCGACCAGGCTGCGCGTTTTGTCACACCTAACTTTCCCTTAAAGGCAGTTTGTGCGTCTGCCCCCATAAAAGCTAGCTTGCCTGTTGCAACTGCTCCCATGGCTCCCTGTTTTGCCAGATCCACCACACGAGAGGGGTGGATGATGGTCTCAATGCCTTCAAACAAAAGCGTTTCTGTGGTGCGGATCGTCGAATTTACCATGGCAGTTGCTTGATCTAAAAAATCAGAGACGGCCCCCTGGCGCTGTTTATTCTTGGCAGTTTTGTTAATTAATGATGTCTCGGAGGTTGCATCAGTGAGCGAGAGCACCACCTGCACCAGCGCGATTCCATCGGCAATACAGTGATGGATACGCATTAACAAGGCACATCCGCCGTTGTAATTTTCAATCAGGTGAAATTGCCAGAGTGGTTTAGTGGCATCGAGTGGAGCGCTCATAAGATCACTCACCATCTCTTCGAGCATTGCCTGGTCCCCTGGTGCTGGGAGCGCGATACGATGAAGATGGGCACTAAGGGTAAAGTGTGGATCGGGTTCCCATTGTGGTTGGCTGAATGGTTGTTTAGAGTCAACGACACGTTGACGAAAACGGTCAAACTTTAATAGGCGATGCTCAATTGTGGTTTTGAGGAGTTCAAAATCGATCACTTCATCAAACATCAAAACCGTCGTGACCATCATTAAATTCGTAGGATCTTCCATATGTAACCATGCTGCATCAACAGGCGAAAGGGTCTCAGTCTTCATCGAACAGATTCCTTTCTATGTGATCGGTCTACCAATGTTGACCAATATCATACAAACTTGGGGAATTATAATGATTATATGAGAAGGTGATACGTGTGTCAATTTCACCACGCCCCGTATTTTGGTTGCAACCATTGCACAGAGATAGAGTATCATAGGTATACATATCAAATAACAGCTACGAATATCTAGCCGTATGAGTTGTAAGGGGCATAAGTATGAATACAACGTACGATGCAATTGTCATTGGTGGTGGACACAACGGGTTGGTGGCAGCTTGCTATTTAGCCCAAGCGGGAAAACGCGTTCTGGTACTAGAGCGCTATCACACGGTTGGTGGTGCCGCGATCACCGAAGAGATTCATCCTGGGTTTCGTGTCTCAGTAGCTTCTTATTCGTGTAGCCTCTTGCGCCCCGAGATTATCGAGGATCTGCGTTTGCCGAATTATGGCTTCGCCGTCTATGCAAAGTCTCCGTCGTATTTTATGCCTTTCCCCGATGGCCGTCATCTTTTTCTCTTTGCTGATAATCGTGAACAGAGCAAGGCGCAGATTGCACGATTTTCGCAACGCGACGCCGAGCAGTATGCTGAGTGGGAACATTTCTGGGATCGGGTGTGTGATGTAATTGAGCCAACACTGATGCAACCACCCATCCCGCTGAGCGCCCTCACCGAGCGTTTTGAACAGGCGGGTTTAGCGGACGATTTTCGGCGCGTGATGCTGTTATCAACGACGGATCTCCTTAACGAGTTCTTCGAGTCAGAGGAGGTTAAGGCTGCAATGGCTCCCCAATCGCTGATTGGCACTGCTGCTGGACTTTCGACACCGGGAACGCCATATGTATGGCTCTACCACGCGATTGGTCGTGCGATTGGGCATCGTGGTGTATGGGGCTATGTGCGCGGTGGCATGGGGGCGATTACGCAAGCACTGGCCGCTGCTGCTCAGGATCTGGGTGTTGAGCTTCGTACGGCTGCGTCGGTTGCAGAGTTGCTGGTAGAGCAACAAACAGCTAAGGGTGTCGTGCTTGAGAATGGCGAAACGCTACGTGCGAATGCTGTGCTTTCCAACGCTGATCCGAGACACACCTTCCTCAATCTTTGTCCCACCAGCGCCCTACCTGCCGATTTTCGTGCACAGATCGCAAGCGGCTATCGTTCTACAGGGCCGGTCTACAAGCTCAATCTCGCCTTGCACGAACTACCACGTTACACCTCTGCGCCGACCGATGTTGCCCCCGAGGTCGTGAGTCGCGCCACGGTGGATATTGCACCAAGTGTGGCATATATGGAGCGGGCCTGGGACGATTACAAATATGGACAGCCATCTCGTGAGCCCTTTATTGAGATCTACACCCAATCGCCGACTGACCCAACGATGGCACCGGAAGGCAAACATATCCTTTCGTGTTTCTGCCAGTATGCCCCGTACGAGCCAGTCGGTCGTAGCTGGGATGATGGCCTACGTGAAGAGTTTGCCGACCGGGTGCTGGCCAAGGTTGCTGAGTATGCACCCAACATCAGTGATGCAGTGATTGCGCGGCAGATGCTTTCCCCTGTTGATCTTGAGCAGCGCTTTGGTTTGACAGGTGGTCATATTTTTCATGGAGAAATCACACCGGATCAAAGCTTCAATCTGCGGCCATTAGCGGGCTTTGCCGACTATCGAACCCCGTTGCAGGGTCTCTACCTGTGTGGCTCCGGCGCCCATCCTGGTGGCGGTGTCACGGGTATTCCTGGCCACAATGCTGCTCGGGTTGTGATTGACGCTCTCGATGTACAGTAGATGGTCAGACCTGCAAGGTTTACAAAACCTTGCAGGTCTATGTGTTAGCCAACTACTCCCACCTGCACCATCTGCCCATTGAGGTCAACCTCCTCGACATGCGCGTCCGCTGGTGGCGTCTCGAGCCACAGGTGTTTTGCTAAAGTTTCATTCTGGACATAGGCTCCCCATTCTTCTAAAACAGATCTTACACCATTGTGATATGACACATACAGCGTGATCCGATCAGATAGGGCCAGACCGGCGTTCTTACGTACATCCTGGATCGCACGCACCAGATCTCGGGCCATCCCTTCACGACGCAGCGCCTCGGTCAAGGTCGTGTCGAGCGCAACCTGCAGCCCTGCCTCCTGCGCGACGGCATAGCCTTCCAGCGGCGCAGTTTCGACCAGCAGTTCGCCTGGATTGCAGGTGACTGTTGCTCCATCAAGTGGCAGATCGACAGTTTGTCCACGTTCAACGGCCTGTGCAATGGTCGTAGCAGTCGGTTGATCGAGTTGCTCAAGTGCCGCACGCAGATCTGGGAGTTGTTTGCCAAGGTGTGGGCCAAGCAGACGCAGGTTTGGTTTGACCCGATAGTTGAGCAAGCTGGTCGAACTGTCGATAACCTCCAGCATTTTGACATTCAACTCGTCGAGCATCTCGCTCTGAAGCTGTAGCAAAACCCCACACTCTTCCACTTGAGGTACCACAACGAATACTCGCCCCAGCGGTTGACGGATACGCACACCTGCACCCTTTCGTGCTGCCCGACCGAGGTTGACCACACGCCGAACAACCTCCATACCGTTTAGCAATTGCTCGACGTTGTTTTGAAATGTTGCTCGGTCTTTTTCCGCAAGCTGAAATGCTGGATAGCCCGTTAGATGCACACTCTCTGGTGCTGCCTCATCAACTGTGTGCACAAGGTTTTGGTAGAGTGACTCACTCAGGAAGGGCAGCACCGGCGCTAATGTGCGTGCCAATGTCACCAGCGTGACGTAGAGCGTCATGTAGGCCGCCTGCTTGTCCTCGTGGGCCGTCCCACGGGCTTCGTTCCAGAATCTCCGCCGCGAACGACGGACATACCAGTTCGAGAGATCGTCGAAGAAGTCCTCGACCGCCAGTGTAAAGCTCCGCACATCGTAATTACTCATCTGCTCCTGTGCTGACGTGACAAGGACATATAAACGTGCCAGGAGCCACCGATCCAGTACATTATTTTGGGGCGAATGCACAGTGTGAAGCAGCAATTCGGTCATCCGCTGATCGTCAACGGTCCACGTTGGTGTCCAGCTATCCAGCCGGGCGTAAGTGACAAAGAAGCGATAGACCTCCCAGAGTGGTTGTAGTCGCCGGGCTGTCTCTTCTGCCAGATGTCGCCCAAAGAGCAGATTACGCTCTAGTGGTGCCGATGCAAACATCCAGCGGAGCGGTTCAACACCCACCCAGTCTGCTGCTACCTCAAACGGGATTGAGTTGCCTTTACTCTTATGCATCTCTGCCCCATGCATGTCTTTGACCAACGCATACCCAAGCAGTGTTTTGAAAGGTGCACGTTCTTCCAATGCTGTGCTCATCGCCAACAGCGCATAGAACCAGTTGCGAAACTGACCAGGAAAGCTTTCCAGCACCAGGTCAGCGGGAAACCACTGTTCCCAGTAATCACGATCATGGCGATAGTTGAGCGTTGAGAAGGCTACGATCCCCGCATCAAGCCACGGGTTGCCAACATCGGTGATACGTGAGACTGTTCCACCGCACGTGGGACATGCAATCTTAACTGCGTCGATCCATGGTCGATGGGGCGAATGTCCTGCGAACTCGTCCCAACCATCCGCTGCTCGCTCTTGCAATTCTTCCTTTGAACCAACCACAGTGACATGGCCACACGAGTCACACGGATAGATAGGCAGTGCCAGACCCCAGTAGCGCTTTTTGGAGATCATCCAGTCGTCCATATTGTGTAGCCAGTCCAACTCACGCTCCAGACCAAACGCAGGTATCCAGTGCGCCGCTTGTGCCGACTCCATCATTCGGGGGCGTAGTTCGTCCATGCGGATGAGCCACTCATCAACCAGGCGAAACACCAGTGCTGTCCCGCAGCGCCAGCAGACTGGATAACGATGCTGATACATCTCTCGCGCAAACAGCAATCCGTTCTGCTCCAGATCGTTTGCAATTTTCTCAGCAACATTTCCAACCTGCTGACCAGTAAGCCAGCCATAACCATCGACGTAGGTGCCACTATCGTCGAGTGGCGCGAGTACCGTGAGCTGATGGGTACGGCCAAGCGCAAAATCTTCTTTGCCCGCACCCGGCGCGATATGCACAACCCCGGTTCCTTCGGTCTCGCTTACCTCGTCCCACGGCAACACACGATGCTCAACACCCTGCTGCGCTTCAAACTCATCGAAAGGGCCACGGTAGCGCCACCCGACCAGATCGGCTCCCAGACGTTCTTCTACCACATACCAGGATGGTTTGTGCAGGTTGGAAAAAGCACTTTTGACCATCCAGAAGCTGTGTTCTTGAGTATCAGTGTCGGTTCGTGTAAAACGTACATACGTTAGCGCTGGGTTGACGGCTGCGGCAACGTTGGCTGGCAATGTCCAGGGGGTGGTAGTCCAGGCGAGCAGCGCCTCGTCTGGTCGATCAAGCAAGGGAAAGGCCACAGTCACCGCCAGATGAGTTGTGTCGACATAGCCTTCGGTGGCGATCTCATGTTCGGATAGCGCCGTACCACAACGTGGACACCACGGCATCACATCGTGGCCACGGTAGAGCCAGCCCTGCTCGTGGCAGCTCTTGAGAAAGCTCCAGATACTATAGTTATTCTCATCGGAAAGCGTGTAATAGCTATTGTCCCAGTCCATCCAGTAGCCCAGTCGTTTGCTCTGTTCGGTTTGTACAGCAGCAAAGCGATACACGCGCTCTTTGCACTTTTCGACAAAACGGTCAACGCCATATGCCTCGATCTGGTGTTTGTCTTTGAACCCGAGTTCTTTCTCCACCTCGATCTCGACCCACAGCCCCTGGCAGTCGAAGCCCTGCTGCCAGCGCAGCTCATGGCCACGCATTGCATGATAGCGGTTGTAGATGTCTTTAGAGGTGCGGCCCCATGCATGGTGAACCCCCATCGGGTTGTTGGCGGTGATCGGGCCATCAAGGAAAGACCATTTATGGCCATCCTGTGTTTGTTGGCGTAGCTTCTCAAACGCACGTGTTTCGGACCACAGTTGTAATATGCGCTGCTCTAGCTCGACATAATCTGGTCGAGCGGCGACTTCGTGAAACATAAATTTACCTCATTACATCATGATCTCAATCTTCAAGTTGGGCCGTCATAGCGAACACGTCCAATACAAGCAATACCACCGCCGTCCACGGCTTCATCACCTCCTTTCAAAGCAACAAAAAATCCCCGTCCTTATGCAAAGGACGAGGCAATGATTCCCCGCGGTACCACCCTGCTTGACCTGGCCACCATGTGCTAATGGAGCCATCTGGTCCGCTCAGTGAAGGTCGTGTGCAACCTTCCGTCGCTGGTAACGGGGGACGAACCCGGACGCAACTACTGAAAATGTGCTATATTATATGCCACATATTGTTCGCTGGTCGGCTCAGGAGTGATTTTCAGTGGGGTGATTGACACGCGGCTTACACTATCCCGCGCTCGCTGGTGTGCTACAACACCCACGTACTTGTCTCCATCACTGCCATGTATTACTACGTAACCATAGTATAACACTTGTTGGTGTTATATGCCTCGGTCATACGGTGGATTACCGTTTCTGTGCCATAAAGAGATGGCGGTATAAAAATTGCGGAAGATAATAGAACAACTCAAGGCATGGAGTAACATGCTGTATGCATATCTTTAAGAGTATGCTAACGGTTACAGAAGACATCCTCTTTATCTGTGCTGTCGTATTTTTATCAAAAGTCTGCTGCTAAGGAAGTGCTATGGAACCAAGTGACGAAACGTTAGTGTTTGCATGTCGACAGGGAGATGAGGCTGCGTGGGAGAAACTTATTGATCGTTATCAGCGTCTCATTTATACTATACCACGACGTTCAGGACTCGATGCAGATCTGGCGGCTGAGGTATTTCAGCGAGTCTGTATGACACTTCTGAGAAAGATTGATTCGATTGAGCAACCGTCACGAGTAGGTGCCTGGCTCGTCACTACTGCACGCCGCGAAACATGGCGTATCAGCCGTCATGCTCGTGCCGATGGTGTATCACTGGAGCAGGCTTTTGCGGGCGATGAAGACGAACCGGTAGAATTACCAGATGATGCCCCACTTCCTGAGGATGTGCTGGAGCGTATCGAAGCACAACACACGGTTCGCAATGCAGTGAATGAACTTGATGATCGTTGTCGTCAGCTCATTGTACTCTTGTTTTATCGTGATGATATGCCTTCTTACGCTGAGATAGCCGATCAGCTTGATACTAGTGAGGGTAGTATTGGCCCGACCCGTGCGCGTTGCTTGCAAAAATTACGCCGTTTGATCGACACAACAGAGAAGCAGATTTACTAAATTTTGAAGAAACGATGTTTGTGATGTATTTTTCAACTGTTGGCGTGCTCTGTTGTTACAGGTCGATAGCTTAGTATCTTCGTGGAGCAACGAGATGAGCACAGATTTTTCACACATTCCTTTTGATCGGCTGGTGGATCTTGCCGAGGGGCGTCTCCCAACCGAAGAACGTGATCAACTATTAGCGCACATTGCCAGCAACCCGCAGGCTGCTGCTGAGTTTGCTGAACTCGAGCGTATGCTTGACTTGATGCGCTCGGACGATATGGAGGATGCTCCTTCATATGTGGTGTCGCGGGCGAACCGCCTGATGCGACAAAAAAAGTCTGGTGAGGTAGCTCAACCCAACCTGATCCAGCGACTGGTGGCACTGTTGAAGTTTGATAGTGCCCTGGCCCCCGCAGCGGCTGGCATTCGGTCGGTGCAGTCGGATGTACGACAGATGTTGTACTCCGCTGAGGGCTACGATATTGATCTTCGCGTGATGCCGACTGGCGATACCTGGATGGTATCAGGGCAGTTGCTTGGCCCCAGCGCACAGGGGCAGGCTATGTTGCAAGGCCCAGCCACTGTGTACACCGATCTCAACGAACTAAGCGAGTTTAATCTCGACGGTGTACCAGCAGGCCAATATACGTTGACACTTCACTTGGAAGATGTTGACATTGATATTGACAGCCTGGACATCGGGGCATAAGCGCCTGTAACCTTTCATCTAATGTTGCAGTAGCGCTTGTATGTGATATAGTGTCGCAAATGTTCTGATCCCGTCTGTCACCGCGCTATATGGAGTGTCAGTGCAGGCTCTCTTTGCAACATTAGGTGAGGGTTTTCTGAGTACCGATCTAAACCACGAAGAACTAGCATCGCTGTTAGCAGCGGCTGATGCAGAAGAGCGGGCAGCATTGCTGACCCGCCATCAGCAGCTGGTTGGCGTTGAGTTGGCATGGGCTTTGAAGGATGTTTATCTTGAACACAGCCATGGTGCTTCCTCTTCTGCTGTTGGTGCGGCTGATGCTCTAAGGATATTAGCTGAAAGTACAGAGAATATTGAAATAAAGGCCGTATCGAATTGGACTGTAGGCATGGCCATGCAGCGCATAGATGGTCAAATGGAGGAATCTCTTGTCTTCCTGAATACTGGTGCTGATCAGTTTAATAGTTTAGGAAAGTCTCACGCTGTATCACTAGTGCAAGTCAGTAAAGTATTAGCCTTAGCCATGCTTGGTCGCTATGAGCAGGCAATTGAGCAAGGGTTGCAGGCACGAGATGTTCTACTAGGTCACAATGATCTTCTAGCAGCTGCAAAGATAGAAGGAAATCTAGGTCATCTCTATCATCGACGAAGCTGGTATGATAAGGCAGAAGAACTTTATCGTGCTGCTCGTGAACGTTTTGTCATATTGAATGAACAAAACCTCCTTATAATGATAGACAATGGACTTGCTAATGTGCTAAGTCTACAACATCGTTTTCGTGAGGCAGAAGTCCTATATGAGAAGTCATTAGCACGAGCAGATGAAGCTGGGTTGGAGATAACACAGGCAGAGATTGAGTGTAATATAGGTGATTTAGCACTTTTTCAGGGGCGCTTTGACCGAGCTTTAGATTATCTTGAGCGTTCCCGTAGAAGATATGCGGCAATGGATATGCCCCATGAGTCTGCTGTAGCTGAATTAGAATTAGCTGATGCATATCTAGAGCTAAATCTTGTTCCTGAAGCCGCAATACTTTATGAACGTGTTATACCAACCTTTGTCGAACTTGGTATGCGTGCTGAACAGGCACGTGCTGCAGCTAGCTACGGTAAAACGTGTTTGTTACTCAAGCAAACCGAGAAGGCACGTGCCTCTCTGACAGAAGCATATCATATCTATCAGAGTGAAGAGAATGTGGTTGGTATGGCACTAGTTGCGCTGATCGAAGCACAGGCTTACTACGCAGAGGGGAATTATGCAGAGGCTGTGCAAACCGCCTCAAAGGCAGAGAGTCAGTTATCGGTGGCAGGCCATCTGGGACTGTTTCTGCTGGCTCGTTTAATTCGGGGTGAGTCTAGGTATGCTCTGGGACAGTATAGCGAAGCAAAAAGCGTTCTGGAACAAACGCTTAAGGAAGCACAACGTCTATCATTACTCCAGATTGCTCAACGTTGTTACACAGCACTTGGTTCATTGTATATGGAAGATGGACGATTACTTGAGGCTGAACAAGCATTCAAACAGGCAATCGTAATGATTGAAGAGTTACGTGCACCACTCCCCGCTGAAGATTTTCATACTGCTTTTGTGGAAGATAAGTTGACGCCATATACTGTATTGGTGCGTCTCTGTCTTGCCGATACAAAGCAGGTACGTGTAATTGAGGCCCTAGAATATATAGAGCGTGCTCGTTCGCGGGCTTTGTTTGAAATGCTGGGTGGTACATTAGCTATTCATCGCAAACCCCAGGATGTTTTTGAAGCCGATCTGCTGACACGTCTGGGATCACTACGTGAAGAACTCAGTTGGTATTATAGTCAAATCAATCACCCATCTGATAATGAGATCGATCGCACTCCTGAGACTATGGCTAAATTATATGATGCAGTACGTGAGCGTGAAAGAGCTGTCGCAGAGATTAACCGCCAGCTAAATCAGCGTAACATCAATGAGTCTGGCGATCGGGATTTATCAAGTGCGGTTCGCACTTATAGTGTCGAGACATTACAAGGGGATCTAGGACCTGACACGGCGTTGATAGAGTATTTTAGTATTGATGGGGAATTACTGGCCTTTGTTATGACCAGCACCAGTATTGCTGTTGTACGTAATCTTGGTCGTGAAGCACAGGTTGAGTCAGCAATCAATCAGCTACGTTTCCAGACAGACTCGCTGCGTCATGGCATGGAGCGGATGCGTGGTCACCTTGATCAACTTTCCAAACGGGCCCAACACTATCTACGTTCACTCTATGATATTTTGCTCGAGCCGATTGAAAAACAACTGGATCAACAGAGACTGGTTATTATCCCCTACCGTGCATTGAACTATGTGCCGTTTCAGGCACTCTATGATGGGGAGCAGTATGTTATTGAGCGACGTGAAATCTGTTATGCTCCCAGCTCATCGATCCTGCACTACTGTCTTACCCAACCGCAAAAACCGTTAGAACGGGCTTTGTTGCTGGGTGTTCCTGATGAACGAGTTCCGCGTGTACGTGATGAGGTTAATGGTTTGGCTTCACTCTTTCCACAGGCTACGACTCTACTTGATGATAAGGCTACTATAACGGCGCTACGTGAGCAGGTGACTACTGCTGATATCCTGCATCTCGCCTGCCATGGCTGGTTTCGTCCAGACAATCCACTGTTTTCGTCGCTTAAACTTGGTGATGGTTGGCTAACTGTTCGAGATACCTACAGTCTTGATATGCAGTGTAGTCTGGTAACGCTTAGTGCATGTGAAACGGGTGTTAATGCTGTTGCCCCTGGTGATGAACTGTTGGGTATTGCCCGTGGGTTCTTTTCTGCTGGTATTCCTTCATTGTTGGTGAGTCTCTGGGCGGTTGATGATGAGTCAACCGCTACCTTGATGCACGATTTCTACACCCGATTGTGTGCCGGAGACCGTCCCGCTGCAGCATTACGTCACGCTCAGTGTAACTTGTTGAAACAGTATTCGCATCCGTTCTTCTGGTCGCCTTTTGTGTTGTTGGGGCGTTGGTAGCACACAATACGGCGGTTGCAAACCGCCGCTACGTTCTGTGCTCGTGTTCTCACATACCATCGCCCCACTGCTCCAATGTCCCACCGCTCCAACGATCTCTAGCAAGTCTCTGTGCCTTTGCATCTTTGCGCCTCTGTGTTAACTTGTATATGCTGATGGAGTGGTTGTATGTCAGAGTGGGCCGCCACCTCGACACCTCTGGACGCCTTCGACAAGCTCAGGCAGCGGTGTGGCACCCTGGGAACCCGCACATCATGTTGAAAGTTTGGTGTCCTGTTGGGGCACATGTCTCAGTTGTGGCAACATCTGTCTCGACGAGATAGCTGTTGCTCGTTGCCTGCGACAAGCTCAGGCAGCATACAGGCATCACAGCATCTGAACCGATTGCATTACGGGACCTGGGCTTATCGAAGGTTCGCTCTGCCATCACTTCATACGGCGGTTGCAAACCGCCGCTACGTTCTGTGCTCGCGCTCCACCGCTCCACCGCTCCACCGTTCTAGTACCGACTGCTCTTTATGCGTCTGTTCCTCCGCGTCTCTGATCTGTGGAAGTTGTCGTGATGACAAACATCGTTCCAGCATTCCAGCGCCCCACCGCTCCAACGTTCCAACTGCTTTAAAAGAGAGCCTATAGCAATCTATTCATTGATTATATGTATTTTTCCAACACTGCTAGCCTCTGTCTACGCGAATGGCCTGAACAATTTTGGAGACCTACCACCAGTAACTACATAATCAATTGAATGTAATCCAAGCAACAATGTCTTGTTCATATAATCAGGAGGAACGCTATTATGCCTCATCCATTGTTACGATCTTTTGGTCTACTCTTTGCAGTACTCCTCTCAATAAGTCTGATGATGCCAGCAGTGACCATACAGGCACAGGACGATTCAGATGGTTTTGTTCCCAATGAAGTGCTGGTACAGCTTACTCCCACCACCAATCTGGCTACGGTTATTAACCAGGTTAGTGGATTGGCACCGATACCCCTTGATCAGTTTGGTACCCGCCCTATCTACCTTCTACAGATCACCGATGGAACCTCACCAGAAGATAAAGCCGAAAGCTTACGTATCATTGTAGGCGTGATTGCGGCTGAGCCAAACTACACTGGACAAACGCCAGAGGGCCGTCAGCGGTCTTCGTGGTTTCAGGGAGATCGAGGAGGTTATACGTCACAGTGGGCACCAACCACGCTGCGACTCCCAGAGGCGCATAACCAAACACGGGGAGGTGGTATGATTGTCGCCGTGCTTGATACCGGTGTGGATACGGATCATCCTGAGCTGCAGGGCAAGCTGGTACCGGGCTTTGACTTTGTTGATTTTGATAACGATCCCAATGAGATTGGGTCACAGAATCAGAATATTGCATATGGTCACGGTACTCACGTTGCCGGTGTGATTGCACTGGTTGCGCCAGAGTCACAGATTATGCCAGTCCGTGTTCTTGATGCAGATGGTGTTGGTAATGTCTGGGTCTTGCTGGAAGGACTGAAATATGCCGTCAACAATGGTGCAGACGTTATCAATCTGAGTTTGAGTTTTAAGCGTAACAGCAACATCCTCGAAGAGATCGTTGGCGAAATTGCCTGTGACGATGATGACGACGATAATGGTAATGGCGACGACGATGATGGTTGTTTTGGTGACGACGATGACGACGACAATGGCGGTGGTGATGATGACGACGATAACGGCGGTGGCGACGACGATGACGACGACAATGGCGGTGGCGACGACGACGATGACAATGGTGGTGGTGATGATGACGACGATAACGATAATGACAATAATCGTGCTGTCTTTACCAATGTAAGTAGCCGTCAATCCAACAGCACAGGGTATGAGCGCAATGTTGAGCGTAACGCGATTGTAACTGATGACGATGATGATGATGACGATGATGATGATTTGGTCGTTCCTCCTACTGGTGTCGTGGTTGTAGCAGCATCAGGCAATAGCAGATCAACCGTTCCCGAGTATCCGGCAGGCGAAGGTGTTCGAGGTCTGCTTGCGGTATCGGCAAGTACGCAGCAGGATGAACTGGCTCCATTCTCCAACCGAGGTAACTGGGTGCATGTTTCTGCACCAGGCAATCAAATATTAAGCACAGTACCTGATGGTGAGTATGGCACATGGAGTGGTACCTCGATGGCAGCACCAATGGTTGCCGGGACGGCTGCACTGGTACGGTCACAAAATCCAAACTTGTTCGCAACACAGGTTACCACGCAGATCCAGAATAGCTCACGCCAGATCTGTGGGGTGCCCAAGCGAATTGATGCTGCAGCAGCACTGGGCGCAGATCCGGCTAGTTCTTCTCTCTGCACAAGGTATCTTGCGGCTATTATGCGCTAATCAGTATCTGTAAATTCATCATGGAGCGAAGGGATGCTCCCTTCGCTCTTTTGATTCGCTGTGGGGAGGTGCTAGCGGTTGGACCACCGCCCGAAGCTCGTCAGATGGCACTAGGCAATAGATAGTAAATTTTGGTTGAGAGTTATTATTTTTTTGTCTGCTAAAGTAGCTGTGTAAGCATGTACTATGATGTGATGGTCTCTCATACAAGAGGCCGATCTGACTGACAGTTGTTACAGTGTTGAGTTGAGTAGAGACATACTTATGCATTTGCACGAATGACCAGAGCACGGTATATTAATTACCCATATAGAAGCGAATTTTGCCAATAAAAGCCCCTAAACTAAATAGTACCACAATGGCCGAGATTTTGACGTTGATAAGCGTCAACATCTTCTCATTGATTGCTTATCCAAGTATGATAGATCATTAGTGAGGAAGTCCTGATGCTTAATTTGCAAGCCCTCTATCTGAATCACCTCAAGCGTAGTCTGATAGACATTAACAATCGCGACGTGCCAGAATCGATCATCGATCCGGTTTCGTTTGCAGAAGGCACTAAACCAGAATGGTTCAATCATTTTTGGTTTGGCAATGCACTGACGATGTGCGGTACCAAAAAACTTGAAAATGTTCAATTCTGTGTCGAGTCGTGCCTGGATGACGGTATTTCGGGTGATTTTGTTGAGTGTGGAGTCTGGCGTGGTGGTGTCTGTATGCTGATGCGAGGCATATTGGCCACCTGAGGTGTGGGTTGCCGACTCATTTCAGGGTATGCCTAAGCCTCCAGAAGACTCAATCGATGCTCGGTTGTACAATTTTCCTCAACTGATCGAAGCTAATCATTGGGCTGTAGATCTGGAGACAGTTAAAACCAATTTTCAGCGTTATGGGTTGCTTGATAAGCAGGTGCAATTTGTGCCTGGTTGGTTTGCGGATACACTCCCACAGGTACCGATAGAGCGTATTGCAGTACTCCGTCTCGATGACGATTATTACCAATCGACGATGGATATTTTAAATAACCTGTATCCACGACTTATGCCGGGTGGGTATGTTATTGTGGATGATTGGGGACTTGACCAGATTTGCGGCGAAAAACAGGCAGTTATTGACTATCGTAATACTCATGGTATTGTTGACGAGATTTTTGAAGTGGACTGGCAATCGGTTTACTGGCGTAAAGGGTTGGATAGCGATGTCTAACAGTAGCCACTTAACACATTTTGAACTGAGTCACATGATCACTGAGTTCAAGAGTCTGGTGCTGTTTAGAAATGGAACGCACCATGGCACGTGAACAGACAAAAGAAGCACTGGAAGCAGAAGTAGCACGTTTGAAACAACGGGTTACTGAGCTTGAGACATCAGAACAGGAACTGCAAAAGCTAAACCGCATGCTGCGACCCGTCTACAAGCAAGTTCCATACATAGTGGTAGTCCACGAGATGCGTGCTGCTGGCCATCTCTATTATATCGGCATCAATGCGGAAGCAGCACGCCTGACCGGTATGCCTGAGGCGGAATGGGCCAACAAGCAGCCGATTCAGATTTTTCTACCTGATGTGTACAACGGACCGATCCGTGAGCGGACAATCGCCTGTCTGGAAAATGGTGTCACGCAGGAATACGAAGAACAACTGATGTTTCCCAGTGGGGAAGTCTGGACCAACACGCTCTATATTCCTATGCATGACGAGCAGGGTAGCATTGAAGTCATGGTCGTTGTGGCGTTTGATATCACAAAGAGCAAGCAGCGCCAAATGGAAGAGCTTCAGGAGCGAGAAGTCGTTATTGAGCAGCAATCCTCGACGCTAAAAGAATTATCTACCCCCCTTGTTACTGATCAGCGCTGAGGTCATGGTAGTTCCGTTGATTGGAGCGATTGACTCATCACGGGCCCAACGCATTATGGAGTCACTGCTAACTGGTATCGCCGAGCGAGGTGTATCAGTGGCTATGATTGATATTACCGAGGTACCTGTTGTTGATACCCAGATTGCAAATATCCTGATACAGGCTACCCAGGCAGTGCGGCTGCTCGGTGCACAGGTTATACTTACAGGTATCTGGCCCGAAATTGCTCAGACACTTGTGGCTCTTGATGTTGATCTTAGTGAGATTATTGTGCGTGGTACATTGCAAGCCGGCATCGCCTATGCGATACAACCTGATCACCAACGCGGAGGTGGTCTGTCTCTATTTTGATTGCCCCTGATTACGTGAACTTTGGTTATGGTTCACTAGTGTTTGTTATCTGCCAGATAGTGATAACCTGTACCTCTGTATGGCGTTTTCAATGATACAAACTCCGCCATTACCGGAAAATGATCTGATAACCATAAGCAATGACACAATGATTTTTGACATACATCCTTCAGTGGTGGGGTTACGTGCTAGCAAGGTTGTTGTATGTCATTATATGGTGTCGGGGAGCGCTACGAATAGATAAAGTTGAGACTCTGCTGTGAGACGGTAGCAAGAATAGTATCGGGGGTATGGCCAAATAGTGTCATACCCCCGATATTTTTTGTTGGTATTGCATCTGTTCATGGATGTGTCAGATAGGTATAACCTCGACCTGTACTTTGGCTTCCCACAGGTCGGTGAGGAGTTTCCACGACTCATTGCCCTCGAAGGGAAATCCGGTTGAGCGTACTTTGCCTTTGGCATCAATAGAGCAGTAGAATGGCATGCCAGGTGCCTTGTAGTCGTCCATAAATGAGTTGCTTCCCTCGGTTGCGATGATAATGGGTGTGGTAATCGCAAATTCATTAATAAATGTCTGCGCCTCGTTTACTTCATTGGTGTTGACGAGGACAAATTCCTCCCCTGACTGTCTGGCCTGTGTTTGAATGGTCAGATAGCGTGGCAGGTTTTCACGGCATGGTGAACAATGTACTGAGATGAATAAAAAAGTCACTGCCTGCCCTGCATATTGTGCAAATGTAACGTGATCACCCTGTGGAGTTTTGGCGGTAAAATCTGGGGCATCATCACCCACTTTGAGAAATTCGGACACCTCTGAGCCAAATATCAGTGGTGAAGATTGCACCTGTGGTTGGGCATTAACACGACGAAGTAACAAAATGGTTAGTGCGAGATTGACCAGTACCAATATCCAGAGTAGCACAACACTGACAATGATAATCTGACTCACCAATACCTCCTTAAGACTTAGGTTACGTTTCAGCATGTATTAGTTGGATGATGTCCCCAAGATGCATCCAGACTGCCACAAATGCAGCCGCAGTAGCGACCATCATGGTCCACTCGATCAGCCCCAATGCATATGTCGTGTCGCCAACAATACTCATTGCAACCCATCCACTGATAGCACAGAGTGTGAATCCAATGTTGCGCCAGATGTCTGCCATTGATACAGGCTTTTGAGTATTACCAAAACAATTACACGATGTCTGTATATTACGGGCCAATACTGATCCTAAGGCTACAGAGAAGACTATTAAAAGGAGGACGGCGAATAGAAAACCAGGCCAAAGCCACATACCACCAATCAGCATCATGGCAGTGATGGCCAATTCAGCAGCTACAAAGATAACTGCAGCAGGTGTGTTCAAACGTCCTGGTAGAATACGAAAACGTGTAATGGTCTGGGAGAAAGATCTAAAATCACGCAGTTTGCTAACCGCAGAAATGGCGAAAAGAAGCCCAATTGCGATACGGCAGAAAACGAGAAGATACATACTTGCTGGTATTGACATTGTTATTCTCTGGATCGGAAATGGTTATATAATTTAAAATTATTTGCCATAATTATAATACAAATATTATATTTGTAAATATATTAGTGATATAGGTAAATAAGAATATGGATTATTACATCTCTTCGATTAGACTAAGCTATGCTTTCTTTTGTGTGTATGAATATATTGGTCATAAGAAAAATGTTGGACATGCTAATGATTGAGAAGAGAAATATGATATTAGAAGTCATTTCAAAAATGTCTGCTAAAACTATCATAAGAGTATGTGTAGTAGACTGCTGTAACCGATGAACAGTGGGTGGTAATTGAACTGCTCAGGTCAGAGAAAACCAGTACACGGGGACGCTTCCGCAAGGATAATTGCTGTACCCTGAACAGGATTCTCTATGTGCTGAAGACAGGTTGTATAGGGGAAGGTGTCCTACCAGAATACGGGTCGGAGAGCACTTGTGCTGGCAACGATTGAATAAATGGTCGCTGATAGGGTACCTGGGAACGTATCTGGTGTATGTTCCTGCACCAACTTGATTGGTCTCGGGCTTTCCTTGCTGGCATCTTTCTTCCTGCCCAGAAGGGGGCGATAGTGATGGTGGTCGTTGACGGCAATGGCGTATCTATCGGCTTGGAGGTGGAGAGTACCCAACTACATACAATCAGGCTGGCTGATCTGACTTTGCAGACCATTCGTGTTTCACAGAAACGTGAGCGTCCTCAAATGTGTCCGAGAGCATTGGTGGCAGACAAAGCGTATGCTAGTGCTGCGTTTCGCTACAAGCTGTGGCAGTGCGGTATTACCCCGACTATTCAGACCTTTGCGCGGCGCCACCTTTAGCATCGCCAAGGTGAGCGTTCGATCGCCACTGGAGCAAACTACTGCCAGCACTGGAACACCGAGTGATGTTTCAGATAGATGGGCCATTGCCGTCGCAGTGGTGCACGATGATCATCCCCTCCATAGCTATCGTGTATTTTGTCTGGTGACCATCATAACTGTGGTGCGCTGACCGAATTTTGAAATAAGTTCATATACGCTAAGATATTTTTTCAGGGTTAATAAACAGTTATAGTAACTTTACTTTCCCAGTATTTTGTGATATATTTATATTATAGTGAATTATATTTAACTTAAGGAGAGTATTTTATGAAACCTGTGTTTGGCATGAATCTTGCTCAAGAAATGGTTAACGTTGAAGTTAAGGGTGCTTACAATACCGAGAAGCAGCTCTGGATTGGTGCTGATGGCAACCTTGCATGCACCGTTTCTGGTACTTGCCGTGGGACCTCTTCCTGTAGCGTAACTTCGAGCTGTGTCAATGGTAAGGGTACACTTGATGGTAATCCAACTGATGGTTTTGTAGACTAGGCGTTGCTGTTTAGATTATGTTGAAGCTTCGCAGGGGAGGTCTGGCCTTCCCTGTGCTTTTCTGTTTTTACTACAAATTGATGGTGTTATGATAGAAGAGGTTGTCAGTGGAAAAAAAGAAACATATTGTCATTGTTACTGAAGAATTTGATCCACACACTGACGTTGTTATGGTAACCTTGCGCGCGATGGGACATCAGCCTGTACGTATACATACAGCTGATTTTCCACTCAAGGAACAACTGTCCTTCCATATCGGCACACATGGCGCTGAAGCAACGTGGAGTGGTTGGTTGGGGGCACATGGTGAGCGGATCGATATCGATACAATCCGTTCGATCTGGTGGCGTCGACCCGCGCCCTTTCTATTCCCTGAAACCTGGGCAAGCCATGAGCGTGATTTTGCACACAATGAGTTTGACCATGCACTCCGTGGGATGTGGGCAACCCGTGATTGCTACTGGATGAGTTTTCCTCAACATATTCGTGGAGCATCATACAAAGTTGAACAGCTTCAACGTGCGGCGGCGTACGGCTTCGATATTCCACGTACATTGGTGACTTCTGATCCAGCAGAAGCACGCTCTTTCTATGATGTGTGCTGTGGCAAAATGATCTATAAAACATTATCGCAGCCTATGTTTCAACCTAATCAGCAAGGCCCACTCCATGCGATTTATACCACACCCATCACAGATGCACATTTTGAGCAGTTTGATGAAACGATTGGTCAATCTCCCTGTCTCTTTCAGGAATATGTACCTAAACAGTTGGAACTGCGCGTTACTATCATTGGTGATGATATCTTTACAGCGGCGATCCATTCACAGGACCATGAGCGTACCCAGTACGATTGGCGTCATTACGAGGTAGATATTCCCTATACCCAGTTTGATTTGCCGGTCGAGATTGCAGAATGTTGTCACAAGTTGGTTACGAGCTACCAACTGAACTATAGCGCTATGGATTTTATTCTCACTCCCGATGGGCGGTATGTTTTTATCGAGAATAATCCGAATGGTCAGTGGTACTTTCTTCAGGAAGCCATCCCAGAATTGAAGATGAAGGAAGCGTTAGCCAGCTATCTTATTCGTGGCAACAGTGCGGGATAAACCGATGATAAAGCATTTTGATATCATCAGACAGATGTTCCGGTTGGTATGGCACGCAAGCCCTTTCTTTTTTATAGGACTGTTATGTTTGACATTGCTCATGGGTCTCCTGCCGATTGCCACTATTGCACTCAACGCGCAGTTGCTTGAAACACTTGTTACTGCGCTGCAGGGTCCACAGGCTGGTGCAAATCTCATGCGTACGTTTCTTGTGTTGTTGGGACTCCTTGGCGCTACTCGTATGGCAGAATTACTGATCACACGGATACAGACAGCCGTACAGAACCTCTATCAAACAAGGGTGACTAACTACGTACGTCTGATGATTGCCGAAAAAGCTGCCTATCTTGATCTTCCTTTGTTTGAGAATCCTGAGTTTTACAATTTGATGACCAACGCTTCCAATGAAACATCCTACCGTCCTTTCCTGATGGTGACCCAACTCATGACGGTGATTGCCACATTCACTACATTAGTATCGGTCACCATCATTTTACTCCTCTGGCAGCCATGGATTCCGCCTATCATGGTTCTGTCGTCTGTAGCCCTATTGTGGATTGCAGCACATTTTAATCGAGCACGGGTGAAACTAACGATTGAGCGCACTCCTGATGAGCGTCGTGCTGTGTATTTCAATGCACTACTTACTGGTGATTGGGCCGTCAAAGAGGTTCGCCTGTTTGGACTACAGCGCTTTATGCTTGATCATATTCGCACAATCCTCAGTCGTATGTATGCACAGGATCGACGTCTTGAGCAGCGTCAATTGCTTTTCTCTGGCCCATCAGAGATGTTGTTATCGGTAGTGCCGATTGTTTTTATTGGATACACAGCTTTTCAGGTGATCCAACAACGTCTGTCGATTGGTGGCTTTAGTTTATACATGCAATCGATTCTGCAATTGGAGAGTGGTCTGACGAACTTGATGACATCATTTTCGCGCTTGCACGAGCATCAGCTTTTTATTGCGAATCTCTTTCGTTTTCTGGATCTCCAGCCACAGATTGAAGCACCCCGGCCTGAGGCTCTTCTGGCAAAGCAACAACTATCTGTCTATCCACAGATTGAATTTCACAATGTTTCATTCCGTTATCCAAGTATCGGCACCGAAGTAATTAGCAATCTCAATCTCACGATCCGTCCCGGTGAGAAAATTGCGCTAGTTGGTGAAAACGGTGAAGGTAAAACCACACTGGTCAAGCTCATGACCGGATTGTATGAGCCGACAGAAGGTCAGATTCTGCTTGATGGCGTTGATATACGTCTCCTTGATCGCAAAGATCTCCGTGATTTCATGAGCGTGATTTTTCAGGATTATTACATCTACCACTTATCGCTGTATGAGAATGTTGGCCTGGGTCGCATTGATAACCTGGGTGATCGGGAACGTGTTGAGGAAGCTGCTCAAAAGAGTGGTCTTGATCGTCTGGTCGCACAACTTCCCAACGGCTACGATACGGTGCTTCTGCGTATGGTTGATGTAGGGCATGAATTGTCGGGGGGGCAGCGTCAACTGGTGGCGATTACCCGTGCGCTGGTGCGAAACGCGCCGATTTTAGTATTGGATGAACCAACAGCGGCGCTTGATGCTGAGGCTGAAGAGCGTTTCTTTGAAGCCTTGCTTGAAAAATATATCTTTAATCAGCAAACCGTGTTATTTATTTCCCATCGTTTTTCAACTATTCGACGTGCCGATCGTATTCTCGTGTTAAAAGGTGGCACTTTAGCTGAGGATGGTTCGCACGCAGAGTTGATGGCTTTGAATGGTTGTTATGCACGGATGTTTAACACACAAGCCAGAATGTATGTCGCCCCACATGATGCACATGTAAATGGTCAGCAGCCACGCACCGCGATAGATGCTGACCACGTATGATAAAAGAGGTATCAATGACGCTTCCTATAGTTGAGTATCTCCAACAACTCGAAGCACTTCGTAAGAGGCGTGTGATTTTGTATGTAACTGAGGATCGTTCTCCAGCCAAATTGATCGATGACCCAGATATTGATATCTTCTACCACTGTTTGAGGCGTTTTGCAACACCTCATCAGCTTGATCTGGTGTTGCATACCATGGGAGGTAAAGTCAGTGTGAGTCATCGTATTCACCAACTTCTACGCTCGTATGCACCACACGTTGATGTCCTGGTGCCACGCAGGGCCCGCTCATCAGGGACCCTGCTCTGTCTTGGCGCTGACAACGTGGTGATGACGCCAATTGCTGAACTGAGCCCACTTGACCCACATATCGCTGGTGGTGATACCGCCTCAGGCATGCCAGCGTCGATTTCGGCAGAGGATATTCGGGCATTACGACAGATGGCTGAAACGTGGTTCGGTTTGCAAAGCGAAGAGAGCCGTATCGAAGTGTTCCGTGTGCTTGGCGAACGTATTTTTCCAACCACACTAAGCTCGTTCTTTCGCGCAGATCAGCAGATGCGCCAGATAGCTGACAAAATGCTTCAGTGCCAATTGCCCGATCAGACTCAACTACGCCAGCAGATTGTCGAGCGACTGATCAGTGGTTACTATGCTCACGATACCAAGATTTCCCTGTCTGAAGCACAGGATATCGGTCTGCGTGTAGTAGCTGCTTCTGCTGCAGAAGAAGAATTCTTGGTGGGGCTCTGGCAGGCATGCCACGATTATTTCAATACATTGATGGTGGATGAGGAAGCAGGCGGCTTTGTCCGCATCAATGGCCTGATTGCCAGTACAAATTTTGTGGCCAGACATGTCTTGACGTTAACTCAAATGGCTTCAGGTGATGGAACTATCGGTGAACGTGTCAGCCCAATGGAATCGCTTATGGGTGGATATTGGGAAATAATCAGTTAGTATGTTTTCATCTTTATATGCAACACCTGTTATCGAATCGCGTATAATATATGTGCTACCAATATGTTAACGCATAAACACGAAGGCATGTTCGACATGGCATCAATAGGAAAGATGGCTGCTGACAACTGGCTTTTTCTGCCTAAACCAAATCCGTATGCCAGTCTGCGAATGTTTTGTTTCTCGCATGCCGGAAGTGATGCATTTGCTTTCAAGCTGTGGCCGGACATATTGCCATCTCAGGTTGAGCTGTGTGCTGTACAACTTCCCGGTCGTACGAATCGGCTTCACGAACCAGCATTTACCAACATGTCGGCGCTGCTTGATGCGTTACTTACAGCATTGTTGGAGATGCTTGATCGACCCTTTGTGGTGTATGGACATAGTCTTGGCGCCCTGATTGGATTTGAGTTTGTCCGACATCTACGTCAACAGTCGAACCGCCATCCGCTGCATCTGTTTGTCTCGGGTCGGCGTGCGCCACACCTGCCAAGTCGTATGGTATCAATGGCACATTTGCCCCATGATGACTTTATCACCGAGTTGCGAAAACTGAATGGGACACCTGAGGCAATTCTCGAACATCCAGAATTGGTGCAAATGTTGGTGCCACTCCTACGATCTGATCTCAGTCTTCACGAAACCTATACATATACCACCCAAGAGCCTCTTGACTGCCCGATTTCAGCCTTTGGTGGTCTGGAAGACCCCCGTGCCTACCAGAGTGAGATTGCAGAGTGGGAGAGTTACACCAAAAGCACATTTACCATCCGCATGTTCCCTGGCGATCATTTTTTTGTGCAGGGTTCCCGGGAGCAGTTTTTACAAGCCATCGTACACGAGCTGGGACCATACCTCACAGAAGTCGGAGAAAGGCCCGATGCTCCTGAACAGCGCGTTCAATAACAGTTGTCTTTTCGACCACCTCTATCCATTGCTCGAAGACAGATTGCGTACAAATGAGAATGGCTGATGGACTAGCATAGTTCTGATCTAGTGCATTCCACAGATGATCAAGAAAATCTGACGAGAGGGTGGGTTGCACTTGCAGATCAAGGGCCTCAAATGTTGTGACACGAGTAATCTGCCTATTATTCAATTCTAAGATAAGTCCAATGGCAACCGTTTCAGCATCAAAGACACCAAGTGCCAGCGATGTTGTCGTGGGGAGATAGCTCAGAAATTGTGTGACCACTTCGTAGGTCCATCCGTGCCAGTGACCTGGATAGGGTGGCATGCTGATGTACCCCGTTTGACTACTCCACAGCAGATCCCCAACCGTACGGTAATACTGATCTAATGTCATTGCGCGATGCTCGATGGATTGGGCCTGTCGGGCGACTAATGCGAGATGTTGTTTGTTAATCACATGCACTCGTTGCCATTCATTGCGTGCGTGCAGTTCCGCTGCCAGTGCTTGTGGGTTGCTGGCATCGTTCACTCCTAGATCGTGTCGTACCCCCGCCCTGGTGTCAACTACGCGCAGAATGTGGCCATCGTCGTGCAGGATAAACAGGCCATGTTCTCCTGGCTGTGCAGCACAGATATACTGCCCTGGCTCAATGAAGCGACCCAGGTTGCGCCAGGTGCGTGGGTCGAGATCAACGACATCCCAGTTTCGATCAATCATGAAGTGCCTCCCAGATATGGACGCTATACGGTGGTAGCGTGAGTGCAACCGAGTCGTGTCCCTGCAAGGTCTCTGTGTTTTGCCATGCAGCGCGCAGTGTGTACGAGCCGTTGAACTGTAGTGTGGTAGCACAGGTGCTATCCGTTGGATTGGCAGCAAATAACAATATCTGCTCATCATCACACATAACCGCGAGATCGATAGATGGATCTGCACTGCGAAATGCTGGTTCTGGCACCAGATCACCGACAAGGTCGGGCAGTTCTGCTGTTTCAGCCCAGATCAGGCGCCCCGCTCCGATATTTGCGACACCAGGTGCGTCGAGAAATTGATTGAGTATGCCAGTTTGGGTGAGCGTTGGATCGGTGTAGGGCAGACCAGGTCCGACCACGACGGTACCACCAGACTCAATGTAGGCAAGGATGTGGCGCTGATCGTTGATGTCCATAAAATCTGTAGCCTGCAGTAGTACTAACGGATATTGCGCCAATTGTTGCGACGTGATATGGGTATCAGCGAGGTCGTAGTCCATCGAATGAGCCTGAAGAGTGTGCAACAGTGTCCCAAACCAGGTGTCGGTACGATGCTCATCAGCCTCGGTAGTGGCATCCCAGCGGAGATCCAGATCAACGTCGGTGGTAAACAGCTCTGGCGGCAATCCGTAAAGATCGGCATGGGCATAATTAAGCGTTGATGTCATTGCTGTGTACCGCCCCAGATCGTAGTTTCGTAATACCAATACCTGTCGGTCGCGTGCAAAACGCCAGAATTGGTAGCTGTGGAGGAAGTGAGTCAGACGCTGGTAGAAATCTGCGTACTCAGGGCGAAGCATGCCATGACGGGTAATTGCACTGCCTTGCCAACGATCGCGTTCAACGAGCATGTACAGGTTGAGGGCTTTGAGGCCGTGCATCAGCGTGGCAAGTGTAATCAATTCCTGATCGTTGGGCATTGGTGTCAAGGGGTGATGGCTCCAGATACCACATCCAAATTCTGGCACAAAAGGTAGTTGGGTGCTGCCGACGAGGAAACGAGTCTGGCGTACAGCGCTGGCATAGCCCTCTTTGTTACGATAGAGATTCATCCCCACCCAATCGATGTCGTGGTGCGCCTCCATACGTGCCACATCGAGTGGTGTACGTTGCTGGAAGGCCACATCGTGGAAGATGGGCACACCAACAATCTCGCGCTCGCGCAACATGCGTGCAAAACGGGCGACGCTCCATGTAATCTGATATTCTTTGTATGCCACCCAGTCGAGATGCCAGGGTAGGTCTTTGCGTGTATTGACCTGACAATCACGTGGCCCTTCAATCTCGGTGAAATCAGCATAGGTGGTATGGTAAGCCGCATTCAGCGTCTCAATCTGGTGATAGCGTTCTTCCAAAAACAAACGATAGAGTTTGAGTGAGTCAGGGCTGTAGTCGGTAGCGTAGGTTTGTTCGTGAAAGAGATAGCAGGTTTCATTATCGCTTTGCACTGCCACGATGCATCCGTTGGGGGCCAGGTGACGGGCGATGATCGGGCAGATGGCGTCGAACCACCCCGCACTGTAGGCATAGAAGGCCTCGCTAGCGTATGATGGTACGGGAAATTGATGTGGCGGATGCAGACCCCACGCAGCATCGTAATGGATGCTGCCAACCGCAGTATGGGCCTGTACAGCCGGATCAAGGAGGACCCACTCAGGAAAGCCAAAGTCAGTGAGTTCGGCATTGATCAATGGTCCAGGTCGCACGATCAGCCAGAGACTGCGCTCCTCACAGAGCTTGATGAATCCTTCAACATCTTTGCGATCATCTTCGCTTCCCCAGTCATAGTGACCGGGTGATGTTTCGTGGATGGCCCATGGAATGTAGGTTTCGACCATCTGAAAGCCAAGTTGTTTGACTTGATCAAGGATCTGTGGCCAGAGTGCGCGCTCAAGCCGCCAATAATGGACAGTGCCGGCATAGACGGGAATGGTCTGGCCCGCAATGTGTAGTCCTTCGTGTGTTAGTGTAACGGTCACAACGACCCTCCTGGGTCATGGTTCAAGTCTGGCGGATACAAAGTTGCTATGACGATACTGGTGCGGAGGGTGTGGATGTTTCTCCTGCTCCATACAAATGACAGCGTACCCAATGGTCGGAACGAATCCACTCGATGCCTGGCATCGTTTGCCGACATACATCCATGACTTTGGGACAACGTGCAGCGAATGGGCATCCAGGTGGTGGGTCGATCAGCGATGGGATTTCACCGCGTGATTCAACCGTTTGTTTGGCCAACCCGGCATGTGGGTTCGGCACCGCTGACAAGAGTAAGTTGGTATATGGATGGGCTGGTTGATCCATCAATTCGCAGCTTTCGGCACCTTCGACCATATTTCCAGCATACATAACGATGGTACGGTCGCCGATGTAGCGTGCACTGGCGATGTCGTGGGTGATGTAGAGATAGCCGATGCCGCGCTCCTCCTTGAGTTGCTCGAGTAAGTTGAGGACGCCCATGCGAATCGAAACATCCAGCATAGAGATAGGCTCATCGGCCAGGATAATCTCGGGATCGACAGCCAATGCACGTGCGATAGCCACCCGTTGGCGTTGCCCCCCCGATAATTGATGCGGGAATTTGGTCGCGAATTCCACTGCAGGGTTGAGACCAACGATTGTCAGGAGATCTTCGACTCGATCACGAAGTTCGTGAGCAGTGGTAGCTTTCTTATGGATCTGGAGGGGGCGTTCCAGATGGTGACCAATGGTATGCACAGGATTCAGTGAACCAAAGGGGTCCTGGAAAATCATCTGTACATCGCTGCGATATGCGAGTGACGCACTGCGTGGCTCGGTTTTGATTACATCCTGCCCCTTGAAGAGAATTTCACCACGTGTCGGAGGCATCAGACGTGCGATGAGGCGTGCCGTGGTGCTTTTCCCACTACCCGACTCTCCTACCAGTGCGACGATTTCACCACGACCGATGGTAAATGAAACGTCTTCGAGTGCGTGGATGTGGTGGGTGCGCCATGTGCCACCAGCGGGAAAATATTTGGTCAGATTCCGCACATCGATCACTGGTTCTGATGTGTGGGCTATTTTTGGATGATTAGATATCGTCGAGTAACTCATAAGCGACCTCTTCAAAAAACATTATCTGCGAGATATGTGCCAGAGCGCATATCAATGGTTCTGGTACCTGTCTAGTACAAATGGCAGGCCACAAAGTGTTCTGGTGCAACTTCACGCAATTGCGGTACGACCTGCTTATGCATTGGTTGAACCTGTGAACAGCGCGGATGAAATGCACATCCCGATGGCGGATCGATCATATCTGGTGGTGCGCCGGGTATGCCGGTTAGCTTTTTCTTCTCACCCGTAAGTGCAGGAAATGAACTCATCAACCCCTGTGTATATGGATGGAGTGGATTGTCGAATAGCTCGCGTGCGGCGGCCAGTTCGACAATCTTTCCGGCGTACATAATGCCGATGCGATCCGAAAGTTCGACCATCAATGACATATCGTGGGTGATGAAGAGAATGGAGAAACCAAGTTGTGCACGTAGCTGATCGATCTCCTGCATAATCTCTTTTTGTACCACCACATCCAGTGCAGTTGTCGGCTCATCCATAATCAACAGTGGTGGGTTCAGTGCTAATGCAATGGCAATGACCGCACGTTGTCGCATACCTCCCGAAAGTTGGTGCGGATAATCATTGATGCGCTGGCGATCAATACCAACCAGATCCAGCAACGAAGCCGCTCGGTCATAGGCTTCATCCTTGGGCATCCGCATGTGTGTGTGAAACACATCAACGATCTGTGTGCCGACGGTCATCACTGGGTTGAGCGCGTTCATAGCACTTTGGAACACCATTGCGACTTCACGCCAGCGAAAGCTTTCCAGTTCGTCGGAGGGCATGTCTAGTACATCTTCACCCTTGAACCAGACATGGCCGCCAGTAATGATAGCGGGGGGCCGTAAAAGGCGCATGATTGCGTGAGCAATGGTTGATTTGCCACTTCCTGATTCGCCTGCGAGCCCAAAGACTTCACCTGGTGCGATGTTGAAGGAGACATCTTCGACTGCGCGCACCGGGCCACGTGCTGTCAGGTATTCGACATATAGATTGCGTATGTCGAGGAGCGGTGTATTAGCGTGCTCGCCGGACGACTGGTGTTGCACGGACATTTTGGAGCTGGTGCTGTTTAACGACATTAGAAAGCTCTCTTTCAGCGCGAAGACGCGGATTGGTAATCTCATCCATTGCATAATTAATCATTGCGAGCGAAAAGGCCACCAGTGCGATACACAGCCCGGCTGGGATAAAGGTCCACCAGGCACCCACAAGGAGACTGGCATTGGTGACAGCCCAGTACAGAATAGTCCCCCAACTGACGATTCCGAGATTGCTCAACCCCAGAAAGGCTAGTCCTACATCGGCACCAATAGCATAGATGGTTGCGCCGACAAATCCACTAATGAAGATCGATGCCATATTGGGGAAAATCTCGCGAAAGATAATCCGAGAACTGTTTTCGCCACTGACAAGCGCAGCAAAAACAAAATCCTTTTCACGAAGAGATAACATTTGTGCGCGTAGGACGCGGGCACCCCAGGCCCATCCGACGATGCTCAACACAATGATTACTGAGCCAGGGCCAGGCCGTAGGAAAGCTGCAAGTGTAACCAGCAACGGTAAAGGTGGGATGATCAATACGACATTCATCATTAACGATAAAACATCGTCTACCCAGCCACTAAAATATCCCGCAGTAAGGCCAATAATTGCACCAACAACGGTTATTAGTGCTCCTGCTGAAAATCCGACAAGTAACGAAGCGCGTGTTCCCCAGACGAGTTGGGTAAAAACGTCTTGCCCCTGTCCACTGGTGCCCATCCAATGTTCTGCGGAAGGTGGTTGATTGGGTAATCCCACAAATGCCTGAGGATCTTCTGGTGCAATGATAGGCGCCAAAAGGCTCACGATGATAAATGTCAACAGAATGGTTATGCCAACTGCTGCTTTCCGATTCCCTAAAAATGAGCGGAGCCACAACAATCGCTGTGGTTTTGGCCGGGGAACTGTCGTTGTTTCGGTTGTTTGGTTTTGATTGCTGGGTGTTTCTACCCGTTGATCATGTGCCTGCATGGTAAGCCTCCTGGTTTATCGTACGCGTACGCGCGGGTCGAGGCGGATGTACAACAGATCAACGAACAGATTGGCGCTGAGTACGGCAAAGGTAATCATCAAAAACAGCCCCTGCATGAGTGGGTAATCGAGACTACGCACTGCTTGAAGGAGTAGATAGCCAAGTCCAGGGTATGAGAACACAATCTCCGTCAGCAAAGCACCACTTAACACAAAGCCCAGTGCCATGCCAAATCCGGTAATATTTGGTAACAACGCGTTGCGTGCTGCATAGTTGAACATAATGCGACGTTGTGGTAATCCCTTGGCTTCTGCAAGTGTGATATAGTCTTCGGCCAGGACACCGATCAGGGTGTTACGCATGCCTAGCATCCAGCCGCCAATGGATGTCAGAATAATGGTCCCAGCGGGTAAGATGAGATGAAAGAGCACACTTAATATAAAGTCGGTATTCCACGAAGGTATCAACATGTCGCTGTGTGCATGCTGGCGGGGAAACCAACCAAATTGAAAACTCAGGAAGTAGAGTGCCAGCAATGCAAGAAATTGATAGGGAAATGCACCAGTAAAGATGAGCAACGGTGGTAGCACGGAGTCAACAAGACCACCCCGTCTCCAAGCTCCCAGGATGCCGAGCAGATTGCCCAACGCAAAGCTTAGAATGACGGCTGTTCCAGCCAGGAGCAGTGTCCACATAAGCCCATTTGAGATAACTGACGTTACAGGTGCAGGGAAATAGTTCAGCGAAATACCAAATTCCCCTCGGTACAATCCGGTGAGGTACTGAACGTACTGTTGAGGGAGTGGAGCATCAGTTAAGCCGTAGGCTTGACGGATAGCATCGATCTCCTCTGGTCGTAACCGTCCCTGAAACCGAGCGAAGATGGCTGAGGCTGGATCACCCGGCATGGCACGCGGAAGAAAGAAATTGACGGTGATCGATACCCATGCAGCAACAGTGTAAAACACCAGACGCCGTAAGATGTATCGCATAATGTGCTCCTTTGCAGTGGTGGCACCAGGAGTGGCTGGGCACCAGTTCGTAGCTGACGTTGGCGTACAGTATCGTCAACGTCAGCCACAGGCAATCAACGGTTAGTTGGGTTTAATGTTCGTTAGCAGAATGAGTCGATCAGGTTGTGCAAATGATGAAAGCAAGACATACGGATTTTCTTCGTTGGGGAAGTTGTTAAAGCGTGATGTGTTGTACTCACCCCAATAGACGTTAGGCACAAGTGGAATAGCTGGTGCGTTTTCTACGAAGATCATCTGAATTTCGTTCATGATCTGTCTTTGTTCTTCGAGGTCAGATGTGGATGCAAACTCAGCCAGCAGTGCATCCGCTTCTTCGGTGCCAAAGCGATGCCAGTTGTCACCATTTGCCTCACCAATGGGGCGTTCAGCACTTTCCATATACATCATTCCACGGTAGAACTGGTATGGTGTTGCCCCGTTGTTGCTCCATCCCATTGACATATCAAACTGGCCTTTTTGCACCTGATCGAACCATGCACTAAAGTCATAGGTGCGGGTGGTGGCTTGAATACCAACAGCCGTGAGACTCTGGGCGATGATTTGATTCATCGAAACCCAGTCGGTCCAACCAGAGACCACGTTGATGTCATACTCCATCCGTGTGCCGTCGGGAAGTGTACGAATGCCATCTCCTCCTCGTTCTAGGCCGGCCTCATCAAGCAATCGATTGGCTTCTTCGACATTAAAATCGGTCCATGTTCCCGCTTCAATCGCTTCAGGGTTTTTCCAATTCTCGTGAGCACCGGTAAGCCCGGTTGCATCAGAAGGAATGGTGTAGTCATACACGGCAACGGTCGCAAGTTGCTGGCGGTCAAACGCCATGCTAATGGCTTTCCGTACGTTGGGATCGTCAAAAGGTGCTTTCTTCGTATTAAGATACAGCATGACTGGGGCGTTGATCGGTGGGAACCAGTAATGATGGTTTTCGGGATCTTCCGAAACATAGGTCTCTTCAACACTAGGAATAAAGTTACTGGCAAGATCATTCTCACCGTTGATTGTGGCAAGATTCGCCTGGTCATTGCCAGGATACGCAGGTTGGCGAAGTCCCTGAATGTAAGGTTTCCCTTCTTGCCAGTAGTTTGGGTTCTTCTCGATCTGCCAGACCTGATCCTGGAACAGTGTCACTTCGGTAAAGGGTCCAGTTGCTACAGGATTTTCGTTCAGAAAAGTGATGGGATCTTCGATTTCACTCCAGATATGTTCAGGAACAATCATCTGATGACCGATATCATAGAAAGAGACGGTTGATACCTGGCTAAAGGTGAATTGAACAGTTGTGTCATCAACTGCTGCGATTGAATCCAGGAAGGTGATAGCAGCACGACCGTTACCCTGTAATCCTTCATTTTCCTTCATTGCATTGAATGTATAGGCGACGTCATTCGCAGTGAATGGCTCACCATCAGACCACTGCACCCCCTCGCGAAGAGTAAATGTTAATACCGTATTGTCATCATTCCATTCCCATTCTGTGGCAAGCCATGGCTCAATTTCGCCTGCCATAATATTGTAGATAAACATTGGCTCGTAAATACCAGCCTGAGTAGGCCAGCGGTTGTCTCCGGTGAATGGATTGAAGTTGCGTACCCATGTAGCTTGTTGTTGGTCAGAAACGGTGAGAATACCTTCTGTTGATGGTGCTCTGCCCTCTGTATTCTCAGCAGGAGCGTCACCTGAGTCGGCTGGTTCTGCTTCTTCCTCTGGCGTTTCAGCAGCATCTGTGCTTTCTTCGGTAGCCGGGTCGGTCGTTGCTCCAGTAGAGTCTTCTGGCGCGGCTGTGCCTCCACCACATGCTGCAAGAATAAGTGCGAAAATGGCGAACAAGAGAATGGCTAATCTTCGAACACGCATGATGTTTCCTTTCCGTATGCTTGTATCGTACAGCACACACTCGATGTTTCAGTGGGCCCGTCTGCACCATCGAGTGACGACATTGTCATAGATATATTACGGTGATTTGGGTGCCTGACAAGATTGTCGCACCACTAATTCAGTTGGTAACACTTTCTGTTCCACAGGTAAGGTTGGACAGTCAATGAGTTTCAGTAATATGTGTGTACCCTCACGCCCCATCTGTGCCAGGGGTTGACGTACCGTGGTGAGCGAGGGATAGACGACTGCGGCTCGTGGAATATCGTCAAAACCAATCACTGAGATGTCTTCAGGAATATGTAACCCACATTCACGTATTGCTTCGATAACGCCAAAAGCCATTTCATCGTTCGAGGCAAAAATGGCCGTGGGTGGGTGGGATAAGGCTAATAGTGTGTTCGCGCCTGCAAAACCCTGTGTTCGCATGAAGTCACCATGATAAATGAGTGTTGGGTCAACAGTGATCCCACGATCGGTCAGGGCGGCATAATATCCATTAAGGCGATCAGTGGCTGCGCGAATTTCGATTCTACCAGTGATAAAGCCGATACGTTTATGTCCCATGCTAATCAAGTACTGTGTAGCATCATACGCACCTTGCCAGTTGGTGGCTCCGACAGCATGATCAGATGTACCAATGCCCTGGTAATCAATCAATACATGGGAAACTGGCGGTGACGCAATGACTCAAGATAAACTTCGGCGTGATGAGGTACGATCAGTAACAATCCATCGGCCATGCCCCGTGTAATCATTGAAACGTAGGTTGTTTCTTTCGTTGTCCGATGGTGGGTGGTGTACAGAAGCAGGTCATACTGTTGGGTCGATAGGGCCTCGTCAATACCACGTACAATCTCACCAGTGTACGCGTGACCCATATCCTTCACCAACAACCCAATCACATGGGAACGACCACCAGCAAGGCTACGTGCTTGTTGATTAGCGACATATCCAAGGCGAGCCATTGCGTGAATGACAGCTTCTCGTTTTTCGGGACGTACATGATCTTTGTTGTTAATCACACGAGAGACAGTAGCGTAGGAAACACCTGCTTCACGTGCCACATCGAAGATCGTTATATCTTGAGGAGAGGTTGTTTTTCGTGCCATACTTCCTTCTTCATTGAAATAGCAAGCACCAATTTTGTGATCGCTTACAAGCAGAAAAGAATCTTACTTTGTCCTGGTAAACTGTTATCTACTTTGTTTTGTAAGCGCTTGCAGAAATAATATCATAGCCCAGTAGTGGTGTCAAGCAGCAAGATGCCAACGTCTGTCTGAATATTTGAACGTTGGCATCTGCTATATGAGTTTCTTAGGAGGATCGTATAGTTGTGGAGTTTCAGGAATGATGACGGTATGATGCAATGAAGTTATAGGACTTACTGATAAACTGAAAGTGGTATGGTGGAATCATCCGTACTGTATTTATGAGGAGAAAGCCCCCTCCAAGAATAGCGGCCAGTGTGAAAATGCCTGTATACAAGGGCATCTGCCAGTCACCAAATGATGCCATCAATAGTACATGAACGGGATTGCCAATGAAGGTGTAGCAACAGAAAACCAGCGCGGAAATACCTACAATATAGATGCCACGTAATTGATCAATCCATTGTGAAACAACGTGTGCAAATGAATGTACTACTTGCGCGTGCATCAACCACGAAAAATTGAAGAACGCTGCATAGGCGAGTAGATTGGCCCAGAAGCCAATGCCCATAACGAAGAAGACCCCCGCGTGGAACAGGCAGGCAACTGCACAGAAGAGTCGTATGGAGCGACGGGAGCATGCCGCCAGTATAAATAACCCTTCGAAGAGTATCGTGCCGATATCGAGCAACTCCCATAGTATGGGTGAACGGATCGTAAGCAGATAATCGGCCATCAACATCTGTCGGCCATCGCCAAAATAACGTGAGACCAGATGGCCCTGAACTGCTTGTGTTTGGAGGTCTGGCCAACCAAAGAGTACTTTAGGTATCGCAGCAGATAGCATACCTAAACCGATGAGGACAGCGAGCAACGCGAGTGGCCACGACGATCGGTTGGGTGTGTGGACTTGCTGGCGCCGTGTATCAAGCGAGAGGCGATCTCCCCAACCCGAAGCAGATAATACCAATGGTACCAGTATTACCAGAATAGTATGATTGATCTTGCCAAAGGAGAACAACCAGGCATTCCCAAGCATCATCAATACCGCAAAAGAGATTGATGCAAAACGGGTGCGATAGCCAATTAAAAGACATATATTGGCCAGTAGTGTCAGAAAATCAAATGCGTAAAACACTATTTCTGGTGGAAACCCCCGAAAAAACATGGTTAGGCCCGGAGGAGGAGCAAAAAATGTATCGGGGAATTGTGCCATCCAGCTATATTGTTGTGAACGGGTCATAATCAGCATACTTAATGCAAAAAGTATGCGATACATAGGTAATCCGGACAAACAAGTATCAAAAGCACGAAAGATATAGTGATCAATTTTAGCCTGGTAATAGGTAAGCGATATGTGTTTCATGTGAATTTAATCCTGAAAGAGCTACTGTCCTGATCGTTTTGGCGAAGATCGTTACGAGAATACTGTAGCGTATTGGTATAGTATATAAATTCAATAGCGTCTGGTGTTCGATGAGGATACAATTCGTGAATGCGCTGACTCAACCACTGTTTTGTATCGGGATGTGCCTCGGTCTCAAAAACGCCACGTTGTTGTTTAATGACATAGCCGGGGATGATCTGGGTTTTGATGAAACGCTCTAACTCGGAGGCTCCCCATACATCATCTGGTGGCGCCTGACGCTCATCTGTGGGACGGAACATCATCCGCATGATGGCTCCGTGGTGCGAGTCAGGGATTTCCGCCAGGAGTGTTTGCGGTGCGACGTGCTCCGTCAACCCATCATTGAAATGAATGATAATATCTGTTTGAGTTGACTCAAACGAACCGTCGGCCTTGGCGCCCTCTGTTCCTGCAAATGCTGGCATCATAAGTGCTGGGTATGGCTCACCAAACAGATACACAAATAGCAACTGAAATGGAAAAATGAGCAAGATGCTAAGGAAAAGGATACGTATTTTTATAGTAGGGTGAAGAGTTAGATAGTTTGCCATTATGCACACCTTCTTCTACAAGACATCGTAACAATGTATTACATACATAAACTGTGTAAAAGGTGACCAATGACGCGATGGAGATGTGATATGGCGATGAAAGTCATTCGTCAGTGTATTTGTAGTAAAATGTTCTCTAAATAGTAGTAAAGTACATAAAACCACATCTACATATTTGTACTCTATAGAACGAATATGATTCTGAAAATGTCACATAATTCGAACGACATTACATCAAAAATGTGCATGCTATAATAGTAAATAGCGTGGAGAAGCACAATAACATCAGATGATATTATTGTCATCTGTATGTGAGCTTCTGGTCATTTGTGATGTGATATGTGATTGATATGAGTTATATCGATCAGATTATGCTTATCATTGCTTACCAAAGTTTAACTGGTTTAAAGCTGCTTCAACGAAATTATTTATAAAAAGTATTTATAAAAAGAGTTCATTTTATGCTCTGCGAAATCATATAGGTTATTTGGAAGGTAAATAAAGCCTTTTGCGCGATAAGATAAACATCTTGTCATCTATGTAATCAATACTACTGTTAAACGTGAATTTGTCCTTCTTATTCCTCAAGTGACAGAGACTTGTCTGGCCATATGCTTGATTCATGAACATCATAGACTTACACTTTTTTGATTCAGGTGTAAATAGATCTCCCGGCAATGATTGGCCCGTTTCGGCTTTACCTCATTCTCCACTTGACAGATCCGCAATGTTTCTGTAGGATTTTCTTGATATTTAACCGTGTAGTAGTCGTTGCTATTTGGGTTATACGACAATTTTTAACACGTAGTATCTATTCACCTCGCATTCGTGTGGGTATGTTCTGTGGTCATGGGTCACGCACAAGGTCCTTCCCGTTTATAACGTAGCGCGCTTACTGCACGCCGAATCGTTCTAGAGTTCAATCAAGCTGCCGTGTAGGGCAATAAAACTATTAGGTGGGAGAGTATTATGGGCCGCTCAACAACATCTGGTACGCCAGATCGGGGTACTGGTACGCACGGATCAAGTATACGGTGGTGGCGACAAACTGCAGAGCCAGCCATGCTTACAGGATTGGTATTTGTGTTCTTTACAGTGGTCTTGTTGATGATCGCAGGTTGGTTGTCGGTTGAACATGGCTTACGTGTGGTTGTCGGTGTCTTTTGGGGCGCCGGTGCTTTATTACTCACACGACTGCCACTGTTTCTACGTCAGGGTCGGCGCCAATTGGTTGCCACGGCTGGTATGGTAATTGTCGCGCTGGGTACGATTCTGGTGATGACGCCGGGTACGACAACGCTAGCGATATCTTCACTCAATGATCGTTCTTCTGTCGAAGCCTTTGAACCACAGGTGACCACTTTTGAGCAGTTGGAAAGTATGTTGGCTGTTGATGAAACCCAACGTGCTACATCATCTGTCTTACAACAGGCAGGATCACTCACCTTCCAGGCACCACCACGTATTTCACGTCAGACGTTCACACAGGTATTACAGAGTAACAGTTCACCGGCTGCGCCACACGCCAATGAACTCTATGATATCTTCGTCGAATATGGTCTTGATCCTGCTGTTGCACTGGCGTTCTTTGCCCATGAGTCATCGTTCTGCAAAGCTGGCGTGTGTATCGATCACGATACGAAGAGCTGGGGGAACATGCGCGCGGCCTACAATCGGACGCGGATTGTTGGCGTTGCTCCTGGACCATTTGTGCGTTACCGCTCCTGGCAGGATGGTGCACGCGATTGGTCAGAGCTTATTTTGTATCGCTATGTGAACCGTGGCCTTGATACCGTTGCGAAAGCTGTTCCAGTCTATGCTCCTGCATCTGATAACAACGTGCCGTCAGCCTATATTCGTTCGGTGAATGGAATGGTGGCGCGGTGGCAAGGTGTCTCACCAACTGTGTCAAATGTCGATCTTGCACCGTATTATTCACAATCGCTTGATGTTGCATTAGTGATGGAAACATTTCGTGCCAATGAATTAGAGTACTATCCTGAGTGGGCCTTTCACAAATACATGCTTGATGAGTCACGCGCTGACCGTCCACTTGGTACGCCGATTGACAAAAGTCGGATTATTACTGTTGGTGACAAGCAGTTTGCCGTTCAGGCCTTTGCACTGGATACACTCTATACACCCCTTGCTGAAGAGGAAAGTGAAACCAACTGGAGTGATGTACGCCGTTTGAGCGACTTACTGAAGCAGACTCCTGCAAGAGATCAGGACGAAGATGCCAAGGAGTCGGAGGAAGCTGATGCAAAGACAGAGGAAAAGGCTACTACGAAGACAGAGGAAAAGAGCACCAGCGATAAGGCAGATGAGTCTGACTAAACATATGGGCTTATGAGATATTTGCGGGCAGTTACCGTATGGTAGCTGCTCGTATTATTTCGGAACAGGTATGACAATGCAGAAAGTAAGGTTATCGTGAGTCATCATGGACATTATCCTGCATTTCGACTATCAGATAATGTGGTGATTGTTGAGCCGTTACGAGCGCTTCTGCAAGAGTTATGGAGTTATCGCTATGATGAACTCTATGATGACAAAGATGATGGTCGTGTTACGGAAGATCTTTGGAACGACTGTGACCGCCTTATCACCTTCTTTGAGACCTATCACCCATCTCTGGGACATCGACGTTTGGTCTATCTTGGCTAGGCTATGGTAGCAGCAGCTACGATAAAGTGCGTACTTCCGAAGATATCCAATCTCCTCTGGTCTTTGCAGCAGTACGGGCTTTTCTGGAAGATCAACAACCTCCACCTGCCAACTGGTCCGCGACTGAACCTCTTGAGATTGTAGGACAGCAAGACCTACACGAAGCAAGCTATGTCATCGTGGAACTAGCACGGGTTATATCCCGATCAAGCTCGCCTGGCTTTGTTCGATATTATGGATAATTGTTTAGACAGCTACGCGATCGAACCTGGCGCACAGTACCGCCGCAATGTCTTTAACTGGATGCTGGTTGAAGTTGTGCCAGCAGCATGGTCATGTCGGCTGCCATCCACGATGTATGATTTCGATAACCCATGGATACCACCTGAATAACGTAGCTATGCAATCTTACAACTCTGGTGTTCGGTGGAACAGCATTACAACGAGACTCAATGCCACAGCTACCTTTCAACATGACATAACAGATTATCAGCAGAATGATTTTTCTTCTACAGACCAAAGAAAGGGTCCCCATACAAAGTCAGTCGTAAAAAGACAACGGGGATACGCACTCCTCTTGATCACAATACCTATGTTTTAAGGTACAATGAATGGTATTCCAGATAACTGTCGTGTGAAGGATTGATATTCATGAGTCGCATCGCAAGAACTTTTGCTCGTTTGAAGCGTGAGCAACGTACCGCGCTTATGCCCTACTTGATGGTCGGCTACCCTGAACGCGATTCGGTGTTGGAACTCGCACCAGCGTTAGCGGCGGCAGGGGCCGATTTATTTGAACTGGGTGTGCCGTTCTCCGATCCGCTGGCAGATGGAGCCACCATTCAGCGAGCATCACAACAGGCCCTCGCTAACAACGTTACGCTACCATACTGCATCGAAACTGCGGCTACGTTGCGTGCCCGTGGCATCAGCGTACCCCTCGTGATGATGGGCTATTACAATCCGTTTTTGCAATATGGCATTGAGCAATTGTGTGTCGATGCGGCTGCGGCAGGTATTGATGGATTCATCATTCCTGATTTGCCACCAGAAGAGGCGCAACCATGCCTGCAGGCATGTCATGCGGTTGGTCTGGATTTTATTTGTTTTTTGGCCCCCACCAGTTCTGCAGAACGGATTGCCAAAGTTGCCGAAATTGCGAGCGGTTTTATCTATTGTGTTGCATTGACGGGCACAACAGGGGCTCGTCAGGAATTGTGGGAGGGATTGCCTGCCTTTCTCCAGCGTATTCGACACCATACAGATCTTCCGCTCGTGGTCGGTTTTGGTATCAGTAATGCAGCACATGTTCAGCAGGTGAGTGCCTATGCGGATGGGGCGATTGTGGCCAGCGCGTTGATCAACACCATCGAGCAGTTGCCCTCCAATGAGTATGTTGATGGATTGGCAGACGTGGTATGTCAACTCAAAAGTGGTACGATTATGACAGATCAGTAGTAATGTTTCGTATGTCGTGATCAGACATCTCTATTGACTATTGTTTTTGTTGACTGCAATGCGGTGTGTTATAATAAAAATGAATATCTTTTGATGAAATTGTGTCTATAATACCTGAACGCAAACGATAGAGATGTTTGCTGCGATCTTCAATGGAGAGGTTCGTTATTATGCAAGGACAAGCAAGAGCTTACATTCTTATTGAGGCGGAAGCCGGGCAGGTTGGTGCAGTTATTGCAACATTGCGCAGTATTGATGGTGTACACACAGCTGACCCTGTGACGGGACCGTATGATATCGTAGTGATGATCGAAACAAGTGATCAGCGCGATGTTGGTCGGCTAGTTATGAATGACATTCACGCTATTGATGGTATTAAACGTACAATTACGTGTCTTGCTATTTAAGTGAATCGAAAACGGGAATTGCTGGGTTAGGCTAGTCGTACGCCGATGGTGTTATAACATTAAGTGCTGAAAGAAGGAAAATCATGAGCAAAGGATTGGAAGGCATTGTAGCGGCCTCCACAGCTATTAGCTGCATTGATGGAATGAATGGCCGATTGTATTATCGCGGTCTTGATATCAATGAATTGGCCGAAAAGTCTGATTTTGAAGAAACCACTGCGCTTCTGTGGTACGGTAAACTACCTAATCGCCAGCAATATGACAGTTTTCGGAAAAAATTTGCTGATAATCGCCAGATTCCCAATGAAGTCTTAGCGATGATGATGTCGATGCCCAGAGAGACATCGGCTATGGAAGTGATGCGTACGGCCGTTTCAGCACTTTCTCCATACGATCCACAAGTGTCGGACAACTCATTGGAGGCTAACGTTCAAAAGTCGATCCGTCTTACCGCATCGATGCCAACCATCCTTGCCTCATGGGATCGCATTCGCAATGGGCTTTGGCCGATCCCGCCCAGTTTAACCCTTGGACACGCTGCGAATTTCTTGTACATGATGACAGGTAAAGAGCCAGACCCACGTGCGGCGCGTATCCTTGATATCTGCCTGATACTTCACGCCGACCATGGTTTGAATGCGTCAACCTTCTCTGCGCGTATTACGTCATCAACGCTGTCCGATCTCCACTCAGCGATTGTGGCTGCGATTGGGACACTCAAAGGGCCATTGCATGGGGGAGCAAACGAGCAAGTTATGCGGATGCTCCTCGAAATTGGTGATCCAGATCGAGCAGAGCAGTATATTCGTGGTGCTCTTACCGCAAAGAAGAAAATTATGGGTTTTGGGCATCGTGTCTACAAAGCTGATGATCCACGTGCATCCTGGCTGCAAAAACTCGCTGGCGATTTGGCGGATAGCTCTGGTAATCGAACATGGTACGAAATCTCAGAGCGTGTTCGTACCATGGTGCAAGAGGCCAGGACTTTGCCAGTAAATGTGGATTTTTACTCGGCGTCGGTTTACTATACCCTTGGTATTCCTATTGATTTGTTCACACCGATCTTTGCTATCAGTCGTGTTGCTGGGTGGACTGCCCATGTGTACGAACAATACAGCGATAATCGACTGATCCGTCCCGAGTCAGAGTATATCGGTCCAATGGATGTTCCATATACACCTGTGGATCAACGATCGTAATGGATTTTGTTTTGCATGTACAGTCAGTGGGAACCTTTTGAAGAGTCACAACGTCATGACGTTGTTGACCCTCCTTTGAGCAATGGCCTATACCTTGGGGTATAGGCCATTGCTCTTGTAGAAGCACATAATGAAACAAACCGTATCTGTCTCACTCGTTTGCACAGTGCGTGATGAAGCTGATAATATTGCGGTGCTGCTCGACTCAATGCTTCAACAAACACGTCCACCTGATGAAATTGTAGTCAACGATTGTTTGAGTCGTGACGCAACACCACAGATTGTCGGAAGTTACATTGCACGTGGTCATCCAATCCGCCTGGTTCGTGGTGGTTACAACATCCCTTCAGGCCGTAATAACGCGATTCGCCATGCACAGGGTTCGATCGTTGCGTGTACTGATGCTGGGTTAACACTTGACACACACTGGCTTGAACACATTATCGCACCGCTCGAACGGGATCAAGCCGATATTGTTGGTGGGTTTTTTCGTCCGATGCCGCAGAGTCTCTTTGAACTAGTGCTTGGGGCAACCAATTATCGTGAGGCTGCAGAGATTAATCCTGAAACCTTTCTACCCTTTGGTAAGTCGGTCGCGTTTTATAAGCGTGCCTGGGAACATGTTGACGGGTATCCAGAATGGGTTGATCATTGCGAAGATGTGTTATTCGATCTCGCACTCAAACGTGCAGGATATCGCTTTGCTTTTGCCCCTGATGCACTCGTCCTCTTTCGTCCGCGTTCATCATTTGCGGCTTTTGCAAAGCAATATTTTTTGTATGCACGCGGCGATGGGATGGCACATTTATGGTCTACACGTCACCTTATGCGTTATACGGTCTACACTGTCGGTACAGGATTACTGGTGCTAGCGTGGCGACACCCATGGGTTCTGGGTCTGTTTGGATTAGGTCTGTTCGTCTACACACGTACCCCTCTTAGACGATTGTGTCTACGTGGAGATGGTCTGACAAAACGCGAGGCGATCTATACGGCATCTCTCATACCTCTAATCCGTATTGTTGGCGATGTATCGAAAATGCTCGGTTATCCGGTCGGTCTGTTTCGCCGTTTTCAAAAGCATTTGTAGCTAATTTATTGCAACAGAATAATATACATTTGCACGATATAATCGTGTGGGGTATTTGAGACTGGATTCTGCACTGAGAAGTATGTCTTTGCTACAATCTTAGTGGTCAGTCGTATAGGTTAGGTGCTTTTACCTGTGTATACAGATCAATGCCCTTAAGTTGTAAGTGATAATTGATTTGAATGGGTTCTTCGCGCGTATGGACATGACACAAAGTTCACTATGGTTAGAAATTATAACATTTGGTTTGGCGCTCTGGCTGGGCTTTTATCTGCTTTCGCGAAATCCCGCCAAATTAGCATTGCACTTCACCAGCTTGGGGCTGATTGCCTATGCTCTGGGGCTTGCCTTCAATCTTCTGAGCCAATTGGCACCAGCTACACTTGTGTCGATCTACGTTCGTCTGCAGTGGCTGTTTTTGCTGCTTCCCGGTCTGTGTTGGTCTCCCGCGATCATCTCCTTGCTACCAGATCGGGTGTCATTTCGTGAGCGACTGGTTCGTTTGTGGACATATGGCCTTTTTCCGCTCGCAGCACTGTGTTGTGTCGCTACCATCGCCACGGGAGGTATATTTGATCCATCTGCCAATCTCCGCTCCTCGGGGTGGCCCTATCTGCTACTAGTGCTGGTGGTAATTGTTCCGATGGTTATAAGCGTTGTGTTGCTTGCCGTAGCGCTTCGTACAGTTCGGCCTCAACGGATGTTCAGCCTCCTGTTGTTTGCCGTGATTCTTTCTTGTACCAGCACTGGCCTGTTAATTCTGCCATTTGATTGGTTACCACAGACCTGGCTTATCTTGCTTCTTGGTGGTGATCTGGTCTTTCTGGGTATTACTATTGCTGTACTTGATGCCTTTGATGAAGGCGAAACACTGCTACCTCATTTTATCCGGTCGTTGGATGCCGCATTGCTGATGGCATTTATATTTGGGGGACAGGTTACTCTGGCTATAGCATTGAGCACTGGTGTGACTTTGTCCATGGTTACTTTACTGCTCTCAACAATAGCCTTAGCCATCGCGTTTTCAACATTTGCTGATCAGTTCCAGGGGGTGCTTGATAAGTTTGCCTTTGCCAGCATGCCACGTCTTCGTAAGCAACGTGCAGAGTTGCGTGCCGTGGCAAGCGCATTACCGCGCGTTGATGACGGTGTCGATTTAGTCTCGTTGGATGATAGTGAATTTGCACGACTCACACGGCGTGCGTTCAGTCACTTTGGTGATCTGGCACATCTGGCAGGTAGCCCATTAACACAGCTCCCTGTGGTGGAAAATCGTCTGGTTGCGCGGAATGCTACTGATGATGCTATTGAACGAGCAGTAGAACTCAAAACATTGCTTACTGAAAGCCTTGAACGACTTAAACCACATAACAAAGGTGATTTCGGAACATCCGATGAGTGGCGTTACTACAACGCGCTCTATTTTCCCTATGTGGTGGGCTTAAAACCCTACAGCCGTCGTGCCACATACGGTGGTCTCGACCAATCAACCCAGGAAGCTCTGGCTTGGTTTCAAACGTCAGTTCCTGAACGCACGCTATACAACTGGCAAAATGCCGCAGCGAAATTGATTGCACATGATCTCAAAGCTCAGCTGATGTGTGATGAGTTGGTGTAGACCATAGGTATAGACATGGCAAAACAGCTTTTGCACCACCTTTTTGGCAGGAGATGGCAGTGGTTTTCGTAGACATGGCAGTAGTTTTTGGCCTATCGTGAACCTACAAAATGTAACTAGTGCACATGCCAGGAGGTTTTACGTATGATAGGTCAAACGACAGTTCAGCCAGTCTACTCGACAAAAGGTCGACTTATTCGCAACACGTTACGTGCTGATGGAGTATTTTGTGGGTTAGTTGGCATGAGTGCTGTTGCTGCTGCAGCATCCCTCGCAACACTTATGGGTATTCCTGCACCGATGGCTCTGGTTGCCCTTGGTATTGTCTGTATGGTATATGCTACCATGTTGTTTGCTCTTGCAGCGCGAGAACAGATCAGTCGTTGGGCAGCTATTACACCCTTTGTGCTCAATATTCTATGGGTGGTGGACAGTGTGATCGTACTTGCTTTTGGATTACTCCCACTTACAACTGCTGGCTTTTGGATTGTGGTTATACTAGCCGATATTGCAGCAGTATTCGCAATTGCTCAGTTTATCGGCATCCGTCGTATGTTGCAATAGCATGTAAAGAAGAGCGACTTTTCTCTGCAGAAAAGTCGCTTTCTCTATCCTGTAACAAAGCGATTAGAAGGTATTTATAGTGGAGTTATCTGACCAATACGAGTCAAACCTGCTTGTAGATATTGCCCTCTCTCAGGCAACTCTTGCACTAGATCACGTGGTAATATCAGTTCGACACGTGCACCAAAACGTATCGTACTCAGCTGAGATCCTGCCTCAATCTGATCACCTTTGGCGACGTGGCACATCAGCCGTCGAGCAAGTGGACCAGCCGTCAGGACAATGAGTAGCGGTCCCCATTCGGTGCTGATACCAATGTATTGACATGCATTATGTTCGTGGGTACGTCGTTCCCAAATTGGGCGGTATTCGCCGGGTAGATATTCAAGGTATTCAACGACACCCGACGCAGGGCTGCGCTGGACGGAAACATCAATTGGTGTGGTGTCGATCGACAACCGGACCGCGTCGGTATGTAAGAAGCGATGTTCGTAGAATTCGTCAATATCTACAATATTGCCATCTGCAGGGGCAAACACGGTTTGACGTTCATCAGGTGTCACACGTTTAGGATTACGATAGAAGAGCGCTGCAAAGGCGGTCAATGCGAGTGGCCAGGCAGCCATCCGTGGACGCAACCCTAATATAATACCTGTCAGCCCTAGCCCAATACCTACAACAGGCGTAGCCTCGGCATCAAGTCCAGGGAGACGTGTTTTTGGCGTTGGAGATGTGTGCTCAGGCATAATTTCCTCGTATACGCTTTCCCTCGATCATAGGTTATAACACAACAAGTTCGGTATATTTATCAGGAGGGTGAGGGAGACATTCGTAAACTCTTAAGCCGATTGTAGCACGGTCATTGACAAAAATCAAACCCAATACGTTGGGGCAATAGGGGTTACACTTTGGTAATACACACATGTGATATTACATCTAATCACCATCTCTCCTTCTCTTCCTCAACCACTCGCTCACTTTTTCCCCGTGAGCGGGTGGTTGTTGTTTGTACCGATTATCGTGTTCATAGCTAGGGTAAAGTTGAAGGACGTATCAGCTGATACATCCTTCAATGACTCTTGGAGGATTACGCGATTTGTTTTAACGTGTCCCACCACCAAAATCGTCCATTACCGTGTTTTGAGCGTTTATTGTCCAGATGCCAATGCGACCGCCATCATCGCGATAGGGCCAGCTATTCGCTACAGTAACACTGCCAGCCAGTGTGTCGTTTTGATATATGTCAACAGTACCGTTTTCATGTGCATGTGCACCAAAGCGATCGCCCTCCTCAAAGCTTATATTCAAATCAGCGCCATGTTGTATCCAGGTACCGTAATTATGGCATGTCCACACTTGTACAATGTCATTTCTTGGATCATAGAGAACCTCCAGTACGTTGCATGAGCCGCTTCCCTGGCCTTTTAGTAACAGATCAATCTCGTTGGCATGATCGTTGATGGAGGTAAGTGTGACATATGCTTCCTGGTCAGGACCAAAAGTTTCGTCCCAGTATATCAAAATGCTACTGCCATTTGCCATGGTCAGTGTGTTGTCCTCGACACCATATCCGGTAGTATTTCCAACCCAGTTTGGGCCCGGATCGCCATCAGGTCGGTCGAAATCATCCAGGACATTCGTGGCTGGGAAGTCAATACTATAGGTAGCCGTGTATATTACTGAATCTTCGCCAGCTACAATAGTGTGGCTGCGTGTACCACCATCTGACCATTCGTCAAATGTGTAGGTTATTCCATCAATCTCTACTGATGCTGGCGTATCGACTTCATTGTTAGAACCAACAATGACTGTTTGTGTGAAGGGAGTGGATGCTGTAGTACTGTTGAGACCCATAGTAATCCCTGGTGGCTCTGACTCAAAGCTGAAATCGACTGTTTCAGGGTAGAATGAAATAGTGGTTGAGTCCTGGAGACCTTCGGAGTCCGTAACTGTAAGTTGCAACTCAAGGTATGAAGGATATTCGTGATCTGGTGCGTTGAATGTGCCACTTTTAATACCCTCTACGTCAATGAGAGGATGAATATGACAGTTGGTTGGTGAGTAGCAATGATGAAGTAAAATCCCCCACGCAAATGCTGAGTCTGGGAAGGTCTCGTCTTGTGTATCCTCCGCATGACCAGAGAATGTGACCATATCCCCCACACGCCACGTGTCCGTTACAAGAGGGGTGTCGATGATTGCAGTTGGTGGTGTATTATTAGCCGTGATCACGATTGAGTCAGTATCAGAGTCGCCCATACTGTCCGTCACCCGTAACCGTACCACATAACTCCCTGGATCTTCGTAGTCATATGTTGGGGTGATGTCAGTTGAGTCATCGTAGTCGCCCTCACCATCAAGATCCCACTCGTATGTGAGTGTGTCATCAGGATCGGGATCGCTGGAGTGACTCGCATCAAAGGAAACGGTCAATGGTGCTATACCACTGCTTGGATCTGCATCAATAGTGGCGGTTGGGGGTTGGTTATCACTAAAGTATTGAATACGCCGCACTGTTCCGCCAAGATCGATGTAGAACAGATCGCCATTGGGCCCAATCTGCAGACTCACAGGGCGTGCTGCGCTGCTCACAAATGTGGTGCGTGTACTAGGGTCCAGGTTTCCTTCCTCATCAGCAAACATAACCCAGATACAGCGTCGCGAATAGTCAGAGAAGAACAAAGCCCCATCGTATTCAGGGGGGTATTCACCACCAGTGTAGAACGCTAGTCCAGCGATAGATGAACCGCCTGTCGGACACTCTTCACCTGGTACGACCTTATCTGCATGTCGGTAGGCATAAAATGGATCGGTATGGGCATCTGACTCGCCGTAGAGGTTCTCACATATACTGAGATTACTATTATCGTAACGAGATTGACGTGATGGACCCTCATAACATGGCCAACCAAAATTCTCAACAACGTCATCGCTCGTGTTGGCCACAACATTCATTTCTTCCCATATACCCCAGCCGACATCGCTGATCCAGAGCCGTCGGTATCCGGTCGTACTGTAAAACGGAAGGGGTTACGAAGACCATGGGCGATAATACGTTGCTCATTAGGATCTGTACTACTGTAAAGTGGATTGTCAGGTAATGCTGCACCTGTATCTGGATTAACACGTATGATGGCGCCATCAAGTGAAGCCGGATCACTACTTGTGCGGATATCCTGGCTACGCAGGGCGCCACCCTCGGCAGTTGGGGGTGTTTGGTTGCCACCCACACCAGTTGGTGGGTCGTCACATGGATTGCGAGGCGTGCCCTTTTGTCCGTAATCAGGGAAATTAAAGCTGGCACCGTCACCGGCACTTGCATAGAGCGCGCCATCTTCTCCAAATGCCAGACTCCCAATCGAATGACTAGGGTATTGTTGACACCAATCCTCGATGAGTACTTGCTCCTGCCCTACCATTGCATTGCCAGAAGCCTCTAAACGCGAAAGTCGGCCCAGCACCACACATCCATCTTTAGTTGCCCCTGGTGGATCAGGACATTGGTCATCCCAGTGGGGTGGAGGCCCTTCAAAATCTGCGTCATAGGTATAGAGCACATAGACATAGGGATCATCTGGAAATGCGGGATCAAGCGCCAGCCCGAGTAGTCCACGATCCCAAAAGTTGTGTACGCTGGTTTGTAAGTCGGCAAAGACGGTGGGGGTTGTATCTGTCAAATTGTCGAAAATCTTAATCTTGCCACTTTTTTCAGCAATAAATATACGCCCATCAGAGGCAAATTGCATGTCGGTTGGGTTACTTAATCCACTGAACACGGTAGATTGCTGAAATCCCTGTGGTAGTGTTGCAGCAAAAGTACTTGTAGGCGTCGGCACATTTGCTGCTAATACCATGATGATTAGACCGATCGTAACAAGCATGAGGTTTTGTGTGAGTCGTGTTACTCTGCCATTCCAACGTACGTAGTTCCCCATACGGCACCTCCATTCTTCACACGTGCACGGATATTGTTGCCCCCACGCCACAATAGAGGGATGACCAAACAGATTATTGGTTGATTGACAGTATTGATGACGCCGAGGATCGCAGTTCATAGTATAATCAAGTAATCACAGTGTGATGAATATAGAGTGTTTTGATGATGAATAGTTTGTCAGAGGTGCTTTTTGTCTTGCATAAAGCGCTTGTATACACTGTAGGATGTGGCGCTTTTTTCTGATATCCGCGCGTAGTTGCGTAACCTCTTACAGACACATGTATGATCGACGAAGATCGTAAAGGGGGCCTGATGAAAACGACACAAGAGCGTATTGAAGACCTACGTCATCGGCACGAACAAGCCCGTACAATCGACCCACGTGCAGCAGAAAAACAGCATGCGCGGGGGAAAATGACCGCCCGTGAGCGTATTGACGCATTGCTTGATCCTGGCTCGTTTGTAGAACTGGATGCGTTTGCCGTCCATCGCACACATGCTTTTGGGATGGACAAACGTCAACCACTGGGAGATGGTGTTATCACCGGACATGGCACTGTGGATGGACGTCCGATATGCATTTTCTCGCAAGACTTTACGGTCTTTGGTGGATCGCTTGGTGAGGTGTTTGCCGAGAAAATTTGCAAAGTAATGGATCTTTCGCTCCGCATGGGGGTGCCTTGTATTGGATTAAACGATAGTGGCGGCGCACGTATCCAGGAAGGTGTCGTTAGCCTGGGGGGATATGCCGAGATATTCTATCGTAATGTCATGGCTTCTGGCGTTGTGCCTCAAATCTCGCTCATTGCTGGCCCGTGTGCTGGTGGTGCGGTGTATTCGCCAGCGATGACCGATTTCATTATGATGGTCAAGGGTACATCACAAATGTTTATTACCGGCCCAGATGTTATCAAAGCCGTCACCAATGAGGATGTCGGATTCGAGGAGTTAGGTGGGGCGATGACGCACAATACGCGTAGTGGGGTGGCTCATTTTGCGGTAGATGATGAATCTGCTGCCTATGCACAAATGCGCGATCTGCTTTCCTTCTTACCATCCAACAATCTGGAAGACCCGCCCTATATTGCACCTGAAGACGATCCTGAGCGGAAAGATCCTGAGCTCCAAACGATCATCCCCAACAGCGCCAAAAAACCGTACGATATGTCACAGGTTATTGAAGCTGTAGTTGATGATGGTATTTTTCTAGAAGTCCAGCCATTCTGGGCACGGAACATTTCGATTGGTTTTGCACGGCTTGATGGGCACGTTGTGGGAGTGGTTGCCAATCAGCCGTTGCATCAGGCTGGTACTCTGGATATTGACTCATCGGTGAAAGGTGCTCGGTTTGTCCGATTCTGTGATGCATTCAACATTCCACTCATTACCTTTGTTGATGTACCTGGATTCATGCCAGGCATACAACAAGAGTATGGCGGTATCATTCGCCACGGTGCAAAATTGCTCTATGCCTACTGTGAAGCTACTGTACCCAAACTGACTGTGATTACCCGCAAAGCGTATGGCGGTGCGTATGACGTGATGGCCAGTAAACACATTCGTGCTGATTTTAACTTTGCTTGGCCCACGGCTGAAATCGCTGTGATGGGTGTTGATGCTGCTGTACGGATTATCTTTCGTAAGGAGCTGGCTGAAGCACAAGATCCGGCAGCTCGTTTACAGGAGTTGGCGGATGATTATCAAAATCGTTTTGCCAACCCCTATGTTGCGGCTGAACGAGGTTATATTGATGCGGTTATCGAGCCACAGGAGACCCGACCATCGCTTATTCGTGCGCTCCATTTTGCACGTACCAAACGTCAAACACTTCCTTCACGAAAACATGGTAATATCCCTCTCTAATCAAAGCGCAACGAGGCATGGCAATAAGTCAAACTTTGCCATGCCTTGTCGGTACTGATCACCAATATACTGATTCTTCATGAAATCTCAATCTGAATACCTATTGCGTTGTTGCTCTCGCGTATGTTAATATTAAAAAAATAACTGAATGTTTCATCTGTATGTACCATACAGTGACATAATTAGTAATACAACCATGACAACAACGAACGAACATATTGAACAGTCTGAACGTGTGATTGAATTGCGTCTTCCTAGTCGATTAGGCTATGAGAAAGTTGCTATTGATACAGCTGCTTCACTTGCGCGGCGCATGGGCTTTGTGGAGGAACGTATTGACGCGTTACGTACCGCTGTGGGTGAGGCTGTAACGAATGCGATTGAACATGGCAATGATAAAGATGCTGCCACCAAAGTGAATGTCATTCTCATGTTTCGTCCGGATGAACTGGTTGTGAGTGTTGCTGACCAGGGACGTAAGTATCTCAAAAAAGATGAGACAGTCACAGCCCCTTGTATTAAAGAAGCTTTGCAGAAGGCCGATAAGGGTGGTTGGGGTATCTGGCTCATTCGATCTTTAATGGATGAAGTGGAATTTTCAACGGCACCGAGTGGTGGTAATCAAATTCGCATGGTTATACACCTTGAGCCATAGAATGTTGTAAACATACCATGATATGTTCGTCACAATCGCACATGGTAGAACTTTGTTTTCCCAGTACACTTGGTTGTGAAAAAATAGGGTTAGATGCTATCACCACATTTGCTTGTCGTTTCGGCTTCAGTGATGAACAGATTGCAAATTTCAAGACAGTATTGGGTGATGCGTGTGTGAATGTTATCGAACATGGTAATCAGTGTCAGACTGAGTTACAGGTTCAAGTACATTATATGTGTGATGAGCAGCGGCTCTCAGTATATATCCACGATCAGGGTTTGAAAAAATGTCAAGTGTCTGGTCCACTTGTCCCTATTGAACATAAGCTACGTGGATGTACTTCCCTACGCGATATGGGGCTTTCAATCATCGGTCAGTTAGTTGACGAAGTGGGGTTTGTAGAACTTATCGAGAACGGAAATCGATTTCGATTTATCATATACCAACATCCAAAACACCTATCTTCCTGAAAAGATTTTAGATGCTCATTACAAAATAGATATTGAACATTTTATATTTAGTTGAGCATGACAAGAGAGAAAACATAGCTCTGACGAAAAAGTAAGAGCAGTTATAATAGAGTAAGTTGCATCAGCCTGACATTATCGTGTAACATGTGTATTAGATGAAACCATATCAAATGTATAGAGCGAGTTATGTTTTTTACATTGATGATGCCAGATGATGCTATGTTCTCGCATTATACAGGGATTATAACATTCTAAGGACGTACTATTCGAGGGAACTTCCAGCAAGAAGTTTGTAAGGAGCACATGACTATGATGTTGGAAGATGAGTTAAATGTTAGTATTCGAGAACGTGATGGTGTTGCAATTATCGATTTGATCGGCGATGTGACGACGTTTGCCGAAGAGAAAATCAATGGTGCTTATGCACAAATTACGCAACAAGGTAGTAAGAATATTCTTTTGAACTTCCGACAGAATGATTACATTAACAGTGCTGGTATTGCAATCCTCATCGGTATTTTAACTGAGGTGAATAGTCATGAGCAAAGATTAGCCTTCAGCGGTTTGTCGCAGCATTTTCAGAAGATCTTTCGTATGGTAGGGTTGGCACAGTATGCTGATATCTATCAAGATGAAGATGAAGCAATTCAGGGTTTTACCGACACCAGTTTGAATTGAAACTGCGGGGCCATTTTGCTTCCCGTGGTAAACTCTCCTTATTGAATGATGATCCCCGCTCCTTCTCGGACTTTTCCTATTTCCCAGAATGGCTCTTGTGCTGCATGGAGGTGTGCCTGAAACTGGGAGACACTAGCTGGTGGAACGGCGATCAGTAATCCCCCCGATGTTTGTGGATCAAACAGAGTATATGTGTGAGCAACTTCAAGTGCCGTATCCAAAGAGACAAAACTGTTTGCAAGGAGATAGTCACGGTTGCGATTCAAGCCTCCTGGCAGAATTCCGTCACGTGCGTATGTGAGTGTTCCCGGTAATATAGGTACACGATCAAGGTCGATCACGAGTTGTACCTGGCTATTATGTGCGAGTTCATGGGCATGCCCAAGCAAACCATAACCAGTGATGTCTGTCATCCCACTAATTGCTACATTGCTCGCAATAGCTATTTCGGCTGCCTTGCGATTGAGGCGTAGCATGCTTGCAGTTGCCGCTGTCAAATGATCCTCTTCAACAACTCCTCGCTTGTGGGCAGTTGAGACAATACCCGTGCCCAGTGGTTTGGTGAGCAAGAGGTGATCCCCTGGTTGAGCATGTGCCTTCGTGAGAATCCGATCTGGATGTACCAGGCCAGTGACACAAAGACCATATTTGGGTTCTGCATCAACGGTGGTATGACCTCCTGCGATAACTGCCCCTGCCTCTGCGACCTTGTCCGCACCGCCTTGCAGAATAGCACTAATGATATGTGGGGGAAAGTTTTCCGGAAAGCCAGCAATCGCCAGCGCAAGAATCGGTTTACCACCCATTGCATATACATCACTCAAGGCATTTGCCGCTGCAATGGCACCAAAGGTGTACGGGTCATCCACAATTGGGGGAAAGAAATCGACTGTTTGTACGAGCGCCTGATCGTCTGCAACACGATATACTGCTGCGTCATCACGTATGTCTAGTCCGATGAGCAGATTTGGATGTGAGGGTAGCTTAAGTGAACGCAGCACCTGCGCCAGGGTTCCAGGACCCATTTTCGACGCTCAACCAGCGCATGAAGCCAATTCAGTTAAGCGTATCAGATCATCTCGGTCGTGCATTTATCTGCCAGCCTTAACATATTATGGAGCGGTTCCATTTTGTAGAAAATATATGTTTCATTATTATACAGCAAATGATTGTGATAGTATAATTAGGAGAGCAACTATGTTGGTAAAGGATTGAATTCCATGTTTATTGTCATCTTCCTCGTCTGTGCCATGATTATTATCATCGTTATCTATGCATTATGGCGTTATTGGGAAGATCTGGTGAATATCTCACCGGAAGAGGAGGCCTATGACAAGGATGTCGCGTTGCTCAATGAACGACAAGCCAACCGTATGAGCGATGCGCGATTAACACGCCCCGCATCTGAGGATGAGGCATGGGATGTGATGATCAGACGTGGGATGCGGTTATCAAAACAGCGCGATCAATCAACGGAGAGAGACCAAAAGCCTACACGTGACCGCAAGCGTCAGCCCCAACCTACACGCGACCACTCGCTGGAGGAACCACATCCACGTGAGACACTGCGTACACGCGATCGCATACGTGAGACACCACGTACACGTGAGACACGCCGTATGCCGCGGCGTTGGTAGTTTATTACTACCAGCCCTGTGCTAGTTCTTCCAGTCCTGAGCGATTCACCAGTGTGATAGTGGAGCGATCAATTTCTAACAGTCGCGCTGCCCGAAATTGGTTGATAACCTTGGTAACTGTTTCGCGGTACGCATTAATCATTTCGGCAAGCTGCCGATGACTACGACGGGGGAATTGTTCAACATGTTCGCCATCACGGTTTTGTGCCATATCGAGCAGTAATGAGGCCAGCCGTGCTGGTACTGATTTGAAAGCTACTTCGTCGATTTGATGACTTACCCGCAGACGATACTCACCTAACTCTTCCAGTAACTTGAGTGCAAGAGTCCCATCCTGCGACATCATCGTGAGCATGTCTGCACGTTGTATGCGGTAGAAGCGCACAGCTGTTAATGTTTCTGCGAATGAGTCATAGAGGCCCTCACCTGTCATGGTAATGTGCCCAAAAAGATGGCCTGGTTCTACTACATGGAGCATGAGGGTACGTTTCTCCGAGGCCAGGAGATGGAGGCCAACCTGTCCGTGTGTCACGACGAAGAGATCCTGCGACGGTTGATCAGGGGTGTAGATCGTCTTTCCACGTGACAAATCTTCTGCAACAATGTCTTGAGTCAGACATTTCCATATGCCAAAAGACTCTTTAACCCGATCGTTCCGACGTGGCATATGCACAACCTCCGTACCTATTTTAATACTATCTGAATTGTAACACAGGATACTCCATTTTGTGTAACCTATATTACAACAGATTTCGTATGGATTCTTTGTAACTTTTGTATTCCGTTATACGTCTCTTTATAGGATATTCAATCGGCTGAGTGTTTTTGATATAAGTGGTCTATCAATGAATAAGACGGTAGGTATAGACTCAGAGCAGCAATGGTCCCGTTGGTGGATTCTTTTGAGTTACATCGTCGTTGGTGTGACTGCGTTATGGCTGCGTGTTACCGACCTGGGTCTTTTTATTAGTGGTGATGAGGCCAACTTTTGGATTCGTCGCTCTGAAGTTTTTTGGGCTGCACTACGTTCGGGTGATTATGGCGCGACAGCGCTGACAGAACATCCTGGAGTAACTACGATGTGGCTGGGAAGTTTGAGTATCTAGCTTCAGGATGCTTTTTCCGATAGTGGCCTCGTTGTAGCTCATTCTTTTGCGACATATCTTGGATTCGTACGATTGCCAGTAGCTATTGTGCATGTTGTGGGGATAGTTTTTGGTTATTGGTTGTTGCGGCGTCTTTTTCCTGCAACTATCGCTCTGCTTGCTGCGTTACTATGGGCCAGTGATCCGTTCGTTGTTGCATTTAGCCGTTTTCTCCATGTCGATGGATTGATGGCCACATTCGCTACCCTTAGTTTTCTTCTAGCCTGTTATTACTGGTATCACAAAACACATCTTGTGGCGTTGATTGCATCGGGCGTGTGTGCCGGGCTGGCGATCCTCAGTAAATCACCGGCGCTCATTCTTGTGCCAACAGTTTTTAGTGTGGCCTATTTTTCTCATGCATTGCAACAACAGCCATCCCAGTATACCCTGAAATATCTGCTACAACAAGGCCGTACTACCTTCCCCTCGGTTATGCTTTGGGGGGTTGTGTGTGGAGTGACGATTGTAGCATTATGGCCTGCTCTGTGGGTTGAGCCCTTGCGTGTCTATGAGCTGTTCCGTGCTGGGGTGGTGGTAGAAGGTGGCGAACCTCATGATTTAGGCAACTTCTTTCTTGGTCGTGCAGATGATGCGCCTGGCCCTCTCTACTATCCTATGGCGTTAATACTACGTTCAACACCTATTACATTCTTTGGTGTTTTGCTATTACCTTTTGTATTTCACATCATACCGCGCCCTTCCCGTCAGCATGGGTATTCGTTGATTGGTTTCATCTTTCTCTTTGTAGTTGCGATGAGTATCTTTCCGAAGAAGTTTGATCGTTATCTTGTACCGGTGTTCCCTATGATCGACATTATGGCAGCCGTTGGTTTAGTAGGGGGAATACAATTCGCGGTGCGGATAATGAGAGTAGGATGGCAATCAAAATGGGCAACAGGCGCATTGAGTATCGTCGGCATACTAGCGTTCGCAAATGCGTTGTTTTGGCATCCTTATGGCATTGCTGCATTTAACCAGCTTTTGGGAGGGACTGCGACAGGTGCGCGGACATTTCAAGTGGGTTGGGGAGAGGGATATGAACAGGTTGCGGCGTGGCTCAATGAACAGCCTGATATTACGGGAGTCCTCACAGTAAGTAGTATGCGCTCGTCTCTCCAACCATTCCTACGTGAAGGAGCACAGACTGCTGGGCCAGAGAATATGCAGCTTCCCGATGCTTCAGGTTATGTGGTGGTCTATTTGCGACAAGTGCAACGTGGACAACTATCAGCCCCGTTTAACCAGTTTTATCAGCGGGCTCGTCCTTTACACACGGTCACGATCCATGGTGTTGAATATGCCTGGATTTATCAGGCACCACCTGATGTGGCACAGTCGCACTATGCCGATTTTGGTGACAACATACGTTTGCTTGGTTATGAGCAACAAGATGACCTGAACGACGGGATTCAGGACACATCTTTTGACCTCACCTTATTTTGGGAGGCACAGAGACCCCCTTCACAGGATTATATGTTGTTCGCACATCTTATCGGTCCTGATGGTCAACGACGGGCACAGGTTGATTTACCCTACCCCAAAGATATCTGGCAAGCACGTCCGTATGTCGAAATACCGTTTTCATTACAACTCCCTACCAACTTACAGTCCGGAAATTACCAACTTGTGATTGGTTTATATGATCAAAATAATGGTGAGCGTCTGCCAATAAAAGCTGAGACAGCCGCAGCGCCTGAACTTGCAGGCCCGCATGCGTTTCGTCTTACAAATCTTCGTATTGAATAACCATAAGGACTGATTACCCGGTATTTTTGAGCCCAGCAGCAATGCCATTAATACTCAACAGAATCGCATTTTCCAAAGCTGTGTGATCAGATCGCTCAGGATCGGCTCGTAAACGCTGTAAAAGTTCGATTTGAATGTAACTCAATGGGTCAACATACGGGTTGCGCCGGTTAATAGATGTTTGCAATACCGGGGCAACATCAAGGAGTTGTTCAATCTGAGCAACCTGGCATACCATTTGTGTCGTACGTTCGTGTTCATTGCGGATGATCTCAAAAATGGTCTGTGCCATTGCTTGATCTGGAACAAGCTCAGCATATCGTTGAGCGATTTGCATATCTGCTTTGCCAAGAATCATCTGAGCATTATCAACAATCATACGGAAGAATGGCCAGTGCGTGTACATTTCTTGGAGCAGTTCGAGTCGTGCTTGTGGTGTCGCTCCTGTCGAGATCGGTTGTGTTCCTGTGATAAATGTTTCCAATGCATAGCCTACACCATACCACCCAGGTATGGTGTGTCGGCTTTGCATCCAGCTAAAGACCCAGGGAATAGCCCGCAGGTCTTCGATGCGATTGCTGTTTTTACGGCTGGCAGGGCGGCTCCCAATATTAAGTCGACTAATTTCTGCAATGGGGGTTGCCGTACGGAAGTAGTGCAGAAAGTCGGGATTTTCATACACCAAACTGCGATAATATTGGCGCGCAATGGCGGCGAGTTCTTCTAAAACCTGTACCCATTCTGGCAATGGTTCTTCCTGAAGTGTAAAACCAACCCGTAGTACGGCATTGACAATTTGTTCTACATGGCGATGTGCCAGTTCCGGCAGTCCGTAGCGGTCTGATATGACTTCGCCCTGCTCAGTGATTTTGATTTGTGAACCGACGCTTCCTGGTGGTTGTGAAAGAATAGCATTGTTGGCTGGACCACCCCCACGACCAATCGCACCCCCACGTCCGTGAAACAAGCGGAGCTGAATGTTGTGCTTTCTTGTCAGGTCACGGAGCGAACGCTGAGCCTGGTAGAGGGCCCAGTTTGCTGCAAGAAACCCGCCATCTTTATTACTGTCCGAATAACCAATCATGATCTCCTGCAAATCACCGCGCATACGCAGATGCTCACGATATACCGAGATATGCAAGCATTGTTCAACGATAGTCGCAGCGGCGGCAAGATCGGCACCGGTCTCAAAAAGTGGCACAACATGTAAGCGACTTATGGCTTTGTGTGGTTGATAAAGACCAACTTCTTTTGCAAAAATGAGTACTTCAAGTATATCGCTGACGCCAGTGGCCATGCTGATGATGTAGGTGTGAATAGCATCAGGACTCAACTGGTCGAGAATAGCAGCGATGGTACGAAAGGTTTCAATCGTCTCAACGGTTTCTGCACTGTAGGATAGATGGGTCGGAATAATGGGGCGTGGGTCCACTGCCTCGCGGGTGAGTAGTTCCACACGTTGTGGCTCAGCAAGGGCGAGGTAATCGTTGCAAATGCCTGCGATGTCCAGAACTTCGGCGATGGCTGTGGCATGTCGTTCACTATGTTGGCGAATGTCGAGTGTGGCCATGTGCAGGCCAAAAACCTCAATCTGTCGTACCCAATCTCGTAGGGTACCGTTGGCGACGGCAGCACCTGCATGGCTACAGAGACTTTCTTCCATAAGTTGCACATCATGAAGCAAATCTGCTGCAGTATGATACAAAAAACCTGATGGATACTGAGCATTCCAATTGTGGATTAACCAATTGGGAGTGTGTTGCGTGGTATGTTCGAGCGTTCGCAGCAGTTTTTCGCGCATATAGGTACACTTCTGACGGTAGGGTTCATGAGGATTGCGATGTGCCAGTAGGTGTGCAGTGCGAGGAAAAATGATGGCGTCATTGTGCAGTGATTGCTGCAATGCTGCGCTGATGCTGATATAGTGTGTAGACTGACTCAGACGATGACTCAATGCTTCGACCGTTTGAATATGATGCTGAATGGCTGCGATACGTAATTGGCGCGCGGTTTCCACGGTGACATCAGGGGTTACGTTGGGATTCCCGTCGCGGTCGCCTCCCATCCATGAACCAAAGCGCAGGAGGGGGGGGAGGTGCCAGGTGTGTTCTGGATAAGATGTGGTGAGTGCTTCCTCTAGTTCACGATATAATCGTGGCACAAGTTCCATGAAAGATGTCTCGAAGTAGTACAGGCCGTTCTTCACTTCATCGAGTACAGTTGGTTTGATAATTCGTACGTCATCACTTTGCCAAAGACCCACGATCTCGGCCATAATCAAATCAGTCAGCCGTTGTCGTTCGGTCGGAAGTATGGATGGGGTGTGTTGCTGATTGGAAGCTTTAGCAATAGAGTGTAATTTTTCGAGCGTGGTACGACGTTTTGCCTCGGTTGGGTGTGCTGTGAACACCGGCTGAATCAGGGCTACGTTGAGCCACTGTTGCAGGTCGTGGGCACTTACCTTGCTATGACGGAGTTCGGCAATAGCGGCTCCTATCGATTCGCTCTGTGGATGTTCTGGTGATTGAAGTGTGCGTTCGCGTAATACCCAGATACGCTGCAGTTGTTCGGCAAGGTTCACAAGCGCGAAATAGATACTAAAAGATTTAATGAGTACCGATGCCTCACCCGTCGTGAGTTTCGCAGTAATGGATTGTATTTCTGTGAGCAGTTCTGCCTGTCCGGTTGATCGAAGTTCTTTGGCGAGTAACCGTATATGTTCTTCCAGATCAAATAGTTCATCACCTGCCTGTTCCCGAATAACATCGCCTAATAAATGCCCCAGAAAGTGAATCGTTGATGAGATACGACTGCGACCATTCGATTCCTCGTTGTGTGTTGTGACCATGCCACGCTCCGTGCACCTTGTATATTACGGTTGTCTCTAGGTGTAATGGTACCGAACAATACATTTACACGCAACAACGCATGGTGCATTACACGTCCTTCGATGATCGCTTATGTCGATCACGTGTGTCGAGATCGGAAAGCTGAATAAGCAATGCATCAATCGAAATCTGTACTTCGAGTAGCGAGAGCGCCAGTGATATCAACAGCAAAATAAGGCTCCCGCCAAAGAACCATGTGGCAATTGCTCTGTCCCCGGCAAACAGCATAAACATACATAGCACACAACCAAAAAAGCTGGCAACCCCACAAATCTGCATGTATTTGATGATCCTGATTCGATAACGTAAATTCTTCAGTTGTCGCATAATGCGAGGTTCAGGCTGGGTTTGATAGGTCTGATAGAGATTACGCATCAGTGTTGCAAGGGCGAGAAAACGATTGGTATAGGCGAGTAAAAGTAGTGAAATGGCGGGAAACAAAAGTGCAGGAGTAGTAAGGTCAAGTTCCATGGGCATCCGTCTCTGTACATAGGCAACATATTCTATATTGTAATGTGGATGATACCACACACAACGCCAATCTATGCGAGTACCTATTACGGGATTATTGGATATATCTTAAAATCATTTTGAAACACCTATTTGTTTTTTACTATTATTTATGTATAATGCTTATATATTTTTTTGATTTAATGTAAGGAGGGTTTTGGTTAAGTGTTTTTGTCGTAGTCTTCCATCGCAAAGGAAGAAGCTTTGGTGAAGTTGTCCTTCGAATCACGTAATGTACACAAAGGAGTGATTGCATGAACACGAAACGACCCACACACCGTTTATTCCAGATCTTTAGTGTTGGACTTCTATTGGTAGCATCAATTGCGTTCAGTGGCATTGTGACCGCACAGGATAAGGACCGCCCACCTGATCAACAGGGTGATATCGTAACTTCCGAAGCTGATGGGATACATACGGCAGCAGTACGTGAATGGACGATTGAAGAGATGGAGAACGCTATTCCTTATCCAATGCCTACGCTACAAGACACGTCTACACTTCCCGGTACTGATGATTCCAGTACTCCTGATGGTGAGGCTGGTGTTATTCCCGGTACGCCACCTCAGAATACACCGGGCACAGATGACGCAACTATCGCGTCAAACGAAGTACCTTCATATGGCCGTTATCCTTATAGCGCAGTCGGCAAACTCTTTTTCCGTCAGTATGGACGTTCTTATGTATGTTCTGCATCGGTGGTGAAGAACAATGCGATTTGGACTGCCGGACATTGTGTTCATGAGGGCAATGGCCGCTCTGATGGATGGTCAACCAATGTCGTCTTTATTCCTCAGTATCGTAATGGCAGTGCACCATGTGGTCAGTGGCCAGTTACTAATTTGAAAACAACTTCACAGTGGCGCAATGGGAGTGATTTTGCCCATGATTTTGGGGGCGGACGTGTGAATGCGAACATTAGTTGTACAGGTAAACTTGGGTTTGCTTACAATCAGAATTATGGAAAACGATGGACCGCAGTGGGTTATCCAGCCGGCTCGCCATTCAATGGAAGTAGAATGATTGAGTGCCGGAACCAACCACGTTCACTGATTGACTCTGGTAATCCCCGCCCATTTAGCATTCGATGTAATATGACAGGTGGTTCGAGTGGTGGTCCATATATTATCAACAGCAATGCCATCAACGGTAATGTAAGCTATGGATACCGCAATCGCCCCAACGAACTATACTCCCCATATTTCGGTAGTGCAGCGAAGAGTTTTTATGATGGCCTTTAGCAATAAAGTACATTGTCTCTGTCAACAAGCAAAATAGTAGTATGCCCTTGTGCAACCGTTTTACACAAGGGCTTTTTTGCAACGTGAAGCAGGTAATAGTTGTTATCTCATATTCGATCTCCTTTTTATCTTCATTCAACAATCAATCATTCAAAAACGAACGTTAGCCATGTGATGCACGCTGTGATGCACATGTGGGCTGTCTCTGGTTGCGTTGTACTGCAAAAGAAAATAATCCTTGCTACCAGGGTTGGTATGGCGTAAACCCTGCATTTTTAGCAGATTGCCATTTTTTTGCCTCATGATGCATGTCATGATAACGTTCTTGTGCTACTATGATGTCCAATTCGTCCATGAAGCACCTCCTCAAACACAAATTAGTGTTATAATTGCGTTACAAGGTTTGCATCCTCCCCACTGTCAATGGCCCCCAGGCCAACTGAGAGGATCACGTACCCCTGCGAGAGATGATCAAGGGTGACGGTCTCACTCGCCAGTTTCCACGGACGACAGCGTGAGAGCGGAGTAATGAGTGTGCCGAGGCGGATATGTTCGGTTTTGACCGCGACGGCTGCCAGCGCAACCCATGGATCAATCCCCCGCATCGGGTTCCACATAAAGAAGCCATCCCCTCCAGCAGCCTCAGCCTCCTGTGCCAGCGCAACGGCTGTGGCAACATCACCCGATGGCAATATGAAATCATACTGCATCGAACACCTCGTTTCTTGATCATTGCTTCGTATACTCATCCAGTATACACAATGCAATATGACAGCTGCTGTCATATATGTTCCAGTACAATACAAAACTCTTCCATCAGCATATGTACTATCAACAGTTTAGTAAGCAAGTGTCTCGGGATTGTTATGGAGATCGTGACAACACATCCATCTCACAACCTGCATGTCTGCAACGATAAACCTACGGTGGTTTCTGGGAGGGTCTCATGCCACAACTAGCAATCTACTTATTGGGTGCACTACATATCGAGTATGATAGTGACACTATTACCCTTGATCGACGGAAGCACTCGCATTAGTGGCCTATCTCGCTGTGAGTAATCAAACACATCAGCGTGATCGACTTGTCGTCTTGCTATGGCCTGCGTATAATCAGACCAATGACCGTGCGGCTCTTCGTCGTGCGCTGGCAATGCTCAATGCTACACCGCTGAGTTCATGGTTGGTGGTTGATCGTGAAACGATTGGCTTGCAACACAGCGACGACGTGTGGATTGATGTTGCACAGTTTGGTCATTTGTTGGAGAAGGTCAGCCTTCGCAATACGTCCGATACGACAGTATCAACTGATGATGTGACCTCATTGAGCGAAGCTGTTGCACTCTATCGTGGTGATTTTATGCTGGGCTTCACTTTGTGGGATAGCCCGGAGTTCGATGAATGGCAGTTTCTCCGGGCAGAGATATTACGTCGTGATCTGGGAAATGCACTCGATCGTTTGGTGTATAGCCGTCGTCTGTTAGGTGATGCACAGGCTGCTGTGAATGTTGATCGGCGTTGGGTCGCACTTGATATACTCAACGAAGAGGCCCACCGTTAGTTGATGTTGACCTATGTCTGGGCCGGGCAACTCGCAGATGCATTGCGGCAGTATGACACGTGTGTGCAGATTCTGGCGGAGGAATTAGATCTGGCACCTCAGGATGCCACAACACAACTGTATGATGAGATTAAAGCTGGTCGTGTTCCAATGATCGATCGTGATATCCACCACGCAAAGCAGCGTACACAATCAGATCGCATAACGCTGCCCTACTCTCCTCTACGGCTTGCGAACGTCGCATCTGCATCACAATCTTTCGTACAACCCCAAGCGCAACCTCTTCCTCACCATCCCACGCCATTACTCGGTCGAGAAGCAGAACTAGCCGTGCTGACACAACATCTTGCTGATCCAGCCTGCCGCTTGATAACACTCACTGGCCCTGGTGCTATAGGGAAGACTCGTTTGGCCATACAGATAGCCCACGAACAACAACCTCAGTTCTCTGAGGGGGTTTATTTTGTCTCGCTATCAGGGCTGCAACTCTCTCGATGTCTCGCACATGTGATTGCTGACGCACTGGGTATAAGCTTTTCAGATAAACCCACAATGCCATTCAGTTAAGGCGGTGTGGGGCATGGGAATGCGCTGTCTGTAGGAGAGATTACGAGTGAAGCTGTCGAAGGCCGGGGGGCGTGGCACGGATCTGGCCGTTGGTGGGGGTAACCCGGTATGTGTAAAACTTTTTTTGAGGAGGTGGGCGATGGCCTATTCCATCCGCCAGCTACGACCGCAGGTATCGTGGTCACGGCAGATAATGTGTAATCTCATCGCCCAGATCGTTCCCCGACACCAGATTGAAGCCGCGTCACAGACCACGGGTGTGCAGGAACAGCGCACGCGCAAGCTGTCGTTTGTGCTCATTATCTGGCTCCTGATTGCGATGAATCTGTACACCCAACCCAGTGCGCCATCCCGCATGTGCTGGATAAACTCGCCCAGGGGCTCCACTTTCTGTGGCCGACGGTGCCGCTCCAGGTACCCACCGCCTCAGCGATCTGTGTGCGTCGCTCTCAGGTGGAGGTACATCTGCTGGTCCCGTTGTTTCAGCAGATCTGTCAGCCAATGGCCACCTGACGCACGCCGGGTGCTTTTCGCTTTGGGTTACGGCTGATGGCCATTGATGGGACCATTGAAGTCGTGTCCGATACCCCCGCAATGCCGCGCCTTTGGCCGTCCGGTATTGCACCAGGGGGTCAGACCTCAATGGAGTCATTACCAAGAGTTCTTAAGAGGTCACATACTCCCTCTACATCAGTGGATTTGATAGGGTCAGGGAGTGGGCAAATGGTCGACGATTGCTGACCGGAATACAACATAAATGTTGTTGATGTTATCGCCGTTGATGGTGTGAATGACATAGAGGTCTGTATGCGGAATCCGGGTGATACCAATGACCTGTTCTTTGGGATCATAGTCGGCATCATAGGTGCGTACTACCCCTTTAGGTCCCTGTGTCAGGAGGATGCGCTGTGCTCCATCTCCCTGGACGACCACCGGATAGATAAGCTATGGCTAATTCCCTGAATCAATGGTGAGGTATAGACATAGACGGGCGTTTCATACAATGGTGTTTTCATTGGTGGTGTCCTTCTCTCTGTGATAATGCTAGTTGATGTCGTGGTCCATATCTGCTCTTCTCTATGAGCGATTGGCTCCTCGAGAGGCGGTGAGCTTCCTACCAGCAGAGTCCCCTCTCTCCCCTCTCTCCTCTTGTCTGGGGGGATATCAATCCATACCAATGATCTGTGATCATCGATAGCCTGTGTCTAGCATCTCTTTGTGTCAGAGCAAGCCACCTCAACTAATGTGTGGCTTGCCTGCCATACTTCTCACCACAGGTCCTGGTGATTCGTTTGTTGGAAGATTGTAAGAATGCTATTCCCCAGATTTTGTATCAGGGTTCGTAAGCAGGTGTTAGACGAATTTGAGTTGACATAATAAAAGTGGTGATTGTTGGTAACAGATTTCGTGCCTCGTTGCATACCTGTCTTCCCATGCGGAGCAATCAATACATTGAATCTCGTTCTGCTGACCGTTCGATTCTGTCGATGGACTTTCATGCACCTGTATGCTGTCATATTGCCTCACGCTCAACCTCTTGTTAACTCTCGCATCTGTTCTTATCATAGCAGTAGAGGACGCGTTTGTGGTGTCAGATAGTTTGTGTCCTCTGGACAATCTGTGTCAGATTTCTGACAGTGCATCAGGGTTTGTGTCATCCCAACTCATGGGTGTCTGGGGCAATTCCTCAACCATCATTATGAGCTGACGAACGAGGTGGGTTATTGCTTCCTGGCGGGTGCTCAGAACACCGTGGTCTTCGATGATCTGTCGTAAATGGCCATCCAGCGCACGGAGTGTCTCCCCAAATGTTGCAAATCCCAGCATAGCAGCAGATCCAGCCAGATAATGGACAGTTTGTTGCAGAGGTGCAACTGCGGCTACAGAGGCGTGACCATTGCAGATATTTGCCCAGACTTCACTGATCCAGGGTACCCGCCCACGCGCTGTGGTGATGTAGGTGTCGCGCTGCGGTTGCATACGGGCAGCAACCCGTGACCGCAGGTCTGGATTGGTAGGAACAGCAACCTCTCTGGATTGGTAGAACCAGACATCCTCGCCATTGAGTAGCCGTTGGATGGTATGTGTAAAAACCTGTTCCTCGATCGGTTTGCCGATAAAGCCATCAAATCCGGCAGCGCGAATGCGTTGCAGATCACTGGCAAAGACATGGGCGGTGAATGCGACCATCCGCACCTGCGCCATATGATCCTGTTTACGGAGGTAGTGTAACACTGCGTAGCCGTCTGCATCAGGTAGTTGGAGATCAATGAGGACAATGTCGGGGATGATATGGGGGGTAGTTGTGGCCCACATCCGAACAGCCTGGTACGAGTCTACTTCGTAACAGGTCGTTACTGCGAGATCGAGCAGGAGTTCGGTGACAATAAAACGCGTATCTGGATTATCTTCTACCAGCAACACAATGGGTGGTCGGGATTCCGTCATGATATACCTCATCCTAGCTATCGGTATGTTGTATGGTGTGGTGTGATGGCAGGGAGAGATCAGGCTGCGGAGGCACCGGCAAGCGCACAAAGAAGGTAGACCCCACCCCAACCTCACTTTCAAACCACATGGTTCCTTCCTGTAATTCGACTAATTGTTTGCAGATGGACAGCCCCAGACCGCTCCCCGGTTGGGTAATGGCGCTGGGGCTGGGCACCTGTTGAAATGCTTCAAAGATGCGGTCATGCTGATCGGGGGGGATACCCATCCCAGTATCTGCAATGGCCAGGGTCACATGCTGAGTGGTTTTGTGGGCAATGCGTACTTCTATGTGGCCATGCTCGGTAAACTTGACCGCGTTACTGAGCAAGTTGAGGACAACTTGCCGTGTGAGTTTGGCGTCACACCAGCCATGGAGGAGGGGGCCGACAAACTGAACCTGCACCGTGAGCCCTTTCGCATCCACAAGACTCTGCATATTATCGATACACTCCTGGACCAGGGTCGAGAGATCGACGACGGCTGGTTCACAGGAGATCTGCCCAGATTCAATTTTAGCTTTGTCGAGCAGGTCATTGACTAACGCAAGAAGTTGAGTTGTATTGGCTAAGAGCCGTTGTTGAATATCCTGCTGACGTTCAGTCAGGGGCCCATAGCGCGGTTTGCTCAGGAACTGGGCGTAGTTCAGAATGGCATTCAGTGGGGTACGCAGGTCATGACTGACCATCGAGATAAACTGGGACTTAAACTGACTGGCGGCTTCTGCTCGTTCCTTGGCCTGAGCAACCTCTTGTAAATGGGTATTTGCGGCATCTCTGGTGATTACTGCATGTATGGCCTGCTGAGCGAGAATCAGAGGGATTATTGTAGGCAGAACGAGCCATGGTTGTAAGAACCAAGCAATGCTGGCAAGCCCTCCCATGGTGCTGGCAATCATGGAGAAGAAGTATGTTTCACTCAGCTCCGAGCGGAGGATGGTGCCAAAAGGTTTTTGCATCAAGACCGCACATTGCAGCGCCATGGTGAAAATACCGACGAGGGGATATAACACAATAATACCAATAAAACTGAGTGCTCCGATGGGAGCTACAAAAGGAATCGCTGTCATCGGAAAAAGCGTATAAAAAGAGAAAATGATACCGTAGAGAATAGCGCGATTTGCTATCGCATCAAAGGTATCAAGCCATTTCAAACGTAGGAACACACGCATGACCACCAACGTTGCCAGGGCCACAGAGAGTACACCGTAAGCGCCCAGGACGACGATGGCAAACACACCAGGTGCTTCGGTAATGTCAATGGAAATCCTGGACGGTTCTGGCCGATCCGGGCGTTTAATTTCAATTTCAGGTGCAAAATAATCAACCAGCCCATAAACACAGGCAACCCCCATGAGCAGCCACCAGGTGATATCAGAAAACGAACGTAGAAAAAAAGTGATGAGAATGGTACTTCCAGCCCCATATAAGGTGACGGTATACAGCGTTTTCTGTCGAAACGCCGGGGATTGCAGCAATTGTCGATAGTATTGTCGCAAGACGCTCATATACGTATGATCCTATACAATCTTGCAGATGAGCCACCCTGCTAATAGGTAACTCATCTGCAAGATACATCGATACTAACGTGAAACTACCGACAACTACGACAGCATTTATGGAAAGTGTGTGTATGACATCCAGCACCGCCGCCACCAGGTGAGGGAACCACTCGACTCTCTGTCTGAGCATCAGTTATTGGGACAGCTTCATCATATCCCTCACCCATGATCGGTGTTCCGATAGCAAAGACAAACATCATCGTTAGAAGAGATCGACTTATCCACAAAAACATACGTCCCTCCTAAAAGACCTATCGGCATGTCCGACAACATCGATTGCCGTTATCACCATCTGTTGAAGCGCCATTACCACCACCACCACCACCACGATCTATCACGACATGTTGATCAGGTTGTGGTTGATCGATAGGAGACACAGATACTGAACCTTGACTTATACCAGGTATTCCAACGGCGATTGCGAACATACATGTGGCTCAACTTCGTAACATCCATCGTTGCATACATCCCTCTTGCTGCAATTAGTTTATGAACCATATCGATTTATGACCCACGTTTGCCAATCCTGCTCAAATGTTTCGTACTGCACCCCAAAAACCTCTTGCAATGCAGCATCGAAGTCCCGTCTTGGTGTATAAGTTTCAACTAACTCCCAAAATCCCTCCAGACCTCCATAGGTTTCAGTGATATACACCACTAATGAATAGGCTAAGGCGTAATCGACCCCGTTTTCATCTTGCAACCCCTGATGCATATGCTCCAGGTCTTGCATGCTAAACCGATTCTCGGTATCAATAATGGGGATAAACAAGTCCTGATCCGCGACATCCCGTAACACATCATCGTAATAGGCGTCTGCAACATATTCTGCCAATCCTTCAAACATCCACGGTGCCATATCATCGGTCGAAACAAAGGCGCGATGAGTGACGAAGTGAGCATATTCGTGCGTGATCAGATGTTGCAAAGTATCGCCCCATCCCAGATCAGGATCATAAAACCCAAAGCCGAACGAGTAGGGTGCCGAGATCGCAATGTAATCTGAGACAGCCTCCGAATAACTCGGTTGATATATGCCTTTGCCGCGCCCCCCATCCGTCAGACGTGGCAATCCCGTCACGGGACGGATATGCACATCGAGGGGTGCGTCAGGAAGACGACCAAGACGTTCCCCAGCCATCGCCCGTGCCTCCTCAACGATGGCAACGATGTGTTCCTCAGCAACATGACTCCACGCATAGTGATATAACGTAAAATGTTCGTATTCACTGACCGCACGTGCTCCCAGCAGATCTTCACCTGGCTCTGCAAACAGCCATTCCCCATCAACTTCACGAAAGAGCCAGTCAGCCGCAGATCCGGTTTCCGTTCTGATATGGGCCTGCATAAATCCGTGATCACGTGGGGTAACGTCCTGAACGGTATGCGCGAATGCGTAGTCACTGCCAAAGATCATCATCGTATCTTCAAATTCCACAACCATCTTGCGGGACAGGGCACGATTAGATGGCGCCATAAGGCGTTCAATGATCGTCACATCATTGGTTCTATGCGCTTCGGTATAGCGATCCAGCGTCGCCTGAATCCCCTCTTTGATCGCGGCCAACTCATCAGGTCTGTCAGCCGCTGATGCGTCTGCTGTCGCGATGGGTGTGGTGTCTTCCGGTGCAGGATTGCGCTCCTGTGCAACAGGCACAGCACGACAGGCGCCTAGGAGCATCAGACTCAAGCAACTCCAGATAGTGATGTGTATCGATAAACGACGACTCATGCGTACCTCATAATCTAGTCGTGGGTTATTCTGCTGTGGTGACTGCGATCGTTTGCAGCGCATAAAAGCCGGGAACTCCATCAATATCTAGCGGTGTTACCACATCCTCCGTGATGCCCTGCACATGATGCTGCACCAGGATGCGATCCTGGCTGTACCACAAAAATGTCACTGGTATGTCTGTGTTCAATACGTCCTGTGCCTGATCATACAGATCGGCACGCTGGTCGGGATCACTCTCACGATCAGCGGCGGCTACCAGTGCATCAAACTCTTCGCGTGCGTATCCAATGATGGATGCTTCATAGCCACCGGTCGCAAATACCTGCGAATAATAGTTTTGCGGATCAGGGTAATCCGGGTTCCATCCCGAAATCGCCAGTTGAGGAAATGTTTCAGGATTGGAAATGAGATCAATATATGCCGTTGCCTCCAGCGGATCGAGCTGCACTGTTACATTCAGATGTTCCTGCAACTGACTGGCCAGCCACTCATACTGATTTTGGGTGCGTGGGCTGGATGGGAACGGGAACACAATCTCGGGTAATCCTTCTCCATTGGGATATCCTGCCTCGGCCAGGGCAGCCCGTGCCGCATCCGGGTCGAAGGACCAGCCCGGGTCTTCAACATATCCGGGAATGGATGGGGGAATAAGTGTCGAAGATGGAATGCCAATCCCTCCCAGAATATCTGTCACGAAAACGTCCCGATCAATGGATTGGGCAAAGGCCTGCCGCACCAGCACATTGTCAAAGGGTTCCTGCTGGAGATTGAAGGCCAGATAGTTCGATGTTTGTGGTGCATCAAGAATGACTTGTGACAACAAGGTTTCATCCTGTTCAACGGCCACCCAATCCTCCCCCAGCACTTCTAATACATCTAACTCGCCATTCTGATAGGCTTGAAATGCCACCTGACTATCCTCAATCACCATCATCTCAATCTGCTCCAACTGGAGGGGCCCCAATGGCCAGGATGGGTTAGCGACCCACGTCATCCGACCGACATGCCATTCCTGCAACGCAAAGGGGCCATTTCCTACATAGGTCTCTGGGTTCGACCACCAGGTTTCGCCACTCTCAACATCCTGTTGGCGTACCGGCGCGCCGATCCACAATGCTGCAAGATTGAGAAACCATGGAGTTGGCTGTTCCAGCGTAATTTCCAGGGTGCGATCATCAAGCGCCGCTACTCCCAGGGCGTCCTGAAGTGCGTCAAGATCAAGATCATCCAGGTCAGTCGAGTCACGTACGGCACCATCAGCATCCGGGCAACTGGTCACAGCATAGTCCTGATAGCCAGCAATAACGCCACAGCCAATCGATTGATAGGGTCCAGCTACGGTTGGGTCGGCCAATCGCATCCACCCATACACGAAATCGGCGGCGGTAAGCGGAGAACCATCCGCATACTGAGCGCCTTCACGCAAGGTAAAGGTATACACCAGTCCATCATCGGATATGTCCACACGTTCGGCAGCACCAGGAACGGGTTCCATGTCCAGGTTGAAACGCATCAGTGGTTGATAGTTCAACAGAGCAATGGCAATCTCATCTGAATAGGAGGCCTGTTGGGGATCAACTGTGCCTGGCTCATAGGGCAGGGCTACCCGGAGTACGCCCGGTGTCGCCGCAGATGTTGCCGGCTCCGCCGTAGCCAGCTCAGGGTCAGGCATAGCCGTACCAGGACGATTAGTGGTTACCTCTTCCTCATCGGTTGGGGTCGTTGTGATAACCTCACTACCTTCCGGGGGAGCTGGTGCGGTCGTGGCCCCCTCTCCCTGTTGATAGGCTGTCAGGACCATGATTAGGACCACACACAGCACAGGAATCTTTGATACCTTACGCATAGCACTCCCTCATTAACCATATGCTTACCAGGATGTGTGCCAAGTATACCCTATCTCGGGAAGGGGTAAACGTCAGATTTCTGACAGTGTAATGTCAGGCGTGTCAGATTTCTGACATGCTGAGGATGCATATCGCCTGGCATTGCGGTGAGGTACCTAGAACGATTGCTTGTCGTATCTATAACCAAAATGTTAAAGAATTGTGGTATACTACGACCTACCACAAATCGTCAATAGAACCAATACACCATTACAGCGCATGAGAAGCGTAGGGAGGTCAGGGTGACTCATATTCTGGTGATTGATGATGACCCCATTACCACGATGTTTATTGGGAGTATGGTTGATTCAGACTGGACGGTCCTTAGTGCCACCGATGGAGTGTCTGGCTTAGCCATTCTGTGTAAACATCCATCTATCGATCTCGTCATTCTTGATATCCATATGCCAGGGATGGATGGTTACCGCACCGCCGCCCAGATTCGGCGTATCAGTATGCAAGTCCGCATTGTTCCGTATACCGTGATGGATCCCGTGCGTGAAGATCCTAATCTCGAGGCCTACATGCAGGAACTGGGATGTGCACCAGTCCTTCGTAAGGGGATGAGCCCGGAGAGTCTGGCACATCAGTTGCATGTAGCGCTGGCAACACCGCCCCAGGTGCACCAGAGCGCTATCCTTATTCAGCTCCAGCGGGAACTCAGTGAGCGAGAGCGTGAAATTCGCTCCCATCAGCTCTATCACCACATTCTGTTGTATACGATCTCTCCGGTTGCACAGCAAGGGATCAAAACGCTGCTGGAGGCAACTGAGAGCGATCTTGCGGTGCAGATCGTTGCATCAGCCCAGCAGCTGCAATCCTGCGCCGGGGAGGATTATCCGCATATGTTGGTTACGATGGCCAGTGACTACCACACGATCCTTGAAAGCATTACGCAGGGATGCGCGCTGGTGCCCATCATTCTGGCTGATACCGTTCCTGATGCGACGGCGATTGTCACACATCTTGCAATGCAACAGTGTCCTGTCTGTTTTGGAGTTATTGTGGCGAATGCGGCGGTGGTCACAAAACTGGCGCAGGCGATTGCGATGGTGCGTGAAGGGACATGCTATATAGACCCGGATAGTCAGCAGACTGACCCGGATCGTGATCAGGTGATGCGCCAGCAACTTCAGCAATATTTCGGGCTTGAGACGATCAGCACCGACGAACTGACGCTTATCCAGATGCAAATGAACCATGCCAGTACGCACGATATTGCCCAACACCTGGGGACCAGCACCAGCAATGTGTATCAGTTGCGCTCACGTTTGGTCAAGCGTGCGGGTGTTCGTCATATGGCCGATGTGCTGCAACGTCTGACACTGGGAAATAAGTGTGCCTGCTGAGTTCGTGTACAGGCATATACTCTCTAGAGGTGTCTCCTACTCAGGACGACCGTAACTTGAGGAGACCTGCCAGGGATTTCACCACATCGGGATTACTCGTGTCCAATGACTCGAGGAGTTCTGTGTCATCACACAATTCGGGAAAGAAGTAGCTGGGAGGAATATGGAAGAAGGTACAGAGGTGTATCATCGTTTCTTTAGTTGGATTCTCTATCTGGCCATTGCGAAGCTTGCCCAGGTAGCTCGAATGCAAGGCTCCTCCAACTCCTCGTGAAACATCGCGGTCTGTGTACTCACGTCCATCCGGACGCCCGACTGGAGGACACTGGCATATTTGACCAGGTCGTCATACTGCTGCTGGATCAATGCCCCGTTGATAGGGCGGATCAGTACGGCTTTGATCTGCAGATAGCGGTCGGTGTGGCTGCTGTCAGGTAGGTACACTTTTTGGCTGTGGATAGGGCGTAGTCGTGGCAGCAGATCGATGAGGAGCAGGGGGCAGAGGCCAAAGGCGATCTCGCTCTGGCTTTGACTGTCCACATATGGTTGCTCAACGCTCATGTCGGTATACTGGCGCAGTACGTCCTGGATCATCGCGATGATCTCGGAGGCGGTACAGGTCTGGAGATACGAATAGACATAACTGGCTTTCTTCTCGACGTTCCAGTAGACAACCACGCCCCGTCCGGGCTTGCGCGGGTGCCACCGGATGTGCAGGTTTTGCTCCCATGCCTGCACTTTTTGCCATCCGAGGTGCAGGCGGTGGTCGTGGTACCCCAGATGGAAGTCAGGCGCACCGCCAGGGTCGCGTTGACATCTGGGCAATCGCGGCTCACAGGTGATCGGCGGTGATGAAGCGCTGCCGCACATACAGCAGGTCTTTGTAGGTTACATCGGCATTGCCAACCGCCATCCGTTTTCAGTCCCGTGTTGGTGCCCAGGCCCTACAGACAGAGCAACAGCCGCCTGCACAGGGTGGGACGGTTGAGATGTTCGTGGCTCGTCAGGCTGGTGAAGCTGTTGGTAAAGCCCATGCGGGCATCTACTACGTGCAGCACATCGAGCAGGCTGATCATACCCCAGCGCTGGAGCATTTACGATTTTCAGCAGTCCCAGGTGCTGCGGTTCCGGCTGCGCTGTCAACGGGCCAGTTCAATCCAGCCGCCCTGTTTCTCAGTGATGCGTACGTGCGGCTTGGTGGGTAGGCCATCGTTGAGCATCTGCAACGCGGCGGCATGTTCCTGCTGCAGGTCAGAGATGAAGCTCGTTACATCCAGCGGGAGTTTCAGGGCTTCATAATAGGTTGCCCGCTGGTCAGCAAAGTCCTGCAGCAAGTCCTCCTCCGAATTCCGGTAGCACTGTGCACCTGCGACCCAGATTTCCTTGCAGTGCAGCCTCTCGCGTAGGGCTTGCAGGACACAGATTTCATAAGGTACACACGGATGCGATCTGGCCCGCGCTGCCGCGATTCAACCACCACTCCATCGAGCGGAACCGCAGCAGCGGCGGCACCATCCGGCAATAGTGATTGCCGTAGGCACAGCGCAGCATCCACTGAATGCGCTGCCGCTTGACCAGATTGATGGCACGCAGTTCGGTGACCAGTTCACACAAGGTTGGTTCATTGACCACCGGAAGACCGCATCGCGGATGCGTTCATCAGGATGCTCGACCACCGTTTCAGCTAGGGCACGCAAGATGCCCGTCTTGTTGGCAATGCGTTTGATGTCCTGGAGCAAGGTATGCTCGCCCCGCCGTTCGGGTTGGAACCCGACATGATGGATCATCTGGATCAACAGATCGACCAGGGTATGCATCACCTGCTGCCGCAGGTGGCAAAAGGCTGCCAGTAGGGTCATCCGCAGCGGTTCCGAGTGGCGGCGCAGTTCGCGCGGTTCTTCCGCCTGCTTCTGCTAGGCATAGGTGTGCAGCAGCGGCATGGGGATGCCTGCGAAGAGATCGGGCGGCAGCGCCAGTGCACGCAGGTGCTCCCGTTGGGCAACTTCGGCGTAGGTTGTTACCATCTGGACAGGGCTAGCATTGACTTTGAGGAGTTGGAGGGTGGTGCGCTGGCGGGGATCGTGTGTGGCAAACAGTTGGTCGCACCGCTAGGAGGTCAGGTCGTTGGCATCCTGGACGATGGCTTCACGGAAGCCCAGGGCCTCGCGGATCTGGGTGCAGTGGGTCTTGATGTTGCGGCCCTGCCAATCATACTGGAGATAGCTACTGGCCGATAGGTGCAGTTAGGCCGTCAGATGTTCGACGACGGCTAGGGGTCCATCATGGCGGTGCTGAAGAAAGTGCTTGGCATATAGAACTTGTGCAAGACGGTAAACCCCAGGCGGTTGTGCGGGGCAGGGATGGAGACAATCAACGCATACTCGTGTGGCAGCAGGGTGAAGTGTTCCACGAGGTCATCAAAGTCCCGGTGACGCTGCATGGTGATTCCTTGTTCTTTTCATTTGTTATATTGCACAATAAGGCATATTATAGAGGAAAGATAGGAATAGTAGCCCGCCCCGATGGGGCAAATACTGCGGGAAAGCGGGGGGAAATCGCGGAATTATTGGGCAAAAGGAGCGTGGTGGCACGTGCGATGCTACCGCATGCCGTTATGTGCATCGCTTAAATAGGATGGTCGGCTCTGTGCTGGATTGTTCAGCGCATGGGGACCTGCGGTGCTGTTGGGGCCGATTGGTGTGTCGTTGTTCAAGGTTGCTGTACCACTGCATCGTGCATTTGGTGGCCCGTCGTTGATGCAGGTGAATCCAGCGTCGGTCGCCTACGATCTGGGTGAGATAGAGGTACTCTATGTCCAGGGCAGCGGTGATCGCTGGGGGAAGCTGGAGGATGTGCAGGCGATGGCCGATGCGACGCCACGCACACAGCCGATTGTAGTGGTGCCGAGCACGGAGTGCTATGGCGGTTATCACTATGTCAATGAGCAGATCGACACGGTTATCGCGTTTTTTCAGCAGCGCCTGACGTTGGAGCAGATGGTCGATGAAACAACAGGTTGATTGACTTTCGATAAGTCGGTGAACATGGTACATTCTGTGCTATCATGTACATAAATAGTATTAGAGTAATAAATAGTTGTGAGTAAAGCGGACTTATTATTATGCAAAAAGGGCTGGTTACCAAAATTATCTGGGGTTTCCTGGCGGCACTGCTCTGTTTGGCTCTAGTGGGTGAGATGGTGTTATTCGCCTTGAACTAGCTGTTGTTTATCAGCTAACTAAATTACAAGGGAGTTCACATCAGCCGTTAACCCAACGGCTGATTTTTGTATGTTCTTTGCTTTTTCTATTTATGTTAAATATATATTATCTGATCTTAATAAATAAATAACATTGCCACTGAATGACGACCTTATTTTGTGTACACGTTTGTGTATATGCCCCCCTTGTATTTCCCCTGATTTTGCTATATGCTGGAATCACCTCGAGGACGACAAACATACAGTTAAGCCATGTGGCACGCCCTATGATTCTTCGGTTGAGAAACCTTATGAATGTAGTTTCTCTGTATCTTGTATCAACTTAATCAGGGGGAACCATAGCTATGTTTATACGCGTTCGTACTCGTTTCACGTTCTTGCTCACGGTGGTGTTTCTTGCCAGCAGTATCTTACCAATAACTACCAATGCCGCTACTCCTCCTGCACTTTCTTCCGACAAATACGGTGCGTGGATTTGTCCTGAGGTACAAACCGTACCTTTGCCTGATAATTGGAAGGTTTTGGACATAGAACTGGAATCTGATTGTGCTGATGGTAAGAAGTACTACATTGCACGGCTAGATGATGATTTCACTTACACTGTGTGTGAGGTTAATGATGGAGTTTTTGAGGGCTATAAAGTGCTATAATGGATGTATATAGAGACAGTAGGGTTTGTGAAGGTAACGATAGTTATAAAATTATATACTATGATCGCCTTCCGCCACAAGACCCTGGTAGACCAGGGAATAAGGGTAATGAACCATCCTATCGATGCCGCAATTTCCAAGAGACGTGGACAGAAACGTTTAATGTCCGTCTGAACGGTGGCTCCGGACGCACTCGACAATTAGACTTCTCAGAAACGTCTGTCAGTATTCGGGTCTGTCATAATGGGAAAAACGCCTATTGGGAAGGCTATGAGACACGCTTTAGTTTGACTGATAGTGCGTCGAGTCGTGGCTTTCGCCCTCTACGTTCTTATGATGAAGGCTTGATCATACCTGTTAATGGGGGCAAAAATAATGCCTCCTCTGCCTCAGTGCGTATGGTCTTTCGCCCCTATATTGCTCTTCCCAATGGAGGATTATCATCTGTTGGTGTATCGGCATTCGGGTTTGGTGTCAGTGCAGGGTTTCGTGATAATGGGGCAGAAGTTCGCTATGGTGAATATGCGATGAATGTTGATACCCAGGGATGCTACTTATATACTGGCGGGGGTAACCGCCAGAAGAAGTGTCCCTTTGGCAAATATCCCTAATGAATTCGGTGTGCTAAATATACAATAACGTAGCCCACGCACGAATAAATTGTGCGTGGGCTGAAGTTACTGTGTAGAGCAAGCTCAACCACTGGTATTCTACATTGTAACAATGATGCTTTTTTACCTCCTCACTCTTCTCCTAGTACCTCCGCTACCATCTCCTCTAAGAGCATTCGAGCATCATCCACCGAAATCGAGTGGTTGTCTGGCATCTGATCATGTGCACGGTCGGCCTGCATAACCGCTCTGAGTTGGAGACATTCCGCAGGGGTGCGTGGTGATTGTACCCATGTGCGTATGGCAGTAGCTGCTATAAAGAGTGTGCTCGCCCGTGCTGTTTGCTGTTGCTGTGCCGCAAGACAGGCAAACGCTTCCAATGACCAGGCCAGTTCAAGTGTCATACCCAGTTGTTGCCATGCGCGTGTGCTTTCCACAAAATACTGATGGGCCTCTGCCAACCATCCCTGTTCGAGGGCAATATGACCAAGGGCATGTAATGCTCCAGCGGTGCCACGGAGATCATGGTTTTCTTTCCATAGAGCAAGACTCCGCTCACATAGTGCTAGGGCCTGGTCTACTTGCCCACATTGACGTAGGACATTGCCCAAACCCAGCAAATTCAAGGCCATGCCCCATGAGTCATTCAATTGTTTCCGTAGCTCAAGCGTTTGCCGATGTAAGGTTCGTGCCTCCTCCCACTTTGTGAGTGCTCCTGCGACACCTGCCAATCCGTACAACGTTCTGGCAATCGTATATTGATTCGTGTCTTGCTGCGCCCAGTTCAGACTCTGGGTGTACCACGTCTGTGCATCGTTGTAGCGACCTTGTCGCATTGTCAGGTTCCCCAGATGATTGGTGATTTTGGCTAACCCGGGAAGATCCTGTATCTTTATGTAGACTGCTAATGTTTCTTTGAGATGGTATTCTCCCAAGCTATACTCCCCCTGCATATAGGCAAGATTCCCGGCCATCTGATGTAGTTCTGCAAGAAGGGTTGATTCAATCGTTACATGTTCTGTGTGTTCAAGCACCTGTGTAAGCCATTGACGCCCCTCAGTCGCATACGTGCAACGATCAAAGAGTGACCTGGTTGCAACAACAAAGTGTGCCGCGTCATTAACATCCTGCGTAATAAGCCAGTGGAAGGCAAGTCGTAAATTAGGAAAGGCTTCGATCAAGCGTGAAACCCATATTTTGGCATCAGAACCATAAAAATGTGTACTTGCTTGTGTGATAAGGTGATGATAGTAATCAGCATGGCGACGCAATAGCATGGAAACATGTGAATGAGCCATCAACTGTTTTCGGGCATACGAGCGAATAGTCTCAAGCATGGCATAGCGCATCTCTCCGTCAGTAGCGACCATTGTGTACACTAAAAAATGTTGTATTAGTGAATCAAGCGTGTGGATGAGCCGCACACCTTCGGGTGTGTCAAGATCGTTGATATTGTGGAGAGCTGCAATAGCTGATAGACTTTCTCCCTGTGCAAAGACGGCAAGGTTTTGGAGCAACTGCTGTTCTGAATCAGTAAGGAGATCATAACTCCAGGTGATGGCTGCATTTAATGTTTGTTGACGTGCTGGTAGATGCCCTGATCTATCCGCAAGGATGTCTAACTGTTGTTCAAGTTGAGCCAGTAGCATAGGAGGTGTTAGTGTGGCACTGCGTGCTGCTGCCAGTTCGATAGCTAAGGGTACTCCATCTAGCCGTTGGCAGATGTCTATTACCTCTGTTGCGTTGGTATCAGTTAGAGTAAAGTACTGGTAGACTGACCTGGCACGCTCTGTAAAAAGCATAACGGCTGGTGATCGTTGCTAATAAATCTTCTGTACAGGCGTATTCATGTGAGGGTACGGGCAATGGTTCTATGATAAATGTGTGTTCACCACGAATGCCTAGGTAGGTCCGACTGGTTACCAACAGCTTCAGGTGAGGGTTGCAGGCAAGCAACTGTGTAATAATCGGTGTTGCCGCTGTCAAGTGTTCGAAATTATCAAGTAACACGAGTACTCGCCGTTTATTAATCGTGCATTGGATCGTTTCAAACAGTGATTGATAGGCGACTTCCTGTATTTTAAGAGCCTGAGCAATCTCATAAAGTACCAGATTCGGATGGTTTACTGAAGCTAAAGATAACCATACAACGTTATGATGGTAGTACGGTTGTACCAAGGTTGCAACATGGATGGCTAGGCTGGTTTTTTCAACCCCGGGAGGCCCCATTACTGTTAGCAAACGGACCTCAGGTCGTGTTAACTGATCCCGCAAGGCTTCTATTTCATCTAAACGACCAAATAGTGGGGTAGGTAGAAGAGGCAGTTTTGCTGATAAAGCTGTCTGTAAGGGTCCAAGTTGCAAGTGGTGATCATCTTCCTCAAACACGTTGATTTGTTCACCAGAGGTTAGGTCCAGATAATCAATGAGGCGTTCAGCGAGGGCAGGCGATGGATGTCGCTGGTGCGCTTCGATTTTTTGAATGGTTACACGAGCACATCCAATCTGTTGCGCTAATTCTTGCTGTGTCATGCCGAGAGCTATACGACGCTCACGAATTATGGCTCCAAAGGTATCTGTCACGTGCATAGGATAGCTGTCCTGTATTTGGGCATTTGAAGGTGCCTACAGCATAGAATGAGTCCTTGATATAATTCAAAGACGTATGGGGTTATTCCCATTGCTGTTATTGCGTTTCTCAATTATTGCGTACACTGTTTAGATGTTTCTAATGTGTAAGATATCATAATAAACATTTCTATTCAAGACAGAAAGTGTTCTTGGATTAAATTATAATGTTTGTACGAAAAGAGTAGCATAATATGTAATACGATAAGCACGAAGATAACCTAAGTAGAATAGTTTTGCGATTTAACTGATTATACGTAAATGCACCCGCAATTAAATAATAAAATGGTAAATATTGTATGAAGAGGTAGGCAAGAGTAATGACATTAGAGGAATAACAAATATCAATACCCCTGCTATCTATCAAAAAACGCCCGCAACGCTGTATTGACTGCTTCTGGTTCTTCAATCGTCGCGGTATGGCCAGCATTGGGGATTATAACTAGTTGAGAGTGTGGAATCTGGGCGTGGATGCGCTCTGATTTGGCTGGTACCGTTGCAACATCCTGCTCACCGACTATAATCAGGGTTGGCAGCGTGATACGTCCAAGCTCCTCATAGACGCCCTCACGCTCAATCACACCTTTGATAGCCCGTACAATGCCTACCCGATTATTGGCAATCAATCGTAGTCGCCATACTGCGCGGAGTTCTGCTCGTTCTGGATCATTTAGAAACGACTGTCCAAACATGATCTGCATGACCTGGTTTGCCACAAGCCCCGGTCCAAACCAGCGTGTAATCAAGGCAAGCAAACGATAACGGGGGATGTTCTCCTGTGGCTCAGGATCAGCGGATGTTTCCAGAAGTGCCAGTGATTGTAGCAGTTCTGGATGGCGAATGGCGAGGCGCATACCAACGAACCCACCCATTGAGAGTCCGACGAAGTGACATGGCGCACAGTCGAGGGACGTGATCAGCGCCACAGCATCTTTGCTCAGGGTATCCATATCATAGCCAGTACGCGTAATCTTGCTACGCCCCTGTCCACGGAAGTCAAACGTGATACAGCGGTAGCGATCTTTGAATGTAGCAACCTGGGGGCGAACATAGCGCCACTCCACAGCAGATCGTGGGCAAAGACGATAGTTTCAGGACCAGTTCCATGCTCTTCATAATAGATCTCGGTGCTATTGATGGTGAGTGTTGGCATGTTTTCCTTTACATATCGTATGATGTATAAGAACAAGAGATACCCGTATTTTTCTATTTGCCGTTATTCTAGTACCTCGTGGCGATATAAAACTATGTTGTCCCAAGCCACCCAGCCATGTTGTGTATTTTGTGTATTACTAGCAACCAGTGCCACATGTAATTTTCTGGGGTTGGTGAGCTCGAAGGAACACTCAATGTAGTGCCAAATCATAGTCTGTATCCATGGTGTCATACAATAAGGAGGTGTGTTTGCTGGATCACCATTATCAGCCTGTATAAGCACTTCTTGATATTGATCCGATGTTTTTACCCATCCACCAACCGTATAGTAGCCTTGTACGGGGTTAGGAATATCTTGCCATAACCCAATAGTTCCAGGCACATCGTCCGTGCCATCCGGTCGTGCATACGCACTAAAATTTGCTCCATTGGGAATGTCTCCTGTATTGTAGGCACAACACGGATCGATTCCGACCAGTTTGCTTCCATTCCAAAACTGAGCGCTGTCACTAAAATCACTATTTTTAATTAAGTTTCTTGATGTTGGTATGTCCGTCGGTAAACCTGTTATTTGAGATTGGGTTTGTGTTCCAGGTAGGATACTGTTCGTTAACGGATAAGCTATGGTTCTGATATTGGCAAGTGTGAAAATATGATTGATTATATTAGTGCTACCTATAAGTATGACAGGTATCATAATAGTTAATAGAACTAGTACGACAACATAGTAGTTACGGTTGCTTCGATAGCTTTTAACCTTTGTGTAGATCATCAATCGAGATAGAGGGATATTTTCAATATGTGGGTTACTAATTGGAACTGTATGTTGTCGGATTGTTGGAGCATTTTCATTGATTGATAATATAGGATCTTGATCCATTATAGAGGAATACACAGATGTTTTTGTATATGGTTGGGTTTTGTTGTGCAATGGCTGCCTTGCACTCTTGATAAATATATTAGTTTCTTCGGGAGAGAGTGAAAGACATTGTGCCAGCCGTTGTGCTAATTCTCGAGATGGTCTTCGCTGATTAACTTCTACCTTCCGTATCATTTCAACTAAGCATCCGACATGTTCAGCAAGTAGTTCGCGTGAGAGATCTAGTTCTTTCCGACGTGCTTTTAATAGACTTCCGAATGAAGAAGTATCCACTCGTACACCCCCATCATATGTGGTTTTCATACCCATGCACTCCAATTGTACCCGATTTTGTACCCGATTTTGTGCCATTTGTTGCTGGTCATAAGGGCCTGTTTTTGCTGTACTAATGGAGATAAAGTTAGTAAAACACTATTGAAAATGAAGAAGAAGTGTATGTAAGTTTAGATTGAGTTAGAGATTCTTATATCGTAGTAAGCAAAGGGTTTGTTATGCGAGGAAGTGTTAATGCGGTTGTTTTTGTTGGTTTGTTTGCATCTATGGTCTTGATTGGCATGATTTCCATGCAATCAGCAAACGCAGCCTGTATGGGACAGGGATGCCATGGTCTTGATCCCATCTCACAGGGTTGTGATGTCAATATCCGCAATGGTACGAACACACCTGTTAACTCTGAGTTAATGGTTTATGTGTGCAAAACATCAGCCTGTGGTGGTGTGAAATGGGCAAGAGCAACACGTAGTACATTCTTAAATGGGAGTCGCTTTGAAGTGTGGCTCGAAAATGAGCACGGTCAGCGTCTAAGTGGTACTGAATATGAACTTCAAGGAGGGCTCCAGATTTACGGTGATATGTGGACTGGGCCAGTGCGTGCCTGTGCATCGATTGATGGGTATCTCAATGGACGCGCCAGATGTACCCCTGTAGATTATTGATGGTAAAACAGTGTACGGTGTCGTAACTTGCAGTCTTGGTATTACATGTTCAGTCAATAAGGAGGTTACTATGTTCAATCATTCTCGTTTGGTTCAATGGCTAACTACTCTTTCTATATGTGCTTTACTCTTGATAGCAAATATACCCGGAACTACTGAAGCACGTGCACTCCCCCCTCAACCTGAGAGTCCTGCTTGTAATCTTACAGGTGGCTGGGTCTGTGGTGCAGTTTATAATTTTAGTTCACGATCACTTGTGATTCAAGGCAATCATTGTGAAGGATGTCCTGTTTCTACATATACTCTTAATCCTAATCAGCAATCAGATTGGTTTGTGAAAGACACTGATCGTGTTGCTTCTACCAGTTCTAGCCTAACGGTATATTTTTATGGTTTAAGGAGAAGCGCTGAAACCAACCAATGGATTGATTTTAGTGACTTGTGGCAACTCTATTGTTATGATACTTCAGATGGTAGCGGTGTATGGTGTCAGGCTTGGTAGTGATGAAATGATAAGTTCCTGAGATGGGCGTAGCACCTATACTATTTAAATAGTCAGGTGCTACACTGAGGCATTATATAGCAATACCAAAGCGTAGCAAATAACCATTGCGATCAGTAATGGTGCATTCGCGCATATCCCAGAGATGTAACTCCGGTGCGAAGATAACCTTTGCCCCACCAACAACATAACGAGCAAAAAGACTATCGATATCTTCCAGCACAAAGAAATATAACCAATCGGTAGGTATCTGCATGTGGTCCTGGTTAGCATGGGTGAACTGTATGCGTGCTCCTTCACACGACCATTCACCCTGAAAGACGGCTGCGTGTGTTGGCGGATCGCCATAGATAAAGTCGACTGCAAATCCGAGCACAGTGCGATAAAAGCCTACGGTTTGCACGATGTCGGGTACGGCCAGTATCGGCTGGAGGCTATAGATATGCTCTGTAGTTTTGGTATCCACTATAGCTTTGGCGAGTTGGGCTCATTCGTGTGCACGCAGCTCGTAGACCAGAACATCGTGGAGGGCAGGCTGACCACCAAACTTTTGGCGTAGACGCCCACGGCAGGTAAAACCGACTTTCTCAGCCAGCTTGATCGATGGAGTGTTGTCTCCATGTATCCAGAGTTCGATACTATCTGGCAGAAGCGTGCAAAATGCATATGCGATAGTTGTTTGCAATGCTTCGGTAGCAAGCCCCTGGCGCCAGTATGCGGAGTGTAACAGGTAGCCGAAGCCAGGCACATTGGTATTGCCAAGATGCCCGACCATCCCTATAACACGATGATCATCCTGCAGGCAGATCACCCACCAACAGTTTGCCGGCACTTGCAGCATGTGTTCGAGCATTGATTGAGTGTCGGAGAGCGTTGTGTGTGGTGGCGTGTGCCAGTAGCGTGTAGTTGCTACATCGCTGGGTGATGCGTGTAACTCGGCTGCATCGTCAACAGTAAGTGGGCGCAGAACGAGGCGCTTAGTGGTGAGCATACGGTCATCAGGCATGATGCGAGTTTATTCCTTACCGAACGTTGAACAGGCCGCTGAAAAAGGTGGCCCAACCGCTCTGTTTTGCAGCGGATAGCTCCTCTTCGGTTTCCTTGATTTTTTGCACAAGACCTTGTACCGCTGCTTGAACGGCTTCCTCGCGAGTTTGGAATGGTCCATACTGTTGCCATTGGACGGAGCTAACCCATTGCTCGGGGTTGGCAAAATCGGGGCGTAATTTAATACCAGTATCGGCAATGACTTGCCAGATATCATATTGTGACATGCGTTTGCTCCTGCACTATCTGGTGGGCACATTCATCTCATTGAGTACTATTCTTATATACGAACGAATACGAACGTAGGTTGCAATCGCGAACAATTTGTCATACTGAGCTGCGCGTCATTCCAATGCCATCCCTGTTGCTATTACCAGCAAAATGTGTGTGAACAAACAATGCTGTGAGCCTGTCCCTCTGGGGTCATATGTCCTGGTAGGGCTTGAAACAGTCTGTCTCTATATATCCTTGCATCTCTTTTTTATGTCTTTCCATCATGTGAACTGAGAATAGGGTATAATCTGCCCAAGCAAGATTTTAATTTTTGGAGAGAAAACCATGGCATTAGGTCAGCGTAAGCTGCGGTCGTGTGTTGTCCTGCTAATCGTCACACTTTTCGTCGGACCACTCTATGCAGAAACAAACTCACGGCTTTTTCCAGAAACAGGTTGGCGTGTTGCAGGTCGTATCCTTGATTTCTGGCAGGCAAATGGTGGGTTACCGGTCTTTGGGTTGCCACTTGCACCTGCAATGGTCGGTGATGACGGTTTAACATATCAGCAGTTTGAGCGGAATCGTCTCGAACTCCATCCTGAGAATGCTGCACCCTATGATGTGCAACTAGGGCGTCTGGGTGATGCTATGTTGGAACAACAGGAGCGTGATTGGCAGTATGAACCGGATGAGCAGTTGTTGTCAGGTTTGTGTGAGGAGTTTGCCAATACGGGCCGCCAGATATGTGGCCCATTCCTGGATTATTGGCGGTCCTACGGTCTGGAATTAGGTGATGAGGGCATTTCGTATCGTGAATCGCTGGCATTGTTTGGTATGCCACTCACCGGAACACAGACAGAAACAGACGCAGCGGGGAATGCCGTTGTGGTGCAGTGGATGGAGCGTGCCCGCTTTGAATATCACCCCGACAATCCTGTTCCCTACAAGGTTTTGTTAGGCCGTCTTGGTGCTGAGTTGAGCGGTGAGCCGCAGGGTTTGCCGCTGCCCGCTGTGCGTATTTTGCCTGATACCGCCATTGTGCAAGGGCATACCACCATTGTAGAGGTGGCAATAGCTGATGCGACGGAGGTGCGGGGGCGTCTGGGGGATGTAGCGCTTACCTTTATGCAAACGGCCACGGGCTGGCGTGCACTGGGGGCTGTGCATGCTCTGCAACCACCCGGCGCAGTCGGGATCGTTGTTGAAGCAACACTTGTGGATGGCCGTGTGACCGCGACGACTACGCCAGTTCAGGTGCTTGATGGGAATTATCCGTTGGAACAGATAAACCTGCCCCCCGCAGTAACCGAATCGATTGCAAACAACCAGGAGGCTTTAGCAGAAGAGAATGCCACAGTTCGCGCAGTCTGGCCTAACTTTACCCCCGAGAAATACTGGCAAGGCCCATGGGTAATGCCGTCTGAGGGGCGTATTACCTCACTCTATGGACCACGGCGTTCATACAATGGTGTACCTGCGACTTCCTTCCACGAAGGTCTCGATATTGCCAACGCCGTTGGCACGCCTATTGTAGCCCCAGCACGTGGTCGTGTGGTGCTCACAGCAGACAATTATGTTGCACGTGGTGGAACAGTTATTCTTGATCATGGTCTCCGTGTGCACACAGGATACTGGCATATGGAAGAGGTGTTGGTAGAGAATGGGCAGTTTGTCGAAGCTGGTGAGATGATCGGGCGTATGGGTTCACGTGGCATGTCGACTGGTTCCCATTTGCATTGGGAAGTGCGTATTGGCCCTACTAGCGTTGACCCGACAGAGTGGCTTGAACGGGAATGGTTGAGTGAATAGACGTCATTATTCATATGGTGTCGTATTAGAGAGAGTGTGTAGCAACAAGGTTTGTAAGTGCGCTATACCCTTTCTGCTTTCTCCATTCTTGTTGATGTATCGTTCTCTCACTTGTCGAGACAAAGGGTGGTATGTGATGACATCCCAACTTGATGCTTTGTTGGAAGCGTTAAACGATCCGCCAAACATTCTGATCCTGCCACATAACAATCCTGATCCTGATGCTATTGCCAGTGCTGTAGCTTTACAATACCTGATTGAAAAGCAATTAGGGCGCAAAAGTCGTATTCGCTATAAAGGGTTCATTGGGCGTGCCGAGAATCGTGCGTTGGTCACGTTCCTGCGTAATCCGCTTCACCCACTGACCGATGCCGATTTTCAATGGGCTGATACGGTTGTGTTGGTAGACAATCAGCCTGGTGCTGGCAATAGTGCTGGCAATGCGTCGTTGCCGATAGCTGCCGTTATCGATCATCATCCGCTGCTGCGTACCACAGCAAATGCTGCTTTTGTGGATGTACGCCCCAAACTTGGTGCCACCGCCACCATTCTCACCAGTTATTTGCAAGAGGCAGATTTGCTCCCAACATCGGTGCTGGCTACGGCGTTGTTCTATGGTATCAAAACTGATACGCTTAGCCTTGTGCGGGGTGCATCTGAAGTGGATATTGCCGCATATCTGTATTTACAGCCTCATGTTGATATCAATGCACTCATTCGTATTGAAACGGCACAGGTACCGACCGACTATTTTGCCCAGCTCGACACGGCAGTTCGTAAAGCGCGCATTTATCAGGATGTGGTCATTGCGTTTATTGGACCTATGACCTATCCGGACCTGGTAAGTGAAATGGCAGATCTGTTGCTTCGATTGGAAGGTGTGCAGTGGAGTGTGTGCATGGGGATACATAATGGCACACTCTCGTTATCGGTGCGAACGCGCCGTCGGCGTGGGGGGGCGGGTGGTCTGGCGCAAGCCATAGTGAAGAAGGATGGTACAGCGGGTGGCCATGGTATGATGGGAGGTGGGCAACTATCCCTCGACAAATGGGATACACCTACATTAGTTGCTGAATTGACTCAACGGGTATTATTACATCTTGATATACCATCAATGACAGTTGGTATTCCCCTGTTTGTTTAACTTTTGTGCCGTTTTTTGATTACTATATACAACAAAAACTTAACTATTGTAAGCCATACAAAAGGTGTATAATGTACCAACTAGGTGAATTAATAGCAAGAAACATCTTACACTACATAGTATAATGGCACGAAGCAATAACAATACTGGATTTGAACAGCAGATCGTACAATTGAATACGATTGCCCAGCAGGTGCCACTCATCGGGCGAAGTGACGAGTTACGGTCTTTACTTAATCAGTTGTATCGTGTCCTTGATCAATCTGGTATTTGCTTTACGTTGGTTACAGGTGAGCCTGGGATTGGTAAATCGCGGCTGTTTCAAGAACTCAGCCAGTGGATTATACGCTTACCAGAATCAGTGCAGTGGTATCGTGTTGAACTTGGTCCTCAATGGCAAACCGTTCCCTATGCCCCCTGGCGTATGTTATTTACCAAGCTTTTTCAGATTGATGATAGTGACTCGCTTACCACCATACGAACGAAGATTGAGCATGGTGTCGCTGCCGTGTTACGTCCCAACAGTACTGAAAAAGCAGCCTTTATTGGTCAGCTTCTGGGATTTGATTTTGCTACGGCACCGTATTTTGTTGATGTCCTGCATGATTCTGAGCAGGTCTACACCCGTGCAAGACATTACTTCGCACAGTTCCTCGCTGCGTACAGTGCTCAAACACCACTTATTCTTATGTTGGAAGATCTGCAGTGGGCTGATGATCGCTCACTCGATCTGATTGATTACCTGGTTACTGAAGACCATCATGGACGCATACTATTGGTAGGGTCAAGCCGCAATCAACTACTCAATCGCCGATCGGCGTGGAAAGCTTTGCAGCATAACGATGCCCATCTTGCGCTAGGGCCACTACAGGATGCAGAAAGCCGTGAATTTGTGCGAGCTTTGCTCGCGCCTGCTGGTGAGGTACCAACATCTTTGCAGAGTATCGTCACCAGACGTGCAGAAGGTAATCCGTTCTATATTGAAGAACTGGTCAAAATGCTTATTGCGGAACGTATTATTCAGCCATCATCGCGATCCTGGCATTTACATATGTCCCATAAAACACAGGAGCGTATTCCCGCAACACTCACAGATGTCCTTCATGCACGATTGGATACCTGTGGCCCCGACGAACAGGCCCTGCTTGCTCGGGCCGCAGTGATTGGACGCAGCTTTTGGCGTGGTGCCGTCGAATACCTACAGCCGTTCGGTTCAGACTCTACAGATACTGATGATGGATCGGCATTGACTCAAGCACTCTCGCATTTGTGTAACAGGGATATCGTGATTGCACAGTCCACATCAACCTTTGCTGGTGAACAAGAGTATTGGTTTAAACATGCGTTACTGCACGAAGTACTCTATAATCGTATGCCCCTTGAGAAGCGCCAACACTATCATGCACAGGTTGCGGCATGGATCAGTGTCCACAGTGCAGCACGAGAACACGAACATGCTGGCCTTATTGCGACCCATTATGAGCAGGCCGATATGAGTCAGCAGGCAGCGGAGTGGCATATCCAGGCTGGTTACCACGCACGTGATAGTTATGCGCCAACTGTTGCCATTCATCATCTGCATAGGGCATTGGCGCTGCTCCCTGATGGGGCTATCTTTGTAGCACAGCGTATGAAGCTGTTCGAAGATTTAGGAGATCTTTTTATCGATCAGTCCAATCACCGTGATGCACTTGCTATGTTTAGTGCACTACGTACTGATGCAGAGGCAATCGACGATGTATTGGCCCAGGCACGTGCATGGATTGGCATTGCACGAACACATACTATTCAAAGTGACACCGAGCAATTGCTTGAAAGTGCTATGCAGGCTGAACGATTAGTGCGTCCTCTGGGACCGTCTGATGAACTCGCGAAGTCCCTCCTCCACAAAAGCTGGGCCCTGATGCAGTTTGGTCGAAATGATATTGCCTTGGAATCCGCACAACAGGCGTTGCACATTGGGCGTGAGATTGGCCATTGGCGCCATGAAGCGTTTGCGCTTAATTATATGGGCACTATCTATGAATGCTTGGGCCAGTATGATCGTGCAGTGGAGTATACTCAAGAGGCACTCGTTATTTATCAGTACCACGAAGACCGTCGACATGAAGCCATTTTATCGAATAATCTGGCATCGATTGCGAATGGCAAAGGTGATTACCCAACAGCACTCCCACTTGCCCAGACGTCTGTACGTATTACCCACGAAATCGGCATTCGTTTTTATAAACTGTATGCCTTAAGTACGCTCGGAGAGGCCCAAGTTGGGTTAGGGCAATATGCTGCAGCGGAAGCATCAGCTCAACAGGGTATTCATTTGTCAGAGGCGCTCGGACAAGCTGTGGTTCCTGCTTTATACTATGTTCTTGCAGAGGCCTATCTTGGTCAGGGCAAAGTAACTGAAGCACTCGAAATTGCTCATCACGCCTTAGCATTGGCTCAACAAACCAAAGCCCTGCGCGAAATCGGCATTGCGTGGCGTGTGCTTGGCCGTGTTATGGCCCAACAACCAGACAATATTGGTACCAAGGCGTGTTTCCTTGAGAGTGTTCGTGTCTTGCAGGAAACAGATCTCATTGCAGAGCATGCACGTACACTGCGCGCATGGGCAGTGTATGATGCAATATCTGGTCATTTCGAACAAGCACGAACCCGATATGCCGAGGCGCATGCATTATTTGAGCATCTGGGGCTGGTGCATGAGCTTGATCGTACTGCTGGGCATGCATAGTTCCGCTACGTATTTAATATCCACACAAAGCGCCTGAGATCATCTGCGTTCACTATTGCCCTTGCAAAATCATATCCGCACACTTTTCCCCAATCATAATGCAGGGGTTGTTGGTATTTGCATTGATGATACATGGCATAATTGACGCATCAGCAACCCGCAATTCCTCTACACCGTGAACTTGCAATTGATTATTCACAACGGCCATTGGGTCGCTGCCCATCTTACATGTGCCAACTGGATGGTAGATGTGCTGTACCCATTCCCAGGCCCAGCCCTCATTGCCCAGTTCTGCCCAGCCATCGTAGTTACTGGGATGACCACGTTGATAGATCATGGCATTGATCGAACTGGTCCCACCGAACATCTTACCCCGAGGCATGTATGCTCTTCTCCCATTACAGTGTACCTGTGGTTCTGTTTCATAGGCCCAGTCGAGTGGAGTCGAAAGCAGCCGGTATGTGAATATTCTGGTCTTCGTCGGGGCCGCCAGCCTCGATGAGCAATACGTTCAACTCACTGCGCTCCGATAAACGACCAGCGACAGCACATCCCGCAGATCCGGCACCAACGACAATGCAATCATAGTCCATGGGTTGACTCCTTTCGAGGTATAGATATTGGGAGTGAACATCAAACGTAGAGTTCTGCGTATCGTCGGCTAATGGCCGTGGGTGACCATATAGCCCTCGAGAGAACAGACTATTGTGTAAATGGAATGAGATCTATTATACTGGATGGGACTGGTAATTACTATGAGTATTTTTGTTACATGGGTATCAACTAAACAATGCGACTCAGGGTTAGATAAGCACCGAGTCGCATACTAGATCCTTTGCGATGTGTGTTATGCTTCGGCGCGCCAGATTTTCCGATTCTGTTGGTCGAGCAGATCGTAGAGTTCGATGCGCCATGGAGTGAGTCGTAGCAACCCATACGCCGGATTTTCTACGTTCCCCCAGATTATCCCTGGGTCATACCCAAGTGGTTCTGGGGTGGTTTGGCACAAATCCCAAAAGCGTTTTTTAATTTCCGGATCGTCTATCCATTCTGCACGACATTCGGCATACACAGGTTTGAACGGATCTTTGATGTAGGCTAACGATGCGAATGCGTTGTGTTCAAGATGTCTGGATTTGGTGGAGTCGCGTGTTGTCGCAATCCAGCAGGTTGCGCCTTCCCAGATTGGATGCAGTACCCGTGAGCGTGGTCGTTGCTGCGTATCAATCGTGGCACAGTTGCACCAGACCATTGTGTGTACACGTTCGATAAATTCTGCTTCTATCTCGGCAAATGAAATTTTGTTCGACATGGGAACCTCTCAGAGTGCTATTGTTTTAGTATTGATGCCTTCTCCACTCTACAGCACATCACAAAGCCTAACGACCCGGCTGGCGTGGCGGACGACGCGACAGGACCGGATTTTTGCTCGACGGCTGTTTTGACGAATGCGTAGGCGGTCGGCCTTTGTTGTTGGTTGAGCGTGAGTTTTTCTTCGACATACATACTCCTTTGCAATACATAATCATCGATGTGGCTACTGGTAGTACTTGTGATAACGGAACGGAGTCGCGTCATGTCTGTAGGCCGACAGCAAGAAGTGGGGAAGGCACAAAAAAGCCGTGGGCCAGGACTCGCCCACGGCTGGTGTATCGCGTTAGATGGAGATAGGAGTTACAAGTCTACCTGAGCGACACCTCAACTGAGGGCGTCATACTGCTCATACCCCGCACGAATGGGGAATTGAACAGTGTGATGTCGCATAGTGTTGGTCATTGTAGTTAAAAACCTCCGTGAAGTATCGTTGTTAAGAGTACTATATTCATTTGTCTGTGTCAACCATGTGTATATACGACTTTGGTCTGAGATGATTATCACTCGAATTCTTCTATCCACACATTGGTGCGAGCCTCTGCTACTGCTGGTCCTGTAATATCAAATTGGTGCAGAATAAGCCGTGCATAGATTTCATCGGTACCGTTGCGATCTTCATTGAGAATAGCAAGGGATTGTCTGGTTGTACATGGAACGGTAGGATTTGAGATAGGAAAACCGCCATTGTTGGCAAGAAACTGTACTTGATCAGCAAGGAAAAGGTAGTCATCAAATAATGTATCATCACCGTAGACACGGCACTCTAGCGTGTATGGGGTATTCGGATCATTGAGATTGAAATGGACACTACCAAGAATTTCTAATCGTGCAGTTATGTCATTGTTGAGTCGCACGATACGTAAGGTAGGACTTCCCGTAAAATGTGGTCCCCTGTACGGTGGCAGCCTCCGTAAGTGAGATGAGAGCAAGTGCTCCCAAAACACCGACAAGCAAACTCCATAGACGTTGTTGGAGTTGGCGTATCATACCATATGCCTTTAGATAATAAATGCAATAGATGCGGAGGTTAGGTTGGCCAGCCTTATATAGAGAGACTATAGCATAGGGGAGCGTAGAACACATATCGCATTCCCTCAATTCTATCTAAGGGAATATCTTAGTTCATACACAACTGTACTTATTCAGCAACAAACAACGAGACACTGCCAATGTGGTGGAACCTAGAGACTTCCTCCTTACGCGGTCAATAAGAACACGCAATTTAGAACATTTGTTTTTATTTATCAATATTTTGTATTAACTTCTACGAACGTGTGTGCTATGTTGCCTCAAACACCAGTAGTATTCAAAAGAGGAGAAAATATGGCTACACTACACTGGAATCAGGTGCTCGCATGGCGTCTGTCGCAGCAGTCTTTGCACGAACAGTTCAACCGTGAGCATATGCTCGATGTTATAGCGTGTATGGGTGGTGCAAATAGTCGAGCAGACGGGGAGACTCCGTGTTCATAACTGGCAAGGTACTCCAAACTCATTGAAAGTCAGCAACGCGTATGCTATACTCGGGAGGCGGGCAGTTCGTCCGTTTCCATACACCGTACAACGGTATGAGACGGTTACGGGTGCGTCCTAATATGGAACGCATGAGGCCAGATAGGGGTAGCCTCATTATAAGTGGGCCGCAAGGATCCACTGCGGCCTATCCTGACGCTCATTTGCAAGCAATCTTTCGCAAGGAGATCTCATGCAGTCTGACTTTTTCATTCGACCGCTCAATGGAAACGAGGAGCTTGACCTCTTCTGCTCGATTCCTTATGTGATCAACCATGAGATACCAAGCGACCTCGATTGCGGTCGCCGGCGGCTGGAGTGGCTTTGGGTTGCAGTGCAGAACGAAAGACTCCTTGGTCGGATCGGCTGGTGGACGCGCTCGGCTGGCGAGTCGCCAGCGGTGCTCGACATCTTTGATATTGCAGGTCTCGACGATCACGCCAGTGATGCCTTGGTAGCGACTGCAATGCGGGCCGTCCTGCCGCGCGATGTTACACCGCCTTGGTACATCCGCTTCCTCGCGCCCGATTGGCACGAGGACTCAGCGGAGGTGCGTGAAGCGGCGCGGCGCTCGGCGGCGCTCGGCCGGTTCGTCGCTCGCCCCCTCGCCGAACGCCTGCGGTTCCAGGGGATGTCGGCACCCCCGTTCCTATAGCCTCAACGCGACTGAAGTTCCAACTTATTGCCAGTCGCGAAGAACTGGTCAACCTCATGACCGAGGTTGTTTCCGGAACGCTTGACGCGCACATTATCCGGGAACTCACGACCATGACTCCGGCAGAGCAGGCCGCGTCACAATACGAGCACGAACTCGCCTACTACAGCTCACCGCATTCTTGGTGGCGTATCGCCGAACTTCCCGATAGCCGTCCCGTTGGCTTCGTCATTCCTGCGCGCAATGCCTACCACCCAATCATTGCGTACATCGGTGTGCTTCCGAAGTTTCGTGGCCACGGCTACGTCGACGATATCCTGGCAGAGGGCACCCGCGTGCTGGCAGGTGAGGCCGTCTCCCGAATCAGAGGCGCTACTGACGTCGGGAACGCACCGATGGCTCAGGCATTCGTGCGCGCCGGCTATCGTGTCGTTGAGTGTCAGCTAGACATGGTTTGGGAATGAGTCGGCGCGCAGTGTTGCCTAACACTTCGCTCGATCCGACCCACTACGGCAGGCAGCGCAGTGCGAACGTTAGTGCACACAAGGAGAAGCTGACACATGTCACTTAACTTTAGACCAGCGCATCACCACTTGGAGTTCATGGCGCCTTTGTCGGCGTGCCGTGCCACGGAACTCGTGCAGTTTGTTGCTGCCCATGCGAATGGAACGATAGTTGACCTTGGATGTGACTGTCGAGGCTGTTGCTATAGTGATGGCAGCCACTGTGGGGCTCCAGAGGCAGCAATAGTTGCAGCAGCAGGGCTTCTTGTTCTTGCTGGAGCCCTTAGTGTACAATCAATACATCAACTGGGAGGCGAGAATGGTATACAGATAGATATACGCCGGTTTGGTCCTAATACGTTCTGGCATCAATAAACATAATAAAACCCTTTAATGTAGTTATTTATAGCAGTAGTGCATCTAATAACATAAGGTATTGTAAAAAACTTTTGTTAGATGCACTATATATCTTGTTTAAATGGAGAATGCCATGAAAATGTTGTTTCGCGAACCTAAACGCCATCCAATCATGTGGTTTTTCCTACCCATAGCGATCATGCTATTACTTGTAAGTAGTACTGTGACTGAACAGTATGTTAGCAATGCGATGGGTCTGGTTGGATTAGGATTTTGCACGCTGGTTCTGGCCGAAATGCAGCCCAAACAACGCATCAGACTCGTAGTTCTGATGCGTTGTTTGAGCATGCTTCTCTCTCTTATAGCCCTGCTTTTTGTGGGTCTTTTTGTTTATAATGCCATAGGTTTATAGTGTTTCTGAATTATCTTGCAATAAACACCAGTAGCATACAAAGGGGGAGAAAATATGGCTACACTGCGCTGGAATCAGGTGCACGCGTGGCGTCTGTCGCAGCAATCTTTGCACGAACGACCCAACTGTGAGCATATGCTCGATGTTGTGGCGCGTATGGGTGGCGCACATGCCCAACTCATGTCGGCAGCAGAACTTTCGCTCTGGGCGCGCGTTAATGATCTGACAGCGCTCGATGTACAGGATGCGCTCTGGCGCGATCGGATGTTGGTCAAAACCTGGGCCATGCGTGGCACTCTTCATCTTGTCACTACAGCCGATTTCCCCCTCTACGTTGCACTGTTTAACACATTTACACACTATCGCCGAGCGAGCTGGCTCAAGTATCATGGTGTAACGATTGCTGAGCTTGAAGCCATTATTGAGGGCGTCCGGTCCACGTTGAGCGATGCTGGATTGACCCGTGAACAACTGGCAGAAGCACTCGCAGACCAAACCAACACGCCAAAGTTACGCGAGTTGCTACAGTCTGGTTGGGGCGCTTTGCTAAAACCTTCGGCTTTTCTCGGCGATCTCTGCTTTGGCCCCAACCAGGGTCAACAGGTCACCTTTGTGCGTCCCGCTGCATGGCTTGCAACGACACAACCGTCGGATGAACAACAGTCCCGAGAGACGGTGATACGCCGTTATCTCACAACCTACGGCCCGGCGACCAGCGACGAACTGGCACGTTGGTTTGGAATGGAAGTCAGTGCTGCGAAAAAGCACCTGCGCCTCCTTGGAAGTGCGGTGGTCGAGATTGATGTCGAGGGATGGAAGGCATGGCTGTTGGCGGCTACGCTTGAGCAGATGGATGATCTCTCGGTTTCGGGGGTAGTCCGTCTCCTGCCCCACTTTGATCCCTACACTATTGCGGTGGCGCGGCATCACCAGTACCTCATGCCAGCCGAACATAAGACGCGAGTCTATCGCGCACAGGGGTGGATCTCGCCCGTTGTGCTGGTCGATGGCGAGATCGCAGGTGTGTGGAAACACGAGAAGCAACAAAACTATGTGGTAATACAGATCGAACTCTTCGCACCTCCCACAGATCAGGTGCAGCATGGCATCGCAGCGGAAGCCCACCGACTCGGAACGTTTCTCGAAACAGAAGTTGAATTAGTATACGTTTGATCTACCTCATTATACGCTCTGCTCATTTCCCTTTAATCCCTTGACTCTCCCACTGTAGGAAGGTGTATCATACCTAAATACACGTAAGGGACAGCGAGTTATGTTTTGTATTGGCGATTTCTCCAGGTTAACACGAGTGTCGGTTAAAATGCTGCGCCACTATGACGAGATCGGTTTATTACTACCGATCTATCTATGTCGATTCGGCAACGAACTATCGCTACTACGCTGCGGACCAGTTGCCTCTTCTCAATCGCATTATCGCGCTCAAGGATCTTGGTTTCTCTCTCGATCAGATTGGGCTGCTACTCAACGATCATGTGTCACTCGACGAGATGCGGGGCATGCTCAAACTGCGCCGTGCCGCAGTTGAACAGACAGTGCGTCGTGAGCAGCAGCGATTGGTGTAGATCGAAGCACATTTTCGCATTATGACTCAGACTGAGCACGATCAGTCGTATGATGTGGTGCTTCGTGAAGTTGAGCCACAACTGATGGCTATCATTCGAGAGACAGTGCCCTCGTTCGGTCGGCCTATTGCCTATCTGTTTGATGAGGTCGAAGCCTATGTGTCCCGGCAACAGGCGCATGCTGTTAGTGGCCCACTTATGGTTCTGCACGATGCTGAATATCGTGCAACGGATTGTGATATCGAGGTGGCTGTACCGCTCCCCCAGACCATACCAGCGAATGAGCGGGTTGGCGTGTATGAGTTGGCAGGCGCTCTGATGGTCTGTGTGGTCTATACCGATAGCTATGGTCGGCTGGCGGAGGTGCTGCACACCTTGCTGATCTGGGTCGATGCCAATGCTATGGCGATCACTGGTCCTTTGCGTGAAGTCTATGTACGCCAACAACCGGGGAATATCATACTCATTCTGGGATGCCGCACAACCGATCAAATGCAGGATAACCTGGGATGTCTGGATTTCCAGATCACAGGAGAACAGCTTGCTACGCTGAATGCCGTAGCCGATTTTAACATTGGATTTCCGTACAGCTTTTTGCATAGTGATAATGTGCGGAATCTGGTTTTCGGTGACTCCTTTGCATTGCTTGATAACCATCGCCACCCATAGCGCTGGTTACATCAAAGCACTTGATAGCTCCTTCGTCGGGATGTTGTGGCATCCTGGCTAGAGTGCTTTGGTTGTGCGTAAGGTGATTTCGTAGAGGACTATCAGTACGATACCCATGACGCAGAGTGCGGGGCCAACAACTTCGAGATTAACACGTTGTGCCAGTGTACTGATCAACGCAGGGAGCGCAGCAGCCCCCAGCATCGCGGCACTCACCTGAAACCCGACGGCGTGCATAGCGCGGCCCTGTCCAAGGCGTTGGGGTGTTTGGGCCATCAGTAGGGGGAAGATCGGTGCGAGGGTGAAGCCCATCAGTGCCAAACCCACGAAGCTGAGCAATGGGATATTTGGTAGCGAGACCAACGTGGCCCCGATGATCAGAAACAGCATGCTGGCACGCAACAGGTGATGTTCGTTGAATCGTTCGGTCAGGACGCCAAAGACAATCCTTCCCACCGTTAAACTCCCCCAGTAGATACTCACCCATACACCTGCCAGTGCGCCATCTACACCACGGCTTTCAGTAAATAGGGTGTAGGTTAATTGACCGGCGGTTACTTCGAGACCAGTATAGATGAAAAACAGACAGATATGCAGCCAGACGATGGGATGCTGAAGGGTGACAAAAGCGCTGACCTGCTCAGATGGGGTGTTGTTTTCACTCGATGTATGGGATGACTCCCACAGAGAAAGTGTGAAGGCAAAGACCACGGTCATCAAGCTCAGAATAAGGCCAACAACTACATAGCCCCACCGCCACGCATAGCCCAGTTGCAGCGGGGTGATCATGATCAGTGGGCCGAGTGTGGCTCCCAGACCATAGCAGGCGTGGAGCCAGTTGATGTGGCGATTGCCAAAGTTGTTGGCGGCGTAGGCGTTGAGCCCTGCATCGATAGCACCGGACCCGAGTCCCGCCACGACACCACAGATCAGAAACATCCACCAGAATGGTGCGATGGCATAGCCAAAGAGGCTGGTCGCCATCAGCAGACTGCTGATGAGGAGCAAGCGCCCCACACCAAAGCGAGCAAGAATGCGTCCGCTATTGAAGCTTGAGACCATGTAGCCAATACCAGTGGAGGCCAGGATGGTACCGATAGCGTCAAGCGGTAATCCAAAGGTGGTGCGGAGCGATGGCCATGCAATACCCAATGTTCCATCGGGAAGTCCGAGGCTGATAAAACCAAGGTAGGCAATCAGAAGGAGGACAAAACCTGGACGACGTTTTAATGTTGCGACAGACAAAGACGATCTCCTTCAGATTAACTCAATGCTTCCGGATGCTTGACTATATAGAGTGTATCAGATCTATTGATTTGCTGTCTTAATGTGTTGTGGCCAACGTACAAAAAGATGGATCAATGCGCCAATGACGTTTGTGAGTACAATGATCAGTCCCCATATCAGCCGATCATTAGATTGGGTTTCGTTCTGCACACAATCGATGAGCATCCAAACCCAGAAGACAGTACTGGCAAGCAGTGTAAAAAGAATTGTAATTTCACCAAGGCCCATACTATACCTCCTTCAAAAATAGCGTTTTAGACCAAAGTCGGATATCGCGACATTATACGGCATGTCTTAATCATTTATTATCAGGCAAGTGAACTCGTACATCAAGAGAATTACATTTGATACAGGGCTCGTAGCAGTGTACAATTCTCACTAGACTAAACCAACACAATCATGTACTCTTTGGTCGTCGTGCGGTGAGATTAATGCACATCCTCTTTCTCGATCCATTCCATGGTGGCTCACATGCAGCGGTCTCTGTGGGCTATGCACAACACAGCCAACATGATCTAACGTTGTTGACGCTTCCTACCGATGGTGGTTGGCGCTGGCGTATGCGTGGTGCAGCTATCACACTGGCGCGACAACTGCGGACATTGGTGGCTGAACAGGGTACTTTGTTTGATTTGATAGTGACGACAGATATGCTCGATCTGGCCACCTTTCTGGGCTTGACCCGTGATCTGACAGCAACCATACCAACCGCGATTTATTTCCACGAAAATCAGCTTACCTACCCCTTGCCGCAGGAGCGCAAGCGCGATCTGTCGTTTTCGTGGATTAACTATACCAGTGTGGTGATAGCCGATGCGGTGCTGTTTAACTCCGAGTTTCACCGTCGTGTATTTACCCAATCGCTGGTTGGTCTCTCCGGTCGTTACTATGACCACCAGGAACTGGATTTAATCAAACAGATCGACGCTAAGTCACAAGTGCTTGCGCCGGGGATTGATCTCGTACGTTTTGACCAGTACAAACCGACCTCCGTTTCACATGCTGCCGAGGAGCACGTGCCAATCATCTTATGGAATAGCCGTTGGGACTACGATAAACAGCCGCATGCGTTTTTTGACGCCCTTGCTACGCTTGAGGCCCGTGGTGTCGATTTTCGCCTGATCGTTGTGGGAGAATATATCGATCCAAAAGCCGAGGAATTTATTGCTGTACGCGAACGGTTTGCCTCGCAGACACTGGCCTGGGGGTATGTAGAAGATAGTGCAGAATACGCGCGGCTCTTGTGGCAGGCCGATATTGTGGTAAGTGCGGCGATACAAGAGTTTTTTGGTATTGGTTTAGTTGAGGCAATGTATTGTGAATGTGTGCCGATTGTGCCGCGCCGCTTGAGCTATCCGAGTCTTATTCCTGAGCACTATCACAGTGATTGTCTGTACGAAAGTGAGCGTGGGCTGGTCGATAAACTGCAGTTTGCCATCGCCAATCTTGCGAAACTCAAAGCGCACGACTTTCGTGGAGTTGCGGCGCCTTACGACTGGAAGCAGATCGTGCAACAGTATGATGAGATGTTTGCAGCGGTCAGTCAGCGATGATAGAGCCTGCGGATTGATCGATTTGTGGCGGTGTAGCTATTAACGGCGGCGTAAGGGACGACAACAATCACAATTTGTCCCATGAATAGTCGTTGTAGGGCGTGTTGAGTTAGTCGGTGTCGATGGTAGCTTTTGTCGTTGCACATGGAAGGTGCCCGGTGTACGTGGACACAGATCATGACAGATGGGACACTCTACCGGCGGCCAATCGGCCATCTCACTCGAACGTAATTCCTCGATGTCAATATCACATATCGCACACGTATAAATATAGAGTGGCATAATTTCTCACCTTTCGGAATTGATGTGGTAATTCTCTTCTATTATACAGTTACCTGTACATAGGGGTTGTTGTTTGACATAGAGGCTGTAAATATTGTAAGATACCTCCTTTAATGATACTATATATCATTAAAGGAGGTCTTTTGTATTTGATTCACAAAGGAGCTATGATGATACAGCGACCAAACACCCGCAAACGTCTTCCCGTGACAGTGCTTTCGGGGTTTCTCGGTGCTGGAAAGACCACACTGCTTAACCATGTGCTCACACAACGCCATGGATTACGAGTAGCTGTCATTGTGAATGATATGAGTGAAGTCAATATGGATGCCCAACTTGTACGTGATGGTGCAGCGGCCCTGAGCCGTACTGAGGAAAAACTTGTTGAGATGACTAATGGGTGTATTTGTTGCACTCTACGCGATGATTTACTCAACGAAGTGGCACGTTTGTCGAAGGAAGGGCGTTTTGACTATTTGCTCATTGAGTCAACAGGCATCTCTGAACCATTACCAGTTGCGATGACGTTTACTTTTCCGATAGCTGAAGGTCAGACGCTGGCTGATGTTGCCTATCTAGATACCATGGTGACAGTTGTTGATGGCGCAACATTTTTACAGAATTATGTCTCTGCACGTCATTTGCAGGAGGAGGGGTTAGCCACAGGAGAGGATGATACACGTACACTAGCACAACTGTTAGTGGATCAGGTAGAATTTGCAGACGTGATTATCATCAATAAAGTCGACCTTGCTCATGCTCGTGATCTTGAGCGGCTGGAAAATGTATTACACCACTTAAATCCCGAAGCTCGACTCATTCGTACAAGTCAGGGGGAAATTTCTCCACAGGATATTTTGGCGACAGGTCGGTTTGATCTGGAAAAAGCTCAAAACTCTCCAGGTTGGCTAAAAGAACTACAAGGTGAACACATCCCTGAAACAGAAGAATATGGGATTAGCAGTTTTGTATATCGTGCTCGTCGACCTTTTCATGCCGAACGCTTGATGAATGTGTTGCACTCACAAGTATTGAAGCAGGTTCTACGATCCAAAGGCCCAGTCTGGCTGGCATCACGTGTCAATCAAGCAGTTAACTGGTCGAAGGTTGGTCGTTACGTCTCACTTGAACCGGGGGCCCACTGGTTAGCTGTGTATCCGCGTGAAGAATGGGTTCAGACACTTGCACTGGATCAATATCTTGTGCGATACTGGGACGATACAGTTGGTGATTGTCGTTCAGAAATTGTGTTTATCGGTCTCCACATGAATCAATCAGACATTACGGCTGCTCTTGATCAGTGTTTACTCACTGACGAAGAATACCAACTTGGACCTGATCAATGGGCTTTTTTTCCTGATCCATTACCTCACTGGGAGTAACTCACATTATCCTTCAACTCTTGTCCTTGATGTGGTATCAAGCGTCGGAATGACGACCACGATTCAATGTCTGGACAGCCTTCTCATCAAAACAACCCATGAGATGTTGGGGATTATCGAAGTGGGCATACCAGGACACAGTCGCTTCCATCGCTTCGATAAACTGAGACGTCAAATAAAAATACACTACTGACGAATTTGCCAGAGTGTGAATGGCTTTGTTGCAACAACAGGCACATGGTTTCCGGCGAGAGGTGCTCCCTACGGACTTCAGCGATACATGCGTGTGCGAAGATTTTAACTCCTTCGCACATTCATCTCATCTCTTATCTGGTGATAATGATGCGCTCAAAATCTGGAGCATAGGTTGATCTCCTCAGACATAAGTGTGTCGTTTCCTTCATTATTCGTACCGACATTTAAAAATATACTCTAATATAAGCTGCATTAATTCTTTTTTTTAGCTAACATAATTATTGATATTTTGCGAAATTTTTAACTAGTTACTTAGTATACACGGCTCTATATAGTATGAAACGCCTGATTTGGATTTGAGTGGGTAATTCTCGAGAGAAGTAACTGCGGTTGAAAACGCTGGACAAACGTAGATGAGACACGCAGAGAATCACCACAAGCGCTGTCGATTATTTAGAGTAGGGTACGTGGATTTTTAGTTGTGATACAACTGATCAGAGTTTCATGATCTTGCGAATACTGACGGCAGCCCGTTCCATCTGCGAGAAAACCAACCCTGGTTTGGCATGGCGGTGTGCTAACACAATTAATGCCGCTTCGGCACTCAGATTGATCGCTGTTACATAACCATCATCCCCCTCGATAAATGCGCGTTTTAATTGGCCATGATGTAATTCACCGACTACCTGCTCTCCCAAAGCAATGAGTGCTGCGCCAATACCTGCGATACGGCGTTCTTCGCCTCCATTCGGCAGGTTTGATGCGATTACAAAACCATCGCTATCAACAATAAGTGAGCCTGTGATGCCCAGCGATGCGGATTGAAAGCGTGACAATAAATCACTTAAAACACCATCAATAGTGGCATGTTGGTACGCCATAGCTGGTCTTCCCTTCGTCACTGCAAAGAATGAATTTACTACAAAACGTCATAATCATACACGTAAGAGGCTATTTAAGCAACATATGGCCTATCAAAGCAATCTTGGCTGTTCAAAGGTGCTTTCTAAGCTATTCCATGGTAATGGTGCCACATCAATCAGTTGCTCTAAGCGTTGTTGCAACATACGACATAATGTGGGTGACTGACGTTCGTCTGGACAGTGAATAAAATAGTAGATTTGGATACCACTTTGCATCCAGGCACGTAGTCGTTTCGCCCACTCATCGAGAAATGGTTCGTTGAGTGTCAGGTTGGGATGTCCAATGTAGCGAATCAAGGCTATGTCGCTACTATACAATGGATGTAATGAGACATCCGGTTTCCGATCACGTGCCTTTTCGAGATCTTCTTCAGCCCCAGGTAGTGGCCCGGCACGTAGTGGACGTACATCCATCAATACCCGCCCGACATTGTGCTGGTCAAGCAAATTCATGAGTGTTGGCTCGTTTGGGGAGCTATACCATTCGTGATGTCTGACTTCGACCGATAAGCGATAGGTTGTGGGCCAGGCTTGCAGCCATTGTGCGAGATCGTCGATCTGTGTTGCGGTATAGCCTGGCGGGAGTTGTAAGAAAAAAGGACCAAGGCGTTGGTCAAGTGGCGCGACACGTTCTATAAACATACGTGTTGCATCAATGTGGTTAACCAGCGGGCCGTTATGGCTGATTTCACGGGGAATCTTCAAACAAAAGCGAAAGGTCTCGGGTGTTTCTGTGCTCCAGCGTTTGATCGTATCTGAGCTAGGAATGGCGTAGAATGTCGTATTTCCTTCGACAGTTGTCAAGCGACGGCTATAGAGGTGCAGGAAATCTTTTGATTTGCTTCCTGCCGGAAAAAGCTCCCCCACCCACTCCTTATACGACCAAACAGCACACCCAAGAAAGAATGGTTGCATGATATATATCTTACAGTGTATGTATCCTCATCTACTGTACCATAGATCTCTATTATTTGCGAGAGTAGAATCACATATATTGCTGCTATTTGTCTATTACCTAGGTATTTTGTATGTCTACGGAAGCGCTACGGGCGTTTATTACAATCAAAATTACGTTATTTTGCCGATGTATACAGTAACTGCTCAAAGTATGCTGTCTGATAAGTTTTGATGGGGAATGTTGTGAGGATAGCTCTATTGTTTCAACACAAGTAGTGTAAAGGAGAAATTATAATGCGATTACGACGAGGTACCGTGAGTGTGGGTTTATGCGGCATGGCCATGGCGCTCTTGCTCAGCTTGCTCGTTTCGGCTGTTCAGTCCCATGGCTCGATGCAAAATCCGGTGAGTCGAGTCTACGGTTGTTTTTTGGAAGGCCCGGAGTCTCCAACATCGGCAGCGTGTCAGGAGGCCGTGGCTTTAGGGGGGATACAGGCACTGTATGACTGGAATGAGATCAATTTAGCGAATGTGGCGGGGCGACATCAGGAGTTTATTCCTGATGGTCAGTTGTGTAGTGCTGGTCGTGCTAAATACAGGGGTTTTGATCAGGCGCGTGCCGATTGGCCTGCTGTGCAGTTGCCACAGAGTGGTCAGTTTACATTTACCTACCGTGCGACTGCTCCGCACCGTGGTTCTTTTGATCTGTATGTCACGCGGGATGGATACGATTCCACCCAACCTTTGCGATGGGCCGATCTTGAGTCAGCGCCATTCCTGACGAGTGTCGATCCGCCATTAGTCGATGGATCGTATGTGATGGAAGGCCAACTGCCACAGGGAAAAAGCGGTCGACATCTTATTTATGCTATCTGGCAGCGTTCCGATAGCCCAGAGGCGTTTTATTCGTGCTCTGATGTTATCTTTGGGGATGGTAGCAATCCTACGACTGTGCCTCCGACCGAGGTTCCATCTGGCACGCCCGTACCACCAACCGAGGTACCATCGGTGACACCGACCGATACTCCTGTAATACCGACACCACCTGCGGATGCATCAACATGGCAGCCAAATACATCATATGCAGTCGGCGAAGAAGTAACATATGAGGGGAGCACCTATCGCTGTTTACAGGCCCATACATCGCTGTCAAACTGGCAACCATCGAATGTACCAGCACTCTGGCAATTGGTTGCTTAATCCAGACCATTGTTCGACAACTATAGTAACAATAGAAAGCTGATCTATCTACTATGAAGAAGACACAACCGATCAACATGTACATTGGCATGCTCTGTTGCTTGATTGTAAGTGGATGTATCTTGAGTTTTCCGGGATTTCTAGGAGCGCAATCATCAGCATTACCCATCTTAACCAATGATGTACATACAGGTGAAGGCACTTTCTATGCTGCAACAGGTGCCGGAAGTTGTAGCTTTGATCCGACTCCCGACAATTTGATGGTCGCGGCGATGAACGAAACGGATTATGATACGGCACGGTTGTGTGGGGCGTATGTTGAGGCAACAGGACCGGAGGGAACGGTGGTGGTCCGTATTGTGGATCTGTGTCCTGGATGTAAGTCAGGTGATATTGATTTTAGTGCCGAAGCATTTGCGCTCATTGCTGATCCAGATGATGGTCGAGTGCCGATCAGTTGGCGTATTGTGAGTCCTGAACTTGATGGACCGATTGTGTATCGTTATAAAGAGGGCAGCAGTCAATATTGGACGGCTGTGCAGATCCGTAATCATCGGAACCCCATTGCTACCTTTGAGTACGAAACAAGCGATGGACAATTTACGCCTGTTCCGCGTACAGGGTTTAATTATTTCATCCAGCAAGGTGGGATGGGGTCAGGACCATATACGTTCCGTGTAACCGATATATATGAGAATGTTATCACAGATAGTAATATCCCCTTGATTGATAGTGGCGAGGTTTCGAGTAGTTCACAGTTTCCAGATCCTATTGATGAACCAGAACCGACAACTCCACCAACCGAAGTGCCAACAGGTACGGCTGTTCCACCAACCGAGGTACCATCGGTGACACCGACCGATACTCCTGTAATACCGACACCACCTGCGGATGCATCAACATGGCAGCCAAATACATCATATGCAGTCGGCGAAGAAGTAACATATGAGGGGAGCACCTATCGCTGTTTACAGGCCCATACATCGCTGTCAAACTGGCAACCATCGAGTGTACCAGCACTCTGGCAATTGGTTGCTTAAGCGATAACGTACAGTTTTCTACTTAGTTTCACAGCAGCCTGGCGCTCGCAGCAATAAACCCTTTGATCAGGGGATGCGGGCGCTCAGGTGTTGCAGCAGTTTGAGGGACAAAGAGACTGGCGATAAAGAAATGGTGTGATGATAGCTCCAGAATACGTGGCTCTTCGTCTGGATCGGTGGTGGTCATTTGGAGACCTGCTTCAACCAGTGACTTATGGTGTGCAGGGTTGATGCCAAAGTTGCAGAAGTATTTCTCGGTTGTGGTATTCCTTTCGTAAAGATGATATGCGCGTGTGTCTGGTTGAATAGGCACAGTCATCTTTTGCCCACGAATAGTGCACGCAAGTGTGTGAGGATGAGGTTAGAGGCCGCCAGGTCAAACTCGGCGCTGGCGGCCACGTTCCGTGCAAATGCAAGCACTGCATACTGGAAGTCAGCGGTATATTGCGCTCACGGGCAAACTGAATGCCGCGCAATGTGACGTCGAGGTTGTGTACCTCCCCTGGACTCCCAATAATGCCATCATACTCATAGAACCTATCGATGCTTTGTGAGTTGCTGAGTGTTGTTGTGAGTATCCAGTACGGTTTGACCACAAGATTGAATGCATTGGCCGCGTGCTCAAGCGCTGGAATGAGCGTGTTTTGTGCTTGAGAAGTTTCGTTGTAGGCACCAATAATAGCGATCTTGATCGTAGACATTGTGCCTTGCTAGTGTAGTACGCCGATATTTGAGAACACGTGAGCACACTCGGCATACCATCTGGCTATATGCACTCGATCCAGTCAGGCTAATCTGTTGGGGTGAGCACCATCACCGGAATTTGTCGGTTGTTTGCACGTCGTTGATAGATCGCGTAGCCGGGGTAGTAGGTCAGTGCTTTTTCCCAGAGGCGGGCGCGCTCTGCATCTGTTGCCTCGTGAGCCACGAATGTCTGTGTCCGTGCATTAATAGAGGCAGTTACGGTTGCTTTGGCACGTAAATTGTAATACCAGCCAGGATTATGGGGATGGCCACCGTTGGATGCCACCAGCACAGCCCGCTCCCCATCAGGGATGTAGACAAGTGGTTTAATGCGTTGCTGGCCGGTCTTGGCTCCGACCGTCGTGAGCATCAGCACTGGCATGCCAACAGCGGTGCTGGCACGACCATTCGACATACGGATAATCCAGCGGTCGAGGTGAGGTGCTACGTAGACATAGAACCACCCCCCAGGGCGTGAGGCAGCTACGGCGATACCTATGCGGAACCATGTATAGGTAAGGTACTGTTGTCCGTTCATACTTCTCCTTACAGTACAATTATGCGTACGCTTCATTTGTTGTTATGGAACACCTGCATGATACTCGAATTTTGTTTGTAACACAATAACCCTGAACTAGTGTGACCATATTAATAATTTGGTCAGGAGAGAGCAGGGATTAACGCTAGTAGGGCCTGGATGCGTTCGAGCAGGAGATCGCGCGTTTGTTGAAAGGCGCGGTACTGGGTGTCGGTATTTTCGTGAGTCGGGTTAGGAATACTCCAATGGAGTTGAAGCGGAGCATCAAAGCAATGTTCACAAGCTTCGCGTGCTTTATCACAGACCGTGACCACGATATCAGGCTGGTAGTTCTGTAGATCGAGAATGCTTTTGGCCTGCTGGTATTCAATATCGATACCAATCTCAGTCATGACTTGTACGGCATTGGGATGGATCATCGATGGGCTGATCCCCGCACTTCGCACCTTGATCGTGCCACCACTCAGTTGTCGTAGTAATCCCTCAGCCATCTGTGAGCGTGCACTATTCGCACTGCAGATGAACACGACTGATCTATCAGTCGTGTTTGATGTGGTATTGGCGGCAACTGAAAGATGCAAGTTCGCGCCAATCTGCTCATAGTGTTGCTGAAGTGTATGAAAATCTAAACTGTAATACTGTACCCGTGCATCCGCCTCACTACGATGTGTGCGTACCAGCCCGGCTTGTCGTAAGATACCCAGGTGATAGGATACCAGATTTTGGGGGAGTTTCAGCCACTCCACAAGCTCACGCACCTGACGATCACTGTACCGAAGTTCGTTGAGCAGACGCCAACGCACCTCATCAGTCAGTAGTCTGAGCGATTCAAGGCCAACAGTATGGGGTATTGTAGATAGTGTTGTCATGTAGAAACCTCCGCAAAATCAGCATCCCTTGCCACGATATATCAATGAACGATTTATGTAGTATAACAAAACATAACAAGAAATGCATCGTGAATGGCGTCTTATCGGTATTTGGGATTTGTAATTATATCGAAGATGGTATATAATATCAATATATATTGATATAAATAACATCGTTCATCCTGCAGAAAGGACGTGTCGTATGCAGCGTGTATTAATCTTGTGTACTGGTAATTCAGCGCGTTCCCAAATGGCCGAGGGTCTTCTGCGGACGCTGGCGGGTGATCGTTTTGAAGTGATGAGTGCCGGGACACACCCTTCTACCGTCAATCCATTGGCGATAGCGGCGATGGACGAGTGTGGGATCGATATCCGGTCACATCACTCGAAAAGTCTCCAGGAATTTCTGACCCAGTCGTTTGATTATGTGATCACCGTCTGTGACAGCGCTGCTGAGAACTGTCCTGCATTTCCGGGTCCTGCTCAACGGATTCACTGGAGCTTCCCTGATCCGGCGGCGGCACAGGGAAGTGAAGCAGAACGTCTAGTAACATTTCGCACCGTCCGTGATGCGATTGAGGCACAGGTACGTGCGTGGATTGTACCCACGGCTACACCCTGATACACCATCCACAGAAGGAGGTTTCTGTCTATGAACACATCAATGTGGGGCATTGGTCTCGCAAGCTTGGTGATCAGTTGCGTGCTGGTCGCGTGCGGTGCACGGGCTGAAACCGTCACGCCCTTTGCGGACCCTGCAACCGTCGCTGGAAGTATCAGTATTACCGGGTCATCCACCGTTTTCCCGCTGACCGCTGCGGTGGTGGAGGCATTTGCCGATGAAGGATCATCTGCTGACATTACGGTAGCCGTCACTGGTACTGGTGCTGGAATTGAACGTTTTTGTCAGCAAGGTGACGTAGACATCGTGAATGCCAGCCGTCCCATGACAGACGAGGAACAGGCCGTTTGTCGGACCAATGGTCGTCTTGCGACTGGATTTCTTGTTGGGACGGATGCTCTGGCAGTGGTTGTCAGCGCTGATAATACGTTTGTCGAGGCGCTCTCATTAAGCCAATTGGCCCGTATTTTCTCTGGGGATGCCATCACGTGGGATGCCGTCGATCCGGCCTATCCGCCTGAACCGATTGCCTTATTTAGTCCCGGCACGGATAGTGGTACCTTTGATTACTTTGTGGAGAAGGTTTTTATTGGTGACTCGACCGCTCTCCAACAAGCACCAGGGATCGTATTAAGTGAAAACGATAATGTACTTGTGGATGGGATTGCAACTGATCCCACGGCGATTGGCTATTTCGGATTTGCGTATTACCGCGCGAATCAGGAACAGCTGCGTGCCGTAGCACTTGAGACGAGCACAGCAGCCACAGATCCGGTGCTCCCAACGGCAGCGTCGGTCGATGATGGATCGTATGTTTTTGCCCGTCCATTGTATATATATACGAGTACAGCTATTCTCGCAGAGAAACCCCACGTCGCCGCCTTTATACATTATTATCTGACGAATGTCACCGATTTTATTGATGATGTTGGTTATTTTCCACTGGAAGTGACGGTATCAGAACAAACGCGCGAAAATTTTCGACACATGGTTGAGTCGACGCGTGAGTAATCATACGCTTATAGGATAGTCAAGGTATTAGTCATGAAACGGGAGTAGGGTATGCGTCACGTATTACGCCGTGCAAGTGCGGAAGGATTGGGAACCTATGGGTTAGTCACAGCAGGGTGTGGTGCTATTATGGTCAATGATCAGACTGGGGCACTTGGTCATCTGGGCGTGGCGCTGACCTTCGGGTTGATTATTATGGTGATGATTGCGGCAATCGGGCATCTTTCGGGGGCACATTTCAATCCTGCGGTTACCATTGCCTTTGCTTGGACCCGCCATTTTGCCTGGCGTGATGTTCCGGTGTATATTCTGAGCCAACTAGTTGGCGCGGTATTGGGTGCGTTGACCTTGCGAGTGCTCTTGGGGAATGTGGCCAATGTGGGGATGACGATCCCGGCGAACAGTGTTGTACAAGCATTTGGTATCGAAGTGCTCTTAACGGCGGTGTTAATGTTTGTGATTATGGCGGTGGCGACCGATACTCGGGCGGTGGGTCAACTGGCGGCCATTGCGATCGGTGCCACGGTAGCCTTAGATGCCTTATGGGGTGGACCGATCAGTGGAGCATCCATGAACCCAGCCCGGTCGCTGGGGCCAGCGCTTGTGATGGGTATGTGGACGGATCAGTGGATCTATGTTGTGGCTCCTTTGTTGGGGTCGCTTGCTGGGGCCATTGTGTATCAGCTTGTGCGACTCACAGGCGATGCAGAAGCTTAAGTGCTCCATCTGTGTCTAGCTTGTTATATCGCCTTAAGATCCTGAGACAAAGCTGTTTTGGTTGCTCTTTCGCTATAGTATGTATGTGTTTGGTAAAGCTATCTTCACCTAAATGATGATAATCTTTCCCACTATATTCAAAAAATAGAATATAATATCTGTGGAGTTTATCAGCAATCATGCAAGTAACTGTTCTATGAGTATGCAGCGAGCCAAACATCCCACAGCCATGCTCTTTCGTGCGCTCATGCACCCTACACGTCTAGCTATTCTTGATCTCCTACGTGAGGGTGAGGCGTGTGTGTGCCATATGGAAACAGCACTGGGCTGTCGCCAGGCCTATATATCGCAACAACTTAGTGTTTTACGCGATGCAGGCTTAATACGTGATTGTCGGGATGGCTTGAATATTTTTTATCATGTCATACATCCAGAGTTGTTTACAATCCTGGATACCGCTCGCACACTGATGGGCATACCACCGTGTGATGACATACCCAGTGCAATGCTAACTGATTGTCCGTGTCCTAAATGTACTGGCGTTGATAACGCAGTCTCTGTGGCACGTGATTAATCTCTTTTTTTTAAATATATTCATTTTTTTGAATATACATGGTTATTTTAGTGGACACTCTTTAGGTGTTGGGTATGACCTAGAAAAAAGGTAACTCTTATGAAACACGCTCAACCACCCCATACTGCTACACGTTTTTCGCAACAGGTGGCAGGTATGCGTGCCGCTTTCCACCGGCCTTGGACGTATTGGTGCGATGAATGGAAGCCTTTGCTGCTGATCATCCTGGTGTTTGTGGGTTTCTGGTATGTGCCTGTAGGAACACCGCGCTTTGATACAGCGGTGTTGGAGGCGCTCTATCTGACACAATGGTATGCTCAGGAACATGTCATACTCTGTCTATTGCCTGCCTTCTTTATTGCAGGGGCCATTGCCGTCTTTGTCAGTCAGGCTGCGGTGATGAAATATTTAGGTGCACAGGCACCTAAAGCAGTTGCCTACAGCGTTGCTGCGGTGTCTGGTATGATTCTGGCGGTTTGTTCATGTACGGTATTACCGTTATTTGGGGGTATTTATCGGCGCGGTGCAGGACTTGGGCCTGCTGTAACATTTCTGTATTCTGGTCCTGCTATTAATGTGTTGGCTATTATGCTCACTGCGAGTGTGCTGGGACCAGAGTTAGGTATTGCCCGTGCAATAGGGGCAATTATCTTCAGTATTGTCATTGGCTTATTCATGCATCTTATGTTTCTGAAAGAGGAACAGGCAAAACAACGTGCTCACATGGTGTTGCCGACAGCTGTCGTCGAACGTCCACTCTGGCAGAATGGACTCTACTTTGCATCCCTCATTGGGATTCTGGTATTTGCAAACTGGAGTCAACCACTGGAAGCTACGGGTATATGGGGCACTATGTATTATGCCAAGTGGATCATCACGGGCGTCTTTGCGGTTGCCCTTGCATTGATTCTATGGCGCTGGTTTGGTGTACCGTGGTGGAAAATGGCCGCTATTGCCGTATCGACACTGATTGCGCTCCTTGTCTTCCCTACTACACCACTTATTCCATTTATCATTGGATTAATGGGACTATCGATTCTGACCAGCACAAGTACCGACGAGATCGGTGAGTGGTGGCAGCAAAGCTGGGGATTTGCAAAACAGATCTTACCCCTGTTGGTGATTGGTGTATTGATTTCAGGTTTACTTCTGGGGCGGCCAGGACATGAGGGTTTGATTCCATCTGGATGGGTTAGTACATTGGTAGGGGGAAATTCACTGCTTTCAAACTTTACGGCTGCGTTTTTAGGGGCATTTATGTACTTTGCTACATTGACTGAAGTACCGATTTTACAGGGGTTACTGGGTAATGGAATGGGCAAAGGTCCGGCGTTGGCATTGTTGTTAGCAGGACCAGCGTTGAGTCTCCCAAATATGCTGGTCATCCGCAGTATGATGGGAACACAGAAAACGGCGGTGTTTGTGGTATTAGTTGTGGTGATGGCAACCATCAGTGGTCTTATCTACGGAACTTTTTTTGGATACTAAAGTGACTAAGGAGTTATATAATGAAGCAAGTACAGATATTAGGATCAGGGTGTGCGAAGTGCCAAAAGTTGGCGGACCACGCAGAAGCAGCTGCTCGATCAATGGGTATTGATTATGAATTGCAGAAGATTACGGATATGAATGAGATTATAGATTTTGGAGTCATGGTGACACCAGCACTGGCGGTCGATGGCTATGTTAAAGTGTCAGGGAAAATACCGTCTGTTGATGAGATCAAACGGCTTCTCTCATAACATAGTGTTGATGTTGCTGTTTCGGTTTAGATGCCTGAAGGTCTTGCACCCACCTCTCGGAGAATTTAGCAAGATCTTTAGGAGTTGAGGGAAAGGATTGTGACAACGTGCTGTGTATGCGCTAGTTTGAACATCTTGCTGGTGTTTGTTACAATGCCTAACGCAGTGCAATATCTCATAGGCGGCCAGTCACATGGTCTTTTTTCCTTCTGTGACTGTATACGAGGAGGATGCTTGATGCATATACTTCGTGGTCAGTTCGATGGTACAAAGGTGGTACCGCTTGAAGCAATAGATGTACCGGACGGTACACATGTGTTAGTGCTCGTTTTAGATGGGGAGTTAGAAAGAGCAGCAGCACGGGTGGCACGTCAGCGTGGTGACAACATCACGCGATATGCGCTTGGTCAGGTACGCGCACCGCAGGATCGTGACGTCCTGCCGACAACGCAGGTTCCTCCGATGACGGTTGGTGAGATTATGACCGAACAGATCGTCGCGGTGCACCCACGGATGTCGGTTGTTGATGCGATGCATCTGATGTCGCAAGAGGGCATTACGAGTGTGTTGGTTGAGCCTGGGGCTATCGGTGATTGGGGTATTATGACCATTCGCGATGTTCTTGATCGTATTGTACGTACCAACCGTGACTCGCAGTTTGTCGCGGTCGGGGAGCTTGCCTCACGCCCGTTGGTGACAGCATCATGTGATACCACGCTGCAAGCCTGTAGCGAACTCATGATCGATCATCGTATTCGACGTGTTGTCGTGTTGGATGGAACACAACCCGTTGGTATTATCAGTGAGACAGACATCTTCCGTGTGATTGAGCAATACGGTTGGGACCCCAACGTATCATCGGCAGATGGCACATAACGATTGTGCTTCAGCCAGACTGAGTTGTCAGCATGAGATCGCAGAGAAACGAGTCACATGGCCAATCTGCGATCTCTCAGTCTTACGTGCAAACGGTTTATCTTCCCTGTCGGTACAGTTTTTGAATGCTCTAGCTAAGTCCAGCTACTACAAATGTCCCAATACCCAGAGCAATACGCTGTGCAACATTTGTACGTCGTTGCATCATTTTATGAAACGACTCAGTATCGTTTAAGTGCGGGAATGGTTTACCTACAGGTACCGGGACATCCAGAAATTGACATAATGGTTCCCAGCCCTGTTTGATATCGTAGACAAGGAGGCGATCCGCTGGAACCGTTTGTTTAACGGTTGCAACATGCTGATTAAACACATCAATGGCATACTGGCGATCTTCAAACTGATGGTCAAAGGTGTGTTCCCAGATAATGCGGCGCACCAGACGTCGCGTGTGGCGCATGTTCGGAATAAATCACACCCTCCACTCCATTTTCTTGGTTTGACTATAGCTATAGATTGTGTGGAATATACTGGTATACCAGCGTTCGGGATCACGTATTTTGGCATTGGGATAGAGATGCATCAGTTCTTCATAGAAAGTACATCCAGGCCAATCAACTGTCGCTTGATAACCATCGAACAAAGCCTGCCAATCCACACTTTTGCCATCTAATGCCTGCTCCCAAATCAAAGCGTCTTTGGAATTTGCCATCACATCAAACATGTGATAACACTTAGCAAAACCCAATGCCTCCAAAGCTGTTTTGAGTGATGTAGTACCCGTGCGGCCAAACCCTGCACCAATCACGTGTATTGACATAATAGAATCCTGTTGACTATACTAGTGCCAGTGAACGTAAAGTCTATTGATAAGTGCGGTGGTTTCAAATGTATGGTCTCCGTACAAAGGTTTAGTTCGTCCGTCGATAGAGTTTTTGAAGCCCCCAGACTAATCCCACCAACGCCACTGCTCCCATACCCACAACGATGCGTTGTGCTGTAGCCACGCGTTGTTGTATCATCTTTTGCATAGATTTTGTATCATTCAAATGTGGGAAGGGTGTATCGATGGGAATTGGCACCTCAAGAAATTGACATAATGGCTCCCAACCCTGTTTGACATCGTAGACCAGTAGCCGCTTTGCTGGAACAGTTCGTTTGACGGTTGCAATATGTTGATTAAAAATATCAATCGCATATTGTTGATTTTCAAATTGACCATGGAAAGTGTGTTCCCAGATAAGTCGGTTACTCATCTGCATTATGTGTCGTGCGTTAGGAATAAACTGCATAGTACGGTTTTGACTAAATCTATAAATTGTTTGAAAGGTACTCGTATACCAGCGTTCGGGATTCCGCACACTCAGGATGACTTTCGCAGCAGGATAGTGGTGCATGAGTTCCTGGTAGAAGGTGCATCCTGGCCAATCAACCGTGGCTTGATAGCCCTGAAACAGGGTATTCCAATCGACTGCCTTGCCTTCCATTGCTTCTTTCCAAATGCGTACGTGGTTAGGGTTCTGAATGACTTCTACCATATGATAGCACTTAGCAAAGCCCAATTCTTCCAGCGCGGCTTTGAGCGAGAGGGTGCCGGTGCGCCCAAACCCAGCACCAATCACGTGTATTGACATACCTGGCTCCTGTTGCTGTAAAAGACCTCTGATCTGCGTAGCAAAATGTACTTGCTGTGTTGTGGGTTATAAGCTCAGGAGATTATGCACAGCATGTTTTGCTAAAGTTAAAGGGTTTGATTGATAAAGAAAAATGTATTGGTTAGGATAACAGAAATTTTACACATGAGCAAAGATAGCCAATCGTGTCAGGTCGATGTTTTTTATACAAGAAGGTCGTTCATCGGGTTATACTATGCGTGTATCGATCTTGTTTACAAGCTGCGAGGCAGTAATTGATGATTACGTTAGCTGACTATCTATTCATCCTGCCATGAGATCGATTTACGTTCTTTTAATCTGGACACCGTATGCTACCTGTATATTTGGTAAACTATGTCTTGCTTTTTTTTATCATATTCAATAGTTGAGAGAGCACTTTCTATGTCTGGCACGGTCAAAAAGCGTCTCAATTTTGTCGATGTAGCACGTTCATTTGCCATCTTCCTGGCGATCTTCTCGCATGCAATGATTGATTTTGGTGGATGGGATTTGCTTTCTTCTGATCAAGTGTTGATACGCGTGATCTCTCGTTCTGCCACACCGCTGTTCATTTTTATGTTTGGTATGATGCTGGAACTGGTGTACTTCAAACGTTATGAACAGCAAGGGTTGCAACCTATTACCCAACGGCTGGTTAAACGGAGTCTCCAGTGTTTTATCGGTTACCAATTAACCGTTCTGGCTGGCCTGATTGGTGGTTCCCTTACCCCGATGCACGCTGCGGGGGCGGCATTATTTCTCGCCGACGCACACTTTGGGAATATTCTGCGCTTTTATAGTATCGCGCTGTTGCTAGCCATTCCATTATTGATGTTCCGTCAGCGATATAAGTCGTTAGGGATGATTGGGCTATTGGGAGGTATCTGGATCACCTACCCTATCTTAACAGCCCTTAATATTAGGGATTTGAGTATGTTTTCGGGCTTAGGTGGCGTGCTCTTTGGTATTGTTGGTAACCACCACGGCCCAAGTGTGCTGTATGGGTTTACATTCTTGATCGTGGGCATGCTGGTAGCATCGAGTCTGGCCAACTGGCGTGAACAAGGTCTGGGGGCATTTTACCAGACTGCTACCATGGTGCTTGGTCTATGTGGTGCCATTATTGTCGGGTTAGTTGTTTCGTCTTCTGCATCTGAGGTCGCTCAGAACTTCGTCACGATGGAAGCCTATCGCGCACAGAATCATCCTGGTTACTACGCCATTGGCCTGTTTTTGTGTATGTGTATTCTCATCCTGCTGTCGTTACTCGTTCCGTTGCATCATAGTCTTCCAGGATGGAGTGCGGTGCCAATGGAATTTGGTCGGTCGTCGCTCACAGCCTACACACTGGGCAATGTCGTTCTTAATCTGACACCGGCGTTTGTGGTGGGGACAACTGCTGCGATGGCTATTGGGATATCTATCGGTTATCTATTGATACTGTTAGTTTTGTTACATGCCTACAACACTGGGTTGGAGCGTGTAAAACCACAATTCCACAACTACATGCTCAAGTTTACACAAGCGCCACGTGATCACCCTCCTTCCACAGCGGTGCGTGTTGTACGATATCTGCTAAGCTAACATGTTCGTTTCTACAAGAGCAGTCTCCTCTACATAACTATTGTAAAAGATGAAAAAGGAGTGTACAAAATATAGTGTGCACTCCCAGTAGCATCTGTGTAAAGCATCTTTAGCAATAGGGCGATTGTTGTGTATCAGTCCAAGGAGTCTCGTCATACCGATATGCGGTCATAATGTCCATACTGTTGCCTTCGATCCACCATCGGAGCGCTTCTGCTGCGGCACCGCGAATAATAATTTTGCGTTCTCCACAGAATACAATAGCGTTTGGTGCTCGCACACTTTCACTATCAAATTGAATACTTACACCTTCCAGATCAAATACTTCGTTCTCGACTTTGATTAAAGTAGCCATGCATGCTTCCTTTTTTTTGCGACTAATAGTTGATGTTGTTATTCCAGGCAAATGTTTTCGATGATAGTGTTGTGTCTGGGGTAGATATAGTTACATGTACCCATTTGTAGTACACGTTCATATCCAGGGTGCGGATACTACGAAGATATCGCCCCAGTCCAGCAGATGTGTATCAATTTTATGCTTTGTATTGAAGAGCTATCGTATGTTTTTAGTCAAGCCCTCTTGTGCTGACTCTCTTGATGAAACCTAGTACGTTATGGGAAGATAGTACCATTAAGAAACAAGCTGTGTCTATGGTGTAATGCTCAATCGGCGTGCAAGTGTATTTTGGGAAGATGAGTATACGATGAGAGTTGCATAGAGAGCTTTCTAATGCCGTAAAACTCTGGTGAGGCTATCGTTGGTATGAGTTGCATGATATGCCAAAAGAGATTCCGCTTTGTGCCAATCTTATCAGAATGGTTTGCTTGTATGCCATATGCACTGTGTTGTCTGTTCTTTTTTTCTAAACACATCTGGGCATTACTATGGCATGTCTAGGTTGGCTATTGTACATATATATCATCTGGCACATTGCTCATCTGGTACGACTTTTGGCATAGTTCTATCACAGCACTTCAGGATTAACAGCATTAGGGACAGCTTGCCTGGTTAGCGCTGCCACCAGATTTGTTGCTGCTACGGTCGCCATACGTGTGCGGGTGGCAACGGTGGCGCTGCCGATGTGTGGTACGGCGATCACATTTGGGAGGCTCAGGAGTGGGTGGTCTGCACGGATCGGCTCCTGTTCAAAGACATTGAGCCCTGCAACCCATGGGCGTCCATGTTGGAGTGCGTCGTACAGCTCCATTTCTTTGACCATAGGCCCTCGTGCCGCATTGATGAACGGTGCGGTGGGCTTCATCAATGCAAACTCGCGTGCACCGAACATACCTCGTGTGCTATCCGTGAGCGGTACTAATGTGACGACGATATCGGCTTCCGTGAGCAATGTGTCAAGGTCTTGGCAGTAGGTTGCGCCTATTTGTGCTTCAAGCGCTGGTACTGGTCGACGATTGTAATAGATAATCGACATGTTAAAGCCAGTTGCTCGCTGTGCTACTGCTGCACCAATACGTCCTGCACCGACAATGCCTAATGTGGCTCCAAAGACATCCTGCCCTACCATGAACATTGGAGACCAGGTCTTCCAGTCATCGGCTTCAATCGTCTTTTGCCCCTCGACGATGCGTCGGGCGGTTGCCAGGATGAGTGCCCATACCAGATCCGCCGTTGTTTCTGTTAACACATCTGGGGTATTAGTCAGCAGAACATTATGTTCTATGAGCACAGGCACATCGACGTTATCATAACCAACGGCCATGTTGTCGACGACTTTGCACTGTGGAGCGGCAGCAAGGAACTCTGTATCTACCTTTTCCGTCAACATAGTCATACCCCATCAACATCGACAATCGAGCGTAGCAGAACATCGTGTGGGACCGGAGTTGCTTCGTCTTCCCACATGGTGTAGTCACAATGGGCGGCGATAATGTCAAGAGCAGCCTGCGGGATTTTGTGGGTGATGTAGACCGTGGGTTTGGGCATAAGTATATTCCTTCCACATTATGCTTTTTGAGTATTTGAAGATAGTTATAGTACGCAATACCATTTGTATCAAGCGTAGCACATGTCTTCCTCGCAACATCCACGCGTTTCTTTTTTCAGTATCATCAATGCAGGGACTCATCCATAGTCAAAAGGAAACGATATGCGTATACTACGACGGATTCTAATCTGGGGTGTTAGTGGTATTGTTGGTCTTATTCTTATACTTGCTCTATCTATTCCCATCGATGCATTGCTCGGTGGCGGACGTGTAGATGCTCTCACGAATACTCGTGTCTCCAACGACAACGGCCCTGAAATAGCCGCCTATGTCGCACGGCCAGAGACGCCCGGCCCCCATCCTGCGGTTATTATGATCCATGAGTGGTGGGGGCTCAAAGCAGAAATTACCGAAAAGGCCAACGCGCTGGCACAGGAAGGATATGTTGTTATTGCTCCCGACACGTTTCGTGGCAATAGCACCAGTTGGATTCCACGGGCCATCTATCAGGTAAGCTCGATCCCACCAGAACAGGTGAACAGTGATCTTGACGCAGTATTTACATGGCTGGCATCTCAGCCGGATGTACAGGCTGATCGTATTGCAGTAATGGGTTTTTGCTATGGTGGCCGCACTTCGCTTCTCTATAGTTTGCACAATAATCAGATCGCAGCGACGGGCATTTTTTATGGCATGGCAACTGTCACACCCGCAGAATTAGCTACGTTGCCCGGTCCCGTGTTGGGTATTTTTGGAGGATCAGATACATCCATTCCTATAGAAGAAGTTCGTGCACTTGAAGAAGGACTGCGTCAAGCGAGCATACCGCATCAGATCAGCATCTATGATGGGCAACCACATGCGTTTGTAACCAGTATCGAGGCTATTGGTGAAACTGGACCACAGCAGGATGCGTGGAACGAACTCCTTGGGTTTCTCCGTCAGACGTTGCAGGAAGCAGATACATCATTTGTTCCTTCAGGCAACCAACACTCACCACAGGATGCCTTTGCTGATGCCACCACGCTGGTGGGACTGGCACATCACCGTTTTGTGTGCGGCTGGTGAATGCATTCTCTGTGTAAAGGTCGCATTGTTTCGAGGAATGCAGACCTTTGCTTTTTGGCGTACCTTTGGTCACACTTTGTCTGTTTGAAGCCGTTACATGGCTGTGACGTGTGCGGTATATAGATGGATTCATTTACTTTCTTTCAGTCATATGCGTACCAGGGAGTACCTCGCCATGCATTCACCACGTTCGTCTTATCCTCGTCATTTACATGCCCGATATAACCATACACGTTTCTACGTCTGGCTAATGGTTTTGATCCTGTTGAAACTGTTACTGCTTCTGAGTGATGTCAATCTCTTTGCAGTGATACTTGGACGTTTTTCCTGGGTCATGTAGTTAGCCTATTGCGTGATAAGTAGCCAGAACTATCGTTTGGTTCTACAATGGTTGAGGGTGTTTTGCGTCGATTATCAAGCAACTTTATGGGTATCATCAGGTCAAGTTTTTGACCCCTTTTGAGAATGTGTGCTGGGCGATACTCACTCAGCGTACTCCTATTGCTGCTGCATTGCAGATGAAACAGGCATTGACTACTGTGAGAATGTACTTGAAGTAGATGGTGTTTTTTATAAAGCATTCCCGGTCCCCGATCAAATGGCTGCTCTTGCACCCAAACAGGTAGAATTACTTATTGGTAATAAACGCAAAGCATACTATCTGCATGCGGCTGCTCAGGAGTTTGGTACGGTCGATGAAGAATGGCTTCGGACAGCGCCCTATACCGAGGTTGAGGCTTGGTTATGTTCGATCAACGGTGTTGGTGCGTGGTCAGCGGCCTTCGTATTGTTGCGGGGCTTAGGTCGTATGGCGCATATTCCTCCTGGCGAAAAAGCGCTGCTCCAGGCAGTTCGTACGCACTATGGCGATCACCTGAAGCAACACGATATCCCACATATTGCAGAGCAGTACGGTCCGTGGCAGGGCTACTGGGCGCATTATCTGCGAGTTGTTTGATAGAGTAGTTAGGGCAATGCTGTGTGTTATACTAGCTTTTTAGGATTATCACTCGTACAGAACACGTCAGATGACACTACCACAATTTGATGCAACCTACTTTACTGAACTCATTCGTGCCCTTGCTCAAGCCGCATTTCAAGATATTTTGAGTCAGGTTGGTGACGAGCAGGTGTATGCCTTTGGTCTGTACACAAATGGTGAAGGAAGTTACGTACTATCGATGGCTAACACAGAAGAAGCATTAGAACGTAAAGCGCTGACATATGCTCAGGGAAACACAACACTATGTGCACTCCACCGTCAATCGCTGCGATGGTCACCCTGCGATTGGCAGTATCACGAAGAGGGTGGGGAGGCTGCTTCCGAATCGGTTGCCCAGTATTTGGAAACAGGCTGGAATGCTGATTATACCCATTACAGATTTAATGTGGAACTGGTTGAGAGGTGTTGTATTGTAGCACTAAGACAATTACAACACGAGTATTTTTTCATGTTCCAGGAACCCAAAAACCAGTGCTGGTAAATGTGTTCAAGGGCGACCAGTCAGATGAAGAGCGCATGGCCTTTGCACGGCAGTTGCATGAAGTAACGCTCTGTACACAATTTCAGCAGGAACTCGATCAGGGCTATGAGGTATTTCGTGCCATTGTAGCAGCTAAGCACGAGGAATAGTTATATAGAATGAACATTCGAACCGCCACAATGGAAGATGCTGAAGCGATTGCCCTGCTACACGCGGAGAGTTGGCGCAGTGCTTATCGGGGCATGTTCAAGGAAGAGTTTCTGGACAGATACGTGGTTGAGGATCGTAAAGATATCTGGCACCAACGCTTTGCTGCACCACAAAACAATCAAATTGTGCTTGTGGCTGAAGAAGATCCGGAACTTTGTGGGTTTGCATGTGCATTTGGCAATGAAGACAAAAATGGGGTATATTAATCGATAATCTGCATGTTTGCAGTGCGAGAAAGCGCCAAGGTATTGGTAAGCGTTTGCTCATCGAGATTGCGCTCTGGTCAAATCAACTCTATCCATACGCCGGACTACATCTTGGTGTATTGGAGTCGAATATTCCCGCACGTCGGTTCTATGAATTGCTTGGAGCAACCAATCAGGAAGCACGAATTTGGGAGCCACCAGGCGGCGGTGCAGTGGTAGATCTGCTTTATGTATGGCAAAATCTTGACGTACTGCTATCAAATCATCCAGGTTAAAAATTCCGTCAGGTCACTTTTCAGCCGCTGTTGTTGTTTCCACTACTGTTGGCCTGCCAATGCTGCCTGCCCATCCCAAAACTCGTTTACGTAAGCATACAACGCAGCTATTGCCTCCACACAGCGCCAACTCATTCTGGCAAGTTTGCTACGTCGCTGTTCGATAGCCGCAATGGTGCGTTGTGGTTGTCCCACCTCAAGCTCATGTAGTGTTGTACGAATAGCAGGAAAGTCGTAGTTGGCGTGTCTGAGTAAAGCCACAACGTGAAGGCGATGGAGTTGTTGTTCATCATAGAGCCGGTATCTGCTGCTGTCTTCACGGATAGGATGTAATAGCCCTTGTTGTTCCCAGAAGCGTAGCGCCGAAACCTGTACGCCGACGCGGTGTGCTGCGGCACCAACACGTAAGCGCTCAGAATGAGAATGTATTTTTGCGGGCAATTGCGTTGCTAAAAGGTTGAGTGCTGCCAAAGTCTGCTCAAGCTGTAGACGCATCTTAGTAAGTTCCGCATGCCGTTCATCGATCAGTGCTAGTGCATCGGAAAGCCTACCCTGATGCACCGCCTGCATGATCTGTTGCGTCTGCTGCTTGCCATATCCGCCTATCAGGTGCCGCGCTGTTTTGAGCGCCACCAGATGCTGCCGGGTGTAGCGACGATATCCACTAGGACTACGCTCAACCGTTGGTATGAAGCCACCTGCTTCGTAGTTGCGTACTTGCTGGACGCTGATATGGACTGCCTGTGCCAGATCTTTAGTACGCAGGTAAGAGCAAACTGTCATGTCAAACTCGAATATGCGTGTAGCGACTTTCTGATAACTATTCATCAACAGTATAACAGGTTTGTTTGACAACCCTCCATACTTGCATCTGTGTTCTAGGATAAATTATAGCGCAGAAATGCACAGAACCTGGCATCTATGTATGAAAAACCAAGGAGGATATTACTATGTCGCATCACATTCCTGTGTACACGACGCTCGATGATTGGATGAAACAAGAAGCAATCCCTTTTTCTATGGATGCACCCGAAACATTCCGCATCGCTGTTGACAGGTTGATCGTCTCTCTGGGCAACTCGGTGGATTTGCTTGGTTTTGGTGAAGCCCTCCACGGCGGCGAGGACATTCTTATACTCCGCAATCGGCTCTTCCAGCACTTGGTGGAGGCGCATGGCTACAGCGCTATTGCTATCGAGAGCAGTTTCCCGCGGGCGCGTGTTGTGAATGATTATATTGCCGATCGTGGTCCAGCATCATATGAAGCTCTGCAGGACATCGGATTTAGCTACGGCTTCCAAGGGCTTGATGCGAATCGAGAACTGGTGGAGTGGATGCGGCAATACAATGCCAGTGCTTCCCCGCGCACTCAACTCCGGTTCTATGGTTTCGATAGTCCGACCTCGGCGGTCAATACTGATAGCCCGCGCCATACGCTTCATTTTGTGCTTGATTACCTTGCTTTGTTTGGTGGTGACAGCGGCCAACAACGTCGCGAACGCATTGATGCACTGCTTGGTGCAGACGCCGATTGGGAGAATCCGGCTGCATCGATGGATCCAACACAGGCAGTGGGATTATCGGCTGGTGCAACAGCACTCCGGGTCGAGACGGAGGATCTTATTTCCGAATTGCACATACGTCGCCCGGAATTAATAGCCAGGAGTGATGCGGATCAGTACTGGGAGGCGTTACAATATGCCTCGGTCGCACGGCAGTTACTCAACTATCACGCCGTGTTGGCGCGACAAGCGGATGAACGGCTAGCGGAACTGCTTGGTATTCGCGACGCAATGATGGCGGATAATCTAGCATATATCGTCGCCCGTGAGTGTAGTCGCGGGAAAGTCCTGGTGTTCGCTCATAACAGCCATTTGCAACGTGGAAAAGTACAATGGCAACTGGGAGCGCAGGTAATCGAATGGTGGCCAGCGGGAGCCCACCTCAACGAGATATTTGGAGCACACTATGCTGTCATCGGTTCGGGAGTGGGTGTTTCGGAGGCCAACGGTATTGGTCAGCCCGAAGTGGGTACGCTGGAAGCATTGTTAACAAGTTTGCCAGATCCGGCACTCTTTATTCCAACGTACCAAGGGGAGGGACTGCCCATTGCGGACATTGCTTCACTTCCAAGACGCTCTGATAGCACGAAAAATCCTCACTACTTTCCTTTTACTCCTGCAAGCTTTACTAACTTCGATTGGCTGGTTATGCTGGACTCAACAGCATATACACGTGGTGGGTTGCCGCTGCCATAAAACCCTTTTGTCTGTGAATGAAATGTCTTCCACGAGAACCAATACTCATCGGAGATTGCAATCGGCTCCAGATTTGATGGTATTTCACCTTCGAGGTATTGGTCTCGAATGTTCCAGACGGTTCCGATGGAAATGTCAGACAGCGTTTTGTCCACATGCAACATGATGTTCAATTCCCTGCCATTCAACGTACGCTTGAAGCCATTAACCGTGTTGTTGAGGGCAACAAGCATACTATCCAATGCTTCATTCTTGACAACGCTATGCCCCAGCAATTCTTCTTTTAGATACACTACTTGCGGTGTAATGGTTGGCTCAATAATACCCACAACGCGGATTCGAGCGGGAAGCGTTTTGTCACAATCTTTGGAAAACAATCCTGGGGGTACCTCGCTTGCAATGATCTTTGTCAAAGATCAGGAATGGGCAGTTCAAATGCCCTGAAATCATGCTCCGTAACCTGGGCTATGGCGGGGAGTGGACTCAATTGTTTTACCTCACTCCAGGACAGAATTTGAAGGTAGGCCATGGTTAAGGTATATGGAGGTAATGGGCCTATGATGGATTCAAAGGTAGTCGGCTGAAAGAAGGTCTTGGGTTTCCTGTCAGCAACGATCATATGGCCGTTCTTGCACAATCCAACAAAAAGTGGGCCAGTATCGGTCACATCGAAGGGCATAATGCTGCGACACATTGGGCAATACGTTAGTGCAACAATGTCATCACCAAAGCGATCATTGACGATGTGGTGATGACTAACCTAATCCAGAGGATCTGCTTTGGTTACCCGACTGTACTCAATGACTGCCAACTGCCTGTCGTCTTGCAGCGGAAGGCTTGCTATGTCCAGTGCCATGTCTGGAAAATCTACGGCCTGGAATATGTTTTCCTGAGGCATCTTGTAGGTCAAGAGAACTGCCAATCCCATGAGGATAAGCGGCATCAATGTCCACAGAGGAAATGTGTGTGTTTGCTATGACTCCCAAACTACCCAGACAGCCGTTCCAGCAAAAATGGTCCAGACTATCGGTTTTCTGAAGAGGTAGTGATAATACAACCACTCGACGGGAAATGCTTTAATTCCCGCCATATACACGGTGGCTGTGCCAATAGCCAGAGCGATGATGGCAAGTCCATAGAGTAGAAAAATCATAAGTATCACTCTGTATCGTTACTATGAGATGGTGTGTTGTGCACTAATGAATGCATGATTACTTCGACGACTGCAGCGGCACGATTGAGTTGAGGAAGCTGGGCATCTGCTCCAGTAAACACAAAATCAACCAAGGCGTATGTTATAAGTCCTCTGATCAGGGCCTGTGCCACAGCGTCGAAATCGATGTCGTCCATCAGGTTGCGCTCTCTGGTTTGACGGATCAGGGAGGCCCAACCCACGTTTGGGTACTGTTATAAATGATGGACACGTGGGAGGCAAGGGGAGATGAATGCTGTTGTCTGATGATAGCAGAAATCTGTTCAAACCGTATTCCCAGAGGTTATAGTTCTTTGATTGAGGGGTGCAAGGTTCGTGTTAATTTTAGCCGTTCGGCTGTACACATGACATAAAACGTGTTATAATTCTTATGTGCGAAAAATAGCGTCTCGTGAACTAGAGCGCCAACACACTACATATTCCCTGGTCGTGTGTTCGTGCACAAGTTGCGCTCACCATAATTCTTCTAACACCTCACTTTTCCCGCATACGATGCGATGATTGTCGCCCCCGATCATTAGTAGCGCTGCGTGTTCCTTGCAGTATCTTCATGTCTACTGGCGCTTATGGGAGCACCAGTCATACACCTATTTGGTTTATTCAATCAAACAGCCGTATGAGAATGTTACGGTACTCCATCCCATTGTGACGAGACACCAAACGCAGGGATCTTACGTGGAACTGTGGTTGTGCGTCCGTAGTGATCGCTACGGCAGCAGTGGGTTACTGGCCACATCCGATGTATTTGGAGTCATGTGATGCAATTTTTCATGTGGTATGATGACACTCCTCACAAGACGGCAGCAGAGAAGATACAAGCGGCAGTTGCCGCCTACGTGGTACGCTTTACAATGAATCCGGAACTCGTGCTGGTCAATATTGTTGATTTTGTAGCGGTTGCGGGATTACAGGTCGATCATGATCGTAAAGTGCCACCTAATACGTTCTGGGTTCGTATTGAAAAGAATGCAGGACTGGAAGAGGTTGCCAATGGCTAACGCACACAAAAGTATCGTTCGACAAGGACGCATGTACCGATTTTCCATCGAAGACACCGACTATGACGCCTTTATCTGGCAGGCCAAAAGCAAGTTTAGCGGGCGGGTCATGGGGCAACCACAGGTGCCCCAGTGCACTGCTCGTACGGCCATTCTGGTACGTGACACGTTAGCGGCATGGATGGGAACGGAGAGCACCAAAAAGCCAGCGAGCTAATGCTCGTTCCCCAACTGTCGGCAAGACCTAGACGCTGGCACGATGGCCAAGAGGAACACTGTCCTGCACACCCGCTTCTGCGGGTGTGCAGGACAGTGTTGAAGGCCGATGCGATTGATCGTGCGGCTAGAGGATCAGGTGCATCGGTGTTGGGGCGAAGTCGTACATTAGGATCAACAGTTATCCTACACAACAACTTTGGATGATCGGCACGTCGCAACGTAACTCCGCGACCAGGCACAGATCGAGCTTGCCCAACATGCACTTGGACAAAACCTGACCGATTTTTCGTGCCGTGCGAGCAGCGTGGGTCGCGTGGCTTGATGTCTAGTCGGGGGGCGTTCTTGTTGCCATGGATATACCATTACGTTGGATCACCACAGTGATGGAAGAAATGGCAGAAGGCAAACAAGCTAAGAAAGCTGAGAGCGCTACGATAGGACCATCCTGTATAAAATTTGCAGATGTGTTTCGATATGTGCAGGAATGACTGTCTTGTGAGGTGCTGAAAATCGCCTACAACTCCTTTCCTTTTGAGATTATCACCATTCGAAATGTGAGAAGTTCAAACAATCGTAATGCATATAGCTGAAACTGTTTAGGTTACCCAATACAGTGTTGGGATGTTTGAAAGAATTGCTATGAATATAGTGGTACTCATGCTTCGGTTAGGAGATATTTATCATGGAACACAATGCACCCCATTCTGCTATCAACCGTATTGGATTTATTGGCAACTACTTGCCGCGACAATGCGGTATCGCTACGTTTACCACCGACCTCTGCGAGGCCATCGCTACTAAATATGATGAAACAACGTGTATTGCTTTGCCCATCAACGATATCGCAACTGGTTATGCGTACCCGCCCCGTGTGCGGTTTGAATTGGTGGAAAAGGATATTGATTCGTATCGCCGCGCCGCTGATTTTTTGAATATCAATAGTGTTGACCTTGTGTGTGTGCAACACGAGTATGGTATCTTTGGTGGGCCTGCTGGGAGCCACATCTTGGCCCTGTTGCGTGAATTACGTATGCCTATTGTCACCACCTTGCACACTATTTTACAAAACCCTAGTCAAGTTCAACAACGGATATTGCAAGAAGTAGCAGCGTTGTCTGACAGGGTGGTGGTGATGAGTGAGCGCGGGGTGGACTTTTTACAAACGGTCTATGGAGTCCTGCCGGAGAAGATTGACCTGATTCCTCATGGCATCCCCGATGTCTCCTTTGTCGATCCCAGCTTTCACAAAGACTTGTTTGGTGTCGAAGGGAAAATGGTGTTACTCAGTTTTGGGCTCCTTTCGGCCAATAAAGGTATCGAAACAGTCATTGCTGCCCTGCCTACCATGGTAACTCGTTATCCTAATGTGGTTTATATCATTGTTGGTGCGACTCATCCCCACGTTTTACGCCAAGAGGGAGAAACCTATCGGCTATCTCTGCAACGGTTGGCGCAAGAGTTGGGGGTTGCTGGAAATGTGATTTTCTACAACCGCTTTGTAAGTTTAGAAGAATTGATTGAGTTCATCAGCGCGGCGGATATTTACATTACTCCCTACCTCAACCAAGCACAGATTACCTCTGGCACGTTGGCCTATACCTTGGGGGCAGGTAAAGCTGTCATCTCAACTCCCTACTGGTATGCGGAAGAAATGCTAGCCGACAACCGAGGGGCGCTCGTACCGTTTGCTGATCCTGTGGCATTAGCTGAACAGGTCATTGATCTGTTAGACAATGAATCTAAACGCCACGCTATGCGTAAACGGGCCTACATGTTTGGACGGGATATGGTCTGGCCGCAGGTGGCCCAACGTTATATGGCAACGTTTGAACGCGCCCGTGCTGAACGACGCTCTTTCATTTCTTCCGGCTTCGCGGTCAAACCCCTTGACCAACGTTCAGATGAACTTCCGCTCCTTAAACTCGACCATTTACGCCGTATGACGGATGATACCGGTATGATTCAACATGCCACTTTCATCGTGCCAAATTATGATGAAGGCTACAGTATTGATGACAATGCCCGTGCCCTGCTTGTGAGTACGCACCTGGCAGAATTGGAGTTGGGTAATGGTGAGGCTTTTGCCCTCGCATCCCGTTACCTTGCATTTATCAGCTATGCTTTTAATCGCAAGACTGGCCGTTTTCGCAACTTCATGGATTATCAACGTAACTGGTTGGAAGAAAGTGGTTCGGAGGACAGTCATGGCCGTACTTTGTGGGCTTTAGGAACTGTATTGGGTCGTTCGAATACGCCAGCTCTCCAAAGTGTAGCTGGTTGGCTCTTTGAGCAGGCCTTGCCCGCCACGCTCCAGACCACCAGCCCTCGTACATGGGCTTTCACTCTCATCGGGATTCATGAATATCTGCGGCGTTTTTCCGGTGACCGCATGGCTAGTCAAGTTCGTGATGAATTGGCGGGACGTTTGCTCATGTTGTATCAACAGAGTCGTTCGGATGACTGGCGTTGGTATGAGGCGGAGTTGAGTTATTGCAATGCTGTTTTGCCGCAGGCTATGCTGATGTGTGGTCAATGGATTCCCAATCAGACCATGACTGAAGTGGGGCTGGAGTCGCTGGGTTGGTTGGCTGGTTTGCAACAGGCAGACACAGGCAGTGGGCATTTTGTCCCCATTGGCTCCAACGGTTTTTATCAGCGCGGTGGTGAACAGGCTCGGTTTGATCAACAACCAGTTGAGGCGCAAACGATGGCCTCCGCCTGCCTGGAAGCCTATCGTAGCACAGGTGAAGAGTGTTGGCGTAAAGAGGCTCAACGTGCTTTTGAATGGTTTCTAGGGCGTAATGACTTAAATCTACCGCTTTATGACCCGACCACAGGCGGTTGTCGCGACGGCCTGCATCCTGATCGTCCCAATGAAAATCAAGGTGCAGAGTCGACATTGGCCTTTCTTCAAACGTTGTTAGAACTACGCTTGGCTGAAAATTCCTTATTAGTTATAGAGACCCAAATATAATGAATCGACACTATCCTGAACTTTTTCGTCGTCATAAACTCAACCCCATCTTAACTGCTGCTGATTGGCCTTATCCAGTCCATACAGTGTTTAATCCAGCCGCCACACGGCTAGCTGATGGAACCACACTGCTCCTATGTCGGGTCGAGGACCGACGCGGACATTCCCATTTGAGTGCGGCCCGTTCCACTAATGGCGTAGATGGGTGGCAGATTGATCCTCAACCGACCCTGCTACCGGACCCCGAACATTTTTCAGAAGAAGTATGGGGCATCGAAGACCCGCGTATTACCTATGTCCCTGAACTCAGTCAGTATGCCATCGTCTATACGGCGTTCACCCGTGATGGTCCTGGCGTCGCCCTGGCTTTTACCGAGGATTTTCGCCACTTTGAGCGTTATGGATTGATTATGTCTCCTGATGATAAAGATGCGGCGCTCCTACCACATCGCATTGGCGATCATTGGGCAATGATTCATCGCCCTGTCAGCTCTGCACGTGCCCATATTTGGATATCCTATTCAGCCGATTTGTATCATTGGGGCAGTGATAAGATTATGTTGGAAGCTCGGTGGGGCTCCTGGTGGGATGCTAATAAAATCGGGTTGTCGCCGCCACTTATCGAGACGACACAAGGATGGCTGATGTTATACCATGGAGTGCGGCATACAGCCGCCGGTGCGCTGTACCGTGTGGGCTTGGCTCTATTTGATTTAGCAACACCAGAACACTGTCTTAAACGTGGTGATGAGTGGGTCTTTGGTCCAGAACAGCCCTATGAGCTACAAGGAGATGTGGGTCATGTGGTCTTTCCATGCGGTTACACCATCGATCCCGATGGTGACACGCTCTACATGTATTATGGTGCGGCGGATACGAGTATTGCGCTTGCCACTGGGAGTATCCAAACTATGCTTGAGTGGCTTGATCAACATGGGTAAGAAACATTAGAGAGAGAGGACGGGATAAGGCTTACATGGTGGTCACATCAAGCCAACAAGTTATGGCCTGTCGTTCCCAGAAGTTGAGATTGCATGAGTGTTTTAGGCACAAGTGGCGATTGTGCGGAGGTTCCTGGTGGCTCGACCATGGCCTACTTACAATATCCTATATCTATCCACGCTATCTTCATATTTGCTTCACAGCCATACAGCATACTATCTACAACAATGCTCGTGGTCACAGATACGAGCAACCAGTATAGATAAGGAGCGAAAGAATGGCATGTGAGGCTACCTTAAACAGTCAACAGGCTATATCCGCTACAGAAGCACGAGATTGGATGACGCAAGCAGCCGCAAGTTCGTTATCGGGGTTAGTTGTTCTTAACGGGATAACATTGGTAGGGTTTTACACGGGTGTCGAACCACACCCGCCTGCTGCTTTCGTACCACTGATCGCCGCGACAGTAGCGCTGTCGGTGACAGCTATTCCGCTGGCTTTGTGGCGCAATCGGATTACCTATATCAGTGTTTTACTGGCTGCTCTGCTGAGTTTCGTCTCTTTTGGACCACACAAATTCCTCGTAGAAAATGCCCTACAACTATCGCCTGCACTTATTATCGGAACAATGCTCTCCGTCACGGCCATGATTGCTGCAGTTGTGGCTTGGCGTGACCAACGGTAAGCCATAGGTATTCTCTTAGTTATTGTGGGGAGGTTTCTGCTCTCGTCAGATTGCAGCAGAAATCCTCCCTTTGCTTTATCGTAGATTATGCAGTGTAATCGGGATGATGCAAAATACACTATCCTCGGGTGCCTTTTCGTTGCAATGGTATACTTGTTCATAGATCAGTAGTACGAAATACATCATCCCAAAAATAGGTTGACATAATTTTTTGAGTGCTGTACGTGTATGCCGGTCTAAGTAGTATTAGAAGAGATGGTTATGGATACAGAAATAGCATGTTTTGCACACTATGTTGGAATCCCGCACCAAGAGTACACGCCTGATTTTGCCGTGGTTGGTATCTATGTTTAGTGAAAATGATGAACTGGAAAGCGGTCAACACTGGCATTTCACCTGTGGTATTAGCAGCGATGAGAATGAGCCGGATGATGAGGTATGTACTATGAAGGAAATACAAGAGGTAACGCTTTATCGTGGAATAGACTGGTTTCAGTTTGAACGAAACAAACTTACATGTGAGTTCATTGACAATGCTCTCAGAGCGATAAAAGCGAAAAGTCTCCTGATAGAGTTTCAGCTAAACGATGTAGAATATACGGAATTAGTTGAGATGACCAAAAGAATATTTCCGGATGATGAGTCTTTATCGATCATTTGACATTCAAGCCTTAACAAAGCTAAAACGGAGGTATCTATGAATTGGACAGTGTATTTATCCGGCGAAATTCATACAGATTGGCGCCAACAAATTATGCAGGGTGCCGAGGCATATCGGCTACCGATTACCTTCACATCTCCAGTCACCGACCATGGAGCCAGTGATGCGGCAGGGGATGTACTTGGCAAAGAGAGCAGTGGCTTCTGGCGCGATCATAAGTCCTCAAAAGTGAATGCGATACGCACCCAGACGCTGCTCAAGCAATGCGATATTGCTGTTATTCGTTTTGGCGACAAGTATAAGCAGTGGAATGCAGCTTTTGATGCGGGTTTCTGCGCTGCTCTGGGTAAGCCATATATCACGCTACACGCTGAGGATACTATTCATCCGCTCAAGGAAGTAGATAGCTCGGCGATGGCTTGGGCGCAAACATCTGAGCAGGTCGTGGAGCTATTGAAATACATCATCAGCAAGGAATAAATAAAGCAAAGTGGTTTGCATCTGACCAGTCTCACTACTTCCAAGCAGGAGTTCTGTGTTTTAGGTAACTGCCTGGTTCTCTGCTTTCCTCCATTCAGCGCGTGATGGTCAAACCACACGCGCCCTCCCAGCAATATATTTAGCACTATCATCGGCACAATCCCTCTTCGGAGGTCTGAGCACGAATATAAGTTTACGATAGTTTGTGGTCAAACCATACCTATTGCTTTGTCATGTTGTCGTTGAGATGTCATAATTATATCGTAGGATCAGCGGGGGTATTTCAACTCTGATGGGTTCTATGCGTGAACGATATCTTCGTGTATCATCAGACCATAGGTTTTCATGCTGATGTCCCGTTGGTCTTTATGTACTTATTGCAGAGCGATACGGTCATAGTTTCTTTCATACCATGCGATTGTTTCTTTCAAGCCATCTTCAAACTTCATACTTGCGGTAAAACCGAGTTCCTTTTCAGCTTTACTTGAATCCACTTTACGTCGAGGTTGTCCATTTGGTTTGGATGTATCCCAGTGAATTTCACCTGTATAGCCGATCATTTTTACAATCATAGCTGCCAAGTCGCGGATGCTTATTTCTGTCCCACCCGCAATATTCATAGGTTCTGGGTTGTGGTAATACGCTGCGGCTAAGACAATGGCATTGGCCGCAGCGGCAAAGATATTCACGGGTCGGCGTTCCATCACCCCAGAGGGTCACGAGGAGGCATTGCTCATTTTCGCTTCTGTGAAACGATGAATAAGCGCAGCAAGGACATGCGAGCTATCGGGGTCAAAATTATCTCCTGGCCCAAAGAGATTCGTAGGCAACAGATGAATAGCGTTGTAACCAAATTCTTGGTGATACGCTTGACCTTGCACCAGCAACATTTTCTTTGCTAAGCCGTAAGGAGCATTGGTTGCTTCAGGATAGCCTTCCCAAAGCTACTCCTCCTTAACAGGCATAGCTGGGGATTTGGGATCGGAACAAACGGTACCAAACTACTATCAATACATGGTTGCTGTTTAGCCGATCCTGATGCGATATGTGTCACATAATGGATGCAACACTATTGCTTCCCGATAGCGTCAACGGTGTCATGAGCAGGTCCATTGGGGTGTATCAATACAACTCATTCCTAAAAACTGGCAGTCTTTGGCAGTCGTTTGCCTTGCTATGGCAGTGAAAGTCTGCGTATGGTAGGCGTGTGATTCTGCATTTTGCAAAGCCGTAGAAAGGACTTGCTGCATGGAGCGTCTGATCAGCGCACTCTTCATCATCGTTGGACTTATCAATCTGTATCCGATCATCGGTGTATTTGGTTCTGGCACATTAACCAATCTGTATGGTTTACCTTTTCAAGAGTCAAATCTGCTTATTCTTATGCGGCATCGTGCCATCCTGCTCGGACTGATTGGGGTATTTTTAATCGCTGCCGCCGTGCAGCACGATTGGCAGACACCAGCATTAATTGGTGGACTCATCAGTATGCTCACCTTCGTTGTGATTGCCTTCCTTGAAGGTGGGTTCAACCTCAGGATAACAATTGTTGTCATCGCTGATGTGATTGTATCCGTACTTTTGGGGGTTGCTGGTGTGCTGCGGATGTGAGTGGCGACGCAACTGTGATTGAGGGAGGTTGTATTGGGTATATTTTGGATGGGAGAGTCACTCAACCGCGTGGACACCAACATTGGTGTTGCCCAAGCAGTTACCAATAATCTGGTAGATGGTTCTCTGTAAATTGATCAAATGTCTGCACCGCGAGCCATGCATGCATTACATCCCTATGGGATGTCTCTGGTCTGGGGCGATGCACTCGATGAAGTGATTACATCCCTGGTGAGTCGCCTGCGTGAGGGGACTGTTCACTTATTACTGTGTTGCTGCTGAAAGAAGCGTTGCAGAGTCACAT
>WYDT01000008.1 GCA_013122435.1 Chloroflexi bacterium AL-N1
TTCTACCATTCATCCAGCCATACGAATAACGTAAGCAACGTGATAATGCAAACACTCCCTCTCCGCACCTCACTCAGGCATTCAGCTCGATCATCTCACCATTCACGATAAAGATCACCCGTTCAGCCACATTCGTCGCGCGGTCGGCAATCCGTTCCAGATAGTGGATCATAAACAGCAGATCGGTCGCCTCATGAATGGTGCCAGGATCATCATGCATAAACCGCAGCAGATCGGCGCGGATTTGCGCTTCTAAACGGTCCACTCGATCATCTGCTTCTGCCATATCCTGCAGGGCTTCCACATCTTTCTGGACCAGACCCTGTAGCGACGTGGACAACATCAGTTGCACCTGCTCTGCCATTTGTGGCAGGGCAATCTGTGGGAGAACAAACGGACGGGTACCGTTGCGTATCACAATCCTGGCAATACCTTTCGCATAATCGCCGATACGCTCTAGCTCACCCGCAATTTCGATAGCAGCTATCAACAGCCGCAGATCACCTGCGACTGGTTGTTGTCTGGCAATCATCGTAACAGACTGTTCCTCAAGATCGTAGCGATACTGGTTAATCTTGGCATCTGCATCAATGACTTCCTGCGCCGTGGTCACATCCTGCCAGATCAACGCATCGATGGATTGGGCAATGGTGGTGATGACAACCTGGCCAAAATCCCTTAGGTTTGTGTTGATACCCTCAAGGCCTTTTATGTAGTGACGACGATTTTCCATCGTATACCTCCAGTGCAACATGTGTGCAGAGAGACACTACGAGCATGTCTGCCTGCATAAATGATGCCGTATCGACCAGCGACACCTGGTTATTACAACTTAAATAGTAGCTGTCTCGTGCACAATCAGCACCGCACAATGAGCGCGTTGTGCAACAGCGTGGCTCACACTCCCCAGCAACATACCAGCAAGCTGTCCACGCCCCCGCGACCCCACCACAATGAGATCATATCTCTCCGTCTCGGCGACGCGTATAATTGCTGATGCCGGAGGGCCTTCCAACAATTGTGTTTCAACCTCCATTCGATCGCCGATCTGTGTACGTGCACCTTCAAGTAACTGATTCCCAATCAGCATGCGTGCAGCCAACAAGTTTTCATAGTGTGGCGTCCCAAGGAGATCAGACACATGGGGAAATGCATGAAGTAAGCATAAAGATGCCTGATATCGCTCAGCAAGATCAGCGCCGACATCGATAGCATGTCGGGATTGTGATGAACCATCTACGGCAACCAATATCTTGTGGAACATCATGTTCCTCCATTCCTTCATTGGATAAATGTACGACTTTGTACCTTACACACAACCTATCACAGTATATAGTAATGTTGTGAAAAGATTCACAGAATGTGCGTAAAGATTTAGCAACCGAGCAGGACGTTACTGAAATATAACTCTCTGTGATGCTTTCTTCCCACGCTAGGACATGCAATATGGTAGGATAATCGGCACACTGTACTCATTTGTCCAGTAGCTGTGGAGATCTTGTCTACAGCTCTTAGATATTCCCTTATGTAGCAATAGATCTGAAAGTAGTAGCACGTCATATGGAAAGGCCACCACATGCCCAATCCAACTTCTCAACATCGATTCAAAACCACTCCTGCGAAATCAAAGGCCCATCCTAGTGGCGATAATCGATTTAAACTTTTAGAAGCAACGATGAAACGACATCAGTATCAACCTGATGCACTGATAGAAGTGCTTCATCGTGCTCAAGAATTATTTGGTTATCTAGAGCAAGATCTTCTTTTATATATGGCCCATAGTCTGAAACTCCCACCCAGTCGGGTGTATGGAGTCGCAACCTTTTATCATTTTTTCTCCTTAGCACCTCGAGGAGTACACACGTGTGTGGTGTGTATGGGAACTGCCTGTTACGTGAAAGGGGCAGCAACACTGCTATCCGAAGCAGAAAACTATACACATATATCGGCTGGTGAAACCACACCAGACGGTCAGGTTTCCTTGATGACAGCCCGTTGCATTGGTGCATGTGGTATTGCACCAGCTATTGTCTACGATGGCAACGTGGCTGGACATCAGACCTCGGAGAACATACTTGAACGTGTGAAAGGGTGGTCTTCCAATGGATCTGACTGAACTCCTTGCGATTGCAAACAAAAAACGTCAGGCACAAAAGCCCCTCTGTCTTCATTGTTGTACATCAACTGGTTGTCAATCCGCCAACTCCCTGGCTGTAAAGGAGGGGTTGCAAGCAGCGGTTGATACACATACCATGCAGGATCACGTTGAAGTCAGAAGCGTTGGATGTCTCGGGTTATGTGGTAATGGCCCCATTGTCGAGATTGCACCAACCGGAACAGTATACGAACACGTAACTGTTGACCATACTGAATCCATTGTCACGGCGTTAGTCGGAGGCGAGACCACTGCCCAGCAAGCCGATACGACTCACCCCTTCTTTACCCGACAGACCAGAATCGTGCGCGAACATAGTGGTCAAATCGACCCAGAGCGCATTGAGGACTATATCGAGGTTGGTGGTTATCAGGCCCTCTACGATGTCCTGCACGAATCAACACCAGAAGATGTGGTTAACACAATTATTCAGAGTGGGCTGCGTGGACGTGGCGGTGGTGGCTACCCAACCGGGCTGAAATGGTCTACCGTGGCCAAATCCGAAAGCGAAAGTGGTCGTAAGTTTGTTATCTGCAATGCAGACGAAGGTGATCCAGGGGCGTTTATGGATCGCAGCGTGGTGGAGAGTGATCCCCATCGCATTTTGGAAGGTATGGCTATCGCTGCGTATGCGATTGGCGCAAATCAGGGCTATATCTACATTCGTGGTGAATATCCCCTGGCGATCCGTCGTATTCAGATTGCCATTCAGCGCGCCAAGAGACTTGGTTTGTTAGGCAGTCAGATTTTTGAGACCCCCTTCGATTTTCGTGTTGATATCCGCATTGGTGCCGGGGCCTTTGTCTGCGGCGAGGAAACTGCACTGATGGCCTCTATCGAGGGAGGGCGCGGATCGCCACGCCCTCGTCCACCATATCCGGCTGAATATGGCTTGTGGGGTTGCCCTACGCTAATCAACAACGTCGAAACTTTTGGCAGCATTGTTCCCATTGTACGTAATGGTGCAGAATGGTTTGCCAATATTGGTACCGAACACAGCAAGGGTACCAAAATTTTTGCGCTTACCGGAAACATTTGCCACAATGGCCTTATTGAAGTGCCCATGGGGACAACCCTCCACGAGATTGTCGAAGAAATAGGTGGTGGTGCACCGAACGGCAACATTAAAGCAGTCCAGACCGGTGGTCCCTCTGGCGGTTGTATCCCTGCGAGCCTCTTTGACACCCCAGTCGATTACGAATCGCTGGCCAAGGTTGGCTCCATTATGGGTTCTGGCGGTCTGGTAGCAATGGACGAAAACACCAGCATGGTCGACGTTGCGCGCTTCTATATCGAATTTTGTCGCGACGAATCATGCGGCAAGTGCATTCCCTGTCGTGTGGGTACGGCGCAGTTGTATCATCTGCTGACCAAAATCAACGATGGTTTCGCTGTGCCGGAGGATATTGAGCGGCTCAAAGTCCTCTCTGATTTGCTCCAGAAAACGAGCTTGTGCGGTCTTGGCCAATCAGCGCCCAATCCGATTCTCAGTACACTACACTATTTTCCGGAAGAATATGAAGCGTCTCTGCAAAAACCTGTACAGACAAGCATTTGAACAAGGATATACACCATGGCCGCCAAGACACTTATTATTGATGATCAGCATATCAGTGCTCGCGAAGACGAAACCATCCTGGATGCGGCCCGCGACGCTGGTATCACTATACCGACATTATGTCATCTTGAGGGAGTCGGTGATGTTGGGGCGTGTCGCTTATGTCTGGTCGAAATCGTCGGCAATCGACGCCTCCAGCCTGCCTGTGCAACAAAAGTTGCCGAGGGGATGAAGATTCGCACCAATACCGAACAACTACGCGAGTATCGACGGATGATCGTCGAGCTACTGTTTGTTGAACGTAACCACGTGTGTTCTGTCTGTGTCTCAAATGGGCACTGCGAGCTGCAAAATCTCGCTATTGAGCTAGGTGTCGACCATATGCGCTTCGACTACCTCTTCCCAAGCTGCCATATTGATATGACACACGAGCGTTTTGGTATTGATCATAATCGTTGTGTACTTTGTACACGCTGTGTTCGCGTATGTGATGAGATCGAGGGAGCACACACATGGGATGTGTCAGGACGTGGTATCGCAGCACGCGTCATTACCGACATGAATCAACCATGGGGTGAGTCATCCAGTTGCACAACATGTGGCAAATGCGTGTTGGCCTGTCCCACCGGTGCTATCTTTCACCGTGGTTCGACAGTTGCTGAAATGCAGCGCGACCGCTCACGACTGACCTTCCTTGTTACTGCACGGGAGAAAAAACAATGGATCGAGTAACACTTGCAACTATCTGGCTAGGTGGCTGTTCCGGCTGTCATATGTCTTTCCTGGATCTGGATGAATGGTTAATTGACCTTGCGGAACGGGTTCAGGTCGTCTACAGTCCACTTGCCGACGTCAAAACGTATCCTGAGCAGGTCGATGTCGCATTAGTTGAGGGCGCCATCGCTAATGAGGAACATCTTCACCAGATCCGGCTGATTCGCCAGCGGACAAGCACATTAATCTCATTTGGTGATTGCGCCATTAGCGGCAATATAACCGCACTACGAAATGTGTTAGGTAAGGCTGAAAATGTACTGCAAAAGGTCTATGCCTCTGAGGAAAACTTATATGGCCAGATCCCGATGGAACAGGATATTGTTCCGACATTACTAGATCAGGTACGCCCTGTGCATGCAATCGTGCCTGTCGATGTCTATCTGCCTGGATGCCCCCCATCGGGACCGCAGATTCGCACAGCGCTTGAACAATTACTCGATGGTGGACCGCCCCATTTCGAGGGGCGTGAAATGCTAAAATTTGGTTGACGAGGTTATTATGCGTAAACAGATCATGATCGATCCAATCACCCGGATCGAGGGACATGCAAAAGTAAGCATTCATCTTGATGATGCGGGAAAGGTCTCCGATGCACGCTTCCACGTCACCGAATTTCGGGGGTTTGAGCGCTTCTGCGAGGGCCGTCCGCTGTGGGAGATGCCCGGTATTACCGCACGTATCTGTGGTATCTGCCCTGTAAGCCACGTACTGGCCTCGGCGAAAGCAGGTGATGCCATTCTTGCCGTTAACATTCCTCCCGCCGCCGAAAAACTCCGTCGGCTGATGAATGTCGCGCAGATTATTCAATCACACGCGTTGAGTTTCTTCCATCTTAGTGCGCCAGATCTGCTGCTTGGGATGGATAGCGACCCACAATCACGTAACGTTTTTGGCTTAATCGCCGCCGAACCAGAACTGGCCCGTAGTGGCATCCGCTTGCGCCAATTTGGCCAAGAGATTATCAAACTGTTGAGTGGTAGCAAAATCCACCCGGCATGGGCCGTTCCCGGTGGCGTGCGACAGGGTCTCTCTGCTGAAGGGTGCGAATATATTCGTGCGCTGATCCCCGAAGTGCGGGCGACGACACAGAATGCATTAGTACGCTTCAAACAATTACTGGAAGACTACCAGGAAGAAGCCCAAACCTTTGGGACCTTTCCCACTATGTTTATGAGCCTGGTTGCACACGATGGTGCATGGGAGCATTACGGTGGCCATATTCGCTTTGTTGATGATGTGGGCGCAATTGTGGCGGATCGACTCGACGCGGCCAACTACGATGAGTTTATTGGTGAGGCGGTTGAACCATGGTCCTACCTGAAATTCCCGTATTATCGCCCTGAGGGATACCCTGGCGGTATCTATCGGGTGGGGCCACTCGCACGTCTGAATGTATGTACGTACATCGGCACACCGCTTGCAGACGCGGAGTTACAAGAGTTTCGCCAGCGCGGTGGTCGCACAGTGAATTCTTCATTCTTTTACCACTATGCACGCCTGATCGAGATTCTGGCGTCTATCGAACAGATCGAGAACATGCTCGACGACCCCGATCTACAATCAAGTCAGCTACGCGCCAGTGCGGGAATTAATCGTTCGCGTGGTATCGGCGTGAGTGAAGCCCCACGAGGCACACTGTGTCATCATTACGAAGTGGATGAACACGGCATCGTAACCAAGGTTAACCTGCTCATCGCCACTGGTCAGAACAACCTGGCGATCAATCGCACTGTAGCCCAGGTTGCACGGCACTACATTCACGGTCCCGAGATTCCTGAGGGCATGTTGAACCGGGTTGAGGCGAGCATCCGTGCTTTTGATCCGTGCTTGAGTTGCTCAACTCATGCGGCAGGCACAATGCCTCTGTCTATCGAGTTGATTGGTGCGGACGGCACTGTATACGACGAGATTAAACGGTAAGGTCTTAGCGCTTTACTCACAAAATATCTGGTTAAGAGATGCTGCGGATAATTGCACAAGATACTATCCGCAGCATTTTCATTTTGGATGTACAATACAGTATGTGAGATTATGTACAAACTTCATTTTCGAGACCTGAAAGATGTGCAAACCCTTTCACGTCTCTACGATAGCAACCCTATATGACGAGCAAATCACGAATAGTGAATGATGAGCCAGCCATTTCTTTCAAGCAGCAACCATCTATTGTTGTCATTGGCTACGGCAATGATGTACGCCGTGACGATGCGGTTGGCATCCGTACCGCAGAGGCAGTTTCCGCCTGGAATTTGCCTGATGTACAAGTCATCACTGTTCAACAACTTACCCCTGAACTGGCAGAACGAATCGCACAGGCACGTCTGGTGATCTTTCTTGATGCCTACGAACTGCAAGATGAGCCAGCTAACTCCAACGACGAATCACTGATACACACACACCTCCTTACACCAACTGACACAGCATATACACTATCGTCGCTGGACCACACGGGCGATCCTCGCTATTTGCTCGCCCTTACCCAGGCCGTCTACGGTTATGTGCCCCCAACTTACTGGATTACGGTACCAGCAAGACATGTTGATTTTGGTTGGGACATGTCACCGCTTACGAGGAGCGGCATGGTCACAGCGTTACGGCTCACACACAACCTTATTGTGACAGCAAGGAGATATAGTGATAATGACGACCACAACACAAACTGAGTCAACCCAAAAACAACCGACACTTGACGTCTTCTTTGCGCCCAAAACAGTCGCGGTGATCGGCGCTGATGATCAACCATCAAGTGTGGGGCGCAAAGTCCTCTGGAATTTGATCAGCAGTCCGTTTGGTGGTACCGTCTACCCGGTCAATCGCAAACGTTCCAGTGTGCTGGGTATCCATGCATACAACGCCCTCGCCGATGTCCCTGAGCCGATCGATCTGGCCGTCGTGGTGACTCCTGCCGAGACGGTGCCTGACATCATTGATGAGTGTGTTGATGCGGGGGTCAAAGGTGTCATTATTACCTCGGTTGGCTTCAAAGAATACGGATCGGCAGGAGCTGAATTAGAACAGGATATTCTCACCCGTGCGCGGCGCGGCCATCTGCGGGTGATTGGGCCTAACTGTCTTGGCGTTATGTCTCCAATTACAGGGCTTAATGCGACATTTGCCGATGCGATAGCTCATCGGGGGAATGTTGGGTTTATCAGTCAGAGTGGGGCGCTCTGTACGGCTATTCTCGATTGGAGCCTGCGTGAACATGTGGGCTTTAGCGCCTTTATTTCGACCGGCTCCATGCTCGATGTTGGGTGGGGTGAACTGATCGACTACCTCGGTGAAGACCAAAACACCCAGAGCATCGTGATCTATATGGAGTCGATTGATCATGTGCAATCGTTCCTGTCTGCGGCCCGCGAAGTGGCGCTTTCAAAACCAATCATCGTCATCAAATCGGGGCGTACTGAGGGAGCGGCGCAGGCAGCGGTATCACATACAGGAGAGCTTGCCGGTAGTGATGAGGTGCTCAATACTGCGTTCCGACGCAGTGGTGTCGTCCGCGTTCATTCTATCGAAGAACTGTTTGCTGTCGCGGAAGTGCTGGCCAAACAACCACGTCCACGGGGCCCACGGCTGACGATTCTGACAAACGCTGGTGGTCCTGGTATTCTGGCTGCCGATGCGCTGGTTATGAATGGTGGTACATTAGCGAAGCTATCGATGGATACGATTACTGCATTAGATGAGATCCTGCCCTCGCACTGGAGCCGTAACAATCCGATTGATATCTTTGATGATGCCACCCCTGAACGCTATGAAAAAGCATTGGAAATTATTGCTCAGGACGCTAACAGCGATGGACTATTGGTTATACTTAACCCACAGTCAAAGACTGATCCAACCCAGATTGCTGAACGTCTGGCAACCGTCAAGCAGTTAAAAGGACGCCCGATTCTTGCCAGTTGGATGGGAGGAGAAGCTATCGAGGAAGGAGAAACTATGCTCAATCGTGCGAACATCCCGACCTTTGCCTACCCCGATACTGCCGCACGTGCGTTCCTCTATATGTGGCAGTACACTCACAGCATTCGGACCCTCTACGAAACACCAACGCTCTCAGCAGGAGCAGGAGCCCAATCAGATCATGTGAGTGTGGAGCGCATCATCCATCGCGCACGTGCGGTGGGTCGGACAATCCTTACCGAGTTCGAATCAAAACAGATTCTCACAGCTTATGGCATTCCCACCGTTGAAACCCATATTGCCACCAGCGAAGACGCAGCGGTTATCAAAGCGGAAGAGATCGGGTATCCAGTGGTGTTAAAGCTCCACTCACAAACAATTACACACAAAAGTGACGTTGGGGGTGTCCATCTCCAACTATCTGATGCCCAGGCAGTACGCCGCGCCTACCAATCCATTGCAGAGGACAATGGTGAGCATTTTAAGGGGGTAACCGTACAACCAATGGTCATGGGTGACGGGTACGAACTGATTATGGGGAGCAGTATCGATGCCCAATTTGGCCCGGTGATCCTGTTCGGTACGGGTGGGCAACTGACTGAGATATTTCAAGATCGCGCGCTGGCACTGCCTCCACTCACAACAACACTGGCACGCCGGATGATGGAGCGCACCCGTATCTTTCAAGCCCTCAAAGGGGTGCGTGGAAAGCAACCTGTTGATCTGGCGGCACTGGAGCAGTTGGCCGTTCGTTTTAGCCAATTGATTGTTGAGCAACGCTGGATTAAGGAAACTGACATCAATCCGTTGTATGTAGCGGGGAATCAATTGCTTGCGTTGGATGCCCGCATTATTGTGCATGGCGCCGAAATGAATGAGACCGCATTGCCCCAAACCGCCATTCGGCCCTATCCTACACAATATGTTGAAGAGTGGCACATGCATGATGGTAGTCCCGTGACCATTCGCCCGATTCGCCCTGAGGATGAGCCGCTGATCGTCGAGTTCCATGCGACGCTCTCCGAACAAAGTGTGTATATGCGTTTCTTCTCACCATTGAAGTTTTCGCAACGCACCTCCCACGACCGACTCACACGTCTGTGTTTTATCGATTACGACCGCACCATGGCCCTGGTCGTGGATTATAAACATCCCAAGTCGGGTGCCCATCAACTGCTCGCGGTAGGGCGTCTGGCGAAATCCCATCGCAAAGGCGAGGCCGAGTTTTCGTTACTCGTGAGTGATCATTTCCAGCGCATGGGGCTTGGCACCAAAATCATGCATCGGCTGATCCAGGTTGGGCGTGATCAGCAGTTGCACCGCATCTATGGCTACATCCTGCGCGAGAATTACGGTATGCTAGAGATCTGCGAAAAGTTAGGCTTTCGCTTTCAACGTACCCACGATTATTTCACCGCAATTATTGATATATGACCTGACCCGCATAGCTTCTTTCACAGTTCCCCTGATCTGCACCTGTGGGTCAGGTTTTTTTGCTTGCCAGTGACACACCATAACTTGTCGTTATATAGCCCTGAATACATGTGACATGGCAGAGCCATGCCCCTGCGTGGCAACATGGCTGCCGCAATCCATAGGAAGTACCCCATAGTAGGTATGTTATCTACCAATACAAACCGCAAAAACGATAGCCATATACGTTTTTTCATGCAGAAATTAGTTTTATTTGTTTTTTCTAATGCTAATTTCAATCAATCAAATGACTGATAATTTCGCCGTTCCATGTGTTTATACTTATGTGGTTATAACATATTTGATTCGTTCTCTGGCTTTTCCGAAACTGAGAGATCTAACCGCTTTTCGATGGTGTATCCCAATAAACTATGACAATTAATGTGAGTTGCGATCCCAAAACATACCAATCTCCACGTGATGAGATTTTCCGCCGCTCTGAGAGCCTACGACAGGTCATTGAATTGATTAGTAATGAGCTAGCCCTCGAACCATTGCTCACACGTATTGTCGAAAGTGCTACTGAACTTATTGGTGCGCAGTATGGTTCAATTGGTCTGGTCGAGGAATATCAGAACCCTCCAGTTGTACGTATTGCTGCCATCGTCAACATGCCCCCCCATGAACTTGGCATGGCGGTCCCGGTCGATGTTGGTTTAGCCGGACTGGTGTTGAGCACACGACGACCGATCGTACTTGACCGCTACGGAGAGATCGATCAACCGACGTTGCCAGAACTGGCCGACCATACGGTCATTGGTATGCCGATTTGGTGGGGACAACAAATGATCGGCTTCTTCGGTATTGGTGCAGAGCCACCACACCACTTTTCTGAACACGATGTTGAAACACTGGCGCTGTTCGCCCGTCACGCAGCCATTGCCATTAACAATGCACATCGCTACCAACAGGAACGTGAGCGTAATGAACGCCTTAAACTGATCGCGCAGATTGGACGGATGGTGACCACAGATCTGCGGCTCAAAGAGTTGTTGCAAAATACAGCCGATGCGATCCATACCTTGTTTAACAATCATATCATCACTATTTCTCTCCTGAGTACAGAAAATCCACCACAACTGGTCTTACATGCTGCCAGTGGGTATCACAGCACGATCGTCAAAGATGGTTATGGTATTGCTGCCACAGAAGGCATCACCGGTGCAGCAGTGCAGTCACGCAAAGTACAATTAGTCAATGACGTTATGGCCGACGCACACTACATTCCGACCCCCGGCGTCGCACATGTTCAGGCTGAGTTGGCGGTACCAATTCTTCGTGGTGTGCAGGCAATGGGCGTGCTCAATGTCGAAAGTAGCACCACTTTTACCGAAGAGGACGCTGCCAGCCTGGTTATCATTGCCGATCAGCTATCAGTGGCGATTGATAACGCCCGTCTGTTTGAGGCAGAACAACAGCGGGTGAGGCGTATTGCAACTATTAACCGGATCGGGAGGCTTATCACCAGTAGTCTCGATTTTCATCAACTATTCCAGAAAGCCGTCGAGGCTATTCATACAGATTTTGGTTTTGCATATGTCGCTGCTGGAATCATTGACCCAAACCATCCCGAGATGTTGGCATTACTGGCCCACAAAGGCATCCATGAAGAAAAAGTAGCACCTGGGTATCGCCAAAGTATCCATGAAGGACTGGTTGGTGCTGCTGCACGCACACGACAGCGGGTGTTGGTCAACAATGTTGCCAACGATCCCCGATACAAAGCGTTATTGGAGGCGCATGCTCTCTGCGCGGAGCTGGCGACACCTATTCTGGTTGGTGATCAGCTGCTCGGTGTACTCAATATTGAGCATGATCAATCGATTAAGGCAGAAGAAGCCGAGGCCATTGAGATTATTGCTGATCAATTTGGTGCAGCGCTCGACAACGCACGATTGTTTGAAAATGTACAGCGTTCATTAGATAGAACACGGCTCCTGTACGAAACCAGTCGGCGCATCAGTACCGCAATGAGTGTACAGGACGTCATTACTGCATATCTGGAACAAGTCGCCGTCGGTGACCGCTATGCATGTGCTATTGTATTACTCGAGGCGGATCATACCGGTCGGCGCACCACAATGCGGGTAGAAGGACGCTGGTCATCCGAATATGGCACATCACTTGATATTGAGCGTTGGCCATTTATCCACGCGCCTTTCACCGGGCTACTGGATTTTGGTCAGACCGTCACCCTTGATAACGTCTACAAAGATCCACGCGTGCCATCTGCACTACGGGCTATGCAAGCAGCGAACGGCTACACTGCTCTAGCCATCATACCACTCATGGTACGTGGCACACGCAGCGGAATGGTTATGTTAAGTGACACCACCGATCATCACTGGCTTGAAGAGGAACTCTATCCCTACCAGGTTACGGCAGCTCAATTAGCATCAGCCATTGATAGCCGACAGCAACATGTTGTGGTCACCAAGCAGGGGGAACAACTGGCGGTGCTGGAGGAACGTCAGCGTCTTGCACGTGAACTCCACGACTCGGTCACGCAGTCGTTGTTTAGCATGAATGTACTCGCACAGGTGTTGCCCGAACTATGGGAGCTTGATCGTGATGAGGCACGTCAATCGCTCACCCAGATTCAGCAGTTAACACGTGAGTCATTGGCCGAAATGCGTGCACTGCTCTTTGAACTGCGTCCTCCTGAATCCGAGAAACAAAGTCTATCTCACATATTAAAAGGACACATCGCAACATTTGAACAGCGAACCGGTATGACGATCACGAGCAACCTTACCGAAGATACGCTGCTTCCAGAAACAGTGATTCACACGTTATCAAGGATCGCACAGGAAGCACTGAACAATATAGCTCGTCACGCCCATGCACATCAGGTGTGGGTCGCATTACATATCGAAGATTCGGTGATATTGCACATACAAGATGATGGTCACGGGTTTATACCAGAACACGTTGGGAGTGATCATCTGGGATTAATTTCCATACGCGAACGTGCATCTAAGATTGATGCACGACTCCAGATCACGTCAATCTTGGGGCAAGGAACAGAGATTGTGGTGGAGTGGAATGATCCAACATCGCATGTACAAGGAGGGTAGCCATGAAGCCTATTCGGATTCTGATCGTCGATGATCATAATATTGCTCGACAGGGACTACGCGCAATTATTCGGATTTTGCCCGATATGGAATTAGCAGGGGAAGCCTGCAATGGGCAAGAAGCCATCGATGCTGCTACACAATACAGACCTGATGTTATTCTTATGGATCTGGTAATGCCCATAGCTGATGGGGTGCAAGCTATCACAGCTATTAAAAGCATCATGCCACATATGCCTGTTGTCGTGCTGACGACCTTTGCGGAGGCGGATCAGGTTTTAAGAGCCATTCAAGCTGGTGCTGAGGGATATATACTCAAAGATGTTGAGGTAGCAGAACTCGCACGCGCCATTCGTACCGTATACAATGGCCAACCGTATTTACATCCCGAAGCTACACGACATCTGCTTCAGGCCACGACACAACCAACAAAATCACCTAATCATTTGACACAACGCGAGCAAGAAGTGTTAATGTCGCTTGCGTTAGGCCATACAAACCGACAAATTGCAGATGTATTGCACATTGCTGAAAAGACCGTGAGTGTGCATGTCAGCAATATTCTTAGTAAGTTAGGGCTGGCCAGTCGCACACAGGCAGCGCTCTACGCCACACGTATGGGGATTGTCCAACCAACAAAATTGGTCGAATAATCGAACGGGTTCTGGGATGATCAATGATGGGGCGTGCTGACTTACGGTCACGTTATATGTAGTGGTTGAGCACTGAAAGGAACGTAAGCCTTTCAGTGCTCAACCGCTTCACGGCTCAGGATATCGCAGGCCCTTCACTTTCGACATCAACGTTCCATGCGTGAACACCCTGAGTAGTAAATGAAAAGTTACGAATCTGCATCCCCGCCTCCGACAGCACCCGTTCTAGCTTTAGTCGTCGATCAAACGGACAGGCGATGACCATAAAACCACCACCACCTGCGCCAGTGATTTTGCCACCCCACGCCCCATGCTTGCGTGCCAAAGCATAGATCTCATCAACCACAGGTGGTGCGATATACGGCGAAAATGCTTTTTTGACTTCCCAGGCTTCGTGAAGTAGCCGCCCAAACTCATCAATCTTGAGTGCACGCAAGAGCTTCACTGACTCATCAACAAAGGCTTTGGTCTCATCATGGTAACGTAGCGTATCACCCTCCACCAAACGACGTACCTGATCTTCCACGAGGTGGTGGGTCAGGAACTGTCGGTCACCAATATAGCCAAGTAACAAACAACTCTCTAGCTCTAACAGCGCTGTCGGATCACTCAGCACTGGCTCTACGATCACCTGTGTCCCACCAAAATGATACACGCACATACCACCAAAAGCCGCCGCATACTGGTCCTGTCGCCCACCCGGAATACCGATGTCTACCCGTTCAATCTGAAAAGCCATCTCGGCAAGCGAATGGGCATCAAGTGTCATATCGTAGGCTTTGCCGATCAGTTTGAGCATACTCACAACGAGTGCCGACGACGAGCCAAGGCCACTACCCGGTGGGACATCCGAAAACATCGTAACTTCGACACCTTGCGCGGTGGGAATGGCATCAAGCACTGCCTGTGGCAAATCGAGACGACCTTCCCAACGACCAACGATTTTGCGACTAATCTCCTCCAGATCGAGTGAGCGAATAGTAACCCCTGGCTCCTCATTGGTCCGCAACATACAACGCACATACTTATCAATCGTACAGTTTAAGACTTTTCCACCATGCTGTTCTGCATACGGACTAACATCGGTTCCCCCGCCGAAAAAACCGATCCGCATCGGTGCTTTGGCTTTGTAGATACGCATGAATAATCTCTCAATTAGTGCGATGACAGATCGATAAAGTTAGAGGCATAGGGCGATTAATTGAACATCGATCTCTCAATCAGCAACGTTGATCCTCATATGAGATGCCCCAAATAACGGCGCTAGTATAGCACACAGGCAGTCAAGCGTGGCAGTGGCTAATGTGGAGGGAGGGTGGGGCGATGGGGCAGCACGTTGAACGCAGAGACCCAGAGCGACAGAGATACAAAGATGGGAAAAGTACATACGACTGAGCAGTAAAGCGATGGAGCGGTGGAGCAGCGGAATAACCCCTAACCCTTCCCTTTGCCCTTCACGACAACCCATGCTACGATAGAGAAACACCTGAACCGATTGCAACAGATATAAAGAGAGGTAGTGTGCTGATGCGTACCATCCAAGGTGAACATGAGCGACAACTCGACCGATTGAACAAGCAACTACGGCAACTCATTTTAATGCGTGAGACGGGGCCTAAAAGTGCTGCGTGGCATCAGGCACGCACCAGCCTGATCTGGCGTCTCCACCACGAAATTGAACAGCAGATTGAAGCGATAGAGCGGGTGAGCGTTGAAGCGTTGGAGTGATAGAGCGGGTGAGCAGTTGAGTAGTGGCGCAACTGAGCGTTGAAACGTTGGGACAATTGAGCAAGGGTATGCTTTGCTGTTAACCCGTATTCCCCATCCCTTCTCCCTCAAATGAACAATCTGTCACCGTCTCCTATTGACAGTAGCATGCTTGTGTGATATAGCATGACGTTATATCCAATTTGTTATGCAAAAGACCGTCCAATAACGTAAAGCGTTTGCTTTGCGCGTGTCAATACTCTATATGAGCGTATCGACCAACCGGACAGCATAAAGGAGGGTGCATGGCTACTGCATTAATACTTACCATAACTACGGGACAAATGTATGGAACCGAATACAAAATCACAGCGCGCAAGGCAGTCGTTGGCAGTGCCGACTCAAATGATGTTGTGCTGCCTGATCGCACCGTCGAACCACGTCACATCGAAATACATCAAACGCTCGATCGCTGGTTTATTGTGCCACTGACATTATCAGGTCGTGGGATTTCGCTCAATGGTATGCCCGTTAATAGCCGCAGTCGTGTCAATCCAAGTGATACGATCACATTAGGAACTTTGACTCTGCAAGCATCAATAGTAGAGATTGCTGAACAGGTTGCACAATCAACTGCACGGGGCATGGTCCCTCGTCTGGGTGAGTACTTTGTACGTCGGGGATTTATGCATACGGAAGAAATCGATCGTATTCTGCAACGTCAGCGTGAAATGCGCCAAAACGGTCATCAAGCGATGTTTGGTGAAGTAGCGTATGAATTAGGTGTCGTCAATCGCAGCCAGCTTGATGCGGCCCTTTCCGATCAGCGTAATGACTTCAATCAACGCTTTCTGGACTAGTAGACTGCACAGACACGTGAAAGCAAAAACCTGTATTGGTGTAACAGCCAGTCGTGGTGACACCAAAACGCGTAGCAGGTGTGATGGCCATCCTCCCACGCGTTTGCAACATAAAGTCAGCATCAATTACCGGTTAAAAAATGACGGGAATAACACGACTACTTACTCCGTAAACGTACGTTCTGCCAGTGCAATACGTTTGAGGGATCGCTCCTGACCTATGGCAACGAGCGTCTCAAAAAGTGGCGGTGCTACGGTGCGTCCGGTTACCGCGACACGAATAGTGCCAAACAACTGACCCGCTTTCAGACCCAACTCACTGACCATCGTGCGTAACACTGCTTCGATTTGCTCCTTATCCCACGTGTTAAGGTCGTTTAATCGCTCCTGAGCCATTTTGAGCACAGTATGAGTCGTTGGGGCATCCATCTTCTTTTGCACGAGGTGTGCCGGATCGTAAGAGAGGGGCGCATCTGCCGTGGGGGCCACTTCGTGAAAGAAGAATTCCAACAGTTCAGGGGCCTCACGTAGTTCTTCAAGCCGTTCATGGATCAGCGGTGCCAGTTGCATAAGATAATCACGTTCTGCCGCACCCGGTGAAGCACCAACCAACCCAGATGCGGCTAAGAAGGGTACCAGCGCGTCAACCAGCTCTGTGGTGCTCAGCCTGCGGATGTAGAGGCCGTTCATGTCTTTCAGCTTTTCGGGATTCCAACGCGCCGGTGACGCCAGCACACGGTCGATGGTAAAGCGTTCAAGCACCTCATCGGTAGTCATAAGTTCGGTGTGATCGTCGTAACTCCAGCCCTGTAATGCCAGATAATTAAACATCGCCTCGGCCAGATAGCCACGTTCCCAGAAACGGTTGGCTCCCACATCATCTTTGCGCTTCGAGAGTTTGCCACGTCCATCCTGGCGCAAAATATTCGGGACATGTGCAAAGGTAGGCAGTTCCCACCCGAATGCTTTGTACAACAGCACATGGTAGGGTGTACTGGGGACCCATTCTTCACCACGAATAACATGGGTAACACCCATCAAATGATCATCGACCAGGTGGGCCAGATGATACACTGGCATCCCGCTTGATTTGAGCAACACAATATCCTGCAGCTCATTATGGTTGACCGTAATCTGATCACCACCACGAATGAGGTCTGTAAAGCTTGTCGTACCATCGAGGGGCGTCTTCAGACGCACGGTATAGGGCTTTCCCTGTGCTGCGACTTCAGCCATTTGCTCCAGTGACCAGTCCCGCTCTACCCCTCGAAAGCGAAAACTTTTCACGCCGCGTGCCTGAGCGTCGGCACGCATCTGAGTCAATTCTTCTTCCGTCACAAAAGATTTGTATGCGAACCCCTTTTCAAGCAATTGATCAACATATTGACGATAGATTCCCATTGCACTGCGCTGTGACTGAACATACGGGCCATGTGGTCCACCCACATCAGGTCCCTCGTCCCACGTGATACCAATCCAGCGGAGTGAGGTCATCATGTCATCGGCAGCACCCTCGACAAACCGTTTTTCGTCGGTATCCTCAATACGTAAAATAAACTGACCGCCATAATGTCGTGCAAACAACCAGTTAAACAGCGCGGTACGAACGCCGCCAATGTGAAGATAGCCGGTAGGGCTAGGGGCGAAACGAACCCGTACTGGTGGTGTTATCTGTATCATCATGAATCCTCTTGCATTTAAACATAGCCATTGTAGCAAACTGGTTGCGTATATCGGTACGTTACAAAAAAAGCCGCTGTACCGTTGTTCTGATACAGCGAACCTGTCATTGATGTTATCGTTGAGCAAGCGCACCTAGTCAGATCGAGGATCTGGGCCCTGAAGATACACGCATTGTTCAATCAAGTTCATAATCATAGATACTGATGCGAAAAATCATAGTATGGATGGGAGTATAACAATAGGGACTTGAAAAGTCAAGGAAAGCAGTTTATACTAAAACGTGTACCGATTTCGTGTAAAGTACTGCCATGATCAACCTGGGTGTTGCAACAAAAATATTAGGCCGGGCAGGTCTACGGGTCCGTGATGGTCGTCGCGCAGAAAATTCCCCACATCTCAGTGTAAGTCTGCTTTTACTCCGTGATGTGCTGCTCTATCTCGCCGCTCAACGCATTACCTGTTATCGGCTGGCCAGCGATCTGGCACCTTACGTGTCGCACCCCGACTATCCCCAGTTTCATGGGCAGATCGCGTCCTGTGGGGCCTTACTTGCCGATGTTGGCGATCTGGCACGCACCCATGCAATCCGGCTCACTATGCACCTCGACCTCCACACCACATTAAGCACTCCCGATGATGCCCTAGCCCAACGTGCCAGCAATGACATTATTGCACGTGCAGCCCTGCTCGATGCGCTCGATACCGGCTCAAACAGTATCATGGTGCTCCACGTTGGTGGCGCCTATGACGATCAGGCAGCCGCTTTACATCGCTTTACTACCCGCTTTGAAAGGCTGCCACAATGGGTACGTTGTCGTATTGCGATTGAACCGGACGAACACTCCTTTGGCCTGCTCGAACTGCTCCCACTACACCAGATGATCGGCGTACCAATCGTCTTTGATACACTCCATTTTCAGTTGAACAACCGCCATGGTGTGGCGCTGGCTGAGGCCCTTGGTCTGGCCCTTGCGACGTGGCCAATCAGTATACGTCCCAAGGTACACTTTAGCACCCAACGCACAGAGGCACATCTCCAGAAAGGCCGCGCTGGTGCTACAGCACGGGTTATTCCCCCGCGCCATGGCCAACACGCAGATTTTATCAGCCCTTTTGAGTTTGCAGCCTTCCTGAATGCAGCTCGCGGCCTACCTGCTTTTGATGTCATGTTAGAAGCCAAAGCCGCCGATCTGGCCCTGTTGCGGCTCCGCGAAGATCTCCAGCTTTTTGCACCTGAACTGGCGGTGAGAGTGGGAGGAGTAGGGGTTAAGGGTTAGGGGTTAAGGGTTACACGACCCCTGTCAAAACGGCCCCTGTGGCTGCCCCGTCCACCACAACCGTAATACAGGAACATAGAGGTCAAAGAAAAGACGGGGTAAGGGGAGATGGAGATAGGTGGGCGGGCAAGCCACCCACCTACATGTCCATTTACAACCAAGGGACTACCTATGCTTGATACCATTCCATATACCGCCCGTGTCTTAGTTGCTGTTGTGACACGTACCAAAGACCTCGGTTGTATGCGCGAAGAGCGCTGGTATCGTGTACCCGTGCGACGTGCTCCACGCAACCTTGCTGCAGAGTATCTCGCCTTCTACCAGACCGCAGCTTTTGGCGCAGAGCGCTGGGCGGTACGCTACATCGCCCCGGTCTGCCAGATCGACATCGTACCACGCCACACACTGTTGCCGGACGAGGCAGATCATCCGCGTGCTGCTGATCGCTACTATTGTTTTACCCTCGGACCATTGTGGACCTTACCATCGCCAGTCCCCAGTCGCCGTCTGCGCCGTATCACCTTTATCTCAACCACCATGGGCCAACTACTGCGGGCCCACGATGTTGTTGACCTATGGCACCCACCAGACGATGCACCGGCAATTGGTGCCGATGTATGGGCATCAGGCGTTAACCAGCGTGAGCGCTGAGACAACCACACCGCAATTGTTTGACGCTCTTATAGAGAAATGCTACGATGCAGCAACCATATGAAGCATGTATTAAGAGAGGTGCGCCGTGGCACACATAATGGTTAGCTTGAAAGTGTTACCCGGTGGCTTGACCGATAAAGCCGAGGTGTATGGTGCAGTAGACCAGGCCATTGCTATTGTACAACAATCAGGCTTGAAACATCTGGTAGGTCCCAGCGAAACAACTATTGAAGGATCATATGATGAAGTCATGTCTGTAATCAGGCATGCACAGGAAGCCGCCTTGGAAGCCGCCCCACGTATTTTCACCCTGATTGGCATTGATTGGGACCCTCAGGGTTCGTCCATTGATGAGAAACTGGCTGGATATCGCGAAGAGACATCTTAAAGCGTTTTGAACATAGAATAGCATTATGTACACCGTCATTATTGCCCATGCACCAAATCTTGATCTGGCACCATATCTTGAACATATTCGAACTGCCGATCTCTTAATTGCTGCCGATGGTGGTGCTTTACCATTGTTGCGGGCAAACATCCTGCCACACATTGCTGTCGGCGACTTCGACTCGTTGGACACCGTACATGAACAGTATCTCATCGAGCAGAATGTCGAGGTACAACACTTTCCCCGTGCAAAGGACGAAACCGATCTCGAATTAGCCTTGATGCTGGCCGCCCAACGTGGCGCTAACACCATCGACATTCTGGGCGCATTAGGTGGCCGTTGGGACCACACCCTCGCAAATGTGGCCCTGCTCGATCATCCAACCCTGCGTGACCGACAGGTGCGCCTGTTAGCAGACCAGCAAACATTGTTTTTAGTGCGTGATACGGTGACTATTACCGGACAAAAGGGGGATACCATCTCGTTGTTGCCACTTACAGGCACAGTGCACGGCGTGACAACCGAAGGGCTACTCTACCCTTTGCGTCAGGCAATACTCCACTATGAACAGGCCCGTGGGATCAGTAATGTATTGATAACACCACCTGGCCTGGTACGTATTAAGACAGGGTTGCTGCTGATTGTGCATCATGATGATGGTGGCGCACACCAATGGAACACGGGCTAATTGTGCTACAATAGTATTCTAAATACATAGATATGGTTTTAATATACTACGCTGTGAGGTTATAAATGAATGATGACCGCAAACGTCGTCAGACAAATTGGGGCTCTATGATTGGTTGGTTAATCTTTTTGATCGCGATTGCTGGTACCCCGATACTTAACGGTATCAATCAGATTATTGGTGGCTCTTTCAGATTACCAGGGAATCTGTTACCTTTTATTCTTTTTGGTTTGCTTGCTTTGAGTATTGTGATCCCGATCGTGCGATCCATTGGTGGTGCAGCCCGTTCCAGCGGTGATACACGCCTGCCAACATCTTCCAACCCATCATCGCGCACTCCAAGTACAGCGCAATCACCTTTTGATCGTACGTCATCGCGCACTCCGGCTACATTTGATAGTACGACATCGCGGCCCCCGACGACTCCCAAACCACCCTTTGGTAATTCAACGGCTACAGCACGTTCGACCAATACCATGACCCGACGTAGCAACTCGCAAATGCCATCAACTCCCCGTTTTGAACCAATTATTAATCCAACCATACTGGCGATTGGGATCGTAGGAGTACTGGTATTTATTGGTCTTGCATTTGTGGTATTGAGTATGCCAATGCCATGAACGGTGCAAATTCTTTTGATGCCTTTGCTCGTTACTACGACGCTGATTATGGCACATTTACAGATGATATATTCTTCTATCAGGAACTGGCACGCCGTACCGATGGACCTATTCTTGAACTGATGTGTGGCAGTGGTCGTCTGTTGCTGCCATTACTAGAGGCTGGACATGCAGTAGTTGGTGTAGATGTGTCTGCCACGCTGCTTGATCTTGCACACCAAAAAATATACCAAACCGATAGATCGGCACAGGCAACACTGGCGGTGACCGACGTACGTAATACGCTTCCCAAGGGACCCTTTGCGTTCGCTATCGTGGCCCTAAACTCGTTTATGCATCTGGACTCTACCACCGATCAATTGCAGGTACTACGTAACATCCACGATGTGCTCCAACCAGGCGGTATACTAGTGCTCGATCTGTTCAATCCTGACCCACGTGAATTGTTACGCCAATCCGATAATCTGGTCCTGGATAAGACTTTTACCTTGCCTGATAACGTGAGTGTGCAAAAATGGGTGGCCCAATCGATTGATTTTGCGACACAGATCAGTCAGGTCACATTTATATATGATGAGATTTCGCCTGCTGGTGATGTGCGCCGTACCACGCTCCCTTTCACCATGCGCTGGCTGTATCATTATGAACTCGAGCACCTGCTGGCCCGTACTGGATTTGTGCTGGAAGGTGTTTATGGCTCCTACGATCTGGAAGAGTATGCCACCGAGAGCGAATTAATGCTCACGATTGCACGAAAGGATGTGTCTCCAACGGGCATTACGTAGATCTTAGGCCATTCTGATACGTCATGAACCCTTGACACCTGATGATACATTTGATATAATATTAGTCTGTTAGGGGATGCTTGGTTTCGACAGGGAACGATGTCGTAAATTGCAAGTCGAGCCGCCCAGTCTCGTTAAAGGGGCAAAGGCAATAACTGCCAACAAGAACACTGCGCCTTCAATGGCGCTGGCTGCCTAATATAGGTTGCCCGCTCTCCTGATCCTCACCCTGATGGGATGAGGTTGAGCGACAGCTAGTCGGGGTGCTCCCAGCTGATTGTTTGCTACGCTGGGCTAAGCTATAGCAGACTGGCTCACAATCCGCCTCGTCAGTTGTGTGGCTGTGAGTGACAATAAACAATTGACTAAACTTGTAGCATGTTTGCGGCTAAACTTTCTGGACGGGGGTTCGAATCCCCCCATCTCCACCAATTCCATATTTATCACAGTACAAGTAGGAAAAACACTTCCTACTTGTTTCTTTTTGTATTGCCCCTGGCATACATCTATGAGCTGTTGTAATCATATCTACGTTGACACACCCTTTACAATAATAGTACAGCACATGTGTGTGGTTGGGTTAGTCTGCTGTCAGAACGTATGAAGCTTTGAGGAGCAGGAGCACTACGGAGCCACCACATCTGGTCAAGACCTATCAAGCGTATCGGGACTGGGTTGCTGATGCTAAGCGATACCCAGAACTTGCGGTCCAACCAACGGCATTTTTTAACATCAACATACATGTGCGACACGTGCGAGAACAGAGCCATCTGGCAGCCGCCGCTCGTGACCCGAACACAACAGTTGATGTGCTTATCTGGCTGGCCAGCCATTTTCCCGCAGCGTTCTGTGATAATCAGGTTGTGCCACTTTTGCTTTTAGAACATCCCAATCTGGGTTCCCACATACCTGAGTCAACCTTATTATTGCTGTTGCAACAGCCCCACACCCCACGAACCCTGTTGCGTTGGATCGCCACACACAGCTCTGCAGCAGTGGCTGAAACCGTCAGACTATATATCAACTTCGCCGACAATAGTATCGATGACTGACAAACACGGGTTCAGGCATCACTCCGACAACTGATATCACCTGTCTCGCTGCTCCAACTGCTGGAGCTTTTGTCATCTAGTTACTGACCTGTTTGATTGAGCAAGGCAACCTAGAGGTGCGCCGGACTGATGCACAAAGTGCTGACATGCCTGAAACAAATCTCAAGTTGCTGCGTCGTGCCGGGGCCAGCGGTGACCTCAGTTGGTCTGCTCCACCGGACCCAACCCTCCTTTTGGGGTTAGGTATTTGAGGTGAGCCACGTGAAACCATCTCATGGATGTACCCCTACACCCGTGCTACGGAGGTTCCTATGACTCACCCGGATGCATTATCGGAATGGATGACATGTGTGTCAAGCAATTTGCCCCAAATGACGAAACCCCAAGCGACCGTGCTGACCTGGTGGCGTTTGGGGATCGCCGTCACGCGGTCGTGTGGTCGGTTCGGTTGACGGTCGCCACATTTCTGGCGTTCCTGCTCACCCGCAAGGTGGCTATGGTCGAGCAACGGCGCTACGAATGGTGTGTCGAGGCCCCCACAAAGCGGGGCGCCACCGCCAGACCCTCGCTGTGATACCCTATTTTGTCCCCTTTCTGTCTTGGATCGTCCGCCTGTGGCACGGAACCCAACTGGCCCTGACCCTGGATGCGACCACCCTGTCCGACCGCTTTGTGGTGCGGTTCATCTCCGTGGTCTATCGCGGGAGCGGCATTCCGGTGGCTTGGACAGTGCTCCCGGCAGGGCGCAAGCAGGCGTGGCGCCGCGAATGGCTGCGGATGCTGTCATTGCTTATGGTATATGTCATGTGATTGCCAACGTAGCATGTCCTCCCTTTACCAGCTACGATGTCTCCAACACGACAAGGCAAACATCCATGCTGACTCAGGCGGACATACTCATGATTAAAACACAAGCCAACCGCAGTGTCTATCTGAAGGACATCGCTGCTACTTTTGGAGTGCATCCCAAGACGATCAGTCGTACGTTACGCCGCCCTGCTCCACCCCATGCCTCACGCTCCCCGCGCCCAAGTAAACTCGATCCATTCAAAGCGCGCAGTGATCAGTTCCTCGCAGATGGTATTTGGAATAGTGTCGTCATCTTGTGCGAGATACCAGCGCAAGGCTCCACGAGGAGTAGTTCGCTCCTTCGTGCCTCCATGACGCCCAAACGGGTCTAACAGCCCAGTCGCACCACGGTCCGCTTTGAAACGGGAACCGGTCAGCAACTCCACAGTGATTGGGGGAGCTGTATCACCCAGTTAGCAGGGCAGCCGACCAAGGTGTGGTTTATCGTGAATCAGTGAGGCTACTCCCGTCGCTTTCATGTCTGGGGCACCCATACCGCTGATGCTGAACATACGTACGAGGGCTTGATCCGCAGTTGTGCGTACTTCGGTGGGGTACCACAAGAAGTCCTCATGGATCATCAGCAGGCCACCGTCTTGGCACACCAGCCACGCACCCCGCTCATCTTTAACCTGCAGTTTATCGATGTGGCAGCGTGGTATGGCTGCACGCCCCGCGCTTGTCGCCTGTACCGTGCACGTACCAAGGGCAAACATGAGCGGATGGTCCAGGACGTCAAACGCCCTTGTTTGGTCCGCTATCGTACATGTGAAAGTTTGGCCACACCTGAATCAAACGCTGGAAGGATGGTTGCAGACCGAGGCAGATCAGCGCGTGCATGGAACGCTGCACGAACGCGTGCTCGACCGTTTTACGCAGGAACGGGCACACCTTGCTGCGCGACCGCCCGATCGCTACGACACGGCGTATCGTGAAACACGACTGGTTGGGTGGGATGGGTATATCAATGTACGTGGGAATCGCTATCGTGTGCCATCTGCCTCTAGTGGCCAGATCGTCACGGTCTGGAGTGGGTGGGATGACCTGCTACGAGTGGTCTGGGAGGACCAGATCATCGCCACCCACCAACTCCAGCCCAAAGACCAAGGCTGGGTCACGGTACCCGATCAGCATGCCACCTTGTGGGAGGCGACCCTCCAGGTCGAAACACGGTCATGGCAGGTCTATACGGAGGTGGCCGAATGGAGCTAAACACCTTACTGACGAAGTTAAAACGAGATCATTGGGCCGCACAACGGGAGTCAATCTGTGAGCAAGCGGCCCAACGAGCTCTCGATGATCCCGGTTTTGTACCGGCGACTGTATGGGTTGCGTGGCAAGGCCGTGATCGCTGGGGGATCGAAACGCGCTTCCGGCAGGCACGGTTTCTCTGGATCACAACCTTGGATCAGTTTGATGTTGCTGTTCAACCCAGTCTGGACCGACGCCAGGTCCGTGAATTGGCGGGGTTACGTTTGGTCGAACGCACCCACAAAAGCGTCATCTTGGGCCCACCAGAAGTGGGGAAGACCCAATGGCCCCACCAGCAATGCAAGGCGTCGCCCAACAGTTGATCCTTGATCGACGAGTGGGATCATACGTTGTACCAGAAGGCTGGTTTATCTGGGCGGCTGGGAACCGCAAAGAAGATCGTTCGGCTGTCTTCGATATGCCTGCACCACTAGCCAATCGCTTCCTGCACCTCGAAGTAAAGCCAGATTTCGAGAGCTTCAAGGCTTATGCTATGCAACATGGGGTACACGAGCAGATTCTCGCCTTTCTCTCCTTCCGCACCACACTATTGCACAAGATCAATCCCCATCAACCGGCCTGGCCATCACCCCGTGCGTGGTCCATAGCCAGCGACCTACACCACATTGGCCTCGATATTGCTCCCGCCTTGGGGAATGAGGCTGCTGCTGAGTTTGCCGCGCATACCCCACCTCATTACCGAATCTCGAGCAGATCCTGCATGGTCAGGGGAACTCAGTTACCTTTCCTGCTAAACCCTCTGTGCGCTATACGACCACGGTTGCTCTGACCATCCGTGCCACTGATGCTCAACAGGAATATCACGCTTTCCAATGGCTGGTGGGACAGGCCAGTGCTGAATGGATACAACTCTTCGCTACAGATCTATGCCAGCAGATGCGTACTATGGGGCAAATGGGAGCACTGGTGAAACTTATGGCAAACGATACCATGTTTCAAGATTTTCTGGACGACTATCAGCGCATGTTAAACGAGTGAGTTGCTATGTCTTTTGATACTGAGATAGCACGACAAATCAGCGCAACATTACTACGGCTACGTCTGCGCGCATCGTTTTTTTACCACACTATCGCTCTTTGCACCTGTTGTCCTGAGCGAAGAGGTAGAGACTACCGCAACCGATGGTAGCAAAGTCTTCGTGAATCCAGTTTGCTTCGAGATCCTGCTGCTGCTTGAACAGAATGATGTCCTGCTGCACCGTGTGCTGCACGCTGCGCTCCTGCATGTCTCACGTCGTGGCACCCGCGACGCTGAACTGTGGAACATCGCCTGTGATATCATAACCAATGACATCATCGTGCAGGTTGAAGGCATGGAGCCGCCGCCCGGCGCACTCCGCGACGAAAAACGCGAACACTGTGGGGGGAAGAACTCTACAAACTGCTCTTACACGAAGATGAGCGGACACGACCACAACTTTCTGATCCACACCTGCTCGAACGCCTCTCAACGGCGGCAGGAGACCGCAACAGAGAAGACGACACCAGCTCCAAAGGGCATGATGATGGGTTGGCCAACTACTGGCGACGGGCCAGTGAACATGCACGGACCGTCTCGTCTAGTATGACACAGGGGCGGCTTCCGGCAGCACTCACCCGTGAACTGGATACCCTCAGCAGTGCGACCCTTGATTGGCGGGCCTACCTGTGGCGCTACCTTGTGCAGAATCCCACCGACTTAGCAGGCTTTGACCGACGCTTTATTGGGTGCGGTCTCTATCTGGATGCGCTGGAGAGCCAGTCACTCCGGGTGTATGTCGCTGTCGATATCAGTGGTTCGGTCAGTGAGCGACAAATACGCGGGTTGGTGAGCGAGGTTCAAGGCATTTTACGGGCCTATCCTCATATTACCTGTAATCTGTATTACGCCGATGCCGGGGTCTATGGCCCCTATGAACTCTCTGCAGAAGGAAACATTCCCCAACCAATTGGTGGCGGTGGGACCGATTTTCGCCCGTTCTTTCGTGCTGTTGAAACACAGCGAAATCCCCACGAGCAGTCCCTCGGTATTTACCTTACAGACGGCTTTGGGGATTTTCCGGAACAACCACCTGACATGCCAGTGCTCTGGGTAGTGACCGCTGGGGGGCGTCGTCCTGAGCGCTTTCCCTTTGGAGAGGCGGTGCGTTTGCTGAACGATGGGTAAGACCACGCAGCATCAAAGACTCCTACTCGCTACGACTACCCTATTTTATCTTAGACACAATTGTGTGGAGAAATGCTGAGAGTAGCAGACATGAAGTTGGCAAGAGAGCAGATCATTTGACGCTAAGACTTCGTTTTTTTCTGTTGTTCCTGTAGCAATTGATCGACCATCTGTGTTAACATATCTACCTGCATATTCAGTCGTGCCACATCGTGGGCATTCGGCATATCAAGGGGTACATCGGATTTTGTCGTTGCAGAACCATTTGTGACGAGTAGTTCCTTCAATCGGTCACCTTCTGCTTCATCAATAGTGCCCTCTTCTTGCAGACGTTGCAGACGTTGCTCAATTTCCGAATCAACCTCGCCAGGCCCACCAAATGCCGACCAAACCGAACGACGCAATGAAGCAAATGTATCACCACTACTTTGAATAAGGCTGGTCAAAAAACTGGTTGATAATGCTTGTTTTTGGCCACGTGTTTGCAGCACAATCTGCGCGAGAATCTGTGCGGTAATATCTTCGCCCGTTTCGTTGTCAGTCACCCGAACCGACTCATCGCTCTGAATGAGAGCAGCGATACCTTCAAGTGTAATGTATTGCTTACGATTAATATGGTACAGTTTACGATTGGCGTACTTTTTTATGGTATGCATATTTCGATCTCCTGGCATATGCGGGGGCTTTATTATAACACTCTCAATCACGACTCACAACCTGTCATTGACACTCTGCGTCATATATTATAGAGGGGTGTCATGGATCAGCCACAACACACCCAATGCCATAGCCGTCGGTGATGCGCCAGCTAATAACGCAGCATTACATCCTGCTTCCTGCTGATACCGATCAACCATATGTGGCAATGTCTCTGCTGCATCATGCCGTGCCAGGACCACCACTGTATTACCCTCACCAATGCGTGCACCATAGAAACCGGCTGCTGTTCCGGCATTGTGGATCAGCTTCACAAGGCAATCTGCTTCTTTCAGACCTCCCCCACATGCTCGATAGCTTATATACGATTGGTACATCAACGCCCCCTCTAATGGGGTGTATTCGGTGGAGTGTGTGGTGTGTTGCAAAAGTGACTGGAATAGTTGGGGCGATACTGCTCATAAATCGCGGGTTCGGTTACCTGGCGCATCAGGTAGGTCTGTTCTACGTTGATAGGTGTCATCAGGTCGATTGTGTCCCCACAGTGTAGCAAAAAGGTGGCGCCATCAAGCATCGTTGGCAGGTGTTCCCGATACTGCATGAGCCATTCCGAGGGTGAGACCCTGGCAAAGGAATGCGCCAATGGTGTGTCGTCAGTTGAGTCGCTCTCTACATTTGTATGTGCCAGATCAGCCACGAGATGATACCCCACAACGCCGCCACGCGTATCATTTCGTGGTCTGCGAGATGCGCTCCTACAGTAATTCTCCATAATGCCAGGTCTGACGGTAACGCCAGTGATGTGGGATGTGCGGCTGATTGTCGATTGAGAACTGTCAATCGGTTTTGTTCACCATCGATAGCAATGATCTGATCGGCCCTGCTTGCTGATGTACCAACGACTTCATGTTCAACCTTTTGGCAGAGCAGTGCTATCTCATGGCCATTGAGTAACAGATCGCACACCGCACAGACGACCTGCATCGTAGCTATAGACAACGCGGCTGATGAGCCAAATTCATGACCTGCGGGCAGATCTAATGCGATGAACAGGTGTAAACCCTGTGCAAAATGCAGCCCTCGTTCGCGTTGCAATACGACAAGCACTCCCGCAACATATGCCGCCCACTGCTGATGTATGTTGTTGGTAAGCAAGATATGCGCCGCAGCATACTCAAGGGCTGAGGTAGATGGCATAACTGTTTCAATGGGCCATGTGATCAACACATCTTCTTCAGTCTCATTAACAGCGAGGTTCCAGATGGTCAAATTTGGCTCGGGATCAGGTTGGGCAGCGACAAAGGTTGCAGTGGCAAGTGGACAGCGTAACAACTGCTTGCCATTCGTATTGTCGCCCATAACATACAATTGGCCAGGTGCACGACCAACGGGAATGAGAATATCGGGATGAAAGAAATCGACATGAGGATTGAGTTGTGCCACAAAACGAGCCACATCTGGTAAGTCAATATGTGGTTGTTATTCAAATTGCCACATCGATCACAACCTCAGTATGTCCAAAACACAGGGAACCCGGCGCTCACCCATCCATACAACACATACAGTGCAAAATAGCTCTGCTATGATACTATAACCCTAGCTATTTGTGTGCTATCATCGCGAAGCACATACACCGGGAAGTTGACGCTTGTTGCTGCCCATGCTACGATCCCTCTTGATACATAACTATCACCAATTTTCACACAGGTACATTGAATGGTTCAGCTCCTGCTCATTTTCCTAACAGCACTCATCTTTTCCATCCTCGGGACGCCGTTAATGCGTCGCATCGCCATACAGGTTGGTGTCGTAGATGCTCCAAGCACACGCAAAATCCACGCGAATCCCGTACCGCTACTGGGAGGTGCGGCGATCTATCTGGCCTTTGTGGTTGCGTTGATCGTGCTGGGAGATCAGCTCTACATTCGCCAGTTGATTGCCATCTTGCTGGGAGCTTCGCTGGTATCATTATTTGGCCTAGTCGATGATCGCTGGGGTATGAATGCGTATCTTAAACTTGGTGGTCAGTTACTGGCTGGGGTGATATTGATTCTTGGTGGCACGAGCGTACGTCTCTTTGGCATAGAATGGATCAACTGGGCCGTTACCCTTCTGTGGGTCGTTGGTATCACCAATGCCTTAAACCTGCTCGACAATATGGATGGCCTTTCCGCTGGTATCGCTGCCGTAGCCGCCGCCTTCTTTTTGCTGCTCGCCACGATGAGTGGTCAATATCTCGTGGGGCCCATGGCGGCTGCCTTGTTGGGGGCGTGTATCGGTTTCTTGCGCTACAATCTTAATCCCGCGACGATCTTTATGGGCGATACCGGCAGTTTGTTTCTGGGCTTCTTGCTCGCAGCCATTGGGATTAAACTCAACTTTCCTTCTAATGTCCCCTGGGTAACGTGGCTCGTGCCGGTGTGTGTGTTAGCACTGCCTATTTTCGATACGACACTCGTGTTTATTTCACGGCTACGTCGCAGGCTGAATCCCCTGACCGCAGCAGGGAAAGATCATGTGTCGCATCGACTGGTGGCGCTGGGGCTAACCCGTCGTGAGGCGGTGCTCGTGTGCTACCTGATTGTGTGTGCCTGTGGCATAGTGGCCGTCTACATCGCACAAGCATCCTTCCCCGACGGCTACTTCGCTGCCGGACTCCTCTTCACTGCTGGCATCGTTGGCATCCTCTGGCTAGAGTATATCTGCCCCGCCGGAATAATCCATTCAGACAAACACTAAATCCGCTACATCTTTATATTGCATACGATTAGACCTGGAAGCCCATCTTGCAGGTTTTTTCAATCTTGACATTGCCCTAAGGTCAACGCTTATAGTGTATTTCAAACACATAAGACGGAAGCATCAAGGAAGATGGACACACGACTCACCATAGGCATGGTAGCCAGAATGCTTGGCATTACCACCAAAACCATCCGCCATTATCACAAAATAGGGTTGTTAGGCGAAGCAGCACGCGACACCAACGGATACCGCTGTTACACCGCTGCTGACCTGGTGCGATTGCAACGCATCAAACGACTCCAGACCATTGGGTTATCGCTTACGCAGATCAAGGCCGTACTTGGCGCACCTGATCGTGAACGCTCACTGCATGAAGTATTGGAGAGCATCGCACAACAGATCGATACACAATTGATGGAGTTAACCAAACGTCGTGTCTACATCACGCAGCTGTTAGCAGATGAAGGAGGAAGGTCGCTTGATCATGCGCTGGAACCATCACCAACTATCGATCTGTTTCTTGAGCAGATCGATGTGCAAGAAATCACAGTAAGTGATGAACTGGTGCAGTTTGATGCCATCTTTCTCGGACAGATGGAGCTACTGTGTCGACTATCAGGAGCTTATAGATTGGGGTGAGCGCTTTCTGGCACTAGTCCATGAGTCAATCGACTCACCACAGATCGAACACCTGGTGCAGGAATACTGTACGCTTATGGAGCACAACCCAATTGCCAAACAAATGCAGAGACTAAACCTCCCGGGCGGGTCTGACACCTTGCTCTTTGCGGATCTGATGGGTGAGATGGCACAGGAACACTTTTCGCCGGCGCAACAACAGTTCTTTACGGTACTAAATGAGTATCTTCATGCCAACCAAAAGAGCACAGAACAATGAAAACATGTCAATACTTTACTTACAACACCCAACGTAACGGGTACATCACTATAGTTTTGGCAGTAGTGTTTATAGCTTTTGTAGAAAAGGTGTTAACCACCACACTGATCGTCATTTTTGTTCCTGCAGGCTTCGTACGACTCATACTGCTAGGTGGTTTAATATTGCTCACGGTGCTGGGGCTCCTGGCTGCGACATCGCCACTCTGGACCAGGCATTGTCTTACAACAACACATCTTTATCTGCGTTTTGGGGTCTTTTTGCGTGCCACCATACCACGTGAACACATTGCTGCCGTCCAGCCATTCAATGCTGTGACAACAGCGGCAGGCGTCACTTATGATGCACACAAGCGCCAGGTCACGGCAGTCCTTGCGCCGCACAACCAGGTCGTGCTGCACCTGTCGCTACCGCAATACGTTCGGGTGGGATTGTTGCAAGGTGGCATGACCGAGGTATTGGTGATCAATGTCGACCAGCCCGAGGAATTTATCGCCCTAATTTCCGATACGCCAGCGCCACCATCAGAAGAATTTGATAGGGCCGCAATTCAGCGGCAGGCCATAAGCATGCCTCATGATAACGATATGGGAGCGCAAACACATGCCCCAGCGACAACTCACTCGTATGCGGTATACACCAACGGCTTAACACGCCATTATCAACGTTTTGTGGCTGTTGACCAGCTTAACTTATCGATTGCGCCGGGTGAGATTTATGGATTTTTAGGCATGAACGGCGCAGGGAAGACTACCACGATCAAAATGCTGGTGGGCTTGCTACAGCCAACCTCCGGTCAGGCGTGTATTGCAGGACACGATATGTGGACTAAGCCACTGGCTGATCGGGCTGCCTTTGGCTACGTTGCCGACCGCGCCTTGCTCTATGAACATCTGTCAGGACGCGAATTTCTGGCATTTCTCGCTCAGATGCGTGGTCTCACACGTGATGAGTCCCATCAACGCATGGCGCACTTGCTGAAACTCTTGGGTCTTGAAGCGCACGCGGATCAACCCTGTGGTGCGTATTCGTTTGGCATGCGGCGCAAACTCGCGCTGGCTGGGGCCCTACTGCATCAGCCACCAGTACTCATTCTTGACGAGCCGATGAGTGGCTTAGATCCGCGTAGTGTACGCTCTATCAAAGACGCACTGATTGAATTGGCAGCGCAGGGTACGACCATCTTTCTCTCGACACACGATCTGGCCATGGCCGAAGTATTCTGACATCGGATTGGGATCATGCACGAGGGGCGGCTAGTGTGCGAGGGCCGACCGACAGATGTGCACCATGCTACTATGTCGCCGAACTTGGAAATGCTCTTTCTTGAACTCACTGCGACCGCTGTACAAGAGACTATGTCATGACAACCACATTGGCCATCTGGCGTGTTTATCTTAGGTCAATGATACGTGAGTATGGCCATAATGCTCATGTTCAGATTGGTCTGTGTTTAATCATGCTTTTTAATGTTGCGTTTGCACCCTGGAGCATCACCCATCTGACGGAGTGGCTTCACATGTGGCAGGTCGCTGGTGAAACGGCTCTGACGACAGGATTATGGGGTCTTTGTACAGCGCTGTGGTGTGCGTTCAGTGGCATCACGGCGCTTGGCACCCTCCAACGCGGGTTGGGTACAGATACAGCGTTGGCTGCCACTCACACCAGCTACTCGTTTACGAGCTTTGTATGGGCAGATGATCCTTGAGTGGTTGTGGAACTGGTTGCTGATTACATGCATCGTCATTGGTGCAAGTCTGGGCATACAACTGCAGTGGAGCGCGATACCCTGGTTGTTACTGGTGTTTGCAGGTATTGGGTGGGCCATCTGGCTGGGGGTTGTGTTGCCTTTGTTGGTACTGCGTTATGTGTTACCGCATTGGCGTGGGGCTTTACCGCTGGTTGCTGTGTTGTCCATCAGCATTATCGCATTGGGTTCCGCATTCCCACCATCTGATGTTCACCCGCCAGCACCTGTATTGGCTGCTGTTGTTCTGTTGATGATGCTAATACTAGGCTTGGGATCTCTGGCTGGCAGGATCGGGCGTTTGTACGAAGCAGTCTTTGTATTCAACCAGAGTCGTAGTCACCGTCAAACAGTAAACACCTTACCGGGGATAGCCTGGGTCATCACTTGGTTGTCGCGTGGTCGCAACCTCACCAGTGCCTTGCTTGTACGCGGATTACGTAGCCAGAGTCGCAATCGAATCGGATGGCTACGTCTGATCATGTTGTGCGTGTATATGTCGGCATTTCCGTTTGCCTTTGCATGGTTAGCGCCCCTTGGATTACCAGATACTCTTGTCGTGTTTGGCTATCTGAGCACACTGGTACTATTGATGATCATTGATGGCATGAGTAGCCCATTTGGCAGCGAAGGGAATCGACTGGCCCTCTATCTGACCGCACCGCTGGACTATGCCACACTCCTATGGGCAAAAATGATCGCCTTTGGGTTACCGCTGCTCATTTTGGGATATCTGATGCTACTTTGTATGGGCGTATGGATTCAATTGAACAGTGAAGCATTGTTGCAGGTAGGACTACTTTTTACAGTATTACTGGCAGGAATAACGACACTGTTTGTATGTGGGAGCGCTATCGATGTGAACTTACATCTGGGCATCGAAGGAGCCACCCAGATCCTGCTCTACGAAGGGTCACCAGTGACACCACAGCGGCTAGCACTCGCCAGCCTGGCGGTGTTGTTGGTGACGGCACAATTGGTGATCGTCTGGCAATACATTATGGCTGTGTCTACTGAATGGATGCGTTGGTATTGGCATATGGGGTTTGGCACACAGGATGTTACAAAGCTTGGTGGTTTGAGAAATAATTAAATTTAACACCCTCGTGAACTAGACTTTAATACGGTATTTATAATAACGCTAAGGCCGACCAACACAAGGATACCAGGCCACCACAGATTGAATGCGGCGATAAAAGCAATTCCCAAAAGCCAGACGGCTCCCTGTATTCCTTCACGCGGTTGTCCATTCATAACTGACCACGCCAGTGTGAGACATCCAATTAGCACCATTATACCGGGCCACCATAGACCAAACCTGGCAATAAAGGCCAACCCAAGGAAGAAAACACCAATGAGAATCCCATGGAGAATAGTTGGATTCATGCCACTAAATTGAGGTGACCAGGTGGGAGGTGATAACGATGTTTCTGGGTCTGAAGGGGAAGGTGGCCGAAGTGGTACCAGCACCTGTTGACTCTCTTTGAGTGCACTACCACACTGCATACAAAACGCGGCATAGGAAGGATTAATACCTCCACACTGGTTACATGCGACAACTTCAGCTTGCTCATCAAGGCGCTCAGTTGGACCAATGGCGATCTGCTGCTCCGCCGGCTGACCGCACTCAACACAGAATTGAGCACTTTCAGGAATTTGACTGCTACAGTTGGTGCATTGCTTTGCCACTCTTAAATCTCCTCTTCACGTCGCTGTAACCGCTCAACTGTCTGTTTTTGCACCCACAACGGTGGAACGCCGTATAACGCACGTTGGCTGTCGGTCACTCGTGGATCGACGCGCCCAAGTGACCAGCGACCTTCCTCGCGGATAAACTGTGTGCCATAGCGCTGTGGTTTGCCACGTGCAATCAACGAACGATCCCACGCGGCGGCGATGATTGACCATGCACGCGGATCGCCAAGTTCACTACTACGACGGGCAAACGTCCGCGATAGTTCAAAATGGGCCACATCATCACCATACAACATAATCAATGATGCATAGTAATTGTCCTCACCTGAGCCGATCAAGCCCTGCCCGTACAATTCCAATACTCGTTCACGGCGAGACTTAGCGCGCTGGTGTCGATCATCTTCTTCGCTATCGATATCTTCTAATTGTCCCTCCGCTAACCGTTTGAGTTCCTTGCTCATGTCATCGGAGTCAAATGATTCCACAACAGTAACTCCTGTTGAATATAATTGCTCGTTTGGTCAAAATTGCTGTACTACACTCATTATAGCACGCTAAGATTGAATTCGGCATCCACATATGTAGATACCCCAACAGGATGTAAAAAAGAACAAGGAATGCCCATTTGTGAACATTCCTTTACACAGATTATCATTTTACGTCGGGGAGTAACGCCTCAGCACTAACGCAGAGTTGTGGCCACCCAGTCCAATAGAATTGGAAAGGGCAACACGAATGGGAGCCTCACGCATGGTGTTAGGAACATAATCAAGATCACATGCGGGGTCTGCTTGTGCCAGATTGATGGTTGGTGGAATGTATCCATCACGAATGGCCAATGCACAAATAATGGCTTCAACCGCACCGGCAGCCCCCATCATATGTCCCAACATGGATTTGGTCGAACTGATAGCAAGCTTAGAAGCGTGGGTACCAAAGGTTGTCTTGATAGCCAGTGTCTCCGACCGATCATTCAGCGGCGTCCCGGTGCCATGTGCGTTGATATAATCGACATCCGCAGGAGCGATCCCGGCCTTACGGAGCGCCATTTGCATCGCCCGAGCGGCCCCATGTCCATCCTGGTCCGCTGCAACCATATCAATTGCGTCGTTGCTACTGCCATGACCAAGCACCTCGGCAATGATAGGGGCATGCCGCGCCTGGGCATGCTCAAGGCTTTCGAGCACCAGTGCCCCGGCCCCTTCAGCAAGAATAAAACCATTACGGCGTACATCAAAAGGCTTACAGGCTTTTTCAGGATGTTCATTATCACTATCGAGTCCACGCATGTTCGTAAAAGAGGCCATGATCGTGGGATGAATCGGGGCCTCGCTGCTCCCTGCAATAATGACTTCGGCATCGCCACGCCGTACAATCTCAAAGCCCTCGCCAATGTTGTGGCCTCCTGTGGAACATGCGGCCATGATGGCCATGTTAGGACCTTTGGCACCGAGTTGAATAGCGATATATCCGCTGGCTGAGTCTCCCACCATATTGGCAATAAGTGTGGGCGCAACCCGTCGATGACCACGCTCCAGATAGGTTTTATGCTGTTCAAAGATCAGGTCAAGACCTCCTGCACCTGTGCCGAAGACAACGCCAACCTGTTCTCGATCGACAAGATTCATGTCAAGTTGGGCAGCGCGCACCGCTTCGAGTGTGGCGTTGAGTGCATATTGAACGTAGAGTGACATACGACGAGCCTCACGTGCATCAACAGCAGCATCGAGTGTAAAATTGTTCACCTCACCCGCAATACGAATCGGCAGCGCTCCAGCATCAAATCGCGTAATCGTTTGAATACCGCTTTGACCAGCGAGTAGTGCACGCCACATCGTCGGCACGTCATTGCCTACGGGAGTGATGGCTCCCAAACCTGTCACAACGACTCTACGCATGCTGTTGATCTCCGATTGCAGGTGGGTCCGATAAAACAGATGCCATTGCCTGAATCTCAGCGTACAACTTTACTACCTCGACATCCGATAGACTGACAGAGCGGACTTCAGTATTGATGCGTCGAATAAGACCGGACAACACGTGCTTGGGACCAATCTCAATAAAGGTATCAATCCCTTGAGACATCATCGCTTGTACCGAACGCGTCCATTGGACAGGACGTGTAAGCTGCTCAGATAGCTCGACACGTAGCTCCTCAACCGTGGTAAGCGTTTGTGCGCTGATGTTCGCAATAAGTGGAATCTCCGGGGGTCGTAACTGAATCTGATTGAGTAAACCATTAAAATGTTGGGCTGCCTGAGACATCAGTGGTGAGTGTGATGCAATACTGATGGCCAGTTGTTTCACCAGCCGGGCGCCACGGGCCTTGGCTAATTCCATGGCACGCTGGATGGCAACAATTTCACCGGAGAGCACCGTCTGCCCAGGTGAGTTCGCGTTTGCAAGTGCCACAATTCCCGCTGATTGTGCTTCGTGAACGACCTCATCAAGGGTTGCATCATCTAAACCTACGACGGCTAACATACCGCCTGGGCAATCGATACTTGTTTCCTTCATTAAACGACCACGTTCACGTACTAACTTGAGAGCGTCTTCAAAATCAAGTACACCAGCAGCAACGAGTGCTGTAAATTCACCCAGACTGTGCCCAGCAACCAACGAAGGGGTTAGGACATAGCCGAGTGGGCCAAGTTGCTCTTTCAGAGCTTCCAAACAAGCAATGCTGACCGTCAATATAGCGGGTTGGGCGTTGATAGTATCGTCAAGTTCTTCCTGAGGTCCCTCAAAACAGAGTGTTGAAAGCGAAAACCCCAGAATTGTATCGGCCTGCTCAAACACACGGCGAGCAGCCGGTGAAGCCTCACATAATTCTCTTCCCATTCCTACGTATTGAGAACCCTGACCAGGGAATACTAAGGCGATCCTGGCCTTTAGTACATTCAAAATGTCCATGTTCTCATCCTATACTATTACACAGCTACTACAGCAGGACTCACAAATGCCAAATTTCGACGCCGGAGTATAGCAACGCCTATCTTGCTTGTCAAATGGCAAAAATCCGTTATTTACGATCCTGGCAACGAGCTATAAAGCCCATCGACGATCTGGATCAGAAGCCGTCATTGCATCATACACAAGTTGATAGACATGACGTAATGGGAGGTCATGTTGTTGCGCTAGACGCCGACAATCCTCGTATTCTGGCGCTGCTCCCAATAGCTGGTTATGCCACAATTTCTGCTTGACGCGCACGGCCCCCAGCGCAGTCGTAACCGTTACTTCCTCACGTTCGCACACGGAACGTTCGACAATGCGACGCCGTACACCGAGCGTGGTGGTCTCACGCATAAGTAATGATGTGGCGGATTCCTCCAGTGCTTCCGACACAAGAACTGATAGCAATATTCCGGCCCGATTTTTTTTCATGTAGATGGGTGTTTGCCATACATCGAGCGCCCCTGTAGCAAATAACTGTTCGACCACAAAGGCAAGCTGTTCGGCTGACTGGTCATCAATATTGGTCTCCAACAGCACCACACGATGAGCGTGTGTATCGTCAACCGATAAGGTGTTGAGATGATCACCCGTGAGTGGTGATTTCTTATTGGTCGTACCAAGCCATACCCGTAGCGCATTGGGTCGATCCAGATCACGCTTGCCGAGCCCATAACCCACGTGTGTTACTCGCAGTGGTGGGCGGCGGAAGGTTGCCAAACCGGCTAGTAATGCTGCTCCCGTCGGAGTAACCAGCTCAGTCGGTGTCTCATCAGGAACCGTTGGCGCTTGTACTGCGGCCACGAGATTCATCACCGCGGGCGCAGGAATGGGTAGTTGCCCGTGAGCCGCCCATACCCAACCACTGCCCAATGGGAGTGGCGAGGCATATACCTGCTCAACGCCCAAAAGATGTAAGCCTATCACCACGCCAACGATATCGACAATGGCATCGAGGGCACCCACTTCATGGAAATGTACCTCGTCGATAGCAACACCGTGCACTGCAGCCTCAGCCTGTGCTAACAGGGTGAAGACATGCAAGCTTTGTGTTTTGATGCCTGGTGCCAGGGTACTGCTCTCAATAATCGTGCGTACATCGGCAAGGTGTCGATGCACAGGCTGTTCTGGGGCATGCACCAGCGCACGTGTACCAGCCAGGTAGGCACGCATACCACGTTCTGCACGTATCTCCCATCCATCTACGGGAAGTTTATTCAATTCATCGCGCAGGTCCTCTAGCGAAAGACCCATGTCGAGGAGTGCGCCAAGGGCCATATCACCACTAATACCGGAGAAACAGTCGAAATAGATAACGGTCGGCATATTACCTCCCCTTCCTGCAATACACTCGTGTTTCTATGATGTGGAAGCACACTAGCACGTATGTCCAGAGGTCATAGATTTCGAGTCGATAATAGGTATTTTTAATACTCTTGAAAACCTGGTTTCAAGTATAGTATGCCACATCTGTAAAAAAGTGAGGAGATCATCAGGTGATTTTAAGGTGCTACTATGGATATAAGAAGGTAAAGTGTGATATAATCCGCCATATTCATCAAATAAGTATCTTGAACTAAATAAGCAATGTAGCCCATGATGGTTTGTTAGATTGGTATATTTCTGTGAAATATGAGATTGTTCGCTGAGTTAAAGCGCCGGGAAGGTTTGGTACACACTGGGTGTGTATAAGTAAAACTACTTCTGACATAGTTTTACTATGATTTGTAGGATGAGATCGTCAGTTTTATTATCCTTATGCAAACTACTACAAGGATTATCTATGAGCTATCATATTTATCAGCGACGTCCGCTTCATACTTCTGCACGGGTTGTCCTTGTCTGCACGATTTTAGCTTCACTATACGGCTTGTTTCCTCCTACGGCTTCTGCAGCTGGTCAGACATTTTACATCGACTGTGATGGTCGGGACTCAGCCAGTGGTACCTCCCCTGAGCAGGCGTGGCGATCGCTGGCAAAGGCCAACGCGGCCCCACTTACCCCAGGAGATACTCTATCGTTCAAACGTGGATGCACCTGGGAAGGTGAGTTTGATGCGACCTGGGAAGGGACTGCGGCACAACCAATTATTATCAATGCTTATGGTTTAGGTGATAAACCTAAGTTTATTGGTAAGAGTACGACAGTCTCAATCACAGGGCGTTATCAGATTCTTGAGTATCTTGAAGTAACGGGTACCAAACCCTCACCGTACCGGAATGCACAAAAATGCAAAAATCAACCGACCGGATGGCGTGGTGGTTTTGAATTCAATGGCGACGCTCAGTACAATACCGTGCGTCACAGTCGGGCGAGTGGGTTGACCGTGGGTATTCGTTTTGGTGGTGGTTCGAACAACCGTGCCCTCTATAATGAACTCGTAAACAACACAACGATGTCGAACAACACCCCGCCATCTGAAAGATACGATGATGATTCAGGCGCATGGGGGGTGCTTTTGAACGCTGATAACAATGAAGTGGCGTACAACTACTTCTCAGGCAATGTGGCATGTTCGGAGGATTACGGTGTGGAAGGTGCGTCGATTGAAGTGTACCAGGCGAGCAACAACTACATTCATCACAACACTTCGATCAACGACACAACATTTACTGAGTTAGGTGGAACGAAAGACAATCAGTCAGAGAATAATGTGTATGCCTACAACCTGTATGCACCAGTTGATGCAGAGACAGGTCATTTTCTCACAGTACGTGGGACGAAGAGTAAGTGGGGTGGCAATCCCGGTACGGAGTTTTACAATAACACCGGCTATTGGGTAGACTTGGGTATATCGTGTAGTGCGGGTTGTGATGAGACGATTCTCTCGGCACACAACAACATTATCTGGTCACGGGATGATGCACCATGGTCGGCATTCTATGCCAGCGCCCCTATCAACGAGAGTAACAACATCTTCTGGCGCGCTGATGGTGATCCGGGGGTTAACGTCCGTAAGGGGGGCAAGATGGATGAAACATCCAGAATTATCAATCCTCAATTTGTGAATATCGCAGAAAAAGACTTTCGCCTGCGCTCAAACAGCCCTGCTATCGACACTGCCACTGAAGAACCACATAATCTGCTGAATATTACTGGAGATGTTGAAGGAAATAGAGTTCCTACGGGACGCTGTCCAGATATCGGCGCATTTGAGTATATACCAGAGCAGGTAACATCACTGGCTATCGATCCACCTATATTCCAATTCCACGCCGGTCGCATCATATTCTTACCGTTGATTGCAATGTCACAACCTTGTACGTAATCACACTGGTATGTGTGTCATCATATAAGACTATTTGGGGACCCGGCAATGTGTCATGTCCCCTTTTTGATCATATCTCTTGCAATAACGTAGTATTGAGGAATCGCAAATCCATTAAGCTACTAAACCTGAGATGTGCCATCTCCTATGAAATTACAAAGTTCCGTGGGTATATAGATGAGTCGCTTACAACTACCGCATAACTATTATTGTAGGTAGACGATTGAAGAGGTGCCAGCCTTTTTATCTTTTATGGCCTAGGCATGTGGTATAATATTCAGGGTATAACTCCTAGATTATCCCCACATTATACAGAACTATAGATAGATTTCCAGGAGAGGATGTATCTGTTTACTATGGACCTAAAATGGTAGATACCACCATTGTCTGTACACAATTTGAGCAACACTATGGTTATTCACCGGAGATCGTAGTACGTGCACCTGGCCGTGTCAACCTTATTGGTGACCACACGGACTACAATGATGGATTTGTGCTGCCCATTGCCATTGACCGCACAACCTATATAGCCGCTCGACCACGTGATGACCAACAAGTACGTGTCGTTGCAGTGGATATAGACGATCAAGATGCCTTTGGACTCGATCACATCGCATACAGCACAAACCATCCCTGGAGTAATTATGTGCGCGGTGTGGTCAAGGAAATCCTGTCAGAACAACATCACATAGGCGGTGCGGAGCTGCTTATTACGAGTGATGTGCCCCGTGGCGCCGGTCTATCGTCTTCGGCGGCCCTTGAAGTGGCCGTTGGCTATACCTTTGTAAAACTCTATAATCTGGAGATGGCGCATACATCGCTGGCATTACTGGCACAGCGTGCTGAAAACACCTTTGTTGGTGTGCAATGCGGTGTGATGGATCAGCTCATCTCGGTATTAGGTCATGATGGTCATGCCGTGCGTATTGATTGCCGTGATCTTTCTAATTATATCGTACCATTGTATCAAAACACCAGTATTGTGGTCTGTAACAGTAATATGGAACGTATGTTGACCAACTCAGCCTACAATCAACGTCGTGAGGAGTGTGCTGAAGCTGTGCGTCGGTTCAAAACATGGTATCCTGATATTGTGGCATTGCGTGATATCACCCCAGCTATGTTTGACCAACATGCTGAGGCACTACCTGAGACGGTACGGGCGCGAGCACGTCATGTGGTGAGTGAGAATGCCCGTGTACTGCGTAGCACAACGGCATTAGAACAACATGATGTGATGACTTTTGGGGCGCTTATGAATGAGTCGCACACCAGTTTACGTAATGATTATGAAGTAAGTATTCCTGAGTTAGACATACTTGTTACAAGCGCACAACAAGTGTCTGGCTGCTATGGCGCACGCTTGACCGGAGCCGGGTTTGGTGGGTGTATTGTAAGTGTGGTTGATACCAATGCCGTAGAGTCGTTTCGACAAAGCGTTGCGGAAGCCTACCAGAAAGCAACCGGACGAGATACAACGATATATATTTGTCGCGCAACTGATGGCGTTAATCAAGTAAAAGGCTAAAATCTTTATGCTCAAAACAGAAGCAGTGACACCAGCCACACGTGCTGGACAACACCCAACACTGATGTCAACTATATTACTTGTTGAAGATGATCCAACACTCTCTGAGATGCTCAGTTACAATCTGGAGCGTGAAGGCTACCGGGTACTTGTAGCGGAAGATGGTGTGGTGGGTCTTGAACAGGCACGTCGTGAACAACCAGATCTGATCATTCTTGATATCATGTTACCCCGTCTGGATGGATTTTCCGTCTGTCGTATTTTGCGTCAGGAAAGCGATATTCCCATCTTGATGCTCACAGCACGACAAGATGAAGTAGATCGTATTGCCGGATTGGAATTAGGGGCGGATGATTACGTCTCCAAACCATTCAGTTTAGGTGAATTGTTGGCACGGGTACGAGCCATTCTCCGTCGCTCTGAGCGGCAACCCACCAACAACAACCGTGAAGTGTTAGAAGCTGGTGCCGTACGCATCGATACCGGGTCTCGCCGTGCGTGGCGTAGTGCAAATGAGCTTAGTCTCTCGCAGAAAGAATTTGATCTGCTCACATGTCTGGTTCGCAATCGCGGGATGGCCTTATCACGGGATGTGCTGCTCGAACGTGTGTGGGGATACGATTTTTTGGGAGATAGTCGTACTGTTGATGTGCATGTACGCTGGTTGCGTGAGAAGGTCGAACCAGATCCCGGTCGTCCAATCTATATTCAGACGGTACGTGGGGTGGGTTATCGTTTTGAGGCACCATCCCTTGAACGAGAGCATACTGTGTAGTGGCTACGTGATCCGATGGTAGGTATTATAGAAAAATCATTGTTAGTTGCGCCTACTACATGACTCTACTTGTAATTATTTTAACTATTGTTCTGGTAGGAGTAGCCTCCCTGTCGCTAGGGTTATGGCGCCGTCTCGTTCAAGAACGGCGCTTCACACAAAACTCTAGCAATAGTTTCTCCCCTCTCTTTCACGAAGTTATTTCAACTATTGATGCTGGCCTCGTGGTCATCGACAAAGAACGCCATGTGCTCTACCTCAATCCACAGGCAGAATATCTGCTCGGAGTAGAACACGCAGTGGCGATTAACAAGGGCATCATTTCGCTCATCCGCGACTACCAGGTAGACGATCTGGTGAGTGATGTGTTACTCGATGGTGAAGCACGTGAAATGGTACTCAAACCACTGGTAGCTGGCCGTACGATGCGTCTGCGTGCAACACCTCTTTTAGCTGGTACAAAGCCATGTGTCGTGCTGCTCATCCGCGACGTGACACAACTCAGTATGCTGGAGCGCGCACGTCGTGATATGGTTGCGAATGTATCACACGAGCTACGTACACCACTGGCTTCGATCAAGCTTATCGTTGAGACTTTGCAATCAGAACCACCTCCACCAGTAGCTCAACGTATGCTGGTCCGTATGGCACAGGAAGTTGATGCTGTCACACAACTCGTAGAGGAATTACACGAGTTATCACAGATTGAGTCCGGGCGTGTAGCGCTTCAGATGGCACCTGCATCATTAGCTCCGGTAACCGAGCGAGCTATTGAACGCATTCGCCCACAGACAGAACGCAAGTCGCTCGACATTCGTGCTGATGTATCCCATCAGTTGCCCCTAGTGATGATTGATAAAGATCGGATCGGTCAGGTATTTCTGAATTTGCTCCATAACGCGGTAAAGTTTACCCCTGAACACGGTTCTATCGTGGTACAGGCGTGTGTCATCACGGTTGATCGAGCAATGAATGATAGAGCGTTCATAGAACGACGTATTCAGACATCGCTTGCAGAAGACGTTCACCCTGAGCGCCGAACCGCAACACTACCATTGTCACAACAAGGTAGACCAACTGTCGATATTCCACAGGATATGCAACCAGGCAACTGGATGTTGCTATCAATCACAGATACTGGGATTGGTATTCCTGTGCGTGATCTGCCCCGCATCTTTGAGCGTTTTTACAAAGTGGATCGCGCCCGCACACGTAATGCTGGTGGTACCGGACTTGGTTTAGCGATTGCAAAACATCTTATTGAGGGACATGGCGGCTATGTCTGGGCAAAGAGCCGGGAGGGGTCTGGCTCAACCTTCTACTTTGTGCTGCCTATCGCGCATAATGCCTTTGAAAAACTCCCTTGACTGGTAACCGAATCACTCGTGTGACCACTCTAACACACTGATACTCAAGCTGGACGACAATTAGAGCTACTTTAGGGCCGGTTTTGGGGCCGCTTTTAGGCTCATTCACTCAAAAAGATGACTTCATTAGTTTGATCGAACGATAGGCACGCCCTACCTCCTGCGTTATACTCTTCACCACAAGGGTAACAATCACTATGATTTCGGTCTAAAATGATGAGTGTGCTGCTGCCCTGTTCTTGACAAGGGCCCATAGTTCATTACACGAAGATGAGCGTTGGTATATAAGCTGAACGAATAAGAAAGGAGAACAATATGTCATACCTATGGCAGTTTCGGTGGGGAGGTCTTGTGCTGACACTCCTGCTACTGGGCTGGGCTGCCTCCTCTGCATTCCCCTCTGCACATACCAAAGCTACTGATACATCGAACCACGATATGGCTGCAACCAGTAATCTAGCGCTACCAACCGTGACTGAGATAACCCAAACACAGAGCTGTGTCCCTACAACCAATACCGCAAGCACACAGCACCTAAAGCACCGGGGTTGAGCTATGCCGAGATTGGAGGAGAGAATTACGGCGTTGAGGTTTGGGTACTCCTCTTTAAGCCACCAGAGAACATACAGGATAGCTATGGCGTGTCACAGGAACTGGGGAATTTACAATAACCGCCACACACACTGACAGGACCATTATCACGCCGGTCAGCATACCCCCGCATACCGGATCAAACTGGAATCGCCCCGGCGATGAGTGGGGTACAATTTGGGAGTTCCCCACAACCGGATGTTGGACCTTTGAGGCTCACCGTGACGAAGGGTATGGAGTTGTTATGCTTGAGGTAGCTTTCTCACCTGCATAATTGCCAGTCAATAGACGGGGAGACAGCTACGAGAAGGTACATCCACTCGGACAGTTGCTAGTCTGTGTGGATAAGCGCACTATTTATTCTGAGATAACTACTACAACTAAAACGACGTCTTGTCTCCAAGTGCTGGCCAGACCGCTAATTTTGTGCGTACACGTCGAATAACCTCATCGGTGAATTCGGTCGTGGTGGCGTGTCCAGAGAGATCCGCTGTACGGATACCGTCGTAGATCGCTTCGAAAACCGACTCGGTGATAGCACGGGAAACAATGGCTGCCTGACCACCGATATGCCCCAGTAAGGCCGCACTGGCGAGAATCATAGCCATCGGATTAGCGACATTTTTACCAAAGAGCGTTGGCGCTGTACCGTGTGGTGCCTCGGCCATCACCACACTGGTATGCCAGTTTTCATCAAAACTAATTAATAACGATTCTGACCCGGCAATAGAGCCAAACATCTGCATAACCAGATCACTCAAACAATCGCCATCACGATTGAGCGATGGAATGACAAGCGCATCCCCATCCTTGGTCAGCAATAGGGCATAGGTAGCATCAATAAGCTGGGGCTCATAACGCACCTGCGGATGTCGTTGGGCGGCGGCATCCATCTCCTCTTTGAGCATACCCTCATACACAGGGCTGACGGTGTATTTCGGGCCACCAAAGACCATCGCACGATTTTGTTCAGCATGACGGAATGCATATTCTGACACGGCACGACAATGGCGGCGTGTAATCTGTTCAGTACGACACGCAATCTCATCTAACCCTTCTCCTTCACGCCACTCTTTGGCACCATAGGCGTCACCCACCGCCATACGTACCACAGAGATAGGTGAGTATACACCGCCAACTGGTCGAACACCGGGTATACGGCGTCCGGTGCGTACTATTACGGTGCCATCAACACGCTCACGGAGAATCGCATTAGGGCTTCCAACATCTTCGCGTTCCTCCGGGGTGATTGTGGCTGCTTTAACGCCTAGTCCAGCCATACGCATCGCATCTGCTGCATCAAGAATGACTTGATTCTTAGTTTTACGACGATTCTCAAGACTAACATCAAAGCGATGGAATCGCAGATCAATATCGATTACGTGGGGATCAATGACACGTAGTGACTCCTCCAGAAGCTCCTGGCCTGTCTGATCACCTTCTAAAACAATGATATCTTTTTGCATAACTGTATGTTTTCCACCTGTAATAGTAAGAAAATGATATCTCTATTGAACGTTCTCTGTACTATCATGTCTATGTGCTTGTTCGACGCAACATCGGTCCACTGTAGGCATGGCAAATTGCTACAGCTAAGGCATCCGCCGCATCATCTGGTTTGGGAATACGATTGAGTTGTAGGGTGATGCGAACCATCTCCTGCATCTGTTTTTTATCAGCATTGCCATACCCGGATACAGCCTGTTTCACGGAAAGAGGCTTATACTCATAAATCGGTATATCGATCTGTGTAAAGGCCAACAAAACCACACCGCGCGCCTGTCCAACACTAAGAGCTGTGGTCACATTCCGCGAAAAAAACAACTCCTCAACCGCAGCATCATTCGGTTGATAGCGTTGCAACAGACTTTGTAACTCATCGTAGAGTATTCGCAAGCGTTGTGGTTGTGCCATTCCAGCAGGTGTGGTGATAGCGCCATAGTCAACGAGTTGCAGTGTGCCAGCATGTTCGTCGACCACACCCCATCCCATAATGGCGGTTCCTGGATCAATTCCAATAGTTCGCATACATGAATGTGCATAGAGCGTCACGATCACATCGGTTCACAATTTGACGTTCTACACAATAATTGAGGATTCTATTCATTCGCAAAAAGTTCAGCAAGTTCTTCGCTAATATCTAAATTACTGTGAACTTTTTGCACGTCATCCAGATCTTCAAGGCGCTCAATCAAACGCATTGCCTGCAGTGACTCTTTCTCGTCGGCCTGGATCGTCGTTTTCGGTTGCATAGTCAGTTCAGCACTACTGATGGGCAGCCCTGTATCAGTGAGTTGTTGACGGATCGCTGCTAATTGTTTGGACTCTGTATAGATATCAATAGTATCTGCACCAACTTCGACATCCGCAGCACCTGCATCAATAGCGATCAACATCACTTCATCGGTATCTAGCTTTTGCGTAGCGAGATCGATGGTAATCAAACCTTTTTGATCAAACATCCATGCCACCGAGCCTGGTTCGCCAGGGTTGCCCCCAGCCTTGGTTAGTGTAGAACGAACTTCGGAGTTTGTCCGATTGCGATTGTCCGTAGCGGTCTCAATTAACAGCGCAATACCGCCGGGTGCATAGCCCTCATACACGATTTCTTCGATAGCAGCCTCATTGCCTTTGCCCAAACCGCGATCAATGGCACGCTGAATATTGTCGGACGGCATATTACTTGCTTTAGCCTTGTCAATCGCAAGACGCAGGCGAAAGTTCGCATCCGCATCACCGCTCCCACCTTCGCGGGTCGCAATTGTGATATCGCGTGCCAGTTTGGTGAAGAGTTGCCCCCGCTTTTGATCGAGAACCCCTTTGGTGCGGCGAATAGAATGCCACTTTGAATGGCCTGACATGTCGTAAATCTCCTACTTATGTAACTCGATACATTTCTATAAAACGTTCATCCAGATAGTTATTATAGCATACCCTTGAATGCCTAGAACATTCTGGCTGCCTTACTGCGCGGTTTAGCGTAGATATATCTCTTACACACGCAAAAGCGACCGATGAATGTTTCACCAGGCCGCTTTGCAAAGACGCTATCGTCTGTATACTGGATGACTAGATTTGATCTTGTGTTGGGTTGGTACCCAATGCATCAACTGAAGCCGTAGCACCGTTACCGTTGATGTGTGGTTGTGGTTCTTCGATATGCAACTTTGTAACACGGTTCAGCAGTTCACGTAATCGATCACCCTCAAGTGTTTCATATTCGATAAGTGCACTAGCCATATCGTTGAGAATGGTGCGGTTGACCATCAACACCTCTTTGGCTCGCTCGTAGGCCTCTGCAACGATGCGATAAACCTCAGTGTCGATCTTGTTGGCAACTTCATCGCTATAGTTCCGTTGCTCACTTATCTCACGACCAAGGAAGACCAGCTCATCCTTTTCACCAAAGGAAATCGGGCCAAGCAATGGACTCATACCGTAGCGTGTGACCATTGAGCGCGCAATACGTGTAACCTGGTCAATATCTCCTGATGCACCGGTTGTCACTTCATTTTGGCCAAAGACGAGTTCTTCTGCAACACGTCCACCAAGTGCCGACACAAGCTGTGCTTCAAACTGTGACATGCTGGTGAAGCGCAAGCGATCTTCCTCTAAAAGATAGAGTGTATATCCACCGGCTCGTCCACGCGGCACAATCGTTACTTTTTGAACAACCGATGACCCCGGCATGCCTGCCGAGACCAGCGCATGCCCTGATTCATGATAGGCCACCAGCATCTTCTCACGTTCACTCATCACCCGACTGCGCCGTTCAGGGCCCCCAAGTGCCACACGTTCAACCGCATCTTGCAGTTCTGAAAGACTGATCTTTTTCTTCGCACGGCGTGCGGCCAGAATGGCACCTTCATTAATCACGTTTGCCAGATCGGCACCAGAGAAACCAGGTGTTTGTTTGGCAATAATTTCAAGATCAACATCTTCTGAGAGTGGCTTCCCTTTGGTATGTACTTTGAGTACCTCAGTTCGACCACGCACATCTGGTGCATCCAACACTACCTGACGGTCGAAACGACCAGGACGAATGAGCGCCGGGTCAAGAACATCAGGGCGGTTTGTTGCTGCAATAATAATGACGTTTGTGTTGGTATCGAAACCATCCATCTCGACCAGAATCTGGTTCAGTGTTTGTTCACGTTCATCATGTGAACCACCCAAACCCGCACCGCGCTGTCGTCCGACGGCATCAATTTCATCGATGAAGATGATACATGGGGCATTGCGCTTGGCCTGGTCAAAGAGGTCACGTACACGAGAAGCACCAACACCGACGAACATCTCAACAAATTCGGAACCGGAAATGGAGAAGAACGGTACACCAGCCTCACCAGCAACAGCACGTGATAAGAGCGTTTTACCGGTACCCGGAGGGCCAACCATCAGAACACCCCGTGGAATACGTGCTCCCAACGCGGCAAATTTGTCTGGAAATTTGAGGAACTCAACGACTTCAGTCAAGTCTTGTTTGGCCTCTTCCTGACCCGCCACATCGGCAAAAGTCACTGTCGGCTTATCACCAGAGAACATACGGGCACGGCTCTTCCCAAACGAGAGCGCCTGATTGTTTGAGCCCTGAGCCTGGCGCATAAAAAAGACAAAGAAACCTATCATAATTAAAACTGGCAACAGAATGGAAAAGACATTGAGCAGTCCACCCCATGCTGGTGCGGGCTCAACAGTTACGGCTATGTCGCTGTTTTCGCCGGGGACAACACCTGAGTCGACGAGCAGTTGCATCACGGTATCACCCGTCTCCAGACGTGAGCTGTAACTTTCTCCTCCATTAAGGGTTACAATTAGCTCACTGTTTCCCTGAGTTGCTTCAATTGTCGCAATATTGCCGGCCCGTGCATCGGCAATAACCTGTGCGATACCATTTTCTTCTTCAGGGTTTTGTGAGCTATTAAAATAATTGAAGAACAGCGCCAATGCTGCCACCAAAATAATAAGATAGACAAAACTATTCTTTAACCAACGGTTGTCTCCCATAATGGTATATGCTCCCTTATGATAAAGGCTTACCATACCAACCTAAACAGCTGTGAAAACCTTTAGCGGAAATGATTACTGATATATCATTATACCAAACCGGATTTTCTGCGACAAGGTGACTAGATCACAGATCTGCGATTTCTTGCAATTCTCTAATAAAATAGTCTGGTTAATCAGTACAAAAGACCACTAAGCATTCGCATAAATAGCTCTCTTGAGTATACCAATATATGGAAGGTTACGATATAACTCATCATAGTCAAGGCCATACCCAACTACAAATTCGTTAGGTATATCAAACCCAAGATAATCAATTGGCACTTCTGAGACACGACGATCCGGCTTGTTGAGGAGCGCACAAATGTGTAGACTCGCCGGATTACGACGGAGTAACTGACTTCGCAGGTACTCTAGCGTAAGTCCACTGTCGATGATATCTTCGACAATGAGCACATGCCGATGGGCAATATCCGTATCAAGATCTTTGAGCAGACGCACGACACCACTCGACTCAGTACTTTTGCCATAACTAGAGACAGCGATGAAGTCAATAGAGAGTGGCATTGGAATAGAACGTGCAAGATCCATCATAAACATCGCACATCCCTTAAGCACACCTACCAGCAGAAGATCGTCATATTGACCATAATCGTATGCAATCTGTTCACCTATTTCTGCAACTCTTGTTTGAATTTCTTCTGTTGAAAGTAAAATCCGTTCAATATCGTGATGCATAAAACCTCATGTATCATAATCACAACTATCCCTGTGTGTCATATTTCTATTTTAATATACTGCCTTCAAAATGCTGTTTAATCATTGTCTGATTGGACCAAGATTGCCAGGATGCGTTGTGTTGCTGGAGTTGCCATCACCCCATCTGCCAGACGAATGCCAGCAATCCATACAATTGCATGTGGTGTCACAAGTATTGGCCATTGGTCACGTTGTTCGCGTGGTATTTTAGCATCGACAAAGATATCTTGTATTTTACGAGTTCCACGCCCTCCTACTGGTCGTAGACGGTCGCCCGGTTGCCGCTGACGTATAGCCAGTGGGCCATCGAGTTTATCTGCATCAAGATAGATATCCCATCTGGTAGCAGTTGTTGGCACAGATGGAACGTAGCGAGTTGTAATAGACCAACTATCATTAAGCCGCATTTGCCCTGGTACCTCAAGTGAAATCAACGATGTAGCTAACTGCGGTACAGATACTGTCACAGGCGCCCCGATCACAAATGTGCGGTTATAGCCAATGGTAAGCAAGAGCGGACCCGGCAGTTCAAGTTTTTTGCCAACCTTGCCTTCCCGAATGGATGCGCGTGCCTGCTCAATCTGCGCCCATGTGAGGGTTTGATCCTCTACAAAAGTTCGGTGTGCCTGACGCAATGCCTCGCGTTGCATAGCAGGATGTAATCGAGACCACATATCGCCATCAAAATCGATCCCATCATGGCGTATGTGAGTCAGGTCTGTCCAGATCGTCTGTAACGATTGCCGAATAAAATCATAGTCATCAGCGCATGTTGCAGCGGTGTGTGTGAGAGACGAGACAATGTTGGGGTGATAGTCTATCAGATGGGGAAGGAGTTGCTGTCGGATACGGTTACGGGTCCAATACATGTCGGTATTCGTGGTGTCTTCGCGCGATGCAAGGAGTTGTTCACTGCAGTACTGCTCAATATCTGCACGCGTGATGTCCAAGAGAGGGCGAATAAGGTGTGGTGTCGGGGTGCCAGTATCATCCTGTTGTTGGGGGCCATCGATAGGAGGGGGACCTTGCCAATGTTGCCACTCATGCCACGCAATAATTGGCCGGATACCACGTAGCCCGGCTGTGCCAGCACCCCGTAACAGATGCATTAACACAGTCTCTGCCTGATCGTTGGCATGATGGGCAACTGCGACTGCCTGAGCCCCTGTTTGTTGGGCAACGCGTGCCAGAAACCCATAGCGAATCTCACGCGCTGTCTGGTGTAAATTACGACGATGTTGTTGTGCAAAGGCACCAACATCAATAGCTTCAATGGTGGCAGGAAGACCCATGCGTCCAGCGAGTGCAGCAACAAAGGCTGCATCAGCATCGGCCTCATCACCACGCAACTTATGGTTCAAATGGGCAACATGAATGGCACTAACAACGTGTGGAGATAACCTGTTGAGGATATCCAACAGACAGAGAGAGTCTGGCCCTCCAGATACAGCAACGAGGATGCGCCCTTCCGAATACGACTGCTGGTTGTCAAACCAGGCACGCACACAGTTAATCATTCTTTGGGATAGTGCTGAAAGAGCCATGGGCTATGATATTCGTTAGACATTTAAGCGAATAACATACATCGATGTTGCTGGCTGTGTTATTGGTCGACCATCAAGAAGCGGATTGATAATTGATACATCTTGCCAGGTTATCAGATAGACATGATCTAAGTTTGTATTACCTGTGCGATTAAGAATACCACGGTTGAGTAGCCCCTGTATAATACCAGTACGATTGAAAGTCTCATCCGATGCGATAGACACATTCCATATGGGGGCCGCCATAGTTGTATCAAAATCAACTGTGTACGATTCCCCTGGTTGCAGGTCTCCTACACGTATAAAAGTATCGCCACTTACAATCAGAACTTCGTTCAGGACACTGTCGTTAATGTTCTGAAGTTCACCCTGAATAGTTTGGCCCTGACGTGAGAGATCACTCTCAACTTGCAGTGGCAGATCGATCACAGTTTCATTGATGAATGTGCGAATAGAACCAATATCTACCAGTACATCCGCAACACGGGCATTCGTATCGTCAGATTCTATGATTGCCTGTGTGTTTGAGATTTCTGACCAATCCTCGAATTTACTGATAAGTTCACTGTTGGGAATTTCAATGGTATAACGTGTTCTTTGTGGAGAGAAAAGCCCCATAAAGGTCGTTCCCAACCCCTGTGATTCACCCTCAAATCCTTGTACAACGGCCACCTGATAGAGCTGCGACTGCCCACCACGCAGACCAAATCCTATGAAGTAAAAAGTGGTAGCAAAGATGAGCATGGTCACAGGTAGTGTAACCCAGGCCCATTCAAGTCGTCTAAGGCGTCGGAGTACCAGATAGGTCAGTGGTCCAATACTGATGATATAGGTACACATAAAGAGGAGTAAGACGGTTGCTGATGGGAGTGCGAAACTGCTATCTTGAAGAGCATCCTGAAGAACATTGTAACGCTCTAAACGCACCATTGTGCCTGGCTCCCCGGTCGGGAAAGGATCAAGAATGCGACCCCAAAAAGAGACATCCCCCTGCCAACCACGGAGCGTCGCGATATCAAAGGTCGTAAACGTGACATGCCCCTCACCAAGAGGCTGTGTGTAGGTGAGCGCGGTCGCGTCAGGGCCGTTGGGAAACGCTTGTGCCTGAGGTTTTGGTTGCACCTCAGTCAGGGCTACATCAGTTGCGTTAGGAAGATCAAAGTTCGGGGCGATATTCTGTAGGTCAGTCAGATCGCCTTGTATAAGATTACCTGTCGTTTCTACTGGCAGTAAAGCTGCGAGTTCTGGCGTGATCTGGGTACTATCAATGCCACCACTCACCACGAGATGCCCATCTGTATGGACCCAAAGACGTACAGCCTCATACTGTGCTGGTGACAGCGAGAATGTATCAGTGTCATGGAGAAACAACACATCTAACGTGTTCAACGCCTGCGCGTGCTGGGGTAGTTGATCAGGCTGAAAGTGCAGGACAGAGGTTGAGGAATAATTAGGATTCTGGAGTGATTCAAGACTACTTAACAGTGCTGGATCGCTACTAATAACACCAATAAGCAACTGATCAGAAGCATATGCATCAAGGTTGACATCTTGACGAAACACCACTGTATCACCATTCAAGACTTCCAGTCGTCCATTACGTGTAAAACTACCATCAGGTGACACCACACTCATGACAATGCGTTTACGTGAACCACGAGGCAAATCAATAACCTGCCTGAATACGTCATCGTCTTGTGCTGGAAAGCTCCATTCCAGTACACCCTGAATATCGACACCTTCGTTAGCAATCTCTACCGTCACAGGAAACCAATCACCAGTGCGGTATGAACCTTCAAAGCCTGCTTCGATATCAACACGGATATTAGGATCAAGTTCGTCTTGTGCAAATCCGGGTGTGGGCGTTATCAATGACAAGCACAGCAGTATGAGTAAAAATGCAATACTCATACGATACCTGTAGTGGTTGTTCTTTTTGAAATAACCATAACAATAGCAGCATACACAACGTATGTCATCCATACGAATAAGAATCCCTTGTTTCATGAAACTCCGTAGCTCCTCTATTGCGAACGTCTCCGCCCGCGTCCCCGCAATGTCCGCCAAATCTCAGTTCTTGCAGCAACACGCGCCTCACGACGCACCCGCGCCTGTAATTGTGCCGCGAGATCCCGGGTTATTTGTTCCTGTACTTCAGGCTGTTTGGATTCTGCAGCAACACGTTCTGCTACTGTCGCAACAAAATCTTCGCGATCAAATACTTCACCATGATCAGATTGCACCGTGTGATATTCGCGCAGAAGCGCAATCGTTTCGCGGAGTTGCCCTTCTTTTTCGTGCTTACGAAAGTCTGTCAAATAGTCATTGATTGTCGCCTGCACACCACGTGGATTTGGCACATGGTTGAACGTAAAGGTACCACCGGAGCCACCCGTCACAATATTAACGTCGCCATAGCCCAAAATATTTTCAACAAACCCAACATCAGACGTCATATCTTGGATCGCACCGAGCGGAGCACGCCGACGGCTTTCCGGTCCGAATGGGCGCTTATCAACGTCGGTAAAATCTTTTCGTGTCAGGATATAGACATCGTGAATATAATCTTCACGTATCCAGAAGATCCAGAATCCAGTGATAATTGCCACAGGAAGCCAGAGGAGTAAAGACCAACCAGCAGGAATCCACCCTAACACCCCAACTAATACAATAGCGAGGGTCGTCACCATGAGAATACCAAAAGGCCGCAACATTAAAATGCCTAAATACACCCATGATGGACGCCAGATAATCGTTTCGCGTTGATAATCAATCTGTGGGTTTGGTGGAAACAACCATTGGAGAAAAGGGCTACGTTTTTCTTCAACCTGAATAGTAATTGCTGGTGGGGGTGGTGCCTTATTGTCGTAGACCTGATCTTCAATCATCTGGCGTAGCAGTTCAGGTTGTTGTTGTTTACGCAGGTTATTAAGCTCACCCAAAACCCGCTGCTGCATCTCTTTGGGTTTTGCTGCATAGCGAAATTCCAAACGCCGTGGACTAAACGATTGTACAACGATGGTACCATAACCAAGCCAATACTCAAGATACCCACTAGCGCTTACATTGACTTGCTGAATATCATCAATCAAGATTTGTTGTTGTGTATGACGGACCAGAAATTGTTCTTGATCGTACACCACCCGAGTTGTGGTAAGCACAAGAAAGTCTTCTTGCCAGTCAATAACCAGGTAGACTACCATTGCAGCCATCACAATAGCAACGGTGATGAGCAACAGGTTCAATGGATCACCACCACTACTATTGAGGGGATCAATATAAAACACACGCCCCCCAGCAAATCGAAAGATCATAATGATAGCAAAAAAGCTAATGCCAATAATGTAAGGTAAGCCCAGTTTCGATTTCTTGCGGTCGCGTCGTAGCCAGAAAACCCCCAACACCAGAATGATAATGAGGAATAATCCATTCAAAATATCGAACTGACCGATGGATTCCGCACTGCCGACGAAGAAAGAACCACCAACTGCACGGTAGAGCGCCAGTAATGCTGCCCCTAAACCAAGCATAACGGGAAAAAATGCGTTACGTAATAACAAAATCCAATGGCGACGAACCGTATAAAGAAGTTCCTCACCTTCATCTTGTTCTAGTGTGATTTGTGGTTCAAACCAGGCCATATTTATGTATCCCGCTGTAATGCTATAAACGACCTGAAACGACAGACGGTCTCCACTGGTTTTGTGCAACGTGTGCCAAAATCACTTCAACCTCTTCCTCCGGAGAAAGATCATCGTTGTTGATGATTAAAGCATCAGGTGCTGGTATTGTAACATGACGGTCGAGTGAGTCACGTCGTTCCACATCACTCGCAACATCACCTATTTGAATGGCACGGCCATCCGCACGCAATTCGTCTGTCCGACGACGAGCACGCTCTTCCAGAGAAGTCTCCAAATAAATCTTGAGGGGCGCATCTGGCATCACAACGTTGCCAATATCACGACCAACCATAACAATCTTCCCTCGCAAGCCAATTTCACGCTGGCGAGAACGCATAATGGCGCGTACAGGCTGATGGCATGCAACATGTGATACATTGCGCTCGATACGCAATCGTCGCAGATCATGCGTGATATCGCGGCCAGCAATCAAGACGGTCGGATGTCGCTCATCAGGACTGGCGGATGGTCGAATGCAGATATCAAGCGTACGTGCAAGTTCCGTAATGGCGGTGCTGTCCTGTGGCTCAAGCTTACGATCCAGCACTGCAAACGTGAGTGCACGATACATGATACCTGTGTCAAAATAGAGATACCCCAGTCTATGGGCCAGTAATGCCCCTAACGTACTCTTCCCGGCACCAGCCGGTCCATCGATGGTGATAATATCTGGTGTATTCATTGATATGTTGTCGTTAGTATATAATGGAGTAGAAAAGTAAATTCTTCTATTAACAAATGGTACTGTTTCCCTTATTGTAGCACGTTGGCACGTAAAAGAGCAACTGATTAGCACATATTTTGCAAACCTATTGACGCTCGAAAAGAGAAAAGCTATAATCTAAGCGTATCGCATGGTTAATTCGAATATTCGAGTGAGGAAGTACATGTGTATGACAACAGAGCAGCAGCAAACGCCTCGTGTAACGCAGAAAGATGTCGCGAAACGTGCCGGTGTCGCTGTTTCTAGTGTTTCATATGTGTTGAATAACGGTCCACGACCTGTCTCTGCTGAAACACGCGCACGGGTGCTTAAAGCTATTGACGAATTGGGCTATCGTCCCAATGAACATGCACGACGGCTTATTCAACAAAACTGGGGCAGTGAGAAAGCACCTCGTCAGTTTGGTATTCTTCTTTCTGGCGGTGCACGTGTCTTAATCGCACGTCCGTTTTATAGTACTTTACTGGTCGGTTTATTTGATGAAGCAGTTCAACATAACTATGCTGTTCGTTTTATTCACCTCTATGATGAAATTCAAGATCCCATTTTATTCAATGAATTAATCCATCCTGAGACAATTGCCGGATTGGTGTTAATTCATATCAAGCCGCCCCTCTCGCGCGATCAGGAACTACTTGCACGCATCAGAGAGCGGGTTGCCAATGTTATCTGTCTTGATTCGAGTTGTCTGGGACTGCCCTCTATCACTTTTGATAAACTCGATGCCGGGCAACGTGCAACTACATACCTCATTGAGATGGGGCATCGTCGCATCGGCTTCATTGGGAATCACGATGGACGTTTCGATGGGTATCTCCAAAGTTTACGTGTTCACAACCTACCCTTCGATCCACAGCTTGTCACCAGCGAACAATTAGCCATACAAGATGAGATAACAAATAGTCCGCAGGGAGGTTGGTTAGGTGCAAAAGGGTTGCTCAATTTATCTACACCACCCACAGCAATCCTGGCTGCCAGTGATGAAGTCGCTATTGGTGCCTTGCGTGCGGCACGTGAACATCATATGTCTGTACCAGAAGATCTATCCATAGTTGGTGTTGATGATATCGATCTGGCCAGTTACTCTAGTCCACCACTGACCACAGTACGTGTTCCTAAAAATGACATGGCCAAGCTTACCGTTCAAACCTTGATTGACCGGGTAAACAATCCTAATGGCATGTCTGTAAACATGGTATTACCAGTTGAATTAATTGTTCGGGGCTCCAGCGGACCAACACCATCTATTTCCTCCTGATGCCTCTTGGCACATGTCAAAAAGAGACGACTTGGGACTTGACAGAATATCCATATTTTCCTATAATCGAAACGTATCGACCTTACGATATACATCCCTCAATAAACTTACAGGCTAATGCCTCTCTATGCTGTCTGTGAGTAGCTGGAAAACGAAGACAAAGGTGGTCATATGCACTATGGTGTTGCCTACTACCCAGAACAATGGTCCGAGGAGACGTGGTCACGGGATGCCGCACTCATGGCGCAGGCAGGGTTGACGGTTGTGCGCTTGGCGGAGTTTGCCTGGACCCGCCTGGAACCCCGTGCTGGTCATTTCACCTTCGAGTGGCTTGATCAAGTCATTGACTGTCTTGCAGAGCATCAACTAAAGATTGTTCTGGGAACACCTACAGCCGGACCACCACACTGGTTAGTTACAGCTCATCCAGATATGCTCTTTGTGACCGCAGAAGGTCGACACATGTCGCCACAGAGTCGCCGTTTTATCTGTCTCAAAAATAATCACTTTCGTGCTGCTTCTGAGCGCATTGTAACGGCCCTTGCTCAACGGTATGGTCGGCATCCCGCTGTAATTGGCTGGCAGATCGACAACGAATTTGGATGCCATAACACAGTGCGTTGCTACTGTACCCAATGTCAACTAGGCTTTCGTGAGTGGCTCCAAGTACGCTATGGCTCACTTGATCATCTGAATAAAGCATGGGGAACGGTGTTCTGGAGTCAGGAATATAATGAATGGGAACAAATTGCGCCACCCCAACCCACAGCAACCTACCATAACCCTGGTCATGTGCTTGATTTTTATCGCTATTCGGCAGCAACAGTGTGTGATTACCAACAAATGCAGATCACTATTTTACGCGATTACACACACAACCAATTTATCTGTCACAATTTTATGGCTGGGTTTGACCAACTTGACCACTCACAGATGAGCCAACCTTTGGATATGGTAACCTGGGACAACTACATCGATGAAGGCATGGACTGGAGTGACGTATCTCGTTTCCACGACATGATACGGGGACTCAAACATCAGCCATTCTGGATCATGGAGTCGCCGCCAGCACAGGTCAATTGGACTCGTTACAATCCTGCACTACGACACGGCGAAGCACGCCTGCGGTCCTGGCATGCGATAGCTCATGGTGCCGATGGCTTATTCTATTTTCACTGGCGTGCATTTCGCAGTGGTGCAGAACAGTTGCACAGTGCTATTTTGCCACACGACGGTCTCCCTGGGCGCATTTATGATGAGACGGCAGCGTTGGGGCAAGAACTCAAACAGGTGCAGCCTTTACTTACAGGAACGTCCATACGTGCGAAAGTCGCCATACTGACCGACATTGCTAGCCACTGGTCACTGCAACATCAGCCGCACAATGAAGCGTTGTCAGATCCCTCACTCTACGTTCAACCATGGTATAGGGCCCTCCTTCAACGCAATATGGCAGTTGAGTTTTGTCAGCCACACGAAGACCTGAAGGCATATCAGCTAGTCATTGCACCATTGCTGCATGTGCTTACCAATCAGACAGCACAAAACCTAAAACATTATGTAAACCAAGGTGGCACCCTCATTCTTGGTCCGCGTACAGGTTGGCGTGAAACGAGTAATACGATGACATCATTGCCACTGCCGGGGTTGCTTGCCGACCTTGCTGGAGTGCGTGTTACAGAATGGGCTTCTCTGCCACCGGAGCAAGTGCGATATGTGCATGCGACAAGCGCTGGAGGATCAGGCTCCTATGAGGCAAAACTGTGGTACGAAATGTTAGAACTGCACAGTGCTACAGCATTAGCCCGCTATGCAGGAGGCGACGAGCATAACGCAGTAGCCATTGCACACAATAATTATGGACAAGGGAGCGTGACCTATGTTGGCGTGTTAGGCGATATACTAATCGATGCGATAATAGCAGAGACACTCAATGTGCTGCAGATGGATGGTATTCTGTCCACCCCTGATGGTGTCGAAGCAAGCATGCGCGAAGGGCCAGCCGGGAAATTTCTCTTCTTGTTAAATCATACTGCTCACGAACAAAGGGTGACACTTCCTGCACCATATTACGATATTCTGACGAATGAATGGCTAACCACTGAAACGCAATTAGCACCTTTTGCTATCCGTATAGCCCAGATCCGCTAGGTTGTCTTACAAAAGAAGCATGTTATTTGTTCCAAGTACATAAGGCACAGCCAATGCCTTGATGCTCAAAGGAGGAGCACCCATGGATGAACAATTAGCTACATCACGACGGCAATTTCTGCGAAGAGTAATGTTTGGAAGTGCAACCGTTCTGTCGCCTCTGGTAGCGGCATGTAGTGCATCATCAACATCGGAAACTGCGCTATCACCTCAGGACACAACAGATCAAACCACTGATACGACAACAAGTGCCCCTGGCACAACCGAAACCATTGAGGTTACCCATTGGGACTGGTATGTCAGTCAAAGCGATGCCATCGACGACATCATTGCCACATTTCAAACAGAGCATCCTAACATTACCATCAATCGCACCGTCAACAATGTTGATAATAATAACTATGCAAACTTGTTTCAACTGGCAATAAGAGGCGATACTGTACCTGATGTCTTTATGATGCCGCAGGACGTGACAATACAAGAGCAAGTTGCCAATGGCTGGCTTGCCGATCTTTCACAGTTCAACGACTTTGACGCTTTTAGGAGATCCTATCCTAATCCCAATATCAATTTTCTTGAGGGCACCAACACGATTGGCAGTATGACCTATAGTGCACCATTTAGCTCGCCCAATAATGCGATGTGGATACAAATGTGGGTCAATACCAAAGTTTTTCGGGATGCAGGGTTAGCAGATAGTAATGGTGAACCAATACTCCCCGTTACAGCAGAAGAGTTCTTGGATACAGCTCGCACGATTACAGAACAGGGTAACGGCAACATGTATGGATATGGGTTCGCAGCCCAATCGAATAATTACCACTGGCCTCTATGGATGGCCCAACTGAGCGGTGCCCCCGGTGGACAGAATGGGCTTGACTATCGTACTGGTGAGTATACCTTATCAAAAAATCCTGCCTATCGTCAGGTCATTGACTTGATCAATACGTTGCGGGATGAGGAGCTTATTCTCCCAGAGTCTGGTTCACTTGATGACGAATCACTGCGAGTCCTGTTCTTGCAAAATACTTTTGGGTTGTATCTGAATGGAGACTGGATTGTGAACAGTCTGAAAGATGTTGCCCCTGACTTTCAAGACTATACAGTAACAACGGTGCCCCTCTTTGGCGCCACAACACCACAGAGTTATTTTTATGCGAAACCTGGTGGCCAGAGCTTTGCCATTTCAGCAACCAGCAAACAGGCCGAAGCCGCCTGGGAATGGTTTAAATTCTTACATTCTGCTGAGGCTGGAATACTCTGGGTTAAAGGAGGCAATGGACTCTCAGTACATCCTACCGCCAATAAACCTGAGTATATTGAAAATCCAGCGCTAGCAAAACTTGCTACCCTTGGCCCAGACATGACGCGGGTTGGCCCCGATCCATCGCTGCGGAATGCCGCTTTCGGTGAAGTGAAGATAACCAACCCTGAACCGGGAGAACGAGAGATTATGCAAGGTATCTATACTGGTCAGATTACCGATATCGATGCAGCACTCGAAGATCTTGACACTCGATGGACAGCAGCACGTGAACAGGCTATCGCTGATGCACAGGCAGCAGGCGCAGATGTACGTATAGAGGATTGGATCTTCTCTGACTGGGACATCACCGAAGATTACCTGACCACTACAACAACGTAGTACTAGTACGCGAATTCATCACTCAAGTGTGTTGAGGTAAGGAGCACAGTATGGCTGTGATACCATCATTTCGCCAAGGACCAAACCCAACAATCGATCGGAACCCTGTTTTTCGCCGTATACGTGAGCACATGTGGGGCTATGTCTTTTTACTGCCACTCATACTCCTATCGCTGATCTTTGTATTATATCCTATAGCAGGCTCGTTTCGCTATGCCTTTTACAATTGGGATGGTTTTGGTGATCCGACCCAGTTTGTTGGTCTGCGTCACTTCCAGCGTGTTGCCACCGATCCCTTCTTCTGGAATGCCTTTAAAAATACAGTCATCTACACCATCTTTCTGGTCCCGATTCAACTCACATTGGCACTTATTCTGGCGCTGGTGCTCAATGATGTACGGTTACATTTGTCAAACTTTTATCGTGCTGTCTACTTCTTGCCTGTCGTGACGAGTATGGCAGTCATTGGCGTAGTGTTCTCTTTGCTCTTTGCCCGTGTTGGGACCAATTATCCACACTGGTTGGTTGATCTTGGATGGGTGAATCCACGTCTCGGTATTATGCAAAACCCTACGCTGGTCATGCCAGTCATCATTGCGATTGGCATCTGGCACACTCTCGGCCTCAATCTGGTCAACTTCCTGGCTGCCTTACAAACGGTACCCAAAGATCTGTACGAAGCGGCTACTGTTGATGGCGCAGGACGATTGGCTAAGTTCTGGTATATCACTGTGCCAGCGATTCGTCCTGTTGGTGCTATAATCCTGATCTTTGCAATACTTGGTTCACTGCGTGTTTTTGATATCGTGTGGGTTATGACGCAGGGTGGGCCATTCTACGCATCAGAAGTGGTTTCAACATATATCTACAGCTACACCTTTGGCTCCAAGTATGGCACATCACAGGCCAATTTTGGGTATGCCTCTGCTGCAGCGATTTTTATGAGTTTTCTCATTCTGGGATTAACCGTCTTACAGGTTCTTATTGTCGCCCGTTCACGCCGTCGACAGGCCGAAATGCGCCTTGATACAGGTGCATAGTCAAACGTTCACCCAATGAAAACGAGGTACATCGTGTCAACAACACTTGATACATCAGTGAGCCAGACCACCCGAAGTCAACGACGTATACGTATCCAGCTTGATCGAGTGCTCACACATCTCGTGCTATGGAGTATCGGAGTCCTCTATATCTATCCATTCCTGTGGATGCTAGCTGGTTCGCTCAAGAGTGTTGGTGGTTTTTTTACAGAAGGTCTCAGCATCATTCCCGACGCATGGCGCTGGCAAAATTACATTGACGCGTGGACCCAAGCCAATTTTGGGACGTACTTTGGTAATACTGTATTCGTGGCATTCTGGATCGTGCTATTGACCAATATCTTTAGCTCTATGGCCGCCTGTGCACTGGCGCGTACGCAGCTTCCAGGGAAAAAAGTCTTTCTGGCGATTATCACGCTCACTCTGTTTTTGCCACGCGGATATACCATTATTCCGATTTACGAAATCATCTTGTGGCTAGGGCTGAACGATACGCTGTGGGCCGTTGTTCTTGTCGATATGTCAGGAGGGCTTATCTTTTTCACCTTCCTTTATTTTGGCTTCTTCACAACAATTAATCGTGAGATTCAGGAGGCTGCCATCATTGATGGGGCTAGCTTTCCACGACTGTACTGGAATATTGTGATGCCTTTGTCGACACCAATGATCGCAACAGTAACTCTTTTTAGTTTCCGCGATAGCTGGAATGAGTTTTTTATTCCATTGGTGTTTACACTTGGTCGCCCGGAACTACGGACCCTGACAGTTGGCATGGCTGCGTTTGTCGGTGAAAATAGTACTGATTGGACGTTGATGTGTGCTGGAGCAGTTATTACGATACTGCCGATTGTTGTTGTATTTGTCTTTTTACAACGCTACTTTATTGAGGGAATTGCTGGGGCAGTAAAATAAATGTAGATACATGTTTTAACAAATATGTTTGTCTGGAGATCACATGTACACATTTCATCAGATAAGCCAAGCCATATGTGTCGGTGATGTGCCACCCACAGATTTCCCATATGGAATACCAGTAATTCCAGAACAGTTCACGCAGCTTTGCAATGAACCACATCTTCAGGATTTCATTACTGACATACGTCTTGAAGCAGAGCGTGCACAAACGACCGATTTCCCGTATCTGCCATTTCGTTTGTTTCAAACGTTCGATGCAAATGGCAGCCGACAAGAGTACGATGAACTTTATGCAGACCGTCGTCGCCGCTTGGGAGTGATAGCATTCACTGCGCTGCTTGATGCAACTGATACAACGATTGAGACTTTAGAAGAAATTATCTGGGCCATGTGTGACGAGTATACCTGGGCACTGCCCGCACATCTGCCTATTGGTATGGAAGCGAAACAAGCGCATCGCCTTCCCCCAGAACAGATGGGAAGCCTGATGGCTGCAGAAACGGCATGTGCCTTTGCCGAGATACTACGATTGCTTGGTGACCAACTCCATCCATTAATTGCTTATCGTGTGCGACAAGAGATCGCACGACGTGTGTTTGCTCCTCTTTTCAATACCTCGATTCATTTTGGCTGGGAAGACACAGCAATGAATTGGTCGGCGGTTTGTATGGGAGCCACTGGTATCGCTGCACCCATACTGGAACAAAACCCTGAGCGACTTGCCGATATGATTGAGCGAGTAGTGCGATCTCTAGAGTGCTTTCTGGAAGGCTATGGTAATGATGGCGGATGTGCTGAAGGGATAAACTACTGGGCCTATGGGTTTGGTTACTATGTCTATTTTGCAGAGGCACTGTATACCTATACAAGTGGGCAACTAGACCTACTCCAACGCGATAAACTACGAGCTATCGCACCTTTCCCATCCCATGTAAGTTTAGGATCTGGCAACTTTCTCGACTATTCCGATGGACATATGCGTGTGCAACTACCTACAGGGATTATATCACGACTGGCGCCTCGATTGCAGGTCTCGGTGCCGAAGATGGTGCACGTGGCACTTACCCGACACGACAATCGCTACCGCTGGAGTCATGCCATTCGTAATCTTTTGTGGAGCAATCCACAGTCGTTGAGTCAACCCACACCCCCGACTAAAACATATTTGCCCGACCTGTCTTGGGGCATCGACCGACGCTCCTTTGGGTCAACGATGGTCGCTTTTTCTGCGAAAGGAGGGCATAATGATGAGCCACATAAGCATAACGACCTTGGCCATTTTATTCTCCATATTGGTGGGGAGAGCCTGATTGCAGATCTTGGCCCTGGATTGTACACCCGCGATTACTTCCACAATCATCGCTACAGCTTTTTACACACTTCTTCCGAAGGGCATTCGGTCCCACTCATTGATGGACATCATCAGCAAGGTGGGCGACAACATACTGCCGAAGTCCTCTCTTATGAATCAGAACCTGATGGTATAGTATTTGAACTGGAACTAACTCAGGCATATGCTGTTGCTCATCTCTCTCAGCTTACGCGTCGATTTGTCTGGCGCGTTGATGAACAACAGCATCAGGCACAGCTCACGCTTACTAACACATGTTTGTTTCAGATCCCGGCTACTTTTGATGAAGTGTTTATAAGCTTCCACTCACCCACACTTGATGATGAGCGCATCATATGGCAGGGGAAACATGGTACGATCATAATGGCATATGATCACACCACTTGCAAGGCACTGGTTGAACCAATCACTGCCACAGTTTTCGATGGGTCTGAACAATTTATATATCGGGTACGTCTGAGTGCACAAAGCCGACAAGTACAACATAGATGTCAGTGTTCGTTTCATATCTCGACCATAGTAACAGAAGGCATAAAATAGTGCGTATTGTATATATTGACATAGACTCGTGCCGTCCTGATCATCTCGGGTGTTACGGATACCAGCGGCGAACCTCCCCTGTTATCGATATGCTCGCCAGCCAGGGCGTGCGCTTCCAGAACTGTCACACATCAGATGCCCCTTGTCTGCCGAGCCGGGCGGCCCTGTTCTCTGGGCGTTTCGGAATTAACAACGGTGTCACCTGTCACCTGGGTCCAGCGAGTCAGTTGCGTTATGCAGGACGTGGTCATACGCACGACCCAATACGACCAATGTGGATGCAATGTCTGCAACAAAACGGATGGGAAACTGTCTGTTTCTCTGGTTTTGGCCAACGACATCTGGCATGGTGGTTCTCAATAGGTTTTACACATTATTTTGGTAATCAGTTGCCTGGGGGAAGCGAAACAGCAGCAGAAGTCAACGAAAAAGTGATCGAATGGTTACGCTCCAACGGAACTCTTGACAACTGGTTTTTGCATATCAATTACTGGGATGTCCATCACCCCTATGCGGTACCATTAGACTACTTTGAGCGTGTTCAAGGAATGCCTGGATCTACGTACCCTGATGCAACAATGATCACACACGATGTTGAGACATTTTATGGCCCACGTACTGCTCGTGACTGGTGGTTTGAAACAAACTGGCAAAACCCACAAAAGGGGCGTACAGCCCGTATGCCACGTGGCAACCCTGATACGTTTGAAAACTACATGGGGTTTGTAGACGGTCACGATGCGGGTATTGCTTATGTTGATGAGCGAATTGGTAATATTCTTGAAGAACTCCAACGGCTGGGCGTCCATGAAGAGACCGCCATCATCATATCAGGAGATCATGGTGAGTCGATTGGTGAACTGGGCATGTATTTTGAGCACGGCAATGCCTGTGAAGGTACGACTCACGTGCCACTCATCATATGCTGGCCTGGCGTAACCAAAGCTGGACAGGTAATTGACTCCTTACTCTATCAACTTGATCTTGCACCGACTGTACTCGAACTCCTTGGTCTCACAATACCCTCTGGGTGGGATGGCATCAGCTATGCAGGAGCGCTTCGTGGTGAAACAACACAAGCGCGTGACCACCTGGTTATGGGAGCGGGTATCTACTCATATCAGCGTGCTATACGGACACAACAGTATCGGCTTATTCGCACTATGCACTCAGGTCTGTATCCCTACGATCCGCTCTATCTGTTTGATATGTCTCATGATCCATGTCAAACAACCAATCTGGCTGAGACACATCCAACCGTTGTATCCGAATTAGATCACATGCTGCTGGAATGGTTGTGGCACTTCACGACTGGGCCTGCTGGTGTGCGCGATCCATTTCAAGAGCAACTACGTATCGGTGTAGACCCTGATCTGTACTGCCCACGCCACATAATCGAGCAACGTCTTATGGATTTAGGCAGAGATGATCAATTGGCAGATCTCCACCATCGGCGTGATCAGAGTCCACCGTTGCGCCCCTGGTAATGCGTATCGCAGTACGAGAAACGGTGATCCAGCAAGGCCAAGTGACCACATTATGATTTTCAGTACAAACCAAATATACGCTATAAACAAAAATGTGAACAAAAAATAAATATTCGTACTAGACAAACTACCGCTTTAGTTATTATACTAGTGTCTAGAAGATATACACATATTTGCTCACAGATCAAATTCGATACGTATCGACATTACGAAGTAACAGACTCGGAAACGCTATGTTGTTTGATCACATCGAGGATGATACAATCCAATTTAGGAGGAAATCTATGTTCAGATCCACCACGATCCTTACTCGGACGAACCATCTTCTCCACAATGCATCTCGCTTGTTCTGTTTAGTACTACTGGCAACATTACTTACCACAGGCGCTTTGCCGATCTCACCAACCTATGCCGATACAAGCTTACCCGATTCTTGGACAAGCAACGACATTGGAAATGCAAGTGTTGCTGGCGATACCAATTATGCCAACGACACGTTTACAGTCAAAGGTAATGGCAACGATATTTCATGGACCTGGGATAAGTTTCATTACGCCTCACGAAGCTTTAGTGGCGACGGAGCGGTGGTCGCTCGTGTAAAGAATTTTGACCATCCAGGCAGTGGTGACCCAGATAAAGCCAAGTATGGCGTGATGATTCGTGAGTCCTTAACGACATGGCGTGCTGAACCCAATGTCATGATCGCGATCACCGCCAGTGGGCAAGTTGTTTTCCAGAGTCGTACTGAAGCCGGGGCAGAAACCTCTGTAACTACCGCAGATATAACCATATCAACACCATACTGGTTGAGGCTAGAACGGGAGGGCAACACATTTCGCGGGTATGTTTCACCCTCAGGCACATCAGATAGCTGGACGCAGGTAGGCAGCGCAGATGTACCACTATCAACCGCTGTGTATGCTGGTCTGGCAGTCAATAGTGCCGATGACAGCAGTCTGGATACCGTCGAGTTTGATAGCGTTGATATTGACCTCTCAACAATCAATGCAGAAGTCAACTGGAATAGTACTAGAGGAAACACCACTGACTTTAGTTATGGCTTAAACGGCTTCAAGGCATTTAACCCTGAAGAAGTTGGCAATAGCGCATACAACGACAACCTGAGCTACATGGCACCCGGCATCTTTCGGTATCACAGCGCCGAAATGATGCGCGATTCAAGTGAGCACAGCAGTGGCTGGCTGGATACCGCTAATCAAACATGGGATGTCGAAAAAATTCAAGCGGCCCTTAGCGCACTTGATGTAGATGGCATCACACCCGTCATGTCGATTCCATGGTGGCCAGCGTGGATGGATGGTGACAATGATGGATTTCTTGATGCAGATAAGTTCGACGACTTCGCTCAGTTCTGCGCTGACCTCGTGCAGATTGTCAATATCGACAATCCTGAGTACAAGTTCACCTACTGGGAAGCTACCAATGAACGTGATAACACCTATTATGTCAAACTGGTGGACCAGAACAAACCAGATCGCCTGAACGAGTTGATCGACATTTATAACCAGGCTGCCAAAGCCATGAAAGCTGTTGATCCCAGCATCAAGGTTGGTGGGCCGGCCTTTGCGCGTGGCGATCTGGTAGAACAGGTTGAGCGCTTTGTGGAAGGCACGGCAAACCAAAGCAACCCGACGACCCTCGATTTCCTGAGTTATCACTTCTATGCCAGCGGGAGTGCAGGCGACTCCGATAATGCCATTTATAACCGTGTCTATAATCCGACCGACCCTGCAAAAGACTCCCTATTTGTTCACACAGCCGATATTCAGGCCATTCTTGACAGCAAGAGCCCCAATCGTTCGATTCCGCTCTGGCTGGATGAATACAATATTAGCTGGACATGGGAAACACGCGACGAACGCATGCAGAACCACAAAGGCGCAGTCTACGATGCGTTAGCACTAGTGTATGCGATAGCAAGTGGAGTTGATGCAACCATGGCCTGGAACGAAAAAGATGGTATCTATGGCAAAATGGAGAATGATTATAGTCTGACCACCACCGCCCACACCTTCCATTTGATGAATAACTACTTTATTGGCCAGCAAGTAGCTACCTCTACTGATGTTGTGGGGCCAGTAGTAACCTTTGCTATCAAAGATCAATCACGTTACGCATATCTCATCATCAATCGTACCGACGACATGCATCGTGTCCGCACCACCTTTAACGGATGGACACCACCAGCAACATTAGCCAGACATCAGATCTCTGAGTCAGGGTATACGACAGGAACCACAAATTACGACACAATTGTCAATGGATTTGATGCGCCACCGCACTCCGTAACAGTCTTTACAACTGGTAGCGGCACCAGTACGACCAATTTGCTTACCAATGCTGGATTTGAGAATGGGTTAACTGATTGGGGCAACGGGACTGGGCAGATTGTCAATGATGCACAGAGTGGGACTTCAGCTCTGATGCTTAATACCGCTCAGAGCGGACATGGTGCACAAACAGTCCAGAATCTCACATCAGGGGCAACCTACACCCTTAGCGCTTGGTGCAAAAGAAGTAGCGGTGCAAGCGGTGCAGTTGGTGTGTCGTATTGGAAAGGGGAGACACTGGCAAAACAATGGCTTAATTGCCCCAGTACCGCATATACAAAACACGAACTAAGCTTTACATTGCCCTCAGATGTTACACAACTAGATATTGGCTTCTGGAATAACTGGGGCGTACAATACTATGACGACATAGCCTTGATCAAGTCGTAAATCGCAACGTCAGGTGGCATGGAATATCTGGATAGCCTATCTAAGCAGCGCAAAAGACAGATGATGTTAAAATGAGGATACATATCAATCTATACACATAATACCTATCTGTATGGCTCATAATGTTGTGGAGGACTTCCATATGGCCCTGTTTGACATGCCACTTGACCAATTGCAAGGCTATCGTCCTGATCGTGATGAGCCGCAGGACTTTGATGCGTTCTGGCAACATACATTGACCGAATGTCGTAAGTTTCCGCTCAACGCAACGTTTGAACTCATGGACTTTCACCTGCAACTGGTGGAAACCTTTGACGTAACTTTTAATGGTTATGGTGGTCAGCCTATCAAAGGCTGGTTGACTCTGCCTCGTCAGCGTTCAGCACCGTTGCCCTGTATCGTCGAGTATATTGGCTACGGTGGCGGACGGGGCTTTCCCACCGAACGGCTCCTCTGGAGCAGCGCCGGATATGCTCATCTGGTGATGGACACCCGTGGTCAGGGGAGTACATGGAGTAAGGGCGATACTCCCGATTATGAGCCTGATGGGAGTAACCCACAACACCCAGGATTTTTGACACGGGGCATCCTTGATCCGCAGACCTACTATTATCGTCGTGTGTTCACCGATGCAGTACGGGCTGTTGAGACCACCCAAGCACACCCTGACATTGATAACCAACAGATCATGATTTCTGGTGGGAGTCAGGGCGGTGGTATGGCGCTCGCAGTTAGCGCATTGATGCCGGAAGTACAGGTGGCTTTTATTGATGTCCCTTTCCTGTGCCACTATCGCCGTGCTACCGAGATTACCGATGCAATGCCATATACAGAGATCTCACGATACTGTACGGTTCATCGGGATAAAATCGACACTGTCTTTACCACACTACGTTACTTCGACGGTGTAAACTTTGCGGCACGAGCACGCTGTCGAGCGCTCTTCTCGGTTGGTCTGATGGACAACGTCTGTCCACCATCAACTGTTTTTGCGGCATACAATCATTTTGTCGGTCCTAAAGAGATACGGGTGTGGCATTACAACCACCACGAAGGTGGTGGCTCGTATCAGGATATTGAGAAACTCGCGTTTCTGAATAGAAGCTAATGTCTGCTGTTTCTCATTGAGAGCTATCTGAGAAGCGATCAGGTTTATCACACAATGAATAACAAGGTAAACACAATGATTGGAACTGAATCCCCTGCCCCATCTTTTGATGACTGGCATAACCTTGATCAACAGATACGGCAATGGTGGGATACCGATGTTCATACCGCTTTTGAGGAGGATATACGCGCTGACGAAGAACAGACTTTACTCTTCCTTCCATACCCATATAGCTCGGCAGGCGGCGCTGAAAAAGCCTTTCCTGAGATGTATGGCTGGGATACCTTTTTTATTAACTGTGCTCTGTTAGCGCATAACCGTGCTGATTTGGTTCGTGGACACATTCTCAATCAGCTGTATCAGATCGAGCGCTTCGGGATGGTGTTAAACGGCAATCGGACATACTATCGCACACGTTCCCAAGCACCCTTGCTGGCAGAGAGTTTACGCCGATATATTCAGCAACACGATGACCACCATCTTCTGATGCGGGCATATCCGCTTTTGAAACACGAGTATCAGCATTACTGGAATGCGCCACATCATCAAACACCCACAGATCTGGCCACAAATCGCGATATTGGCGACACCGATCAGCCCCGACTCCATGCCGAGTCCGAAGCGCTCGATTTTTTCGCGGGATATGGTGGTGAAGTGCGGCACTGTGTACCACTCTTAACCAACTGTCTGCTGGTGGCCTACGCAGATAATCTGGGATGGTTAGCCAGGCGACTTTGTCTTGAGGATGAAGCTCTCCACTGGCAAGCACTGGCCAGAGAACGGGCTGCACGTATTCAGCACTATTGCTGGAATGACCATTACGGAATGTTTCTTGAATATAACTTTGTAGAGGGCCAACAGATTCCCGTTTTCTCACTCTGCACCTATCTCGCAATGTGGGCAGGGATTGCAACACAAGATCAAGCATATGCGCTTGTTCGACAACTTACACGTTTTCAGCATCCGTACGGTCTTGCTATGACTGATCAAATGTATCCCAGCCCACACCCGGAGTTTAGCTGGGTACAATGGAACTATCCAGCAGGATGGCCACCGTTTCATATTTTTGTGGTAGAGGCACTGGAGCGCTACGGGTTTATGACAGAGACCAGGAAGGTCGCAGCACCCTTCCTTGGTCTGATGACTCGCCTCTTTCAGGAAACTGGTTCGTTGTGGGAAAAATACAACGTCGTTGAAGGATCCTTGTCTTTCCCCCTTGAGCGTTATAATGTTCCACCACTACATGGCTGGAGTTCTGCTGCAATTGTATTGCTGGGAAGGCAACTCTTTTCCTGACAATCCTATTACCTTCATAACAGGAGGATACCTATGAAATTTGGCTGTTGTGTCACCCCTGAACATATCAAGATACTTGCCGAAGCCGGGTATGATTTTTGTGAGCTACCCGCTCGTTGCGTCCAACCATTTGATGATGATACAACGGCACTGCCAGCATTACGGGAACTGGCCGCAGCGCCATTACGACCGGAGGCATTCAATCTGTTGGTGCCACCAGAACTTCCGTTGGTTGGACCATACGCTGATGTTGATACACTTCAAGCTTATTTGCAACATACATTCACCCGTATGGCCCAACTTGGTGGTGTGGTAGCTGTGCTTGGGAGTGGTGGGGCACGGCGCTTACCCGAGGACATGCCGCGTAATCAAGCGCTGATTCAGCTTGCAGAAGCGCTCAAAATCGCTCAGGAAGAAGCACAACAGGCTGGCATTACACTGGCTATCGAGCATCTCAATCAGCAAGAGTGCAATGTGCTGACGAGTGTTGCTGAATGTTACATGTTTCTTCAGAAATATGATCTGTGCGGTCTAAGGCTAATTGTCGATCTTCACCATTTAGAAGTAGAAGCTGAATCACTCACAGTGGCATCCGAGGTTGCCCCGTTGCTTGCCCATGTCCATGTGGCCGGTGGCGGTCGACTTCCACCACAGACGCCTGGCTACGACTACGCCGGGTTTATGGCCACGCTACACAATGTCGGTTACAACCAACGCATCTCAGTGGAGTGTTGCTGGGACGATCTGGCCACCCAGGCTGGCGAAGCACTGGCCTTTATGCGTAACGAATGGCAAACGGTAACCGTGTAGACCAGGTTATTTCTTCATAAGATAAGCGCTGTTTCCTCGGGTTGTGGGGTCTCACAACCCTTGCAAGTCCTTTTGGCATTGGCTTCCCACACCAACACGTCATACTATCTACCTTTGACTGACACACTTCACCAACGCTTAGAAACCAAATTACTTTTTGCTGACTGTATTTATTTATACATTCGAAACACCATATAAATAACACACCAACGTTTGATCGCATTTTTGCTCAAACTCTGCTTCTCTTCGTTATTGCTACAATCTCGCCCGACAAGCTACTATATGCCCTAGAAAAGAGCAGATTTGGCTCGATGGCTTAGGCATCAACACTATTACATGTCATCGTAAAAAATGAGTGTTTATCAGGTTGTTATCAGATGTTTGTCAGGGGATTTCTTGCTACTATTGACGTTCCTTTGAGCGGTAGAGCATACATGGAAACGGCTATGTGTGCATTTGTCGTGTATCCAGGAAGAGAGCTATGTTATGAGACGTTTGATTATCTACGTCACTGGTTTCTGGATCGTGGTAGTCGTTCTGTTTGCGACTGTGCTGATTGACCCAGCCTGGTCGCAGGAGCAACTCCCACAGGCAACAGATCGGCCCGACCAAGTTGTGCTTGATCTGTCAGAGAGCGTAAGTATTGCGGCTGGAACAGATTATGTCTCAGCACCAACCGAAGCAGCACGGCCATTTACACATATGCTGCTTCGACGTGAGGCGCATGTGCCTGAGGGTGCCATACTGGAATTGTTTGTCCGCGCTTCTATCGATGGCACTGACTGGAGCGATTGGGGACAGGTACATGCCAATTACGACCTCTGGCGTGAGACCGATGGACCAGAGGTGGAGTGGAGTGAGACGGTTGATGTTGGGGCTGAGGCACGCTACTGGCAGGTCCGTGGAGTGTTCACCGCTACACCTGATGGTGTGATGCCAGAGTTACGCAGTATCGACGTGAACACCGTGAATACCAACGCTTTTGGCCCTGATGGACCTGTTGAATCAACGGTTGATCCGCAGGCGGCGATTGCTGCTGCCGTCACGAAACCACCAGTTGTGTCACGGACAGCATGGGGCAGTGCTGATGGACAGGGGAGTCGGGTACCACCCGCCTACTATCCGGTCAATCATATGACGGTTCACCATTCGGCTGACAGCAACTCGCTCTACCCAGGACAAACAAACTGGGCCGCTCGTGTGCGCGCCATCTGGTCATTTCACACCCACACACGTGGTTGGGGCGATGTGGGCTACAACTATCTGATTGATCCCAACGGAGTGGTGTACGAAGGGCGTGCCGGTGGTGATGATGCGGTTGGCTTCCACGACACCGCCAACTATGGCTCGATGGGGGTAGTAATGATCGGCACTTATTCGAGCGTTGCTCCAACCGGAACGAGCCAGGATAGTCTGGTCAAACTGCTGGCTTGGAAGGCATCGCAAAAAGACATTGATCCATTAGGTCGCTCATACTACTACGGCTGTGCTAATTCACGGTTTTGTGCACCCTTCAACGCGGGGGGGATTGTCGATAACATTGCCGGGCATCGCCATGTCACTCCAGGACATACCACCTGTCCAGGGGATGCGCTGGTGAGTGTTCTACCTTCCATTCGTAATCGGGTGAAACAAACAATAGATGGCCAGGGCAGTACTCCTCCCCCTAATGGCGAAATTGTTGTCGATGAGCTGGAAGGTGGTTTCGCCCGTAGCAATGCAAATTGGTACAGCGCATCGTGTGGTGCGGGCGGTCACACCTACTATACATATGCCACCGACAACCCCGGCGATAGCACAAACAGTGCAACATGGCGCCCAAATATTCCTAAAGCAGGAACCTACCGTGTGTATGTGCACATCCCACAAGGATGTGGCTTGGCATCGCCTCCTTATGCCTCAACCAAAGCTCGCTACACCATCGTTCATGCTCAGGGAGAATCGACACAGACCGTTGATCACAACACTGCCACGGCCTGGGTCGATGTGGGGGTGTATCAATTTAATCAGGGGACAGGCGGTGCAATTGAACTATATGATGTGACAGGTGAGGCATTTGATCAACAACGTGTGGTCTTTTTTGATGCTGTCAAGTGGGTGCCGGAAGATGCGACCAGTAGTATTGATTTAACGGACGTACGTTTTGAAAACACCAGCGTTGCCAGTGGCGAACTGGCCAAAGTCACGTTTACGGTGAAGAATACTGGGTCGACACCACTGTCTACTCAGAACCCACAGGCAGGTACCGCACCCGATGGTCGCTTTAATGATGGGCAGAGTGGCCGTATCGATGATTCGTATGTCTATGATGAGGGCGAGTGTTTCCTTGGCAATGAAGAGCAAACCTATGCAACATTTGCCAAAGAAAGCAACCGTTTCCGGGTCACGCTCGGGCCAACAAACGAGAGGGATATAGTTTGTACAGACAACGTTGGTGGCTACCCCTGGCGATGGGGCATCAATGGCGACCTGCCCCCTGGTGAGACACGCGATGTGACGGGATATGTGCGCTTCCATAACTATGGCACCAGCAATCGAACGGTGAATGTCCAGGCAGGTCTCATTCAGGAGTATGTCAAATATTTCGAGCAAGGTGTTAAACCAACCACAATTACAGTCACACCAGAGCAAGTGCAACCACTAGCGATGGGGTATGATATGACCCTCAACACCGTTGCTCATGTGTATAGGCTTGGCAATGTCCCCGACAATCTACTGGCTCGTACTGCCAATTCTCTGTCGGTACCACGTGGTGAATATGTCGGGACCATACCATGGAGCGGGAGCTTTATTAACTGGGGAACTGGTGGTCCGTTAGGACTGAGTGATCAATTCCTGATTGAACAAACCCGTGTCTTCCGTGCGCCGGTCGATGGCGAGTATGTTTTCCGCACAACCAGTGATGATGGCTCGTGGTTGTGGGTGAATGGCAAGCCTGTGGTGCTCAATAGTGGTTTGCATCCGACCAAAGATGTCACTGGAACCATCCAACTCACAGCGGGTGATCATATCCTTTCCTTCAAATACTTTGAGCGTTCGGGTGTTGCAACAGCAGGGTACAGCGTTCAAATACCTGGTAGCAGCACCTTCACCACCCCACCTGATGCTATTCACAATGTGCTACGGCTTGGCAACACCTTTGCTGAAATACCAGAGGTGACTATTACAGCCGATGATCTTGGTGGTAGTGGTATCGAGCGGATTCGGTGGAGCTGGGATGGTGTGGAGTGGCAAGATTCAACCGGGGGAGTCCTGCGGTTGGGTAAAATTCAAAACGGATCGTATCGTTTGCGATACCAGGTATTTGACAAAGCGGGGAATCAAAGCGACACGTATGAAATGGCTTTTAATGTCAATACTAATATGGAGGTATATCAGACGCATCTGCCACTAATCCAGCGGTAGTTACCGCATATTTCAGAGCGACATATGCAAAAGCAGGGGCGGTAGACACCCCTGCTTTTGTCCATTACAACGAAGGTTTGTGTTATTGCTCCTGGCAATCTAGGCATCCACTCGTTTCGGGATTGGTCTGCTCACCAATTGGGGCTGGCGCTGCGACCGGCTCACCGCTCACCACCCCACCCGCAGGCACTACACTCACCGCCAGCGCTATGGCCCAGCTACTGATCACCACGCGTAGCATCTTGCGCTTACGCATATCTATCCTCCTAACACTTACTGCACACTTATACCTAGGAGTCCTAGCTCGACCTACTTTCGTTCTCATTACATTCTGCACAGCCACCACCTCCTCCATTTGGCTCCGGAGTGGTTTGGTCGCCACCATTCCCCGCACCGTGCACAGGGACCACACTCATCGCCAACGCTAGCGCCCAACTCCCCAGGATTATACGTACAACATTGCGCTTAAACATCAGAATATTCCTTTCATTTACGTAACACATTATTTGCAACTCCATAATTCCAACCTCTTCGCTCAATAGGCTTTAATCTCTGGAGCATTGATCACAGGTATCGCCATTTATCACCCCGTTCGCGGGAGCGGCATGCGCTCCCTGCGGTGCGTTCCCACCCACTGCCAACACCAACGCCAGTACACCACTCCCCAGCAGCATACGTACAACATTGCGCTTAAACATCAGAATATTCCTTTCATTTACGTAACACATTAGTTGTCTTTCCATGTCTGCAATTTCCCCACTTGATAAGCTTTAGTTCGGCTTGCATTCTATACATATACCGCCAGACGAATTCGGCTCAGGACTAGTCTGCTCACCACCATTCCCCGCACTGTGGACAGGCACCACACTCACCGCCAGCGCAATCGCCCAACTGCTGATGACTACTCGTAACATTTTTTGCATCCACATTATCGTACTCCTTTTGTTCACTTGGGCTATTATTCGAGCTCCATACCTCCAACCTCATTTGCTCAATTGGCTTTACATTCTACACAACAGCCCGCACTATTGGTCTGTTCACTGATCGGGGCTGGGTTTCCGAACGATCCGTCGCTCATCACACTATCTATAGGTACCACACTCACCGCCAGCGCAATCGCCCAACTGCTGATGGCAAGACGTGCCAGGTTGCGCTTCCACATCACGTTTTCCTTCCGTTTATTGAACATATCATTCATAGCTCCATACCTCCAACCTCCTCACTCAACCAATTTTACTGGGATACTTGGCATCTATCACAGCCACCACCGCCATCGTTCGGGTCAGGATGGGTCTGCTCACTGATCGGCGCTGGGTTCCCAAATGGTTCGCCGCTCACTGCCACAACTGCAGGCACCACACTCACCGCCAGCGCCACCGCCCAACCACTGATGACGACACGTAACATTTTTTGGATCCACATTATCGTACTCCTTTTGTCCACTTGGCCTATTCTGCGTAGCTCCACAACTCCAACCTCTTCGCTCAATAGGCTTTAATCCCGGTGGCATTCTCTACAATTACCAGGGGCACCGTTTGGCTCCAGATGGGTCTGCTCACTCATCGGGGCCGGATCTCCGAACAGTCCACCGCTCACCGCACCACCCACAGGCACTACACTCACTGCTAATGCCAGCACCACCGCCCAACTACTGATCACTATGCGTAGGACGTTTCCCATCCTCATAATCATCCTCCTTATAAATATATTAGGTATACTGGTCATATCTCTATTCCACCTCAGCATTGCTCGACCGAATTTACTGCGGTCGGCATTCTAAACACCCGTTCGGGTCAGGGTTGGTCTGCTCACTGATCGGGGCTGGCTCTGCGACTGGCTCACCACTCACCACACTATCTACAGGCACCACACTCACCGCCAGCGCAATCGCCCAACTGCTGACAAACACACGTACCATGTTTCGCTTCAACATGATTGGTCTCCTTGTACTTAACTTAATTGTTGGTTTTGTTTGGACTACTGTATACGCACACATGATCAATCACATGGTTAGTGATTTCTCCCGTTATGCTCCTTGGCCTGGATACACTTTTATCGTAGGCAAACTAGCATTACCGTTTGAACAATGCTGTTTATTATATTTTGATACTACTCTCTGCACATCGGTCGATCCGCCACCTACAAAATGGCGGAATGGCCAGTTGGTCACTGGCGGTTCTTCCCGATCATCGAGTTGTGAACGATCTTGGTAGTAGTGATGTCGCATGGATTCGGTGGAGTTGGGATGGTGTAAAAGCAGGGGTGATAAATACCCCTGCTTTTGCATAGTGTTATACAGGTTTTTGATATCGAGGAAGGGGACACGTCTGTGGGAAGGGCATCGATGCACTCGCAAACATTGGGTGATCGGTGGGAGGTGTCAACTCTTCAAGAGCAGCAACCCGCCACCCGTGTTCAGTATAACGTAGTTTGAGCATGGCAGAGAATGCACCATGTTGATGTTTCATGCGAAGAGGGATCTGGACATTCTTCCCAAGGTAATGTTTTTCGTGATAATCCATATTTGGATACGGCCCAACCCCAGAACTACTCTCTGATCGCTTGAGCATCTGTTTAGGCCAGCGTTGCGTAAGTGCACAGATGATACCGTTGAGGCATATGGGAATCCGACAAACGATAAAGCGCAGGTACATCATGCTGATCTATTGCACGGACTACCTGACTGGTCACATCAGCTGCGGTTGGTTCAACTAGACCTGCATGCACTCCCTGTTTGTTGACACTCCGTTGATAGGATGCCATATGGCCACAGCCAGTAATACTACACAGTATATAGATGCTCAGAACGAGTATATACACAGGGGAGTCGAGCCTTAGCCAGCGCCTTTGACTCAGATGCTTCTGAAGATTCGATAACACAAGCATATTCTCTCTCATGGTAGTGTAAGGTAACGAACGATCAGTAGTACATAGTACTACTGATCGTCGGATAAGGCTTACTTCTCAAGTGTTCGCAGATAGGCCATCAAGTCAGCCATCTCCTGATCTTCCAGGGGAATAGCAGACATAACCCCAATCTCACCCTGTCCACCTTCGCGAATCCAGTTTGCAACGTTTTCCTCACTGATTAGATTACCGTTGTGGAGCGTTCCACCATAATCTACACCTTCAGGTAATGTAGGACCACCTGGTTGGAATACCCCAGCCATACCGGGGCCAATCAATACCTCCTCGGTAGCATAGTGACAGGAGCTACATTGCGACTGGAACACAGCTTCACCTGCTGTAGCATCGCCTCGTGATGAGTACGATGTATCGGCAAGTGCAGCGGTCATCTCTTCCGTAACCTCTACGTTGGCGCTCTCACCACCGCCGCATGCGGCCAATGCGATGGCACAACTGCCTATTACGATGAATAGGGCATGTCGCTTAAACATGAATTTTCTCCATTCTAGAATATAGTCAAATGCTCATTGCTGAGCAACGACACCAAATATGTCCTGTTTCATAGAACAGCTTGGTTAATAGTTACAAAATATAGATACTCTTGTCATACAGTAAAATCAGCATAGATGTGTATAATCCAGATAACATTGTAGATGAGATCAATAACGAACACTCAGGCACATGCACCTGCATAGAACAACACAAGCGTATACCTGTATCGTTACAGAGGGCATGCTCAAACAAAGCGTGGTGGAGGCGTTGGTGGGGTAACAATCGTTTGTGTATGGATGATCTGTAGTTGACGCACAACTCGCGATAACAACAACAATGAGGGACCAATCGTCAATATGCCAATAAGTACTAAAGGTTGAACACTAAAAGGTACTGATGTTCGTATTGACAAAAAAGACTTAGCATTCATTTCAGAGACTGTAGAACAGAAATACGAATTGTGAGTGCCTGATACCGGATTGAAGAGGTTCGAAATGGATGATAGCACATGACAGTGGAAGATACACATCAGTGGTCCAAGCAAACTGATCTCTATAACAACTAAAAATATTACCATCTCCAACTTATACTGCCAGATACGGCGTAACAGGCCACTATGCCATAGATCCAAGAATTTTATTTTTTTACTTACGTTGTACATGGTTTGTGAATACATACACAAGCATAGTCTCTAGACCAGATTATAACATACTTAGACAGGCATTTGACAGGATCAATACGGTCGTTACAGATAATGAATCTTTGAGGATAAGAGAACACACCTTTGAGATGCTATAATGTATCGGTTTTCATGTATTGGGGGAAGTACCACTTCATATGCATATTGTGCAAATCTATAAAGACTATCATCCGGTGCTGGGGGGCATCGAAAATCATGTACGTGATCTGAGTGAAGGGCTAACTGCACGTGGGCATCGTGTAACCGTCTTGGTTACTAACACATCGTCACAAACAGAGATTGAGTATCCCCGTAAAGGTCTGACAGTTATCAAAGCCGCACGCACGTTGCATCTTTCCTCGACACCGCTGAGTATAGCGATGCTCTTCTGGTCACGGCGACTGCACCCTGATGTGGTGCACCTGCATTTTCCTTATCCACCGGGCGATCTCATCTATCATGCTCTGCCACAACATGTACCACTTATTGTAACCTACCACAGCGACATTGTACGGCAACGTACTCTCTTACACATATATCGCCCACTGCTCCATTGGACTCTCAGTCGCGCCACATATATTATTGCTACCAGCCCAAACTATATGGCCTCCTCACCATTCTTGCAACGCCACAGCGCCAAGTGTAAAACCATACCACTTGGCATCGATACAACACGTTTTACTCATGCGGATGAGCAGCAGGTGGCAGAACGACGAGCACGCTATCAGCGACCACTACTTCTTTTTGTAGGCCGTTTACGGTACTATAAAGGTCTCCATATTCTGATCGAAGCCATGCCACATGTTGATGCAGATCTGCTGATTGCAGGCAGTGGTCCAGAACTAGATCGGTTGGGGCAGCAGGCCGAGACGCTCGGGATCGCAGCACATGTCCATTTTCTGGGCGACATCCCAGATAGCGAATTGCCAGCCCTCTACCATGCCGCTGATGTGTTTGTACTTCCGGCACATCTGCGTTCTGAGGCGTTGGGTATCGCACAAATTGAGGCGCTGGCTAGTGGCGTGCCCTGTGTCAGCACGGAACTTGGTACCGGCACAAGCTACGCAAATCTTCATAATAAAACAGGTCTTGTCGTGCCATCGGGTGATTCGATAGCACTGGCACAGGCCATCAATGAACTTCTATCAAACGCTGCCCTGCGTCGTCGCTTTGGCGCGGCTGGCCAACAGCGTGCGAATACCCTGTTTAGCCGTGACCGCATGCTACACGATATCGATGGACTTTACTCGGGGTTGGCGCTACCGCATCTTAATTAATCACTTATTACTTTTACTTCTAATATTTATCATTCGTATTGAAATGGCATATCTTAAATTGAGTAAATGAAAACCAACCTATTGACAAAGTAAATTTTTAGTGTAATATATACAATACAAATTCTTATTTTAACTAATAAAAATACTTCAAGTATATAATTCGATATATTCCGGATATTAGCCTTACCTATTGAAAAACATGTAAAGGTTGCTTTTTTACTGGTGCAACCAATTGTCTGTGTTTTTATCATATTCCCAACATAGCTTCATTTCCGTTTATAGATAACATTTAGTACCATTGTTCAACTTTTGATGTGCCTGGTGTGTATGTCTGGTTACTCATACACCCTACACATATTTCCCTTACAACATTGTTGGGGATTGTTTTGTCACGGCTTCGCCCTTTTACCCGCAGAACAAAGAAAGGACACAATGATGCAGCATCGGTCTTCGTTCGTCTTCATTATCACGCTGTTCACGATTATTGGCAGTGGATTATGGGCAGGTAATGCATTTGCACAGAGTGGTGGATATTTAGGCGCAGGTGATTTTCCGACGTCGACTATTCGATTCTGTCATACTACCTCAACGTATCGAACCGCTGGCGTAAATGGGGCAAATCTGTGGTCTAACCAGACGGACGTGAATTTGACGACCAACTGCTCAAGCCCGCAGATTATATCACGTGCTGGGAATTTTGGAAACACTGGATGGGCAGGGCTCGCATATATCTGCTCCACCTCTGGTGCATGCAATAACCCCACTGCCTGGAACCAGACCTATGCATCATGCCAGTCACTACTCAACACATTTGCAATCTCTGGTAGAGGCTATAGCACTGAGTTTCGAGTTGCTACTCATGAGATTGGTCATTGTATGTCTTTGGCCCATTGAGGCGATTCGACCAGTATTATGTGTACAGATATCTTCTTTGCTGGTAATGTATCAACCATCAATGGTACCGACCGTGCACTTATCAATAGCCGTTATTAATCATCAACACCGAAAGGAGTCATATTCATGAAACGTCTATCATTAATGATTGCTGCTGGTGTGATGAGTTTGGCCATTGGATTTGGAGTAACAGCCGCTTTGGATCGACCACATTCTGATGATATCGCTGCCCACACAGATGAGCATACTGGTGCTCACGCTGTCTGGACATCCACTGCTGCTACTGTACCTGAACTGGTAGAAGAAGCCGATCTGATTGTTCGTGTACAAATTGATGAGATTTTACCCGTACGTCATATTGAGCAGGTTGATCAGGTAGAGGGGCAAACATTTACTGCTATCATGCCATTCACCGATGTACAAGTCCGGGTTCTGGAATTCTACAAGGGTAAAACCAGACCAACCATTACAATTATGCAAACCGGTGGTGAGGTTCCCGCTGTTGAGGGACAAGAGACCTTTACACTCAATATGGCAGGCGACGAACTGTTCATCGCAGGTGACGAACACGTGTTGTTCTTGAAAGACATCTCAGGCGACTCCGTTCATGCGTCAGATCGTGAACTGTATCGTGTGATTAATCCGGCTGCACGCTACACCGTTGATGGTGATCAGGTAAGTAGCCCGGCTGTCCATGAGGTATCTCATCCAGAAAACGAGGCTCCTCATACTGAAGAACAAACGGACGGAACAACCACGACAAGCGCACCAACCACACTTAGTGAATTAGAAGAGCAAATCCAACAGGCAAGTTCCTAAATACTTTTGTTGTGATGAGTGATGTTAAAGATGCATCACTCAAGCAAAATAGCAAAACACACCATGGTTATCGGCTTAGTGGTGTGTTTTGCTGTCGATACATCATAGGCCACACGCGGCTGATGATATAGTTTATCAAGTTTCTTGGTGTGTTTCCAAAGATATGCGGTATGCGTACTGTAAAAAGCTGCTACGACACTAATCCTGATCCAGAATACCTTCGATCTTCAACGCCTCTTCATTATTGTCACTCACCTCGCCAAAGTTCTCATAGCGGAAAACGATCTTGCCCCCACACATCGTCAGCATAACTTGTCCTTTGAGTTGCTGACCAATGAGTGGTGTATTTTTGCCTTTGGACAAGAAATCGCGGGGGTCCACCATCCAGGTACGATCCGGATCAAAAATGACGATATCGGCAACGGAACCAGGGCGCAAAGTGGCTGGTGTTCGCCCAAGCACACTGGCTGGCCCTTCGGTGAGTTTGGCAACGGTATTGACCAGATCCATCTCACCACGGTGCACCAACGTCAGGACCAGACCCAGTGCTGTGTCAAGGCTTGAGATACCAGGCGATGCTAAGCCATACTCGCAGTCTTTATCAATCTGACTGTGGGGCGCATGGTCGGTTGCAATCGCATCAATGGTACCATCTCGCAAACCCTCGATAAGTGCTTCAATATCAGCTTCGGTACGCAGCGGTGGACTTACACGCGTACTGGTATCATATGGTGCCAGGATGGTTGGGTCAAGCCAACTTGGTAGGCCGAGTGCCTGTGATTTATTCTTGTTCGCAGTATCCGTCGTTGTCGTATCGCTTTTGTCATCAATGTTGGGTGGGTACCACTTCCCCAGCGAACCTAAAACCCACTGATCGGTAAGTGTAAGGTGATGCGGTGTTACTTCGGCAGTGATACGTACACCGCGCTCCTTGCATGCACGAATAAGCGCTACCCCGCCAGCAGTACTAACATGACAAATGTGGATATGCCCCCCTGTCTGTTCAGCGAGCGCAATGTCACGTGCGATTTGCACTTCTTCTGCAGCCGATGGATACCCAGGCAACCCCAACCGTGTACTGACACTCCCCTCGTGCATGGCCCACCCACGGCTCAACGTAAGATCTTCACAGTGGCTGATGATAGGAACATCAAGCATTGCCGCATACGCAAGGGCATTACGCATAACGGCCGGGCTGCTTACCGGACTACCATCATCACTAAAACCAATACAACCAGCCTGCACGAGTTCGGCCATTTCGGTGAGCGCTTTGCCTTCGCGACCTAAGGTGACCGCACCAATTGGTTCGACACGCACCACCCCTTCACGCCGGGCAAGCTCATGGATCTGTTGAATAACAGCAACACGGTCGTGGGGTGGTTGTGTGTTTGGCATCGTACAGATGGTAGTGAAACCACCACGCGCCGCAGCCCGTGTGACCGTTGCAATGGTCTCTTTGTGTTCTTCGCCCGGTTCACGTGCGTGTACATGGAGATCGATAAAGCCGGGTGCCACAACTGCACCTTTGGCATTGATAATCTCAGTATCATCACCAACAGGTTCCGTATTGAAACTAAAGTCAGCCAGACTAAACACCTGGGTCACAATGCCATCTTCGACCAAAATGTTCCCAACCGTCGCCACACGTTGTGCCGGGTCAATAATACTGCCATTCTTTATAAGGTAACGCATAGTGCTCCCATCTATTCATCAGTCATTCTTCAAACACATGCTTCAGATCTACCTGTTGGATATGGATCATTCATCGTGACGTGATGAGCCAGCTAACGTATAGAGCAAGGCCATACGGACAGCCACACCATTGGTCACCTGATCTTCAATCACCGATTGCATGCTCGTAACAACATCAGGCATGATTTCAACACCTTCATTCATTGGTCCAGGATGCATAATAAGGCAATGTGGTGCAGCACATTTGAGCCGCTCTGTAGTAATTCCAAAGAGATTGGTGTATTCACGCAGGGTTGGTAATAGCCCTGTTTGTTGTCGTTCTTTTTGCAACCGGAGCGTCATAATAACATCCGCATCAGCGATACAATCATTGAGATTGTATGAAATGGTTACCTGGGGCCAGGTAGAGGTCCAGTAGTCAGCAGGACCAAGTAGTGTTGTGGGTGCACAGAGAGTGACATGAGCACCCATGGTCATAAGCCCCCACAGGTTCGAGCGCGCCACACGACTATGCAGGATGTCACCCACAATAACGACACGCAGGCCATCGATGTGGCCAAGGCGTTCCTGAATAGTAAACAGATCGAGTAATGCCTGCGTGGGATGGGCATGGCGTCCATCACCAGCATTGATCACGGAACCCTGAAAGTGCTGGGTTACCAAATATGGTGCGCCAGCCGCACTGTGTCGCATCACAATAATATCGGCACCTAACGCCTGGAGTGTACGTACTGTGTCAACAAGCGACTCTCCCTTTTCCACACTACTACCTTTGGCGGTCATACCCACCACATTAGCAGAAAGAGCGCGGGCAGCCAGCTCAAAAGAAATGCGTGTACGTGTACTCTCCTCAAAGAACATATTTACAACCGTTTTGCCACGGAGCGCCGGGACTTGTTTGATAGAGCGACCAAGGATCTCCTTCATACTGGAAGATGTCTCTAGAATTTCGGTGATTTCCGCACGCGAGAAGTCATCAAGGTCAAGCACATGTTGCCGTGGTGGCGTACGCGAATCGTATGTTGTAGGGCTAATATCCGCGGATGTTGTCATAAAATGTATCCTTTTGCTGTATGGCTAGAGCATTGTTCGTTGATAGGGTACATAGGGATTAGCGCAAGATGTATACACCATCACCATCATCGTCTATTTCCTGTAATCGTGTTTCAATCTGTTCGTCCCTTGATGTTGGGACATTCTTTCCTACAAAATCAGCACGAATAGGGAGTTCACGATGTCCACGATCAACCAGTACCGCACACTGGATGCGTTCTGGTCGGCCAAAGTCGCTCAGGGCATCCAGCGCAGCCCGAATCGTTCGTCCGGTATAGAGCACATCATCGATAAGCACAACGGTGCGGGACGAGACATCGAAGGGAATGTCGGTTGAGCGTACGATGGGGGCCGGGTTTCGTAGGGCGAGATCATCGCGGTACAGGGTAATATCAAGCACACCCACCGGCACCTTGGTTCCCTCAAAATCGGCCATGGTTGACGCAATACGATGTGCGAGTGGAACACCACGTCTGCGTATCCCGACGAGCACAATGTTGTGGACACCTTCGTTACGCTCGGCAATTTCGTGTGCAATGCGGGTAACAGCACGTCGAATGTCATCAGCAGAAAGGATTTGTTTTTCAGACATTGTATGCCCCTCATTTCATCTGTGTATCTGGAATGCATTACGCATACAAGAGATAAAAAAACGCCCCTTACCTACGCACAGTAGGAGGGACGGACAATGTATGGGTGCCAGCAAACAGCATACTGTTGAGTTGATGTACCACCACAATTTCCTTTTCAGTCTCACAGGACTGGTTTAAAGGCTTTAGCTATCATAGCACGCACGAGGATAGGTGTCAAAAAGCGAAGCTATACAGTCAGAGCATGAGCAAAAGCAGGAATATGGATGTGCATCACAACCTACCAAGGTTTACTACGCTATTCGGTTGACAGAAGCAGGAACACGGGCTACAATGTGCGGAATGACATACAACTTCGGGGCGTGGCGCAGCCCGGTAGCGCACCTGAATGGGGTTCAGGAGGTCGCTGGTTCAAATCCAGTCGCCCCGACCATGTGCTGGCTAGAGCAATCTGGCCAGTGTCGTTTTTGGGGACTATCCGCTACTCTCCTGTGCTAATGATCGCAACAACGCATAGCGACCCAGTAACCCCACCAATCGTTCTTCCTCATCCACCACCACAAGTTGCTCTGTCTGTTGATCCAGTAACTGTCGAATAGCATCATCACGTGTTGTCTGTAAGTCAATGGTGGTGATGGCTTTGTATGAAAGATCCACTGTTGCTTGTTGGTCAAAGATGCTCGTCAACGTCTCTGGTAATGGGCTTTCTGGTTGTTGCAACGCGTCCACCCATGCCTGTCTTGCTTCATGCTCTAAGTGTGCGATCAACATCTCATCGTTGAATACACCAATCGGCTTTTGATTGTCCACAATGATGAACAAGTGGGGGCGCACTGTACGTATACGATCAAGGACATCGCACGCCGCTTCGGTCGCCTCACATGTTGGAACCGTGCGTTGCATAAGCAAACTGACAGGCGGTGGTGGATCAGCATCACGAATGGGACTATCAGCAGTATGCCGGGTTGCCAAAACTGCTTGTAGCGCCTGCTCCACACCAAACAAACCTGCGAAATGGCCTTCCATATCAACAACGGGGAGTTCGTTCAATCCCCATTCAACCAATGTTGCAACTGCCTGTGGAATAAGCGTGACTGTCGAAACTGCACGTACGTCAACTGTCATGACATCGGCAACTGATTGTGTTGGTAAGGCTGACAGCATGGCGATTTGGTCAGACTCAGACATAGGGTGTAACAAACGTAATGGCACCATGCTACGACGCTCAATATCAGCAGCCGTAATGATGCCTGCAATTCGTTGTTGTGCATCAAGCACTGGTATCAACAATTGTTGATGCTGGGCTATTTGGAGGGCCGTAGAAAGCAAAGAAGCATCTGGATGCGTGACGAGTACATCCTGTGCGGCAACTTCGCCCACCTGCCGTTCACCAAAAGGCCCACTGGAGCGTAATGCTGCACGATAGACCTGCAACTCTTCGACGGTGATCAACGCATCTGGCAGCAACTCATCAATGGTTGGCATTATCCGTGCAACACGCTCAGTACGATCAACCCACTCGATAACCACCGGAAGCGACTGGGTGAAGTCAGACACCCCGGCAGTACGTCGACGAATCCCAGCCCCAAATCCGGCAACACCCCGTAAGACGGTTGCTCCAGTGGCACCATGTTGGCGCAGATACCCAAGTACAGTAAGGTACAAAGCCTGCCCTTCGGCGGTATCACGTTCACTGATGTAGATGCGTATACGTTGAACTGGTTCGGTTGTGTGCATAGTGGTTCACATTGTTCTGAAACGTAAGTTAAGATCGATGACAAACTGTGTGGATTATAGCATCGTCACATGGTCTCGACAACCAGCATGGTATTAAACAGGCAAGTTTCGTTCCCTCATTCCTACTCCTCAATCCACAATCACAATGATCAGATTCAGAATTATGCATGTGATATACTCCTCATCATCCACTGCACCTAGATAAGGGAACGAGAAAGTGAGAAACTGTATGCATCAATTAGATGGAGACTAGGTGATGAGCATCGATTTTCCTGCGAACCCTAAAGCAAAACCTGGATATCAGTTAGTGTTTTGCGATGACTTTCAAGCAACAGAGTTAGATACTGATATGTGGCTTCCATATTATCTACCTCAATGGAGCAGCAAAGAAAAAACAAAAGCTCGTTATAGTCTTCAGGATAACCAGCTCCACCTACATATCGAAGAACATCAAAACCCCTGGAGCACAGAGTACAACGGTGACATCCGAGTATCATCACTGCAAACAGGCTGCTTCTCAGGACCAGTTGGCAGTAAGCAGGGCCAACATCCCTTCAGAGATAATCTAGTGGTTAGAGAAGAGCAATCTATGCTAAGGCTTTATACACCAACTTACGGTTACTTTGAAGTCAGGCTCAACGCTGTGGCACTACCTGGCTATCTCTGCGCGTTATGGATGATTGGTTTTGAAGAAGACCCGAAACAGTCATCTGAAATGTGCATCTGTGAAATTAAGGGAGCGCATATCGGTCCAGAAAAATCACAGATTGGGTATGGTGTTCATCCTTTCAATGACCCCACTATTGAAGATGAATTTTACGAGGACATGGTCAACATCGATGCCTCGAAATTCCACATTTATGCGGTTGATTGGACACCCGACCATATCGACTTTTATATTGATAATGTAAAGACAAGAACCATCCATCAGTCGCCCGACTATGCGATGCAATTCATGCTTAATATTTACGAACTAACGCCTGAGTCAATAGACACACCTTTTCCCAAAACCATGATAGTTGATTATGTTCGCGGTTATGAAAGGAAGAGAACAAAGGAGTAGTGCAACCATTGTATGTCTTCATTTCTCACACTTCACCAATACTCCCCCCTTCCCTACTCCTCAATCCACAACCTTGCAACGACCGGACGATGGTCTGAATAACCATCCCACGATCCGATCCACGTCGACTGGGTCTGCCAATGTGGGCAGCGAACCCGTTGCAGGGACACTTGGAAAGGTATGCCCCAATCCCCATCCACCTTCACGCCACACATCGCGGAACGTTCCTGCCAGAATGCGATATGCCGCTGATTGATCACCGGTATTAAAATCGGTCAGAATAAGCAACGGACCAGGATTCGCTGCGGCAAAATCGACCAGAAGCTGTGCTTGCTGTTCACGTACACGCACTGATGCTTCGATATTGGCAACACCCCCACCCGTGGTTGGTGTCGCATGTACATGGAGAATCGTTACCGACTGGTCCGCAAAGTCCATCGTCACGAGCTGGGGAGTGCCCACCCAACGCCCAGTCAACCCCACATCCGAAACCTGTAGCGGATAACGACTGATGACTCCCATCCCCGTGACACCAGTCTGTGGATCAAGCACCTGATACGGATAGACATCGGTCAGATCACTGGCAATGGCTTCTGCAGCAGCAGGATTCAGTTCCTGTATACCGATCAGGTCAGCATTGCTGTTTCGTAGTACGTGCACCACAGCATCCGTGTTCCTATTCGAGCCCAGCATGTTGAACGACATGGCCGTGAGTGGCGCTGCCGATCCCGGCATTGCCGCAGTGGATGGAACAAGCAACGGGCCGTAACACACCACCGCGACCACTAGAACCATACCATTGCCAATCCATAGTAAGCGCTGGCGGGTGATGATCGCGGTCAGAAGAGTAAACGGCAACGGGACCAAAATCAGATAGAGCAAAAAGGTGTTGAAGAAGAACAACCACCACCAGCGATCACCCAATACAAACCCTAGTAGGGTGCCACCAAGCAACGTGGGCATTGGTCGGTTTGTCACATTGTTGCCAACATCTCTACAGTGTAACTGACGCCGAGCGCTCGTCACCAATCTCCGATCTCTGGTTGCTTAACCCTTAATCTCCGCGCAACTTTTAGGCGACTCAGGCGTATATCATCTCGTACCAAGTCACACATCGTGCTATATTAATGATTGCCATTCTGGTTTTCGATGATTGAAACAGCATACATGTGCTTGCTGTACACCAATATAACCTGTTGTAGCCTAGGAGGAATGGACACGTGCAAGTCAAACATCTTATTGGCATTCTACTAACCTGTCTGATTCTGCCACTGAGCAGCGCCCATTTGATGAGTGTGCAAGCCCAACACAAAGCAGTCGTTCCTGCGTCACCTGAACCATCAGCGCTCTATCAAGACTTTGGGAATGTTATCAATCCTGATGGTACACTCGATCTCACGAAGGCCGAAGGTAGCCACTTCAATAACCTGACTGACTGGCAGATAACCCTCGACCCTGCGAGTGAACCACGCTTTACACAAGCAGGCAACGCCAACTGGGACGACCAGTTTGGTTATCCTGGCTCGAATTTTGAGCTTACAACCCTAGGAGTGGGCGGTGGTAATGTCTATGTCGGGTGTTTCTTTGCCTGTGAAGTCGGCTATCTCCGCACTGAGAGCATCGCACGTTGGGATGGCCGTCGCTGGCATGCTATGGGCGAAGGGCTCAGTGATCCACCGAGCGACATCCTGGTCAAAGGAACGGATGTCTATGTTGTAGGAGACTTTGACAGCGCTGGCGGCAAAGCCATCGCAGGGATCGCACGCTGGGACACCCAGAGCGAGGAATGGTTCCCCGTCGGCAATGGGAGCGGGCCCCGTGACAATTTCGACTCCATCAAAGTCAGCGCTATCACTGCCATTGGCGATGACATCTACATTGGTGGCGAATTTGTCCAAGTCGATGGTGTGCAGGCACTCAACCTGGCCCGCTGGGACGGCACTGCGTGGACGGCTGTCGGTGATGGGCTCGAAAATCAGGACACTGGAAATCTCGGTGAGGTATTTGACCTTGCAGCGACTTCCGATGGTCGTTTAGTCGTTGGCGGGGCCTTCACCCATGCCTATGACTCACCCGAGGCTACTGCTCTCGAGGTCAACCACATCACGATCTGGAATCCCCAAACCAGCAGTTTCGCATCCCTCAATGGTGGCGTTGCAAACGATGACATTATTGGAGCACCAGATGTGTATACCATAGCTGTCGACGGAAACAACATCTACATCGGTGGCGATTTTATAGAGGCTGGTGATCGCATCGTCAATTACATAGCTCGCTGGGATGGTACGGCATGGAACGCCCTCGGGAGCGGCACGAATAGTGATGTCCAATCGTTAGATGTGCACAATGGCATTCTGTATGCAGGTGGTCTGTTTGGAGGTGCCGGAGCAACCAATGCTCATCGGATTGCCCGCTGGGATGGCACAGCCTGGACCGGGCTATTGCAAACGAACTCCTCGGAAAACTCGATCAGTGGCGTAGGCGTCACCGAAGATGGCACACTGTACGCCGCCGGGAACATGGAGTTTTTTGACGATCTCAAAGCTTCGAACATTGCCAGTTGGACAGAGCAGGAACAACAATGGCGCCCGCTCGGCTACGGCTTTGCCGATGGAAACATTCTTGCCGATCTGAGCGCGGTCGTCGTTGATAGCAATGGGCGTGTGTATGTCGGTGGCGATTTTAGCGATGCTGGTGGCAAACCAATGAGTAATCTAGCGGTGTGGGACCCCACTCAACGCGAATGGTTTGATGTCGGCGGCGGCACAGATAACCATATCAATAGCCTACTCTTGCGCGACAATGTGCTGTATGTTGGTGGATTATTTGAGCGCGTGGGCGGCGAAAATGGTATTGCTGCTCCCTATATCGCTACCTACAATCTGGCCACGAGTGAGTGGGCATCGTTTGCTGGCGGTTCAGCGGGAGGTGGGCTGAACGCCTCCGTCATTACCATGGCCTTCGCCCCTGAGGGCACTTTGTTTGTTGGCGGCTCCTTTACCGCAGCCGGGAATGTCGAGGCTGACCGCCTGGCTATCTGGAATCCGGCCAACCGTACCTGGGCTGCCGCCCCATTCGAGTTTAATGGGCCACTTCCTTTCCACACGCCCAGGGTTCTGGCGATGGCCTTTGACACCAATGGCGTCTATATCGGTGGCGACTTCTTTGATGTTATCATTGGCGAAAATCGTGTCGACGTGAACAGTCTCATCTATTGGGACCGCACCACGAATGAGGTGTTTAGCTTTGGCAATGGCGCAACCCAAACAAATGGGGGCGACGATCTCAAAGGAATTGTATCGGCGCTGGCTTTCGGACCCGACGGTAATTTATACGTCGGTGGTGCATTCGATAAGATTGGCGACGGCATTACTGCCAATAACATCGCAAAACTCACCCAGGATGGTTGGGCAGCCCTCGGCACCGGAGTAACAATTTCCAGTCCTGATGATCCTTTTGTTGCTGATTTTACCTGGGTAGGATCACGCTTGTTTGTGGCAGGTGAGTTCAGTGCTGCGGGTGACACAACCTCAAGTCATGCGGCGGTATGGAACATAACAACCGACAGTTGGGAAGCGCTTGGCATTGGCTTACGAGGGGGTGTTATTGACAGCGAAGCAAGGGCAGTAGCAGTCGGGCCTACAGGAATCGCTTTTGTGGGTGAGTTCACCACAGCAGGTGGCAATCCATCGGCGTCCTTCGCTATGTGGGGCTTTATTCCACCGAACGTGGAGCTAAACAACAAAGTGTATTTACCAGCCATCGCACGGTAACCATTCACCCTCGCACGCAGATTCACCAGTGTAATGGGCAACATGCCTATCGCGCTGGTGATGCTGTATGTCCATAGTTGGTACAATAGGGCAACCTGGCATCCTATTTGCGAAAGAACAACGTTATGTCAATACCATTTCCCAACGCATACTGGCTACGACAATATCTCCTTGCAGGCGAACGCCCCATGCTGTTGGATGAGGTAGCTAATCAGCAACGCGTACAGCAACTCATTGCGGCTGGCGTTACTGTCTTTGTCGATCTGACTGAGCCAGAAGAGACGGTCGATCTGGAGCCGTATATGCCGCTTGTCCACAAGCTCAATACACACCCTGGCAGTGAATTTGCATATCACCGCATACCGATACCCGACATGGAAGTGCCAACAACCGACGAAATGGCACATGCCCTCAGTATTATTGATACCGCCATTGACAACCAGCGCACCGTCTATGTTCATTGCTGGGGTGGCATTGGCCGGACGGGAACGGTGGTTGGATGTTACCTTGTGCAACAGGGGATGGATGGTGAGTCAGCCATCCGCGAGATTGCCCGATTGCGGCAACACACCCCCGATTATCGCTATCCCGCGACGGCACGCGAGGTACAAAGAAATATGGTACGAGCATGGCAATCTATTGAACATCAGCAGGGGGACACAAGTGCCTCATGGTACAATAAATAGCATCAGACATAGCATTACGAGAAGAATCGGAGCATTGCATGGCCAAATTAAAGTTAGATCTCCACGACATTTATAATCGCGGCGGCAAGATCGATACTGAACTCAACCGCATTATCCAGGAGGCCGTTGACAAACGCATCGCACTGGTCGAGATTATTCCGGGGAAGGGCAGCGGTCAGCTCAAAAAGCGCGTATTACGCTTCCTCAATCAATCCCACATTCGTGCACTGTATCACCGTGTCGAAAAGGACGACCGTAATTTTGGGCGGATTTTTGTCCACTTTCGGCATTAGTGGTATTCCGTCTTCATTCCAAAGATTATCGAAAGTGTACTGTGGTGGCTAAATCAATCTATTTTTTCAGCAAAGATGATGCCTATTTTGAGCTTTCTAACTTTGCGCCCTTTAGCTTTGTGGAGAGTGGCATCTCGTGGCCTACAGTTGAGCACTATTTTCAAGCTCAGAAATTCCCTGGCCCTGAACACACCCAGTATCGTGAACGTATTCGTACTGTTGGTTCTCCTCAGCATGCCAAAACCCTCGGGCAAACGCGCGATGTCTCGATCCGACCGGATTGGGACGATGTGAAGGAAACGGTAATGCGACAAGCGCTTCGACAGAAATTTGCCAATCCGACTCTACGTGAGCTACTGGTGGGGACAGGCAAACGCCTCCTGATCGAAAACTCGCCGTATGATCGCTATTAGGGATGTGTGCGAAACGGCAAAGGCAAGAATCGCCTGGGAGTACTGCTGATGGAATTGCGTAAGGAGTTGCGCTCTGAGAAATAACAAGAGGGGACAAGTATGAAGATTGTGCATGAAGAGCTATTGATTGATCAGGGAGCTATTAGCATCACAGAATAATGGATTAAGGTGCATGCCGAGATACATCAAGCAATAGCGTCAGTTATCTGGCCACCTAACACTTCAAATTTCACTATCAATCCCACTCGTCACGGAAATGGGTAAAGCCTATAACAGTGGGATGTATGATCACATTACAGGAGTATTTTGGATGGCAACTTGAAGCCACAATACCTGTACTTGATGAGAACAAACCTGGTAAGGTTGATGCTCTCAAACAAACATCGCTGGGGAATGTCGTCTTTGAATGGGAAACAGGGAATATATCTACAAGCCATCGAGCGCTCAACAAAATTGCACTTGGAATGTTAAATGGGGCCATATTTGGTGGAGCACTTGCCCTTCCCACCCGAAGACTCGACCCATATCTTACAGATCGCATTGGAAATTATGAAGAGTTACAACCATATTTTCCAGTTTGGAGAGAACTTCCTATCGATTATGGACTCATGTTAGTTATCGCAATCGAACACGATGCAATTGACCCAAATACTCCTCTTATAGGCAAAGGAACGGATGGACGTGCACTTGTCTAGGTTTCATATTGACCGTTTCCCTCAAACATTTTGAGTTGTGCCGTGCCATTACGACGCTTACCCCGACCACGGGATGACTCCCACTCGGTATAATGGCCATTCTGATAATTGGATAAGCGCTGAACAGCAGCTTCAGTTTCACCAATCTCTATACCCAGCCATCTGCGATGAAGTTTTTCCGCAGCATAATAAGTGGTACCTGAGCCACCAAACGGATCAAACACCAGATCACCAGGATTCGTCGAGAGTGCAATAATGCGCTCGAGCATGAGAGGCGCCAGTTCATTGGCGCCACGCGTTTTATATTTACTATGCCGCACTGGTGGAATATCATCCCACATCTCCTCCATGGGCGTCCAGAGTTGTGTATGACCATGATCATCTTCATCGGCTGCTTCCCAAACATCTTCTGGAGCATCAAAGACATCCATAAGATTAAGGCCACGTTCATTTAACTTGTTGCGATGTCCACCATAATCACGAATCTCTTTTCCACAATGTCGACAAACTGGGATTGGAATGTAGACTTTATTAAAAGTTGTTGGTTCGCCCTTTGTGTAATAAAGGAGGCCATAATGTGCAGGTGACAATTTCTTACCACGAGGAAAAGCCTTTGGCATGCGACAAGCAATCCAATGACGAAAAAGCATATCGTGCGAATTCAGAAAAGCCCCATACTCTATCAGACAGACTGGCAAATTAAATAAAAATAAGCTACCACCTGGCTTGAGAATTCTCATCGACTCACGGAGCCAATCTTTTGACCAGGCAAGATATTCTTCTCTTTTCAATGAGTCTGAAACATGTTTACCATAGTCTTTACCCAGATTAAAAGGTGGATCAGCAAAAACGAGATCAACACACTCAGCAGGAAGATCGCCGAGCATATCGATACAATCACCCTGAAATAGCTGACCAAGACCTGTATGATGAACACGATAGTAACGTTCAGTCTCAGGAAGTGTAATAGACGGATGCGCTATGGTCACAACGAGCCTCCAACTTAAAACATATGTTTTGTATGACACAATTTCTATGGACTATTGTCAACAGATTTACTGCCAGTAGTACGCGGAACATACGGTTTCCCTTGTGGCAATTGCACATACCGTTCCAATTCAATCACTTCAATATAGTGGTATCGACCCAACCTTACTGCTTTGATTTGTCCATTGGCGATCAACTTATGCAAACGCTGTCGTGTAATACCAATACGTTGTGCCGCTTCCGATATAGGTACAAGGGAATTACTTTCCATTATTAGAGCCACAATCATTATTCTATACGTATAGCTATCATAGCATCGCCTATGCCGAACCACAAACTCATTCAGACGATGGATCTCCTACCCACCACACCAACGCTATACTTGTAACCATACCATTGCATGTCATTCATAGGAGTTTCGCAACATGACCAATACCTACATAAACCCACCATCGCTTTTTTCCAGCCAACAGTACGGCTTCTCACAGGTTGTAGCAACACAGGGTGGCACAACCATCTATCTATCAGGACAGACTGCCTGGGATGCTCAACAGGATATTGGCGATCCCCACGATCTGGGAGTACAAACACAGCGGACCTTACACAACATTGAATTGGCTGTACAGGCAGCGGGAGGCACCCGCAACGATGTGGTCTCCATACGCGTCTACATCGTCGGCGATCACATTCATCATAATCAGCCAGTCAGTGAGGCATTGCGCCAGTTTTTTCACGCTGAGCGGCTCCCCACAAGTACATTTATTGGCGTAACAGCGCTGGCTAACCCTGATTTTTTGATTGAAATTGAAGCGATTGCGGTGGTTAATTCTACCAACAGTGGGGAAATGTGACGGGATATTATCCCCGTTATAAGGCAGGCTGTTGTCAGAATCACGAAGAGATAGAGAGCTTGCCATAGCTATTGTCTGACAACATTCGGCTATGGCAAGCTTTGTAAAAGATTACTCCATACGATGTATTATGTAATCTCTATCATCAGTTGATCGAGTATAACCACCTGACCCTCACGCACCTCGATCTGGCTCACAGTGCCAGAACGTGGTGCGCGGATCTGGTTTTCCATTTTCATCGCTTCAAGGATGATGATGGGTTGACCGGCTTCAACCTGCGACCCTTCTTCAACCAAGAGGCGCGCAATAAGGCCAGGGATAGGTGCCTTCACACGGCCATCACCACTTGGTGGGCGCGCAACCGCTACATCCATGTCGCGGATAGTTAAACGATATAACCCTTTGGTGTCACCAATCCAGCGCAAATCATCATCCAGGGCAATTTCATACGATTGCCCATCAACCACAAGCCAATCCAGCGGTGTATGGTCATCGATGCCTGGTACCGTAACCGGCACACTTTCACCATTAACGATGATCATCAACTCATCACCAGTTCGCTGCTGTGGATTGACCTCAATCTCATATGCCTGATCATCAATTGTGACCTGTACTTTACTCATGGGCGTTCCACACTTTCATTGATCCAAGACGTCATAGGTTATCGAGTCTGGCATAAACATTATTCCGGCAGTCGGCGGCTTGAGCGGTGCCATCCACGTAGTAGCTGTTCTGGTTGTGATGTACGTGTGACATTCTTACGACGTACATAATCAATCGCTGCCGCAATGGCCAAGTTACGGAGACTTTCCGAATCAGTGGTCTTTTGCAGCAAAGGACGTTGAGCAAACTCAGTGGTGTAGTGACCTCGGGCAAAGTCTGGGTCATTGAGCATGTGTTGGATTAATGGAAGATTGGTTTGTACACCTCTGATCGCAAAATCGGCGACTGCGCGGCGCATACGTTGCAAACATGTTGCCCGATCTTCAGCCCAGACGGTCAATTTGGCCAGCATTGGGTCAAAATACTCGGTGATGGTTGAGCCCTGTGTCACATAGGCATCCACGCGAACATGCGGACCAATAGGGGGGCGGAAGAACGTAATCTTACCAGGGCTGGGCAGAAAATGTTTGGTCGGATCTTCCGCATTGATCCGGCACTGCATCGCCCATCCATGCAGTCTGATATTCGCTTGTGTAAACGAAAGCGGATTACCCGCTGCAATGCGTAACTGTTCACGCACAATATCGACACCCGAGATCATCTCGGTAACAGGGCTTTCGACCTGAATACGCGCTTTAATCTCTGTAAAGAAAAAATGACCATTTTCATCGATGACAAATTCGACAGTACCTACGCCCTGATAGTCAAACAAATGGGCGATCTCAAGGGCGGTCTTCCACAGTCGCTCACGCTGTTCGTTGGTGAGCATCGGTGAGGGTGCCTCATCGATAATCTTCTGGCTATTGCGCTGGATTGATGTATCACGCTCACCAAGGTGGACCATGTTGCCATGTTGGTCACTTAGCAACTGTACTTCGACATAGTGGGCATTAAGAATCGCATGTTCAAGATAAATGCGCTGATCGTGGAAGATGGCACGTGTATCGCCCACAGTCCGTTGCACAGCTTTCTGCAACTGATCAGGTGTGCGAACCAATCGCGTTCCACGACCACGGCCCCCACTGTTCGATTTCACAATCAACGGATATCCGACCTTTTCTGCCTCAGCATGGATCGTATCCATGTCGCTTTCATCAAGTGAAATAGAGGAATACTTGACGGTGGTGTATCCTGCAGATTGGACCCGTTCTAACGCTCCAATTTTATCTTTAACGGCAGACAACGTCGTACTTGAGGGGCCAATAAATGTGATGCCTGCATCTTCACAGGCATGGACAAACCCTGGGTCTTCAGCCAAGAAACCATAACCAGGATGGATGGCATCTACACCAGTTTTTTGTGCAATACGCAGCACTTCCTGGTGGTCTTGATAGCCTCGCTCTGTGGTGAGCGGCGCACATTCTTCAGCCAGCCGCACATGCATTGCACCGATATCAACCGGGGTATACACAGCCACGGTACGAATGCCCAGATCACGGCAGGCGCAGATGATATGTACGGCAATCTCACCTCGATTAGCAACGAGTATTTTCTTAAACATAGTGTTCCTCTGACACGCAATTGGCAGCTATACAAAACAGCTTCCAATAGCAGATTACATAGGCGAGATACCGTGTTTACGTGGAATGTGTCGCTCTCGTTTCGAGAGGGTAAGCTGCAACGCGTTGACAAGCACACGTCGGCTGTCGCGTGGCTCAATCACATCGTCGATCATGCCACGGGCTGCTGCCACATACGGGTTGTTGAAATTGGTTTCATAAGTATCAACCAACTCACGACGGCGTGCAGCCGGATCTTCAGCCGCCTTCACGTCGTTGCGGAACAAAATGTTCACAGCTCCCTCAGCACCCATAACTGCAATCTCAGCATTGGGCCATGCATAGAGCAAGTCACCACGCAACCCTTTACTGCTCATCACACAGTAGGCACCACCATAGCTCTTACGCAGGATGATCATCAACTTCGGCACGGTCGCTTCACTGTAAGCATAAATCATGCGGGCGCCATTGCGAATAATGCCACCATACTCCTGATTTGTCCCAGGCAAGAAACCAGGAACGTCCTGCAGGGTGATAATCGGCACATTGTAGGCATCACAGATGCGGATAAAGTGAGCCGCCTTGATAGACGCTTTGATATCAATCGTGCCTGCCAGCACCATCGGTTGATTCGCAACAATACCAACAACCCAACCGTTGAGACGGGCAAAACCGACGACCATGTTCTGAGCCCACAGTTCATGAACCTCCAAGAAACGACCATCGTCCACAATGCTGGCAATGACTTGTCGCACATCATAAGGTTGATGTGGATCAGTGGGCACCAATTCTTCTAACTCAGGGCAACGTCGGTTGGGGTCATCGCGTGGCGTGACGTAGGGTGGGTCGTCCTGGTTGTTCGATGGCAGGTAGCTCAGAAGCTCACGCACCTTCGTCAGACACTCACGGTCGTCGCGTGAGAGGAAGTGACTCACACCGCTTTCCTCACTGTGGACACGCCCACCACCTAAGGTTTCCTGGTTGACTTCTTCTTGCATAACGGCTTTGACAACATCTGGTCCCGTAATGAACATATAGCTGTTTTCCGTCATAAACACAAAGTCAGTCAGCGCAGGGGAGTAGACCGCACCACCTGCACATGGCCCCATGATGAGCGAGAACTGCGGAATTACACCAGATGCTTCGCAGTTGGCATCAAAGATGCGTGCATAGCCAGCCAAACTATCAACGCCTTCCTGAATGCGCGCACCACCTGAGTCATTCATCGCAATAAAAGGACAACCATACTTCAACGCCATATGCATGGCCTTGACAATTTTGTTCGCGTGCATCTCGCCAAGTGAACCGCCCATTACCGCAGCATTCTGGGCCGCAACAAAGACCTGTCGACCATTGACCAGCCCGTAGCCAGTGACAACACCGTCGCCAAGACGTGAGTTTTTACCACCCATATAACTATCGTAGCGGGTGGTTACCAGCGTATCGATTTCGTTGAAGGTACCTGGATCAAAGAGCAGGTCGATCCGCTCCTGTGCAGTTAAACGCCCCTTCTTATGCTGGGTTTCAAGATCTTTTGTGCCACCATGAGCAGTTTCGCGTCGTTCATTGAGTTGTTGAATGTATTTTTCCACTGAACAAACCCTCCGTGGCCGTGAAGCATCATCACTTATTGATGAACGCCCCGCTTCCACACTTGATGGATGCCAAATCGTATTTAATAGCAAGGGTTAATACATAACCACTTTCGATTCGCCACCAACCGTTGAATGCTGTTACTCCATTTGGGGTAAGTCGTTTGTCACAATAAATATCAATGGCACTCCAGTCACCCGTTATGAGATGGTGTGGAGTGATGCAAATGCGTCGTGTATCGACGGTTAAGCCGAGATGAAGCGCTTTCAAAACGGCCTCTTTGGCGCTCCAGATCGCAGTAATGTACGTGTCTTGCTGTTCTACTGGCATACAATCGATCAACTGTTGCTCTCTCTCGGTAAAATAATCTTCGACAAAGCACCGTGCACGTGGTTCGATCCACTCGATATCAGCCCCAATTTCAGCCCCATCCAGCGTAGCAAGCGCACAAAACGCTTGATCGTGTCGATGACTGATAGATAGCTTGAGCTCCTGGAGTTGCGGTATGTCAGACACCACATCGTCAAAAACAGCGTATGGCGCACCCGTCGAGGCATTCGCAATGGTAAGCTGCTCAAAGACCGTATGAACACCCCATTGCTGTTCAAGATATGATTGAACCAAATGCTTGGCAGTCCAGCGTCCCAATAACCAGGTATGGCGACGTTGGGGAGTCCGTAATCGGTGGAAGTGTGCCTGTTCAGTGGAGTTGAGCAACCCTTGTGGGACAACTCCACTGGGCAGGTTTGGATGTGCAGTTGTAGATTGCAGAAGCCAGTGAACCATGATGTATCGTATTAACTATTAATGTTGAGTTTGTACTACACAAACTTGATGATATTGATGTTGTTTCAGGGTTGCCTATGCGTTCCCACATTATAGATCATATGCAAGAACGCATAGACATTCACTAAGATCAACCTAAAGCGTGACATTTCCTGGTAGTTGGACGGTCAGGTAGCCGCGCATGTCAACATACACGTTTCCTGCTTCGTCAACCACCTGTGCATCGAAGGACGTCCCATCGTTGACCGCAGTCACAATGGCGTACAACCGACGGCCTTCGGCGCTCTCAGGCTGGCGGTAGGTCGTGACCGACTCAATACCCGCTGGTAACGCCATCACGTTCTTGGTAACCATCTCCCAGATACCCGCTGTCTGGAAACAGAACTCGATCAGGCGAGGCGCGATTAACGTCTCAGCCATGGCAGGTTTGCCGTTCGGTGGCAGGTTCTCGGCCATCAGACCAATCGCCTGGTTGCCAGAGACCTGTGCCCGTTCCAGAACCTGATAGGCGGGTCCGTGGAAATAGACCTGATAGATCCGTTCGCTCTCGAAGACTTTGACTTCTGGACCTTCCTGCCAGACGGGCGGTTTACCTTTCTTTGATGCTTCAACCGCAGTGCTAGTGAGGCGGACACTCGCCGTGAAGTGGACATCCTCACGGGCAGGCATCTCAGGCCGCGGTTGGGTGATGGACTTCAGCGTGGTGAGTGCCACCAGATCGCCACCTTCCATCGGCTTCACCGTCGCATTCAAGTAGAGCGTGCGTGACTGGTTGCGATAGAACTTGAATGGACTGGCAAACTGCTCGTTCTCGACGGTTGCCACATGGTAGGTGCCGCCCGATGCGTTGGCCAGCACAAAGGCCAGTTCCGCAAACGACTCGGTTCCCATCACTCCTGGTAAGAGTGGTGTGCCATCAAGCTGATGGTCATACAGGAAGGGTTGTTCGGTCGGATCAAAAGTTGTTTCGATCTCGAGACCACCGTAGAGCTTGGCCGATTTCACTGTGCCAATCATCTGCAGCGGTTGGTTACGCTCCGCGAGCCACGCCGCGACTTTCGCCGTGTCCAGACCACCATCGGCGTCAAACTCCTCGACCAGGATGCCGAGACGCTGGCCGACGAGCAACTCACCACGGGTACCACCGTAGGTTAGTTCCCGTCGGATGGTTGGCACACCAGCTTCGGGTGGCAACATATCGATCCCAGCCATCTCCATAATTCTGGGGATGGAGCCACGGGTCGCCATGCCCATACCGCCCCATGCAGTCCAATCAATGACGATACCACGAGTCTCTGGTCGCCACGTGCGTAAGCTGCTGGTAATCTTGCACAACAGATCATTGGCCGAGCTATAGTCGGTTTGACCGTTGTTCCCAAAGCGCCCTGCCACCGAACTAAAAGACACGGTTGCGCCAATCGGCATGCCCTGTGCAGCACGCAGCATGTTGAAGAAACCATCCGACTTCACATCGAAGACCAGGTTGAATTCCTTAGCTTCTTTGTCGGATAGCGACCGACTGATCTCCAGACCACCCGCGTGGAGTAGGACATCGATGCGTCCATAATCTTTGCGTACCTGATCAATAGCCGTCTTCACCGCATCAGCATCAAGCAGATTGACACTGTGGTAATGTGCAGTACCGCCAGCTGCCTGAACCGACTCAATCGCGCGAAGAGCTGCCTCTGAGCGCTCAATACCCATAATCTGTCGTTCAATCACGACCGGCGTGGGTCGCTCGCCAGCTGCTTTGAGTTCTTCAAACAGCGTGCGCTTGAGGGCTTCCTTGTCGGTGCGGAACAAGACGATCTTGGGATCGGTTGGTGCTGGTGCATCGGCCAGATCGAGCAGATAGAACACACCACCACTGGCAACAGCCAGGTCAGTCACGATAGAGCTGGTAATACCACCTGCTGCACCGCTCACCACAAAGACGGTGTTCTTATCGAGCGTCATTCCTGGCTGGCCATCGGCTGCAGGTTGTTCGAGCAACGTGATACCGTAACGTAGCCCATTGTGATGCCCGACCTCGACAACACCAGGATCGACAAGTGTTTCCATGATCAGCGCATCGGCTGGGTCGGCAGTCTTACGACTGATATCGAAGTCGACCGCCTTGACGAGTACATCACCACGCTCACGTTTGTAGGCTTTGGTGAAGCCCGTGACTGCGCCGCCAAGTGGTGCGGTTGCGCCTTCCGAACCATATCCGTGCAACCCACCCAGTCGCACTGCCGAGACCAGGAATGTTCCTGCAGTGCTGATTGAGTCGTACAGAGTTCGCATGGTCTGGTAGAGGTTCTTGACGCGCTGACGATTGAGTTCGCGCCAGATTTCGAGGTCCATCTCTTCCAGCATCGGTTCAACATCGAGTGCTGGTAGCCAGTAGACACCCTGGATTGGCCCTTCGTTAAGCCAGGTTTTGAGTTGTCCCTCAATAACATCGCTCGATAGTGGTTCCTCAATGACGAGTGTGCCAACACCGCGCTTGTCCAAACGGCTCAAGAGCGCTTTGCCAACTCCGCCACGGTCCATCATCACCACAACACGACTGTTGGAGTCAAGCGTCACGCCAGTTGGCTTACAGAAGTCAAACGACGGGCGTAACGATGGAACTGGGACACGCCGTGGAATCCTATCGGCGTCTTCAAGTGTACCGACGGTCTTGAGCGTTGTCGTGGTTGACGTGGCTGCTGGTGCCGATGTGGCAGATGCCAATTCACGCTGTACCGCAGTTCCGGTGACTGGGGTTGCAGTCTTCAGGTCCGGACGATTGTCAAAGACAAACTGGATGACGCTATTCAAGGTCGCATAGTCACGCAGTTGCAGATCGTCCTGCCGTGCAATGTCGAAGGATTCTCGGACCGCCGCAAAGGTCTCCGCCTGCTTCACCGTATCAATCCCTAAATCCGCTTCCAAATCCAGATCGAGGTCCAGCATTTCTTCTGGGTAGCCCGTCTTATCCGCAACGATACTCAACACTTTGGCTGTGACAGGATCGGTACCTGTCGGTACTGTTGACGTGGCTGCTGGGATTACTGCCGATGCCACTACGACAGGTGAGGCTGTCTTCAGGTCCGGACGATTGTCAAAGACAAACTGGATGACGCTATTCAAGGTCGCATAGTCACGCAGTTGCAGATCGTCCTGGCGAGCAATATTGAAGGCTTCCCGAACTGCTGCAAAGGTCTCTGCCTGTTTGACTGTGTCAACACCCAGGTCCGCTTCCAAATCCAGATCGAGGTCCAGCATTTCTTCCGGATAGCCCGTCTTATCCGCAACGATACTCAACACTTTGGCCGTTACCGGATCGTTCGCTGGCGCAGATGTTGCAACAGGTGCAACTGGCATTGACGTAGCAACTGCTACCGACGGGGCGGCGTATGCAGCGACAGGCGCGGCGACCACTGGTGCTGGGACCGGAGTGGCAATGGGCGTCGGAGCAACGGCGAGATCAGGACGATTTTGCCGCACAAAACCGACCACACTCGCCAGCGTTGGGTAATCGCGCAATTGGATGTCATCCTGGCGCACAATGTTAAAGGCTTCCCGAACTGCTGCAAAGGTCTCGGCTTGTTTGACCGTATCGATCCCCAGATCCGCTTCCAGGTCAAGTTCCAGATCCAGCATCTCCTGCGGATAGCCCGTCTTGTCGGCTACAATTGCCATCACCTGATCGGTTACAGGATCAGAGGTTGGCACTGCGGCTGCGACTGGTGTTGGTGTCGCTACCGACGCGACGGCTACTGGTGTCGCAACAGGGGCTGGGGCAGCCGTTAGATCGGGGCGGCTTTGTCGCACAAACCCAACCACACTCGCCAGCGTCGGGTAATCGCGCAATTGGATGTCATCCTGGCGCGCAATATTAAAGGCTTCCCGAACTGCTGCAAAGGTCTCGGCTTGTTTGACCGTATCGATCCCCAGATCCGCTTCCAGGTCAAGTTCCAGATCCAGCATCTCCTGCGGATAGCCCGTCTTGTCGGCTACAATTGCCATCACCTGATCGACCACCGGATCGGCTACAGCCGTCGCTGGTGCAGCAGGCGTAGCGACTGGTGCTGGTGTGGTGACTGGTGCGGCGGCTGGTGCTGGTGTAGCGGCGACCTTCAGATCTGGTCGATTGCTGTAGACAAAACCGACCACGCTTGCCAGCGTCGGGTAACTCCGCAATTGCAGATCGTCTTTACGTGGAATGTCGAAGGCGTCACGGATGGCCGCAAACGTTTCGGCCTGTTTGACCGTATCAATCCCCAGATCCGCTTCCAGATCAAGTTCTGGATCAAGCATTTCTGGTGGATAATCCGTTTTTGCTGCAACAATCTCCAACACCTTCTGTGTAACCGCATCGACTGTTGGTGCGGCTGGTACTGCCGATGTCGGTGCGGGCGCCGGTGCTACCACTGGTGCAGGCGTTGGTTCTGGTGCACGCACAGCTACTGGCGTTGGCACTGGTGCTCGTGCAGGTGCCGGGGTCGGTGCTGGTCGTACATCTGGCGTTGGCTGAAATGCCATTGGTGCTGGTTGATACACACTTGCCATACCATCACCAGGGGCATAGGCACGCACAGTTGGTCCGGTACCAAGTTGCCACACACTCGGCATTGGCTGTCGTTTGGGAGCACCCTGTGCCTGAATACGCAGCACTCGTTTGACGACTTCGGTCTCAGCGTAATCGTAGCCGCTGACATTGGCCAGCCAGTGCTGATACAGTTGCCGATTATCGAAGCGATCCAATGATCCAGGAATGCGACGGGTCAGGGTCATCGATATTTGTGAGCCAAACCCGGCAGCCAGGTGCAGCGCATATTGAACTGGATAGCGTCCCCCACGGCTCAAATTGAGTTTACCAAGGTCGGGATCGACTTCTTTGAAGTTGGGGACAGGTGGTACAATCCCATGCTCCAGAATCTTGACAGCAATCACATCTTCGATACCGACACCCATTGGATGGCCGGTAAAGCCCTTGGTGTTGGACATCACGATCTGGCTGGCAACTTCGCCAAAGGTTTCGCGCAGCGCCATCACCTCAGCGGATGCGCTACCACCACGGGCCGGTGTGAAGGTCTCGTGTGAAACAAAGACCATCTGCGGTGCAGCGGTGCGGCGGTCAATACCAAAGCGTCGTTCTGCCGCTGTGACCAGATTATTCATCACCTGCGAGATGTGGCTCACATCCAAACGGGTGCCGTGGAAAGCGCTGTTGTTGGTTTCACTGCTAAGCAACTCAACGATACCACGCATACCACGTTCACGAACAGCATCTTCACTCTCAACGACCAGACCACAGGCGCCCATACCAAGGATGGTACCGTGGCGGCGGCGGTCAAATGGGAGCGCTGCTTCGTCTACTCGATCATCGGTAGCAGCTGCGCCGGTGGAGAGGAAGCCAGAACCCAGCCATTCAAGCAGGTTATCACTGGTTACGTTGTCAGCAGCCACGACGAGTACACGTCGGCAGCGACCATTACGGATCCAGTCTTCTGCAAGTGCAATGGCTTGCGCGGTTGCAGCACAGGCCGCGTTCACATGCGTGTTAGGGCCACGTGCCCCGATGTATTCGGCGAACTGGCTATGCCCCATCGCCAGGATGCGGAAGATGAAGCGGCGATCAAACGTATATGGCTCGCGTTCGATTGTTTCACGAAGGTCGCCAATACGCCGATTGATCTCTTGCTGGGTGCTGAAGTCCTGAGTATAGCGACTCAGATCTTCCAGCATCGCCAATTGTTCACGCCGATTTTGCCATGTATAGTAGCGATTGAACTCATCGGCGAGTTTGTCGTTACCAGGGAAGGCACTGGCAAAAATGATACCTGTTTCATCGCGGAGTGCTTCGGGAAGCAACCAGCGCTCTGGCAGGTCTTTCCCGGTCGTAGTGCGTCGATAGGTTTGCACCAGCGGGATACCTGCTTCACGAAGTGCATCGATACCAGCCGCCATAGCAAGCTGGGTGGTGGTGTCGAGCGCTTCGACCAGCTTATCCGGGACACCATATTCCTCAGTCAAATCAAAGGGGCCAGGGCGTCCTGCCAGTTTGATCACCTCATTGGGATCGGTCAGGGTCTCGAAGTGACCACCACCACCTTCAGATTTGACCAGCCGGGTGATCTGTTTGTTCAGGATCTCTTTACGGAAGCGTTCCGGAATGAGATCGATAAACTGCTCGCCACGTAAAATGCGTAGCGCGTTATCCGGATCCATCACAGGCTTCTCAGCACCAGGAAGGCCCAGACCAGTCCCACTAATAACGACAGAGCCCTGTGGCACATCGTTGCGGTCAAAGGTCTTAGGAGCACCGTTGGTGTAGGTCATATTCTGAAGCATCTGAGTCAATGCCTGACCGATTGCTTCAGCTGAGTTACCATTCCCCGCGTAGGGATGCGACGAGCCGGGGATATTGGACCCTGGAGCGTGATTATTTGTCATTGCGACACTCGCAGTTGCTCGTATGGGTTGAACGGGTGGTGTTGCTGTTAATGGTGTTTCAACAGGTGCACTCATATGGGTTGGAGCCACGACAGGTTGTTCAGCCACAGCATATCCAGCAGCGTAGAGACCACACAGAGCATGATTAAAGGTTGGAATTTCCCCATTCTTAGGGTGATTGGTAAAGAGTGAGACGACATCGGCTTTATCACCAAGTACATTGTCAACAAAACCTTTGAGTGCTTTCTTCGGACCAACTTCAACAAAGGTGCGAACACCCTCGGCATATAGTGTTTCTAATCCTTTTACCCATTGTACCGGTGAAGCGATCTGTTGCTCCAGAACATCTTTGATATCATCGATACCTGTAGGATAGATCGCACCGTTGGTGTTGGCAACAATCGGAATTTTTGGCGATGCAATTGGTGTGCGGTCGAGCACTTTGCGGAGCGGACCACTTGCCGGTGCAACAATACGGGTGTGGAAGGCATGACTAACTGGAATACGGCGTGCATCAAAACCCTTCTCGACAAAGCGAGCAATGGCCTGTTCCACAGCTTTGCTCTCCCCACCGATGACGCTCTGCGTGTAGCTGTTGATGTTGGCAGCAACCACATAACCATCGACTTCATCAATGGTTTGCATAATAACATCAAGTGGTGCCATGACTGCCGCCATCCAACCGTTGTCTTCCCAACTCACTTTGGTCATTTCGCTACCACGAGCAGCGGCAGCTTCCAGTGCGTAGGGGAATGGCATAACTTCGGCGGCAACAAGTGCAGCATATTCACCAAGTGAATGGCCCATGACCATATCAGGTGCAACACCATATGAGCCAAGCATTTTCATGATGGCAGCATCGATAGTAAGTACAGCCGGTTGGGTAATGGCCGTCTGCATCAGATCCAGTTCGGCCTGTTTCATCTTCGCCGGATCGTTGCTGTCAACAAAAATGTATTCTGTCAGTGGTTTACCAAGGATGGGGGTCATCACTCGGTCTGCTTCAGCGAAGATTTCCGCCACGAGCGGTTCTATTTCACACAAGGGATAACCCATGTTGATATATTGGCTTCCCTGGCCAGGGAACAGAAAGGCAATCTTACCCGGCTTCGGACCACTACCCCGGAAGACACCTTGCGCTTGCAGGGCTTTCCATGCCTGTGGGTTGTCAAAGCCCATCGCTTTGCGTGCTTTCTCGATGCGTTCGAGCAACTCATCGTGATCACCAAAGTCGATCACCAGACGCTCCTGTGCGCTGAGATCGGCTTGATCTGGCACACGGTTGACGGGTGTCCAACCTCCACGAACGCGCTCGGAGAGTTGATCCAACTTATCTTTGAGTTCAGTTGAAGTTGCGCCTCCCAATGCAGCGATACCACGAATGGGAGTTTTACTTGTGTAGCCATGTGATGTTGTCGATGACACACCACTCTGCGTGCCGTTTGGCGGACCTTGTGTGGTCGCACCCGTGTATTGCTTGCGATCGGTTGTGAGCATACCAGGCACATATTCCTCTAAAACCAGATGGAAGTTAGTTCCACCAAAACCATACGCACTCACACCAGCACGTCGTGGTACATTGGACAGTTTGGGCCACTCACGTAGTTCAGTATTAATATAGAACGGCGTGGCAGCAAAATCAATATTGGGATTGGGTCGTTCGGCGTTCAAGGTTGGTGGCAAGACTTTGTCGTGTAGGGACATGACCGACTTGAGTAAGCCAGCAGCACCAGCACCAGCCTTCAAATGACCAATATTGCTCTTGGCTGAACCAAGCGCCATCTGGCCACGTTCGCCACTCCCAAAGACTTTGGCAAGGCTCTCTACCTCGACCACATCACCAACTTTGGTACTGGTACCATGGGCCTCAATCAGTGTCGCCGTTGCCGGATCAAGACCAGCTTCGTGCCATGCTCGTTGGATAGCGATGACTTGTCCGACCGGATTGGGGGCAGTGATACCTTTGCCTTTGCCATCGCTCGATCCACCAATACCACGAATGACGCCATAGATGCGGTCGCCATCACGTTCGGCATCAGCAAGACGCTTGAGCAAGAAGCAGGCAGCACCTTCGCCCATGATGAAGCCATCAGCACCATCGCCAAAGGGGCGTGTTCCGGTGGCACTCAATGCACCGATCTTACAGAACTTCACGAATGAAGAGATGCCCATATTGCGGTCAACGCCACCGGTCAAAATTGCATCACACTGACCCCGCAGAAGCAGTTCGACCGAGGCAACCGTTGCCGCGAAGGTTGAGGCACACGCAGCATCGGTGATAAAGTTCGGACCGCGCAGATTGAGGACGTTTGCCACACGACCAGCCACAATATTGGCCAGTTCGCCTGGCATGGTATCTTCGGTCACTTCCGGCATACGGCTGCCCATCTCAGCATGCCATTTCTGTTTGATAGCTTCGCGGACATTGGCAGGAAGTTGACCAAACTCATCTACATGATCAAGTGCGTGAACAACTTCGGGCAGCATCACACGCATCGTGGTGATGTAGTGTAGCTCGCCACCCATAGCAGTGCCAAGCACGACACCGGTGCGTTCTAAATCAAGCGGTCGGTCTGGGTAACCAAAATCAGCAAGCGCTTCGGCACAGGTGGTGACGGCCCACTTTTGGCTTTCATCCATAGCAGCGGCGACACGTGGTGGAATGCGAAAACGCTTCCAATCAAATTCGTAGCCACGTACCCAGCCACCAATTTTGCTATATGTTTTATCAGGTGCGCTTGGGTCGGGATCGTAGTAGTCAGCGATACTCCACCGATCTGACGGTGTTTCAGTAATACTATAGACTTTATTGCAGATGTTCTGCCAGTATTTCGGTGCACTTAACGCATCCGGGAGCGTGGCACCTACGCCTACGATCGCGACTGCGCGATCTGCTGTCGAATCCATATACAGGTACTCCTTATCGTTCTAGTCGGAGTTGGATCCGGCCTAGAGATTCTATCTATCAGGCTGGTACTGCCGGGAATGTTTCCATCAGTTTTTTCGATGCAAAATCCATGTCGGCAATCTGACCCGTCTGTGCCTGGTAAATAGCGGGAAGATTCAATGAATTGGCGAGATTGGGATCAGTTTGACCAGCACCAACAGCCCAACGTAACCCTTCTGTTGCAACTTTGTATGCTGCGTCGCGTGCAAAGATACGAGCAAGCGCCTGCTCAAGATCAATGCCCAAACCACTTGCTGTGGTTGGTTTGCTCAACACACGCTCGGAGAAGATTGCAGCAGTTTCAGCCCACGCAATCAGTTCACCAAGGCGGAAGAGCACGTGTTGGTTACGCGTGAGTCGATCAATGCGGCAGCGCTCAAGGATGACGGCCAATGCACGCATAGCCAGTGCAGCGGTTCCTGCACCGTTGTTGGATTCAGTTTGCTGCAGTGCTTCTAAGCGCCCGGCCCAATCGTTGTAGAACGCGCCACGCGTCTTGAGATGGAACTGCCAGCGGTCACGGGCGATAGTCCACTCCATAATTTCGGAGGTTCCCTCATAGATACAGGTGATACGTACGTCACGCTTAATTTTCTCAACCATGTACTCTTTGGTATAACCGTATCCACCAAATGCCTGAATGGCATCTTCCGCAGCTTTATTCCCGCCTTCAGTGGCCATATACTTTGCAACGGCGCCCTCTGTTGCAAGATGTGGATCACCACCATCGATGCGCTCTGCGACCCATTCGATGTACGAACGTGCAGCTTCCAGTTTCGCCATGTTTGGCACGATCAACTTGTGGGTGTATCCTTGTTTTTCACTGAGTGGTGCACCGGCCTGGATACGCTGTTGTGCATAATCAATTGAGCGCATCATGGCGTCCCAACCAGCACCAAGACCGAAGGAGCCGACCATCAGACGTGTGTAGCCAAAGACGGCCTGTGCCTGTGCGAGACCTTGGCCTTCAACACCACCAACCAGACTCTCGACAGGAACATAGACTTCGTCGAGGAACAGGGCTGCCGTATTGCTGGCACGAATACCGTGCTTGTCTTCTGGTTTGCCGTAGGTAAAGCCAGGTGCATCGCGCTCAACGACGAACCAGGTAGGACCACCGGCTGTGTTTGCAAGAATGGTGTAAAGCTGCGCTACACTACCATTACTGATCCACTGCTTGCGTCCACTAATCTTGTAACCGACAATCTTGCCATTCTCGGTGACAGGGACAGCTTTGGTACTCAGCGAGGCAAGGTCACTACCAGCCTGTGGTTCGGTTGCACCATACGCCACGAGTAAGCCCTCTTCTGCGATGCGCCCCATCCAGAGAGCTTTCTGCTCGTGTGTTCCTCCAACACTGATCGGGTCGGTACCAAGGAACGTTGCCAATACAGATGTGGCAATACCCAGATCGATCTTTGCCATTTCTTCGGACACACGATAGATATCGTAGGCACCACCACCTAAACCACCATACTCTTCGGGGATGAAGAGCAGGTGGAGACCAATTTGATCGGGGTTGTACAAATCTTTGAGCACTTCGTGGGGGAATTCATCTTTTTCGTCCACTTCTCGCAGAAATTCCGGTTTGAGTTTGCGTTCAGCATACTCACGGAGAGTCTCGAGAACCATGTCCAGAGTTTCCACGTCTAGAAAGGTCATTGCTTGTATCCTCCTACTTAGCAATTAAAACCAGCGTATCACAAATACAGGCGCCCTCTGTTGAACCTTACAAGTGCAACCATCAAAAACAGACACGCGCATCATCAGCGTGTCGTGAGCTGTGGGATATGATTCTTTGTTGCATTTCTCACATACCTGATCATAATTGTTGTACAACATCGTGCAGGTAAGAAGTGTTTATCTTATAGAAAGACTTCTTTACTATCACTGAAAACTGGTATTATCTATAGATAAAAGATATACATTTATGCTTGTTTTAGATATGTAACCATATCGTGCTCTATACAAACAACATGACGCTCATACACACTTAAAATGCTGCAAAATATATTATTATCGTGAGAGCAGGGTATAGTAACAGGTATAACTATATGTCAAGCCATATTAAAATATGCCTGTAGCAAAATATACGTGCTAAATAACTATAGAAAAGTAGTGTTGAGGATCATAGTGATTGATAATAGAAACAGCCTCCTTCTGTATTCTCATTGACATCTGTCACTCGATGTCTCTACAAAGCAGAAAACACCGGGTATTAGCAAACGGGCCAGCATACAAATGTCTGAAATTGCATCTTTGCATCTGTTCTGAGGCTCATCCAGATCATGTCTTTGCACATGCCAGACATCTATCTGTGAAAAACAAAACAACTTTGTAAAGTATAAACTTACGAAACTATCGGTTGAAAGTATTATACCAGCACTGTCTAGTATTGAATTGTGCCGTATGGTATATGCGAATGGGGGAATGAAAATAGGAAAGACTACTATTCTGCGTGCAGGTGCATTGCACCTATAGAGATATTCTTATTCATATCTAACACAGAACAAAGAAATCCTTATAGTAGTGGGGGTTATTTGTTGCGTACGAGAGTACACAGCGTCTCAATATGCGGCGTTTGGGGGAATAAATCGATCGGTTGTACTCTGGCAACGTGATAGCCACCCGCCACCAGAACTTTGAGATCGCGTGCAAGCGTCGCTGGATTACATGAGACATACACCATGCGCTCTGGCATATATCGCAGTAACTCATCAAGAACGTGTTGATGACACCCACGCCGTGGTGGATCAAGCACCACACAATCGAACGATTCGTCAATCTGTATCAACGTATGTTCCACTCGACCTTGCAGGATACGAGCATTCGTCAGATGATGTTCGGCAGCACTTTTGCGTGCATTCGCCACCGCTACTGAGTGTTCTTCAATCCCGAGAACAGCATGGACATGGTGAGATAGGGGTAATGCGAATGTTCCCACGCCACTGTACAGATCTAACAGTCGTTCATCACCCTGGAGAGAGAGTTCACTATAGACCATGTGAAGCAGCTGTTTAGCCGCCATAAGGTTGACCTGAAAAAACACAGTAGGCTGTAGGGAGAGGGTAACACCATCAAGTTGTTCAATCAGGGTTGTCTCTCCGTGAGATAACAACCCAGGCACGGCAACACCCGACAATGCTGGACATGCATCACGCCAGCGTTGTGCCAGGGGCCACAGATCGCCCTCACCACCCAATTCCGCAACCACATTACCCTGTGTCTCACTCATACGCAGGATGATTTGGTACACGTGATCTTCTGGCTCTATGACATGGTGTATGGCAGCCAACGCGTCATTGAGCGAGGGTAATAACAGTGGATCACTCTCAATAGGTTGCAGAGTGCGCGATCCTGCTGCAAAGTATCCAATTGCTGTTTGTTCAACATGGAGCCGTGCGGCATTACGATAGTGCCAGGGAGAAGCAGACGGTATGACCTCAGCGATCACGAGATCTGCCAGACCGGCGATTTTTGCTAATTGGTCGGTGAGAATCTGGCGTTTGAAGTCCAGTTGTGCCGGATAGGCGATATGTTGCCAGGACATATGATCTGTGCCAGGAAGTCGTGGTGGAACCCGTTCAGGGGCTGTAGTGATAAGCTCAATAACATGGCCACGGGCAAACGCTGCTCGTTGTTCAGTCAACTGTACACACACCTGTTCGCCGGGTAAACCGCCGGTGGCAAAGACCACTCGTCCCTGCCAGCGCCCGACCCCATCTCCACCTTGTGCAATACCATCGAGCGTCAGCTCGACCACTTCAGGCCAATGTGTCATAATATCACACATTCCACTTGTATTAGGTACCTTTATAAGCGCGGCGTAAGCCGATTCAACTCCATTTGGATATAGCGCACTATATCACGGCGACGAAGAATCCCGAGAAAGGTTTCCCCATCAAGAACGGGAATCTGCTCTTCTTTACTATCTAAGAATATCCGGACAGCTTCACTTGCTGGTGTGTTTGGGGTCAGGGTATGTAAATGATCGATAGGTGTCATCGCTTCTTGCACATAGGTCAATGACCATTTGTGTGTGGTAAAACGACGCAGATCGCGCACTGAGATCATGCCCAAAAGCGGTTGAGGAACATCCTGATCGGGTGCATAGATAACCGGAAACCCTTGATTTGTCTGACCAAGCAGGAATTTACCCACGAATTGCTCAAGGGAAAGATCGGGTTTTACAGCTGGATAAACACGCAACATGAGATCTGCAACACTCACACCAGTGAGCGTTCGTCGTATCAGGAGTTGCTGATGACCAGATTTGGAAGTGTGCAGTAAAAAATAGCCAATCAAAGCGCCCCAGAGACTATTAATAAAATCATAGGTCGTGCTAGCATACAGGATAGTCACAAACAGAAATGACCAACCAATCAACTGTGCAATTCGTGTTGTGCTCTGTGATGCCCGTAATTCATCATTAAATAAAAACCACAATATAGAACGCAGGATACGTCCACCATCCAGTGGATAGCCCGGCAATAGGTTAAACACGATAATCATACCGTTGATCAGAAAGAGTTGCGTACCAAGCAGCGTCACTAATGATGATGTACCCAGACCCCAACAGAGTGCTCCCAGCAGCATAAGCATACAACTTGCGAGTGGGCCAGCCATGTTAATACAGAAATCTATTTTTGCAGTAGGCGGATCTTCGACTATTTCGGTAATACCACCAATCGCATAGATCGTAATAGAGCGTATCGGCACACCAAAGCGACGTGCAACAATAGCATGACCACATTCGTGGAGGATCACCGACAATAAAAGCAGTACAACCATGCTTGCTGCAGCAAACCACGCATTGATGTCATGTATCTGTGTACGATAGAGGTTTTGTAGAAGCAATACTACAATAATACTGATGAAACCCCATCCCCAATGGATACGGATTGGGACAGTAGCAATGCGCGCAACCTGTGGAGTAAAACGGGACATCAACAACCTTTCTCAGGATGAGATGAAAATGTAATAGGTCAACATATATATTGGTTTTACCAATCTATGCTATGATAGCATAACTGTTACAATCCGCAACTGCGAAACATATCTGTGCAATGTGTATGATGCTTGACAGAAGTTCGTAGATATCGACAAATCCATCACCCTACACGATAGTTGATGGTCGCGTGTAGCATGTAATGAGGTAATATACATTTCCCAACGATAGAATAAACCCAGTATAATAAAAGCATAGAATCTGCCTTGCTATCAGTGGAGACTCAGAAGATGCCACAACAAGATATTTATCATACTGCCGTTAAACAAGCGCTGATCAAGGACGGATGGACTATCACGCATGATCCCTTTCCAATTTACTACGGAACACGGCGTGGATATATCGATATAGGAGCTGAACAGGAAACATTTGCCGCCACAAAAGGAAATCAACAGATTGCGGTTGAAGTCAAAAACTTTATAAGTGATTCTGTAGTTACTGATATGGAACAAGCACTGGGGCAATATTTGGTGTATCGTAGTTGGATGCAACGAGTGGAACCAGCACGAACTCTTTATCTGGCTGTGAGTGATGTTGTCGCTGTGGAAGTTTTTGAGGATGTAGCAGGGCGAGTATTAGTTGACGATTATCACTTGTATATTATCGTTGTTGATATGCAACGTGAGGAGATTGTTCAATGGATAAAATAGCCCAATATCGATCAGTAATCAAGAAGATTTTACAAGAACAGGCTCACTATAAACCCGCTCACGGTGATATTGAACCAATGGTCGTATTTGATGAGACCCACGATCACTATCAACTACTTCTGCTTGGATGGGACCTGCCACGACGAGTCCATAGCATCATTATCCATATCCGCATACATAATGGCAAAGTCTGGCTGGAACACGATGGCACCGATGCGCGTATTGCACGACAATTAGTTGCTGCTGGAATACCCAAAAAAGATATTGTACTGGCCTTCCATCCTCCAGATAAGCGACCCTACACTGATTTTGCTGTTGCGTAGGAACATCCAAGCAACCTGTTCTGACATTTGATCATAGAATCGTTACTGTTACCTTATTACTCTAATTGATAACGTTCAAAAGCCAGACGAGTAAACTGATGATCACTCCACTAACTATCAGCGTGATGACCAACCACCGTACATAACGATACGATGGGTCTTTGGGTATTACAATAAGCATTGCCACAGCACAGGCCAAGGGAATAACACCATACCAGAACAATGTGAGGGAGGGGAATACACCAACGGCAGCTATTGCCAAAATACAAATGAGGCACAGGGTTACCAATGTACGGCGACTCTGTATACCGCTCATAAAATCCGCCTTTCTGAATAACGAATATAGAGCCACAAAAATTAGAAAGGTCACTTGTTACATCTAGTAACTTTCAATTCTTTGTGGCTCTAATTTACTCTATATGATACCTGTTTACAACTAGACTAATTTGTTATCCCACACATCCACCCCACGGTATTTTTCTCACAATACATTGATCAACACATTCTCCAACTACCCCAGTAAACGGAACTCCTATAGCAACTATAATACAGGCGGCACACAAAGCAGCACCAACAGGAGGAGCAAGACATCCAACTGCACAAATCGTACCAGCGATTAAAATAAGAGCATCGACAATACCTTGCGAGGCCAGACAGTTTCGAATACAACACCATCCATCTTGGACAGGAGCAGAAGCAACACGATTGGTTCCATCTGACTGCAAAGTTGAAAACGAAGTAGTGTCGATATTGGTAGAACGACCTTGATTGTCAGTTTGCGTAGCTTTCACTATCTCGCTATTTGGGCTAATTACTACCTCGATTGTATCTTTCGCATTACGCTCTACCCATCCAACTGTATTTCCCGTCCGATCCATTGTAACCAATATACCCGCAGACATAATCATGCTTCGCGTTGTTTTATCAAACAACATGCTGTAGTGACTATCTCCGGTCCCTCCAGAGAGAGGAACTGTAACTAGCACGACTGGTTGACCATCAGGTAATATGCCCTCTGCTACCTGTACTTCACTCAACTGTATTATTAGATTACTGTCTCCCTTTTGAGACAAGCTATCGACAAACTTTTTGTACTCTGGAGAATTCAACGTAAGAGAAACAAACTCAGATCCTTCAACAGAAGTTATTATCTGCCAGGATTTCTGCTCATTTGATTGCGCCGAAAGTGTTTTGCTAGATAAACTAGCATGGCCAAATAGCAATAAACCAGCAGTGGTTCCAATACGTTTCAAAAATCCTCTACGAGGTGACGAAGAATGTTGACTTCCAAGCGGCTCTCCTACTCCATATCTTTGTGCCACACGGAACACTTCCAGACCCTTTTTAGGACCTAAAAGTAGACTGAGATCAAGCATCAATTTAGAACCGAACGATGTAGCCACACTGCCCTTCTTAACAGTGATCAGATAGGGTTGATGCTTCCAACCATTGGGAAATACTCTACGTAAAAGCTGTTTTGCTTCCTCAGATTCAAGCGCAACAGCTTTTAGCTTTCCATCTACTACTTCCTCAATGTGCGTAGCTAATGAACGACACGAGTAACAACCAGAATCAAACAAAAGGTAACGATATCATGGATTTCCTCAACTTCTAATAATATCGTGAGTAACATAATTATAACATTTTTTCTATAAATTGGAATACACTTTATTCAAAAACACACAAGAAACAAAATTGTAGTCATTATCAGGCTTTTGCCTTACTATCTTCTCTTCGGCTTCTTGTGCTTGCTATTGACAGCTTCTGACAAACGTGATAGCCTTTACAAAACAATTGCATACATGTTTTCGTAACGCCTGATTCAGTATTTAGCGAGTCATAAACAATACACCATGGCAGACAAGTATTACCAGAAATATGGCCCGATCCAGCGACGCCGCTCCAATGGTGTTTTCGAGTATGAGGAAGCGGTTGTTCCACGTCCCGAACCAACACCAGAAACGCCACCCACACGCTACCGGGCTCAACGACAACGACGCTCAATGGTAAAACCAGTGGCTTTTATTGTTGTTGCCATCAGTATAGCGGTGCTGCTCCCTTTTGCCACGAATCTCTTTATGGGCAACCAGGCTATGCAAGGAGTGAGTATCCAAGGGCAAGCAGTCAGTGGCATGTCACGTGATGCGTTACAAGCTGAATTAGAAGCTCAGTATGCCTCCTTCCAAACCACACCAATTACCTTGTCATTTGATGATCGTACCTGGACACCATCGCTCGATCAGCTGGGTGCCAAACTAGACATTGAGACGATGGTTGATACTGCAATGATGACAGGCCGACATGGCGGACCGATCGAGCGTATACAAGATCTTTGGGCTTTGTGGTCCGGTGGGGTTGATATTGGCCCACGGCTTATTGTTGATCAACAGGTGTTACAGGCATATCTCTCTATTGCCGCACTCGAAGTCGAACAACCGCCACGTGATGCCGCCCTCAGCGTTGCCGAAGGCAAGGTCGTGCCGACTGGTGCACGTGATGGTCGCCAGGTGCTTGTTGATGAAACCGCAGATGATGTCATCCTATCGCTCGAATCACTTGAATCACAAACGGTAGTGATGCGGACACGGCTGCTTGATCCAACCATTGATGATACGGAAGTGGCCTTGGTGGCCGATGAGGCACGTGAATTACTTGACACACCACTTACCTTACAACAAGCCGACCGAAGCTGGACTTGGGAACCAGAGCGTATTGCGTCCTTGTTAGAGGTGGCGAGAGACGACAGCACAATGTCGATTAGTATCGATGAGCAACGCCTCGCAGCAGCAGTAGAAAACCTGACTCAGTTGGTAAATTCTCCGACCGCCGAGCCACGAGTCGCATTCAACAACGGGGTGTTGGCCATCTCCCAACCAGGTCAAACGGGCTGGCGACTTGAGCAACCAGAAGCAGTTGAGGCAATTCGTGAGGCCATCTATGCAGGTGATCGCACACTCAATCTGCCCGTTGATGAATTATCACCACAGGTTACAGCAGAAACCTTACCTGAATTGGGCATTGTAGAGGTTGTGGGCGAGGGAAAAACAAGCTTTGCTGGTTCAGCCGACTATCGAATCACCAATATCAAGGCGGGGGCAGCCCAATTGAATGGGGTGCTTATCGCTCCTGGCGAGGAATTTTCCTTCAATACACAGATCGGTTCTATTGATGAGGAAAACGGCTTTGTGCAGGGTTACGCGGTGATTGGCAATCGTACGCAACTTGAGTGGGGCGGTGGTGTGTGTCAAGACTCAACCACTGTTTTTCGTGCGGCGTTCTGGGCCGGTCTTCCCATTACCGAACGTCATGCACATCCCTTCTACATTAGCTGGTATGATGATTACAGCTTTCCCGAAGAGGCCTCACCAGGAATGGATGCAGCCATCTATACCGGTGTGCAAGACCTCAAATTCGTCAATGACACCGAGAACTGGTTGCTTATGGAAGCGCTGGTTGATGAAGTTAATCAAGTGATGACCGTACAGCTGTACGGCACCAGTCCTGAGCGCACAGTGACGGTCAGCGGCCCAACCATCGACAATGTGGTGGCACCACCAGCGACACCTGTTTATCTCGATGATTTTACCTTGTCGGCGGGGACAGTGCAGCAGACTGACACAGCACGGCGGGGGATGGATATCTCGGTTTATCGTATCATCAGCGAGAATGGCGTACAGCAAGAGCCAGAGCTGTTTTTCACACGCTTCAAAGCCTGGCCAGATGTCTTTGTGCGCGGTACTGGGCAATAAATTTTCACCCTCCATCCCGCCCACCGCTCCAGCAGATGGCTACCGACGCCCACCTGCTCCAGCAATCAATCCACGACCTCGATGTAGCGGTGGCTTCCAGCTGCCCATTCATTTAATCTACAGGTCTCCTCGCGCACTATTTAATCATCCAAACCGTGATTGCAGACCACTCCCACACACCCTATTTTGTCGCTGGAAACAATAAACAGCGCGTTTAGCTAAACGCGCCGTTCGTTATCCTCAGTTTCTGTTGAATTATCTGCTTACGATGGTGGTTCCCCTTCAGTTGGTGGGGTCGCAGAGCCATCAACAGGCAACTGGAACTGCATCACTCGATCATTGCCACGATCGATTACATAGACACTACCATCTTCTGCGACGGCCAAACCACTTGGCAATGAGAATGAAGCAAAATCGTCCCCAACACCACCCCAACTGAGCAAGGGCTCACCAAATTCATCGGTGTACATCACCAGATTTCTGCTGGGAACACTCACAAAGATCTGCCCATTTTCACCAGCAGCCACAAACGGATCGTCATAGCTGTTGACTTCCCAACCATTGACGTTAAAGGTGGTTGATGGTATCGCACTCACGAGGCCATCGCCACCAGGCGGAAAGACCTGTACACGGCCATTCCAAACATCGGCCACATACACATTCCCTTCATCGTCAACATCAACGCTCGTAGGCTCATTGAAAGCACCCGTTTCCGAGCCATCGTACCCCCACTGATAGATGAACTCACCCTCATCGTTCGTCACCACAATGCGACGATTGCCGGTATCAGCAACATACACATTGCCCTCGTCATCGACTGCGACATCACGCGGTCCAAAGAAACCAAATGGGTCCGCTGCATTGCCAGACTGAGTACGGTCCGTGATGGTAGCACGTTGTCCGGCACCCAGTTCTTCCCGGCCCTCACCCCAGGCCGTCACAAATTCACCATCCGCATCAAGTTTGACGACTCGGGCATTCCACGTGTCAGCCACATAGATATTATCGTCACCATCAATCGCTATCCCTCGAGGTTCATTAAATTGACCCTCTCCACGACCAAGTGAGCCAATAGCACGAACAAAACTGCCATCTGATGCAAAAATATTGATACGATGATTGAAGGTATCCGCCACATAGACATTGCCCTGACTATCAAGCGCTACATCACGAGGCTCATTCAGTTCACCGTCGGCCTGCCCAGAAGAACCGATGATCTGTTGCGAGATAAGTTTGTAGGCACCACTCGGCGCACCTCCTCCAGCAAGATCTCCTGTGGGGGCCAGATCACGCCGTACCCATACTTCCATCTCACGACCGTTGAGTTGTAACGGATCAGGGAGTTCGCGCCACATCAGATATGCGGCAGTGTCAGGCCAGTGTGAACGGTCGAATGGCCACAGGATCGGAGCCAGTAAGCCACCAAACTGCTCAGCCTCCAGGCCCGGATTGCTACAGTCCTCACGTGCTTCCTCAATGGTCATGCGACTGTAGTAAAACCGTTTGTAACCGTCACTCTGTGGATCACATTTGTTGCCTTCCGGGAACCACCAGTTGAGGGTGGAACCATATCGATAGACATAGTTTTGCTCAAGCGCCTGGCGTACCGGCTCTGTAAGACTGCGCGACGAAATCAATACAGCCGGTGCATGTTCCTTTTCACCATCTGGCTGATCAGCACTGACAGGCACCAGAAACGACTCCGGCGTTATATTAGTAAAGAAATCATCCGACCGACTCTCATAGCGTTCAAAGTCACGCAGATACCATAGGAATGGCCAGTTGAGACTCCCTTCGTCACTACCATCGATAATAACAGGCATGGAATTGCCCCCGATCGGATCGGCAGCCGTACGATCATTGCGAGTCTGATTGATCGCAAGAATACGCAAATCTTCGACAATACGCGGAACATCCGGCGAGGTTTGCACATATACCAGCGGCTCAACCGGCGTGTCCGGATTCTCATACACAACCATCCACGACGCTCGCAGCATATACAGACCACACAAAAATGCAACCGTGACCGTGCTAATGGCGATGGTAGCGCGTATACCAACCAACTGCGCGATGGTCAGCAGACTAAAGATAAGCACGCCACCGATAAGCAATGGGAGCAAACCCTGTAGCACATTTGCCAGGGTCTCTTGCGTTGTTGCTGCGCCACCAAAACTAATACGCCATAACCCCATACTGATTGCGACTATGGTTAAAAAGAGTACCGGAGGCACGAGCCATACCTGAGCGTTCAACGTACGCCACCGCACCGATTCAAACAGTTTGCCCAGTCCCCACGCTATCAGCAGATTCCCAGGGAGCGAAATATGCACCAGGAGCCATGGCATTTTTTCTCCGGCCCACGAAAACACCACCAGCGACCCAATAAACCAGAAGGCCAGGAACAACGGAAACAGCGGTAACGATGGAATTGCGGCTTTAGCGGTAGCTGAGAGATCTGTAACCTCTACCCAAGACCCTGATTCTGATAGCACTGTTGAACTTTCACCCTTAGCGGTAGCTGGAGTATCTCCCACCTCTTCTGCAAGATTGCTCGTTTCCTTAGCTGACTCAGGAGTTTCCAAGATCGTCTCATGCTGCTCGGAAGTGCGAGATACCAACTGCTCTTCTATCTTCTGAGACGTCCATCTGATAGGCCACTTCCATAAACCCCACGTGAAGAGATAGATGATGGCTGCAATAGAACCAAACAACGCAAGTGGTTCATAGATCGGCAACAACATCAGATAGTAATACCAGGGTTGATCACCACGGGCAAATTCGTGTTGCGAGCCGAGCCAGTACGCCAAGCCCTGATAGAGGCCATCAATGACGCCACGTGGATCGGTAAAGAACACGCTATACATCACGATGAACAGTGAAGCCAGGATACCAAGTGCGATAAAGAGGGTCGTCCGTTCTTCCTGCACCAACGCCCGTAGACGTGGAAGCAAGATCGGCTCGCGATCCCACACTCGCATCATCAGCAAACCGCTCCCGACCACCGCACTAATGAGGATGGCAATCCCCTGTGCATCAAGGGTATCACCAATCTGAGGGTTCCAGATCTCAACGATGGTAGCGATACCAAACAGAATGCTCATCCCAATGATGAGGAAGCGCCGCCGCACCCATTCTCCAAGCGCACGAATAATTACAAAGGAGCCAAATATATAGAACAAAATATAGTAGAGTTCATGCGTCCCCATCGCAAGGGCCGTACCAATCGCTAACAGGTAAAGATAGCACGCCCGACCTGTGTCAAGGTAGCGAAAGAACCCAATAACCATCCACACCGTCCAGAGTACCATCAAGCCATCGTGACGAGCAAAACGGGTGAAGTAGAGGAGCGAGGGTGCCAGAGCCAGCAACACCGCCGCAATGATGGTCCCATACCGTCCCAGATATGGTCGGAGCCACCATACCGATGCAACCATGAGAATACCCGCCACCGCCTGTGGAATACGTGCCTGGGCATCACCATCACCAAACAGGAAGTACGAGAGAAATGTCAAAAGATAGAGTGAAGGACCGTGATAAACAGGATCGTAGCAGTACGATGAGTGAGAGCGACCACCAGCACATGTGAAGCCACCCTCACCAGTGTACAACTTCCAACTCATCCAGGCATGTATCGACTCATCGTGATGAAGCGCCATATGGCCCAATCCCCACAGATGCGTCACAATACTCACCAGAACAATCCCAACCATCAACAGTACATCAATGCTCACACGTGAAAAATCAAGCGTGCGATCAAAAAGTGTTGGCGGTCCAAATTCGCGAGACTCGCGTGGTATAACAGACATACCTAATTCCTATTTTGCTCTGTTATTGATTCGTTGATGCTTCACCAGTGCCTAACCCAAGATCTTCAGCCACTTCTGGCCGAACTGCGAGAATAAAATCCGCTGATCCCAGTGGTACAGGTGGATGCCGATAGATTAAATATTGCCACAGTTGAACCAGCGCCGTATCATCAGCAGGGTTACGTAAGAGACGCATAAGCAATGATGAATTATCGGTCACTGGTGCCAAATTCCAATCAGGTGGTAGCCGATAGGTACGATCTTCGGGAAACCACCAGCGAAGCGGGTATTGTTGAATACGAAAGCCGTCCAGACTCTGCAGATTTTGCGGGTAGGCATCAACATTTTCTTTCAACATCAAAACAGCCATCACCTCTGGACCTGGTGCTGTCGATAGCGCCGCCGATTGCTGTTGGGCATTGGTAAAATCACGCATATACCAACTCCAAATAGTTTCGTTATCATACCAGATGGGCATATCTAACCCACCTGTGCGAAGAATCGAGGCTTCTTCAAGACCTTCAATCGCGCGTGCAACATCAGGCGAGGTTTGGGTGTAAATCATCATTTCACGTGGTACATCGCCCCAACGATAGCTCAATTGATAGGCAATACGCACGGTGTAAACGGACGTTACCAGTGTCAGCGCAAGGGCCGCAGCACCAAGGGCCTGCCGTACACCACGCAAGAGACTGTAGCAAATCGAGAATAAGATAATGACCGACAATGTACCCGCAAGTGTAAACAGTAATGGTGGTGTGACAGCCAGATCAGGACGTTGTTCCGGGCTTGTCTGCACAGCGAGAATAAAGAAGGCAAAACCCACCACCGCAAAAATCAAGCTGGTATAGATAAGCAACAACGGCATCTGACCCACCCGCTCAAGCAACACATCGGTTTGCTCATCAGCGTTAGATGATACGTCAGAATATGAACGAACGGAAGTGATACCCCAGTGAAGTGTGCACGCTAATGCCCAAGCACCCAGTAATGTTAACGGAAGAACGATATGGAGGGTGAGCCATGGCATTTTCTCACCAGCCCAGGAGTATAGCAACACCGTCATAATCGACCACCAGGCAAGGAACGCTGGCATAGCAAATGTCCAGTCTACATGCATCACAGGGCGACCAGAAGATGACACAAACCCACTGCCCTGTAGCGTACTATGTTCAGGATCAGCGGTGCGTGTACGCCACCACTGCATCAAGCGGTTGCCTGTCCTAAAACCGACCATGATGATGCCGATACTACTCCAGAAAAGAACCAATGGCTCGTATAAGGTCAGGAGCACCATATAGTAATAGTCTGGTTGGCTACCACGCTGAACGCCATGCTGCCCTAGCCAATACAAAAGTGATCCACTTACACCACTGACAACCCCGACCATATTGGAGAAAAAGGCCGTAAAAAACAGGGCATAGAGGACAAAGAAGAAGGCTAAGGCGATCCATACACGCCGCCCTATCGACAGACTTGCAAAGGCTTCCAGAATACCATCGTTATGTACAATCGCCTTTTCCCAGGCAGTCAGGCCATCTGTATCGCGACGCCGCCAGATGCAGAAATAAAGAGCCGCAAGACCAAGCGTAGTTACACCGAGTGCCAAAAACATGGCAGGATGATTAGCAAACTGACCTAACTTTGCAAAGTAGACCCCAAAATTATCATCTGGCTGATTACGAACACACAGCGCATAATTATTATCAGCAGTCGCTAGTGGTCCAAACCCAAACACCGGGCCGGGTTCATAATCCATCGGATTTGCTGGAGGAAAAGCATTACCAGCGGTAGGGCACACATAGGTGCCAGCTACACGTTGAACACTATCACTAGAGCCGATCGGCTCTCCTGGCAACACGAATACGCTTGCAACAATAGTGATGCCTATAAGCGCTGCAATGGCAATGCCCGGTCGCCAAACACGCCACAAAAAGATTATTCCTACAAATGAACCCAGAATGGCCACATACAGAAAGAATGTTTCCATTGTAGTGAGCATCAGGCCAAGGGAAGCGGCAGTGATATACAACCAGTAGGCACGATGTGTGCTAGCATAACGAACAATACCAATAAAGGCCACCAATTCAAAAACAACCGCATAGGGGTCATGGCGAATAAAGCGACCAACATAGAGAAAAACCGGCGAAATGAGGATGGCCACAGAGGCTAAAATCGCTGCCCCACGGCCAAGTTCCCGCCGAATCAAATATGGCAGCACAACTAAAGCGCTACCAAATAACGCAGCACCCAAACGAGCCGTGTAATCGTTATCACCGAAGAGAAAATAAATAAACGCGCCTATGTGGTACAAGAACGGTCCGTGCAATAACGGATCGTGCACATATCCCTGACCAGCAAAAAGTCTCCACGAGAAGAAGGCGTGGTGCGTTTCGTCGTGATGCAAGGCACGATCACCTAAACCCCACAGACGGGTGAGGAGCGCACAGGCAAAAATCGCAATGTAGATGCCCTGCTCAACCGTGAGGAATTGACGACGGACTGGCACAGCTAGCGGTGTGCTATGGTCTTGCGCTTGCGTAGTAGGTGATGGAAGTTCAGCAACAGACATCGTTATTAATTACATCAATCAGTCTTTGGGTATTGATTACAAATCACAACCATACCAATATCCAAAGATACATATTAATAGAAAACAGACCGCGTCTTCTACTAGCGCGATCTTGCCAGCATTGTACACTGATTCGTAAAAATGGTGCAACTGCATTGTATTAAGGATTGATGAAAAGACCTGTATTTGTTCACAATACTATCGACCAGCCAGATAACGCAACTGTACGATGTCGGTTAAATAGATGCTTTCTTCGTCAACGTGGATCAATCCTGCTTCACGGAATTCTGTCACAACCTTGGTGACGGTCTCACGATATGAGCCAATCATCTCTGCCAGTTGCTGATGCGTATAACGAATGACCGCTGGCGGTTTCTGCGGTGTGACTTGCTGTGGCTGACAGTCCGCCAGACTCAAAAAAACTGTTGCGAGACGCTGTGGTACGCTTTTGAAGGCGATGTCGGCCAGTTTCTGTTCAAGTGTGCGTAGCCGTTGTCCCATAATATCCATCAAACGCAATGCGATTGCGCTATCGTTCCAGAGCAGTTCACGCAAACTCAAACGACTTATCGTTCCAACCACACATTCGGACATGGCCTCGGCAAAACAATCGTGTTGCCAACTTTCGGCCAGCGCAGTCTCACCAAAAATCGCCTGTGGTTCAAGCACAAAAAGGGTAAGCGCACGACCTTCGGGAGACAATTTGTAGAGTCGCACACGTCCCTGTCGGATAATCAACAGTTGATCACTTTGCTCCCCAGGAGAATAGAATACATGGCCAGCGGAATAGGAAGCATAGTTGGTATGTCGTTCGATGTGCATACGTTGATCAGGGGTAAGGTTTTGGAGAAAGTCATCGGATGTACAATCTACTCGATATTTATCATATTCATCATCTTGACGGGCCATAAGAGCCTCACAATGCCTTGAACAGTGTCCTGGCAGACCCTGCACAAGAACTTATCCTTTACCTCACATTACGTATTTGTCTCATTATATGTCTACAGAAAAACCCTCACCGTCCAAACCTACCAGATGTCGATAATCGTTATGTGTGACCATATGCCATTCCCAACGATCGTTGAATGACTGAGCATAACGCCAGTGGGTAATGGCCGTGTTACGTGCATAGAACGATGCATATGTGCGTGTCTGGGGGCCCAGACCAAGAAAATGGAAGAAGGAGACTTCAATCACGCCACCGTGTGCAACTACAACAATATTCTTTCCCTGGTGACGGAGAATGAGGCGCTCTAATGCTGCAGACACACGCATTTGAAACGCCCCCCAACTCTCACCACCTGGGGCAATCGGTGTGTAAATCTCGTCGAGGAAACGGCCAAACGTATCACCATGGCGCTCACGAGCCTCGTCTACGGTTAATCCATCAGCCTCTCCGGGACGTATTTCCTGAAGATCTGCATCCCACTCAATAGGTAACATTAATGCTTCAGACACCAATTCTGCAGTCATCCGTGCACGTGGAAACGTGCTCGCATAGAGCACATCCGCCGTAATTTCACCTGTCGTCAGACGCTGGGCAAGGGCACGTGCCTGAGCAAAGCCACGTTCGGTCAAGCCGCGATCGCCTTCCATACCACCAAGGACACGTTCAACGTTAGGATACGCCAGACCATGTCTAATAATATATAGATTTGTTGTCATGTTGTTTCCGGTGTTGTTGTATGATGACGATTTACAAACCAGGCAAAACTACCGCGCCATGCACTGAGAATCAAGAGAATCGTTGTAAAGGTAATCAGTGCAAATGTGAGTGGCGGAACACCACTTTGATTGATTAGAGCACGAACCACCAGACCAATCAAACACCCACCCACCCACGTGAGGGCCGTACGGGTGAGCATCGAACGTAGTCGGGACGTAATTGCAGGCTTGAACACACCGGTGAAAGGTGCCACGATAAACCAGCCAAGCGCAAAAGGTGCGGCTGTGATAGCAAGATCGGGTATGTTCACTAGACTGGTAATCCCTCGATGGCTGGCGAGTCCAATCATCGCAAATACAAAAAACGAGGCTATATCACCGCTAACAAGCGCAACTGTATGTTGCAACCCTGCTGAATTGGGTGTGCTTCGAGGATGATCCGTTAGTGCCATAAAGTACTTCCCTTCATGAGCAAATTGTCACAAAGGAGTATACCATATCTTGTTATGCTAAGGCTGATGTGAACTTAGCCTGTTCTATCCTACGCACTCCGCAACGTGATAATGGTCGCCTCAGGTGGACATAACAAGCGCAATGGTGTACCACCCAACCCACGCGATACGTAGAGGTTCATTTCATTCACGTGATAATGCCCGATGACATACTGCACACCAAAGCGTGGCCGCGTGAAAGGGCCCAGTACAGGCAGTCGCAAATGGCCACCATGGGTATGGCCCGAAAGCTGAACATGTACACCCTGTCGTGCTGCCTCATCGGCCATGTCAGGTGCATGGGAGAGCAATAGCTTGAAGGCCCCCTGAGGAACCTGTCGCAGCATACCTTGAAGATCCGGTTGGCCATTCCAGATATCGTCGATGCCCAGGAGCCACAGATCTGCCCCGTTCCATCGCAGACAGCGATTCTCATTGAGCAGTAGCGGAATATCCAGTAAGGTCAATGCGGCCCGCACATCGGCGAGACCTTCCCAATAGTCGTGGTTGCCGGGGACAGCATAGATGCCAAGTGGAGCATCGAGCCGACACAACAAGCGTGTAACCTCAGGAATAGCAGCCTTTTTATGTACCAGATCACCTGTGATAACAATGACATCAGGTTTTTCCCGCTGCATTTGTTCGACAACCCAATTAACATTCCGTTCAGTTTGGGCCAGGCCAAGATGCATATCGGTGATCTGACCAATACGCAAACCATCAAGCTGCGGCGGAAGCGCTGACGAATGCAGGTCGATATGCTCCAAGATCGGCATGGCTGGCTCAACCTTGATCATATGAGCGAGGCCTAACAACCCCAAACCACCTAGACCTACTGCTGCAGGCCACCCATAGCGCGCAACGCTAGCCAGCCCCACTGCCGCCGATGCAGCACCCAGACCAAACCACGAATGTGCATAGATCACACGCGGCGGGTCCATCGGAGGGTGTCCAGGAGAATCGGTTGGCAATTTCCTCGCTGGGGGGCGTGTAACAGGATAATTTGTACGCTGCGATTCGTTTATTGTATAGGTATCAGTTTTTACCGTTAATGGTTCCAAACTTGCCATGTCATCTCCATATATTAAGGACATTACTGTATTGATCAATTCTCTGTTTCTCACATTCAGTATTACGCGAGATAATGACAAACAGATGAATGTGTTATAGATATTGTGAGTAATAATACTTTTGACTGTACATCAATTAATTCTGCTTCGTTCCTATCAGCGAGGCCGTGCTATACTGACACTGGCACATAACTCATCTGGTAACCCTGTTATTACGCTTATTTGTCTAACCTGTGAGGCCATGTGATGAATAATGATAAACAAACTGATCCCAAACAGCGTGCATATACTGGCGAAACCATCGCCATGCGACAGGAGCGCCGTCCAACTCCGCCACCATCAACATCCCTGCCACAACGCCCATCACATACGCGGCGTCGTATCTGGCCGAAAATACGGCTGGCGCTCATCGTGATGCTCGTATTCTTTCTACTTGGTGTCATTTTTGCCTATATACAAGTATTAGGTATTGCATCACACGTGGGTGTGCAGGATGTGCGACCCAATGCACCAATATCATCGCCACTTCTAGGCAGCGCCAATGTGTTAGTTATTGGTGTTGATGAGCGGCCTGATCATCCAGAAGAAGGTGTCCGCAGTGACACAATGATTATTGCTCATTTGGACTCAGGTGGTCGTTGGACCAGTCTGCTATCGATTCCACGTGACACGCTTGTTGAGGTACCAGATATTGGTTTTACAAAGCTCAATGTTGCGTATGGGCACGGCTATACCAATGCTGAAACGCTCTATGGCATCGACACCACACCACATCAAGGTGGTATGGCGCTTACTGCACAGACCATCGAGCAGTTTCTCGGCTGGCCCACACGTGGTCAACGTATCGATTATGTAATGCAGGTCAACTTTGACGGGTTTGCCCAAATTATTGATGCACTTGGTGGTGTGACTATCGATGTGCCAGAACGCATCATCGACGATGCATATCCTAACCCAGATTTTAGCACAAGACGGGTCGAGTTCCAACCTGGCCCGCAAATTATGGATGGCGAAACAGCTCTCGTCTACGCACGCACCCGTCACGGCGACAGTGATTTTGCACGCAACGCCCGCCAACAACAGGTTATCCGCGCTATTGTTACCGAATTTCAGCAGCGTGGTCCTGTGGGGCAGGTGATGACGCTGCCCAATCTACGTGAAGGGCTAGACGATGCCGTTGCAACAACCATGCCACTTGGCCGGATCGACGTACTGTTGGCACTCGCATGGGTGGGTAGTGGGCTGAATCCCGACGACATCGGGCAGGTCCGTTTCACACCAGAACTTGACCCACAGGTCGTGGAAGATGGCAACTTCAGCCTCATCTGGAGCGAAGATGGCAAACGGGCTGCAACGGATGCAATGCTGACGCCACCAGGCGAGGCAAGCGAGCGTGCAACAGTCCAGGTGCTTAATGGTACTGGGGTTAATGGCCTTGCCGGACAAATCTCTGGCGATCTCGAAAGTGATGGCTTCACCATCATTCCAGCAACAGATGCGCCTACCACAGATGTGCAACAAACGCTTGTCTATGATGTAAATGGGAATAAACCACGAACGAGTCGGCGTCTGGCAGACACATTGAATGCCGATGTCCGACAGGGCCCACCAGAGGGAGTAGCGAGTACCGCAGACATTGTGGTGATACTTGGTTTCGATGTCGCTGATGGATAGTATTCCGCAGTGAGTGGTGACGAAACGACCAAGTGAAGCGTGAACGGATCGACATATTCACCTGGTCATCTGAAAAAGTCTACGGTGATGGCTGCATAACTGCTTCTTCGACCACAGTATACAGATCTTCGTCTAGATGCGCTTTGCCACTTTCTAACAACCAACGTCCAAACTGACCATCCGTATCGGTATAATACTTCACCTCATCGCCATGGTCCACTTCGACAGTCGTGTCGTAGACAGACACCATTTGTGAAGCATTGGCTGCAGGGTTTGCGAGCGTCACGACAAATTGGCGGCACCCAAGCTGCTCAGATGGCGCACTACCCTCTTCAACTTCTTCAAGCCCATCAAGCATGGTCATAAGCGTTGCTGCTTCGGCTTCGGAGAGGCCCCACGACGGATTGGTACGACCAGAAAAGATATCGACAACAACCCGTGATTCCTCAACAGAAATAGGTTCCATGCCGGATGAATCACCATCCAGTGCTTCCTCAGAACTTTCAGACCGACCAGAAGGCGGGGGCGAACAAGCAACTACGCCCAGCCCGATAACCAGAACAACTGGTACGTACAGACTTTTCTTAAGCAGTTCTCTACCAGACATGAGCATAACAGACTCCTTTGTCTTATAGTCTCAGGCGCTCAGATCACACAATTCTTCTCTGAGTTGGATAATTTCCTTTTCCAAATCCTCGATCTGTATTAGGATGGAAGGGTCAGTACTAATGCCGTATATGGCCTGTTGATTTTGTAGAGCACGCAGGCGGCGCTTCTTTAAGCTAATCTGTGTCTTCAGCGCTGCAATCTCCTTATCAAGTTCCTCGTTGTCCACATCTGAGTTGACATCACTCGTGGAATTGCCTTTGACGATATTCCCCACCTCACTGACCGTCATACTAGAGTGATCGAGTTGGCTGTTCTGGATGTTGATACTCACACCACCGCTGCCTCTCGCTGCATTCGACTCAGATGGGGGAGGAGTTGGCGTTTCAAAAAGTTTACCATCTGTTGCGCGCGTGTACACGACCGGAATACCCCAATCGGGGCGTCCCAACCCAATCTCGTTCATAATCGCTTTGCGGCCCTCCGTTACACAGGCATCGATCGGAAAACCCTCTGCCAGCGTGCGGTAGAACTCGGCTGCAAAGGCACGTGTCGATTCCTGCGGCACCGAGAACTGCATGGCTACAACTGCTGGTACCTGCCCACGGATCAGTGCCGGGGCCAGACTGCGGAACGGCTCAACAGACAATCGGGCACTCTCACAAGCATTGAGTACCACCAACCGCAAACTACTCCGATTGAGCATAATACCAAGTTGCATAGCACTCACACGCTGCACATCACCATCATCGTCCTCAAGAGACAAACGGGCATTACGACCCGTCTGGTCAAAGCCACCGTGGCCTACAAAATGCCATATATGAAAATCCTGACGTAACAACGCCTGTAATGTACGTGGAGTCAGATGTTCTTCGACGTCGACCTGTACCAGCCCACGCTGCGTAACCGATTCCAGCGTTTCCTGGACAGCTCGAAGCTCACTTGTGACCGCAGCAGGATTGGGAGGTGTGTGGGCACCAGTCAGCAATACTTTCAACGGCAATGTGGTTTTCAAGGTCGATGTTGGAAGTGCCAGCGGCAAATAACGCACAATCGGCATATCGAGCAGTGCCAGCGGGCCACGAACAGGATCGGCAATGAACTCCCACGGCAACGCTGCTACAACACGCTCTTCAGCCGCAATACTGAGCTTGAAACGCAATCCTTCGCCAGCCTGCATACGCCCCTGACTAATCGAAAGCACTTCCCCCGATTTCCCCTGAAACAATGCCTCAAAAAGCAAAGTCCCCAGTTGAAGTAGGGCCTCCTCATCGGTATCGAGTTGGCCCAGTCGTTGCTCAAGTTCTTGATAGATCGATGTATCGGTAGGGAGACATAGTTCCCCCCGTGCTTCACCACCAGGAGCCTGAATAAAATAGGGAAACACGTCGCCGTTTGGTGGCTGAATAGAAATTTCAAAGTCGTGGTAACTATTGAACATAATCGTGCTCCTGATTGTGAGGATTTTTAACGAACGAGCACAGTGTGGAACAAATACACATAATGTTAATAATGGATATTATACGTCAAACGGAAACTAATCAGCAATATCACTGAAAAAGATCGCCGATCAACTCATCAGGATCTGGTTGGAAAGGCCATAACATAATGCCAGCGGTGCTATCATCACGCGCAACATTAACAGCAACCTGCAAATCACGTTCAAGTTCTTCAGTTGTGCGGGTAGCATCAGGACCCGTTGGAAAACCAATCTCGGTAATGAGGATAGGTTTATCCAGGCCAAGGGCGTGGAGTTCAGCATTGGCGCGATGGAGGTCAGCCGGAAACCCCTCACCGTAATACCAGTGGGCGCGGTAACGACCACTATCGAATGGCTCATCATCGTAGTAGTGGTAGGCATACAGATCGACGACATCTGCCAGGTGAATATCAGCTGTATCGGGTTTGAAATAGTTCTTACCAAAACCCATACTCACCGTGACAAGGCGCTCGGGATCGAGTCGTTTGACTTCATCATATAGAGCTACCACAAAGCGAGAGCGCTCCTGCGCCAACTCAAAGCAGAGTGGAAAATCTCCGTTATCCCAATCCCAACAACGCGGGTCGATTGGCCCACCTAGATCTGGCTCGTTAAATACATCCCACGCCAGAATACCATCTCGCCCGGCGAGATACTCGACAACGGGCCGTACATGGCGATCAAGGGCCGTCTCATAGTGGTCTGGGCCAAAACGGTCCTGCGGATATTTGACCAGGAGCACTGGCATCACATAGATACTATGCTGATTAGCGACATCAATGAAATCATCGAGATGGGCTAAGGGGAGTGATAGATCGTAGTTTGGATCAACTTCGCGTGCACCACCAAAAGCGTAGTAGTTCAAAAATATGCGGACTGTGTTTATACCTAAGCCCTGCAAATGCTCCATATCAGTGACAATGGAGGCAAGATTCCAGGGGCAATTCCCATCGGCACCGAACTGAATCTCCGGACATGTTGTCAGATCGGCGTCAAAGGTGTGTACATAATTTGTGCCACGCACTTCAAACACCTTAGTACCAGTACGCAATTGAATACCATCAACAGCTACTGGTGATAAAGACGCAGGGGATTGCGGTGATTGGAGTGAGGCACAACCAGCTACAATCAAACATAAAAGCGGGTATACTAAACGAAAAAGGGCCGATAGATTGCACATTGATTAAATCGTACTAGACGCAAACCTGCGATATGTTAGGTTACGCAAGCTTCCTTCGTATAAAATCTAGTACTTCTGGATCAATGTGTGTTTTGCTAATCAGACGTTCTTCCAGATTCTCAACTCCCCCATACTGTTCAAGGGCTGCCTGTGTCGATTCGTCGTATGTTCCACTAATCGGACCCTCGTAAAAACCTGCCTTGTGGAGCAATTGCTGTAATTCGCGTGCAATTGGCTCACTAATCACCAGGAGATCCTCTTGTCGTGGTCGAGTCAGATAAAAACGATGTAACTGGAGTAATCGTACCAGTTCTGTAACAGGATTCAGATGATCATCGACACGCAGATCGACGTATCGATCAAGGTAACCACCATAAGAACCACCTGGCCGCGCAACATAGAGGGCTGCCGATTGACGCCCACGTCGATCACCGCCTGTCTGATCACCCACTTGCAATGCAGCAAGCAGGCGCTCTGCAAGCTCACCCTGTGTGCTGGTGAAGGCAGTCGCCATATTGTCGATCACTGTCGCGCTGCTCAAGATGTTACCCTGTATCGTAAAACCATTCCCTGTCACATGCCCAGCCCAGTCAAGACATTTCTTACCGGTATACGCCGCAGCACGTCCTTGACTATCAACAATCCCAACTTGCCGATGATCACGTTGGTTATCGTCGGCAATCAATGTTTGGAGCGTCTCTTCAGCAGACTTACCAGACACCATCAAATCCAAACCCTGCGGACCATAACTCATGTTCCCTAAGGCCTGTGTGGCAATCGCTCCCGCATTCGAACGAACCCAGGAAACCACCGAACCAACCCCTAAAAACTTTGAGGCAACCGCTACTCCAAAATCGTCATTTTGTGGATCGTACGCAACGATGGAAAAAGTGGCAATAATGTCATTTCGCATAGGACTGTTTTTCTATTGGCTAATATGTTTACTCCAAAGTTCGAAGTTCAAGATTATCAAAGATGACCTCTGCTGGAATATCGCTTGAAACAGCAAGCATTCCATAACGTGCACTACCTGTATTAGTAGGAATCTCAACGTTGGCCAGTGGTTCACCATTTGCGATAAGTTGAACTTGTGATCCTTGCATCCGAACCACCAGACGGTTCTGTACATCACTTCCGTTGATAATCGCCGTACTCTGACCTTCAGCAAGGACAGTAGTATTACCACCAACACGTTGTTCTAATCGATAGCTTGTTTCGGCGGGATTGATACTAAAACCTAAAAAGTTCTGATCATCAACATACCGAAGTAACAAGCCGCCTGCCCCACTGATTACCTGTACGTCTACACCAATACTCACATCTCGTGGTGCATTGGTACGAAAACTCCAAATGTTTCCTATACCTGGATCAACAGCAATTCGGTAACGGCTATTCTGGTAGCCAATTCGCCAGCCAAAACCAGCAAGGTTAGCCCACTCTGAACCATCAAATCCATCTGCTACTAATATTGTACCACTCTCTTCTGGTGGTTGGGTTGGCGGTATCTCAGTCGGTGGCACTTCCGTCGGCGGTACCTCGGTCGGTGGCACTTCCGTCGGCGGTACCTCGGTCGGTGGCACTTCCGTCGGTTCGAGGGGCGTGTCAGTTGGTGCAGGGGCAGATGTAACATCTGAGGGTCCAGGAGTAATCTCCGTTGCCATCTCAACAGCTATCGAATCTCTGCCTGCCTCAGAGACACCAATTCCAAAAGGATTTCCGGCCTGTAAAACAATCCATATCACTACACTCACGCCCACGATACCCGCCAGACCACCAAAAATCATAAATGGTGGAATCGCTTTACGCTTACCGTCGGATGCAGGTGGTTGTGCTTGTGCTTCTAGTTTTGCCAACAATTCAGCACTATCACGATAGAAAGGGTTGATCTGCTGAAGTTGTCGCAACACACCGATAGTTTGTAACTTTCGACCAGCCGCGAGATGCGTTTGTGCCTGTTCATACAGTTCAGCTTGATAATCACGTGGTTGCGCTGGTGGTGATGAAGATTGGCTAGATGGCGTTTGGCGTTTGGCGATAGCACCAGGGGTCAGATTGAGATTGTACGCACTCCGCGCCCGAGGATCACTCAAGACACTATACGCACCGGTAAGACGCTGACTACGCTGTTGTGCATACATTTGCTCATCAGGCGCAGCGCTTACAAAGCGATCAGGATGATACTTCGATATTTCACGACGATATGCACGCCGTATTTCATCGAGTGATGCCGTACGCTGTACGTTCAGCAACTCGTAAAAATCTAAATCTTCAAAGTCCGGCACGGGGTACTCCTGTCTGCAACGACCGCGCCATTATAGACGAGTTGGCTTTGTTTGACAAACTGTATTACAGGGAAATATGCCAACACACTTGACTATAACGTATTATTCTAAATAATCACGCAACTTCTTACCCAAGCGCGGATGGCGTAGCTTTCGTAATGCTTTTACCTCGATTTGGCGAATCCGTTCACGTGTGACACCGAATTCTTTCCCTACTTCTTCTAACGTTCGACTATGACCATCCTCTAAACCAAAACGCAACTGTAATACTCGACGCTCACGCTCCGTGAGTTGATTCAGAACTTGTTCTACCTGTTCGCGTAACATCTGATGGCTAGCGGCATCGGAAGGCGCTAATACCTTCGAGTCCTCAATAAAATCACCTAGCTGGCTATCTTCTTCCTGACCCACCGGTGTCTCCAGCGAAACTGGTTCAAGCGATGTCTTCCGGATCGAACGAACTTTTTCCACGGGCATATCAAGCGATTTCGACAACTCTTCATCCGATGGATCACGCCCTAGTTCCTGCAACAATCGACGCTGCTCACGCAGCAGGCGGTTGATCGTCTCAACCATATGGACAGGAATACGAATCGTACGTGCCTGATCTGCAATCGCCCGTGTAATGGCTTGACGAATCCACCACGTCGCATATGTACTGAACTTGAATCGTTTCAGATAGTCGAACTTTTCGACGGCACGGATGAGGCCAACATTCCCTTCCTGGATCAGATCAAGTAAGCCAAGTCCACGACCAATATATTTTTTCGCAACACTCACCACAAGACGTAGGTTTGCCTCAGTAAGGTGCTCACGCGCAATTTTACTTGACTCGATGGCAGCATTCCAATGACGCCACATCGACATTTCCTGGTCAGCAAAGTAGATATGTACATTATTTTCATGGGGCCAGTCAGTACTCTGATTGAGCACTTCTTGCAGGTTGGCTGGCAACAACTCAAAGATAATCATTGACTGCGACAGTAATTGATCAATATTTTCAACCGGCAACTCATATTCTTGTGCCACTGTGGCCAGGTGTGTATCAAACGCCGGTTTGTGCTCGAAGGCAAGTTTATCCTGCAAACTGAGAAACTCTCGCAGACGTGCGGGTGGAAGATCGGTCACATCTTGCCCAAGCAAGGTACACAACTCACGTAGCACCGTATAAGCAATCGGCCAGTTTTTCACCAGACGCGTGTACATGGTGGTACCTATACGTGGTACGTTAGTAAAGATCCAATCGGCACCTTCCTGTGTCTTGATCGCACTAATATATTCACCAATCGCAATTTTCTCCGCCAAATCACGTTCCTGGCTGGTTTTGAGCAAAGGAACACGACCTATTTCACGAAGATACATACGAACAGTATCATTAACACTAATACCCTCGACATTCAGACCATTTTCGAGATCGGCATCCTCTTCAAAAACCACCTCAACGTCAGAACCGCCAGAAATAATCTCATCACGAGTTGATATACCTGCTTGCGAAAGGGCCGTCTGGATCTCCTCAAGTTTATCGAGATCTGTCTCAGGATTAGGTACAAGTTGTAGAACTTCACTCTCAATAACATAACCACGTTGTCGACCAATAGCAATCAGATCTTGCAGATTATTGATGGTACTTTGACCCGACTCATTTTCGTCGGTATCCCCACCTATCGTGGTAATACTGTGACGAGAATTATCGGTTGGTAGGTTGTTATCAATCATTATATCTTTGTGATTCGCCATGATTGCCCCCCTCAGGCCGTACGAAGTGCATGGAGATCAGCGTACATCGAACTTCGTTTGGGTATGCTTATAGTGTCGATATACTGCTTAAGTTGAATAATACGCTCAAGTATTGCAAAACGTTCTTCGTCGTTATTCACCTCTACCTCCTCTTGACTACATCGATCTTTCCAACGACGCGCCAAACGTAATTGTAGGATTGTAGCACATTCTAGACCATCATTCATATAACGATATGATTGTGAATCTGGCAGATGAATATGTAACACGTGTTGAACCTGTTCAGCTAATACTACATCCAATGTTGCAATCCAACGTTCAATATCAGTATCTGGTGGATATTCTGACCACGCTTGCCAGATAGCACGATTGTCAGCTCGATCAAACAATTCTAACAATGTCCCTGTTATCATTTCATGTACGAGCGGAAACAATGATACATCACTTTTCATCTTTTCCTGCACTGCCGTACGCATAGAGGGATGTCGCAACAACAATGCCAGTAACGCATCCTCGCGCGTTGTTGGTGTATCGAACTCAGGCTGTTTGACTGACTTTGAACGCGTTGGTGTCTTTCGTTGTGACGCAGGCAGGGCAGCCCGAATAACATGATCCTCTACTTCGACTAAACGCGCAACGCGTTGCAGATAGTGTGCGTGCTCAATTGGGTTTGAAACCTGTACCAAAAGTGGTACTAATCGGGCAACTGCATCAGCTTTGCCACGTGCACTCTGCAGATCAAGATCACTTGTCAGTGCTGCAATGTAAAAATCCATAATTGGTTGCGCATTGTCTACCAACAGACGCCACCGTTCCGGATCAGCCTGGATGACATTGTCAGGGTCCTGGCCATCTGGCATTGCAATGACCCGTATCTCTGTCGTCGTATCAACCCCCCATTGCATCACCCCCTGTGGTGTTGGAACTACTATCACATCACCCTCTGATTGATGACGAAGGGTTTCAATTCCTTTCAATGTTGCATTGACTCCAGCCGCATCAGCATCAAGTGCAAGATATATTCGCTTCGTTAGTTTTTTGAGTACTGCGGCATGGTCACCCGTAAGAGCGGTCCCCAGTGGCGCAACAACATTGCGAAATCCATACTGGTGTGCCACAATAACGTCTATATATCCTTCAACGATTACAGCTGCCTCTTGATTACGAATGGTTGAACGTGCAAGATCCAGACCATACAATACATGGCTCTTGTCAAACAGAGGTGTTTGTGGGGAGTTCAAATACTTGGGATTGGCATCACCAAGTGCACGCCCTCCAAATGCAATAACCTGGCCCTTGACATTACGAATGGGAAACATCAGCCGTCCACGGAATCGATCATAATAGCCACTTTGATCACGTTTGATCACCAGTCCGGCTGCCTCGACTTCCTCAAGATCAAACCCCTTGTGGTTCGTAAGATAGGTTAGTAGTGCCGACCAGTCTTCTCTCGCATAGCCAAGCTGAAATGCCTCAATCGTTGTCGCATCAAGTCCCCGCTGATCCACATACGCACGTGCATCGGCACTGTGGGGTGATTTGAGCAATGTATGATGAAAGAATTTAGCCGCCGCTGCATTTACTTCTAAGAGACGTTCGTGCAGTTGATCCCGTTGTTCATCAACCTCGGTACGTGGCTTTAGTTCAACACCCGCACGCTGTGCCAGCATTTCAAGGGTTTCACGAAACTCCAATCCTTCCCGTTGCATCACAAAATCAAACACTGTTCCAGAAGCTTTACATCCAAAACAATGGTAGCTTTGTGTTTCCGGAAAGACAGTAAAGGCAGGGGTTCGTGTATTTTGATGAAATGGACAGAAACCCAGGTAGTTACGACCAGCTTTGCGTAGTTGGACGTACTCTGCTATAAAATCGACAATATCTATACGTTCTTTGACGGTATCAATAACAGTATTCATCATTTATTGGTAAAAGCACCTATCACTAAAAAAGTAATTATATACACACCTTACCCATTCCAGGTTGTCGGAACATACAGCTTTTTAAAGGTCTCAATGGCATAGCGATCTGTCATACCTGCAATATAGTCGATCACTGCCCGTGTGATAGGCTCACCACGATCGCGGTTAATTTGCTGGAGATCCGCTGGGAGTTCCTCAGGATGTTCAAGAAAATGCCTAAAAAGCATTTCAATCATCACCTTAACTTTTCCATCATCCAATTTCGCTTTCGAGTCAAGGTACACATTCTGATACATAAACTCTCGTAATGCGTTTGTAGATGCCAGAATGGGCGGGCTCAATGACAACTCCAGCGGATCAGGAGGTGTCCCATCTCCGGTTATCCACCAATTATAGTCAATAAGATCACATACCATGGTATTGATGCGCTGTGAATGAGTTGCACCCAGTATCTCGATTGGCTCACATGGTAAGTCACCCCTATCCAGAACACCTGCACGTATAGCATCGTCAATGTCGTGGTTGATATACGCAATCGAATCGGCAATTTTAATAATCTGGCCTTCCAACGTACTGGCCGTTCCCCACGCCTTTGCCGTAATGCCACGACGCCCTTTGGAATGCATGAAAATACCTTCTCGCACAGGATACGTCAAGTTGAGTCCTCGGCCTTGTTTTTCCAGCACTTCAACGATACGCAGACTCTGTTCATTATGGCGAAAAGAGTGTCCAAGCACTTTGGAGAGCGCTGTCTCACCGGCATGGCCAAAGGGCGTATGGCCGAGATCATGTCCTAGCCCAATTGCCTCCACCAGATCTTCGTTGAGACGCAGCGCACGGGCCACAGTCCGCGCAATTTGCGTTACTTCGAGTGTATGCGTAAGGCGCGTCCGATAATGGTCGCCAGTTGGCGCAATAAATACTTGTGTTTTATGTTTAAGCCGTCGAAAGGGCTTAGAATGGAGAATGCGATCACGATCACGTTGGAAGCGTGTACGTACTGGAGACTCTGGTTCAGGACGGTCTCGCTGAACTGCATCACTTAAGGTAGCAAATGACGACAAAAGCGTGTGCTCTTGGGTTTCGAGCCATTCACGAACACTACTATGAGCAGGGGTGTGACCACTCATGTACAGATCTCCCACACTGATCAGGAATAGTGTAGTTAGATTTACTAACTACAACAAAAGTGATACGAGAAAACAGAGTCACAAATGGCGGAGCAATGAAGATTACACTTCTTTAGCTAAACACAACCACAAACTATGATGCCTCATATTGTGGTAATTCTTCATTCCCTGGCATTGTACTACTTCTCAACCCACGATGCAAAGCTATTGCAAATGCTACGATGACATGGATAACAACGATCGTTTGAAAATAGATCGCGTGACCGTTCGCACTTGCAGCCTCCTGTGCGGCGGCCGTCTCGACAAAACAACTGATCAAGTTAAACGATCCGGTTAATACCGTACAAGACTCATAGCGTGCAGCGACAAAAGGTGAGAAGAAATACACACAAAAACACACAAATGCGGCCCACCAACGTTCGGTAGGGCGCGCAAAAAACCATCCCCAAAACATTGCAAACGGGATGGCAAAAATAATCCACACCAAAGGACGAAACATCTCATACTGATACGGATGCTGTATTAAACCTCGATTATATACTGCCCAAATAGTACCGAGAAGGGCTGCTCCAAAAATGAAGAGAAATGTTTTGATATCAAATTTTTGTTTCAGCATAGTGGTGATTATAGCACAGGTAGCGGAATTCTTCAGCGCTGATGTCGCGTAAAATATGCAGCACTTTTTCCATATCATTCAATCACACACATGATGTCTAGAAGACGATATCAGCACATCAGCAAGACCACAAGGATGTAAGAATAACGGAGAGAAATCATCTATAGAATTCCGACATATTTTAATGACTTGTGGTATCATAATTTTTGCAATAGTAAACCATAATTATAAGGAGTTATTGTGACTCTTTTATTGTTGATACGCCATGGAAAAAATGATTGGGTGCATGGTCGGCTCGCCGGCTGGACACCTGGAGTACACCTGAACGACGAAGGTCGCCATCAAGCCGTGACACTGGCAACACGTTTGTCGGCCTTGCCCATCGAGACCATCTATGCAAGCCCATTGGATCGTACTGCCGAAACGGCACAGGCCATTGCCGGACCACGTGGCCTTCCCCTACACATTGTTGAAGGTCTTGGTGAAGTCAAATACGGAGAATGGCAAGGGGCTGAACTCAAAGAATTGTATAAACACGAGTTGTGGCCCGGCGTTCAGTATTACCCCAGCGGAACCCGCTTCCCAGGAGGAGAAACGCTCGGCGAGGCACAGATACGGATGGTATCAACGTTGGATACCTTGCGTGCACGCCATCCCCACACCATGATTGCGGTGGTATCACACGCTGATATCATCAAACTGGCAATTGCCTACTACATTGGCATGCATTTGGATCTATTTCAACGTTTAGAGATCAGTACTTGTTCTGTATCCGCACTACAATTCACCAAAATGGGTCCTCGGCTGCTAGCATACAACGAGACGGGGTCACTGGAGCATTTACAGATCAAACCACCACAAGCAGCGGCAGAAACACAAAAGGCAGGCGATCAAACAGATCAGGATGAACATGCTGGTGAAGAGACAACCAATACTACATCGGCATCTGAGCATCCGTCGGACGTTGCACATAATGGGGCCACTAACGTGCGGTAAAAAGAAACAAATGTCACAGCAACCGCTACAGAGAATAGCCACTAGATCGATTGCTGTGCCTTGTACATGCGTTTGTTCACATACAAGATGAAAGACAATGGAACCAGAATTCACCTACGATCTAGACCCTGTCACACGAATTACAGCCGATGCTATTGGCGAACCAGGACAGCGTGTCTTTTACATTCAAGCACGTCGTAATCAAGAACTTGTATCAATGATCATCGAAAAAGAGCAAGTAAAGGCCCTTGTTGAGGTTATTGATCAATTCCTTGAGGGGCTTTCCGAAACAGAACCGCTTCTCGCTACATCGGATACTCTTGTCCCATTGATTAATATGACGTTAGAGGAACCTCTCGAACCAATCTTTCGTGTGTCAGAAATACAATTTGGGTATGATAAAGAACGTGATATTGTGGTGCTCCTCATTCACGGCTTTCCACAGGATGATTCGGATGAGCCGCCAACTGCCAAATTTGGTGTCACACGGCAACAAATACAAGCACTGAGTCAACATGCAACACGTGTGGTCGCCAGTGGACGTAAGGTTTGTGGCAACTGTCTCCAACCAATGGATACAGGTGGCCATTTCTGCCCCCGCATGAATTAGTCCTATGATCATAGTTGTAAATGAAAAAAAATACATAAACATCCAAATAAAAGCAACCCTGCGTTAGATATAACATAATGAACACACAAGAATCAACTGAAATGGATGCTGCATCAATTCTTGAGCTTTTGTCGGCAGGCGAGTTAGAAGTTCAGGGTATGTTGCCATGGAGTAGTAACTATACGCTCCTCACAACTGTGCAACATAAAGACATGCAAGGCTTAGGGGTTTACAAGCCGCGCCGTGGTGAACGACCATTATGGGACTTCCCACGTGGAACCTTATGTCAACGTGAAACAGCCACATATATCCTGAGTGAAATGCTAGGATGGTTGCTTGTGCCACCCACTGTCCTGCGTGATGGACCATATGGTATTGGTTCGGTACAACTTTTCATAGATGCTAACCACGAAGAACATCTCTTTACTATGCAGCAGGAAGGCGGATTTGAGTTTCAGATTGAACGCCTATCCGCATTTGACTTTCTCGCCAACAATGCTGATCGCAAGAGTGGTCATTGCCTCAAAGGCTCGGACGGACGTCTCTGGGCGATTGATCATGGATTGTGCTTTCACACCGAATACAAGCTCCGTACCGTCCTTTGGGACTTCGCCGGACAGCATTTTCGGCCAGATATCCTCAAAGATTTGAGCAGCCTCCACGAACGCATGCACGATAACGATCCAGCCTTCGAGATATTCGACCAGTTGTTGTCACACAGTGAAGTGCATGCTTTACGCCGCCGTATCGATACCCTCGTTCAAACGGGGAAACATCCAGAACCTGGTTCAAGCCACTGTGTCCCCTGGCCACCGGTATAATATGCTGTGGTAGTCCAACAAGCTTCACTTCCTCCCACCTCTGTATGAACTGTTGACAAATCTCTTCCGTACATGCTACATTGCTATAACGTCTGTTCCAAAAATAACAATTAAATCCCATCCCTACACATGTGTAAGTAGTAGGTATCAGACCAAGAAAATCATGTCCATTCTACTGGTCATCAGCCTGATATCATTAATATCAAGATGGTATCAATAGTATTGGTAAAAGATAGTAATCTTTGTGGTATTGGTTCTAGATAAATTCAGTAGTTAAACAATATTGATTGTTATAAGGGAGGATCATTTTGGATCAAATGTTAGGAACTGAAGCACGACCACTGCGTATTGCGATTATTGGTGCAGGACCAGCCGGCTTTTACACTGCGGAAGCACTCCTGAAACAAAAAGATCTTGTCTGTTCTATAGACTTCTTTAATCGTTTTCCCACTCCCTTTGGCCTGGTTCGTGAAGGAGTCGCACCGGATCATCAATCGATCAAAGCGGTTACACGTATCTACGACCGTATCGCACAAAATCCACAAGTGCGTTATTTCGGCAACATCACTTTTGGTACGGATATTCATCATGAGACCCTGAAACGATTTTATGACCAGATTGTCTACGCAGTTGGGGCGCAGGCCGACCGGCGAATGGGGATCGCTGGCGAAGATCTTAACGGAAGTTTTCCCGCAACGGCATTTGTTGGCTGGTATAACGGCCATCCAGACTATCAAGACATGGAATTTGATCTCTCCCATCCCCGAGCAGTTGTGATTGGCAATGGCAATGTCGCGATAGATGTTGCACGTATTTTGGTTAGTTCGCCAGACGAACTTGCAAAGACCGATATTGCGGATACTGCGCTGGCCAAATTACGTGAGAGTAAGGTACGTGAGGTGGTGATGCTTGGGCGTCGAGGTCCAGCACAGGCCGCTTTTACCAACGCCGAAATTAAAGAACTGGGTGTCCTCGAAGACGTTAATCCCATCGTTGACTCAGCAGATCTCGAACTGGACGAGCACAGTGTCATTGCATTGGCGGAAGACAAGGTTGCTACTAAGAATGTGGATACTCTTCGCAGTTTCGCAGCCCGTACAGAGCATAATGGGACACGCAACATTCGTCTACGATTTCTCGTTTCACCGATGGAAATTCTGGGACATGGTGGAAAGGTTACCGCTGTCACCGTAGAAAAGAATCATCTTGTGATGGATGAAAATGGTGGATTGCGCGCCCGTGGCACTGGAACGTTTGAGACCTTTGATGCAGGTTTAGTATTGCGATCCGTCGGTTATCGTGGTGTACCACTTGAAGGCGTCCCTTTTGATGAGATCTCGTACAAAATCCCCAACATTGCTGGGCGGGTCATCCATGCGACCAGTGGCGATCCACATGAGGGAGAGTATGTGGTTGGTTGGGCAAAACGTGGGCCAACCGGCGTTATTGGCACAAATAAACCTGATGCCGTTTCAACAGTTGTTTCAATGATGGAAGATCGAGCCCACTTACCTGGTATTGCAGATGAAAATCGTAATCCGGCATTGATTGAAACCATACTCAAGGAACGTAAGCCCGACTACGTCACCTACAGCGACTGGAAAGTACTCGATACCCATGAAATCACCCGAGGTCAGAAGCAAGATCGCCCACGGGTAAAAGTTACGCGTGTTCCAGAGATGCTAACAGTGATTAACGAAGGTTAACAGCATACATTCAACATATTCTTTAGCATAAAAAACACAGCTCTGAAAGCTGTGTTTTTTATCTCTGGTGGGGACGGAGGGAGTCGAACCCTCACGGATTGCTCCACAAGTTCCTAAGACTTGCGCGTCTGCCATTTCGCCACGTCCCCTACGCTCAACGATTGTACCATAGCCAGGGAAGCGAGGCAAGTATCATTACAGACAACAGTGAACCAGGGCTATTCCAGGTGATATGGACTTGCCCCACCATAATCATTCCGCAATACTCGACCAAGACGGATAACCATGCTTAGTGCACCTCGCAGATGCTCACGTAGTTTTGTTGCAGACAGAACCACATTCTGTTCTGCCGCCGCCACTCGCTGTTCTGCTTCAGACAATCGTGAGTAGTATTCCATACTCCACAGATAAATATCTCCTTCGACATACTTATCCAGGTGTGCAACCACATGTTGTCGACGAACCATATGTGTAATCGGCAGATAAATCGTGTCATACCAACTTGCAGCAGCCACATGCCGTGGAATATGTCGACTCCACTCAGCTTGCAACTCTTCGCGATGTGTACTGATATGTTGCACAAGTTTGGGATATCCCCCCAGAAGAGTGCAACTAACGGTGTGGGTTGGACGTGCATTCAACAATTTTGTCGTTTCCAAAAAGCGTTGATGCTCTTCATACATTAAGATGCGTTGTGCCCCAGCTAGTCCGTCCAAGGCTGTATCGATAACATATTCAGTAACATATGCAGGTACAAACACCTGTCCACGGGAGCGAGCAAATTGCACCCGTTTGTTACCATCTTTCACAAAATAGGTCTCACCAACCTTATACAGAGCGACCGGTGATAAAGCGGTTAGATCACTACGAGATCTATGGGGTTGTCGACTCTGCAATACATGATGACTACCAAATTCCAACCGCTGGTTAATATAATTATATGAGTGTAATTGATCTACAATCATATAAATCGGGACAGATTGAAGGCCCCGGTCATAAAGCTCATAAGCATACGGTCGAGTTGGTTGCTCAAAAGAATGTGGGAGCAACTGTGGTCGCTGACGCACTAGGTCATCGACTGCTGCACGTAGTGTTTCCCAACGTGCAAAGCGGTTTTCTAGCGTTGATTGGCTAAGCACTCGGTCGGCCATTCGCTATCTTCCTTATCCGTGATAATTTTACTAGAGCAAAGGGGTACTTCTCTGTAACACGAATACGTGGTTCCAGAACGTCTTATTACAGACTGAATCAGATTATATAGACTACATCTGTACGTGGTGTACTCAACGTACAAGCATACGTTATTGTCCACTATAGAGACAAAATAATGGAACCGCCGTTGAATCTTTGATACCATACAAATAAGATACACTTGTATAGTATGTTCAGTATACCCATATATTGTAACATAAGAATTGCAAAAGCTTGCCACGAACCAGACATAACTATGGCAAAACAAGTACATAATGTGTGCGCCTAAATAAGGTCCTGATTTCCCGCTGCGTGCTCACGCTCCGCACGTTTTTGCCAGTAACGTACCAAGCCCTGCCAAGTCTGTTCAAGCGAAATCGCCTGCTGATAACGCACACCCAGTTCACTATCCGCAGAAGCCCCCAGATCAGCATCAGCACGCGCCTGCAATTGTGCAATCTGTGCTGCTTCATCAGCCCCACTCTGCATCCCATTCTGCACAATGTCTGCCCACTGCAGTAACCGTGTGCGATAATCGTCAATGTATCTGGCAGGATTATCCATCGCACCAAAATGGGTAAGCAATAACCACTTTGGTTGAAGATCCAACACCATATTAAGAGTCTGAACCCACGCTTCAACATCAATATCAGGTGGCGGTGTGGCTGGGCGAGAGTGGGACGAACCAGGCAAGCATACCCCACCATTATCACCGATAAACGCTGCACCGCTTGCTTCTTCAAAATACACCACATGATGCGATGCATGACCCGGTGCATCATACACCTGTAGCTTACGCGAGCCCAATTGCACCATTTCACCACCACTCAACGGTACCACATTGTCCTGTGGAACAGCGCAAAATTCACCCCAGAGATAATCCATCATATCTTGGTACAGACGCGCCGCACTACGCAAAAGTCGCTCTGGAGCAACTATGTGTGGTGCGCCACGTTGATGTACATACACCTTGACGTGAGGATTACGAGCAACAATTGTGCCAGTAGCACCAGCATGATCAAGATGAATATGACTCAGCAGCACAGCACGAATATCATCAAGTGTGAGACCAAGCGCCTGTAATCCCATCTCCAGATGGGGAAGCACAGTAGTAGGCCCTGGATCAATGAGGGCTGGTTCATCACCAAGTAATACATACGTTCCTATCACTCCTGGTCGATCCAAATGATAATCATCAATCAAGCGAACCGCGTTGGGAAGCGCCATCGTTTCAACAAATGTCATAAAACCCCCTATCCTTGCGATGACAAGGTACCTCACCATGGTATTCTCTACCATGATCGAATGTCTCAAGCATATACCAATACCACACACGATCTGGCATATACCATACCCTCCTCATCGCCTATAAGTCTATAACTTCAGTACTCATACGGTTATAATTAGTATACTATACACTGGATTATGCAAAAACAAACCGTAGGTAGGCTGCAAAAAACACATAAAAATGGTATACTCATGATGCACTGCGGCATACGTGCACATCAATGGGAATAAGCTAGTGGACAGTATCAGGATTATCTATGTCTGGCAATTTAGAAATTGCGCTTCTTGGTCCATTAGTTGTGCGTTATAATGGCATTTATCTACCCGATTCAGCATGGCGATCACGTCAACAACGTCGGTTGTTGACGATCCTGCTCACGTCACGTGGTAATAGCGTATCCGCAGAACGACTCATCGAATGGTTATGGCCTGAGGCAGAGCCACACACCGTTTCTACTACACTCCGAAGCTCGATCAGTCATCTTCGTCACATGCTCGAGCCTGATAAACCACCACGGGCATCCTCACGCTATATTGTGACGCGCCACGGGAGCTATGCCTGGAACACGGCCAGCGACGCCAGGATTGATGTTGATGAATTCCTGGCTTGTCTACAAGCAGCCGGAAGTGATCAACACAGAACGAACGATGATCGATTTACGACAACACACATTCACAACCTCTCACCCAAAGACGAAGACCATCAGATTGCAACATTATCCCGCACCATAGAACTGTATCGTGGTGATTATTTAGAAGATGAACTCGATAGTCCCTGGACAGTAGCTGAGCGAGATCGCTTACGAGAAGCATATCTGCATGTGCTCCAAACGCTCGTCGAATTGCACATCGTACGGGGCGAATACGCCATCGCCATCGGCCTTGCACAACGGGGTTTGGTGCGCGATCCGCTGCGTGAACCCCTCTATCGACTACTCATGCGCGCGCAGGCATTGATGGGTGACAACGCAGGCGCACTACGCAGCTACGAGCGCTATCGGAACGATCTTAGCGAAGTGCTCGGTGCTGAACCCTCACTCCAAACACGTGAACTCCATAGTGCTATTTTGCGTGGAGAAGAAGAAACCATCCGTGGTGCACAAGGACTTAATCTGGTCTCCTCACACCCTACCTTGATGACCCCACGAGCGACACCACTTCCGTTTGTTGGTCGTACACGTGAACTCCGCGCCTTACACGAATGGATTGGTGCGTTTATTCAAGGTAATGGTGGAGTGATCACTATTGTTGGTGAAGCCGGTATCGGCAAAACCCGTCTGGTCGAGGAAGGGCGGCGACTGGCCATCGCACAGGGAGCCTTAGTCATCACCGTGAGGGCAGCAGCACTTGATCGAGTACTACCCTTCGCCCAGTTAAGTGAGGCACTACGGCCATTGATTCGAGCTACCCCGGAACCGCTTCTGCGCCGCCTACCGACGACAGCAGTGGCACAGGTTGCCGAACTGCTACCGATACTCCGGGAACGCATTCCCGATCTACCACCACCTGTGTCTGTTTCACCAACCGAGCGACACGAGCAACTGGTTGATGGATTAGTCGATATTGCGCTGGCCTTTGCACGCGAACAACCACTCGTACTGATCTGTGATGACGCTCAGTGGATCGATGAGGCAACGCTCACCACGATTGGTCGCCTGGCCCGCCGCGCTGCCCGCCGTTCCCTGTTGATCATGTTGGCATACCGTTCCGAAGAGTTGAGTGAAAATACGGCACTCCATACCCTTCTACGCACCCTTGGACGCGAAAACCTGCTACGACCACTCCTCCTGACACGCTTCACTCCACGGGATATTGCTCACCTGCTCGGCGAACTATCGCATACCAAACCAGCGCAACTCACCAACACTGCTGAACGACTGGCAACACGCACTAGTGGTAATCCACTCTTTGTGGTAGTAGCGATACAATCACTCCTCGAAGACCACAATGTGACCTCACTCGCCACATTGCTACCAGAGATCGACTCACTGCCAATACCTGAACTTATCAGCGCACCACAAATTCGTGACATCATGATATCGCGTCTTGAACGTTTATCCGAAGCAACACGTCTTTTGCTGGAGCAATTAGCCATCATTAGTCGCCCCGTATCACTCGATCTTGTGGAACAACTTGCCGGAGCAGACGCACTCGATCACGCCAACACCCTGCTGCAACGAGGACTGCTTATTGAAAATCCTGGTGGGCGGTTGGAACTGGGCCACGATCTCATGCGTTCCGTGATCGTCGCATCGTTATCTTCCCCCCGCCGACGTCAACTCCATCGTCATGCGGCTGAAGCAATTGCAAATATTCACCATACCAAATCTGAGTATGCCGCTGAATTAGCCTTCCACTTTCACAAATCTGGCCGTGGTGCCGAGACCAAAGTCCTGCATTACGCCATCATAGCCGGTGATCAGGCACGCCGCGCTTTTGGCTACGCACAGGCACTTAATCACTACGATATGGCACTCCAAAGTGCGCGATCACTCGGTTCTGCCGCCCCCTTGGAAAACGTTCGTCGTGCCTTCAAAGGTCGCCTGATAACGTATGAGACTTTGCTCGACCTCGACGGCATTATGACCACCGCAACCGAGTATGACCACTGGGCGGCAGAGCAAACAGAGCCACTACCTTCGCTCGTGACAACCCGCCGACTGTTACTACTGCGTGCACTTATGGGCGACCTGGCAGGCGCATCTGCGATGAGTGTCTTCTTAGAAAACAAACAACGGGTGCATGTGGTACCTCCTGCATCCGATACGGCACCCCAACCAACGTATCATCCCATTCTCGCTGACATGCTGGCACGTACAGCCACCATTCTTCAGCCCGTCACAACAACCAGGGTAAACACATGGACACTGTTTATACTAGCTTCACCGCTACCAGGAAATCCCGCGCTGGAACTACCGGAATATCTGGGCGTTGATGAAGCAGTACTGGCATTGTTCCAAGTTGGATGGGCCGCCCTCATGCAGGGATTGCTGAACGGGGCCGAGCCATGTCTGCAAAAGTCACACGAATTGGCCCTCGAAACTGGCCAGGCCGCCGCTGCCGTCGTGAGTGCGCTCCAACTGGCCCACCTGCACGCACTCCGTGGTGATACCATCGAGCGTGAGCGACGCCTTGCCCAAAGTCTTGATCTGGCACAACAAGCACCAGAGGCCGCCTGGGCTTCGATCTGGCCACATATTCATCAGGGCTTTCTCTGGCTCCTGGATGACCAATTCGATCTTGCACAGGAACGCTTCGAGACTATGTCAGCACAACTTGCAGGGTTCCCCGCCTTTCAGTCTCACCGCACTAGTATTCAGGCCGCCCTAGGCTTACTGGCACTCAAAAATGGCCAGTTGAATACAGCTACCAATCTGCTTCAACAGGCGCTCATATCACCACAACTCCTGTATGGGTTTGTGTATGTCACTGCCCAACATGGACGCGCACGATTGGCTGCACTTCGTAGCGATATGCAGCAAACCCGGGCAATTCTGCGCCACACACTGGATTACAGTGCTCGACGCAGTTTACTGCCCGAATATATACGGACGGTCATCGAGATCATCCGCATTGAGCGCGATTTTGACAACGCTGCCACCTCGCTCCCCCTCCTCGACACCGCCATCGATCTGGCAACCGACGCCAATCTCAAACCCCTTGCTGACGCAGCCAGATCACTTGGAACACGACTACAGACATGAGAACACCTCCAGGCTTTTGTGTCCGAACACCAAAACGGTGTATACTGTTGGCCCGATATCGTTTCTAGTTACGAAAGTCTATTACTGTGTCAACAGGAACCATCGCGCGTTTTGATACAACTGGTGGTGTGCGAATATATCGCATCCCGATCCGGACATTCCCACAGTTGGTTACGAATATTCATGTCGTTATTGCCGATGACTATGTTGCCTTAATCGATACGGGCAGCGGACTCGAGGAGAGCAACCAGCAACTCCAGGCAGGGTTGACGGCGCTGAACGAGCAGTGGGGCGAGTCTCTCGCTTGGGCAGATTTTAAGCGTATCATCATCACCCACTCCCACATCGACCACTATGGCGGCTTGGGTTTTGTGTCGTCACATACCAATGCCCCTGTAGCCGTCCACGAACTCGACCGTCGTGTGTTGGTCAACCATCAGGAGCGGTTGGTATTAGCCAGTCGAGCGCTTTCAGCCTTTCTATGGCGCGCAGGCGTTTCAGAAGACAGCCACACGACGCTTATGAGCATGTATGCATGGAGCAAAGGAATGTTTCGCTCCATTGATATCTCGACAGTGTTACACGACGGCGATCTGCTTGACGATATGTTCCGTATATACCACACTCCTGGCCACTGTCCCGGCCAGGTATGCTTGCAAATGGGCGATGTGTTGTTTAGTGCCGACCATATTCTATGGCGCACCTCACCACATATCTCACCCGAAAGCCTGACACCGTGGAATGGGCTTGACCATTACTTCCAATCACTCCGAAAAATTGCTGCGGTACCAAACATTTGTCTGGCGCTGGCAGGACACGAACAACCCATCGAAACACTCAACGAGCGCATTGCCGCCATCGAACAATCACATCAGCATAAACTCGAACGCATCCTGGATATCTGCACCGAACCACATACGATCAAAGACCTGTCGCGAGAGATGTATGCCAAACTGGATGGCTACAACATCCTGTTAGCCCTCACCGAAGTCGGCGCACATATCGAGTATCTCGACCAACGGGGCGAGCTCGCGATTGCTAACCTTGATGAAGTTGCCGCAGACCAACGCATCGCACCACAATACCGACGTGTCTGATTAGAGCAGAAGGATCTGTGTTTATGGAAAAAAGGCGTTACAGTTTTTATTTACGCCCTTCTTTTGCGATGAGTCGCGCCCAGGTTGAAATGCACCAGCTTTTATCCCAACAGTATGGTTTGCAAACAGCCGGGAAATTCATGCCGCACACAACAGTAAAGGGCTTCTTCCGCTCCAACGCATCACCCGATGAGATCGTGTCCCTCCTGACGCCTGCACTATCATACCACCAGCCATTTATAGTCTACAACAATGGTGTCCATGCCTATGGCAAGGCTGGTATTGTCCTTCGTATTCAACACATCCCACACGGAGCACGCAACGCAGCACTACAAGCCCTGCATCAAACAACACTCAACATTCTTTTACCACTGGTTCACCCACAGTGTAATTTCACACCCGTTGAGTGGTGTGGTGAGCGCTTCGATGCCCACCTGACGCTCGCTATGGCCGACATTCCACCACAACACTTTGACGAAATTCTGGATTTTGTGCGCGAGGCGGAACCAATTGGTCCACCCAGCTTCGTGGCCCACACCTTGCAGTTGTTCGCTTTTACCAGCGAAAATTGGAGTGGCGCATGGTGGCAATCACTCCAGTGGGAATTGCTGTACTCGTGGCGATTACAAGATACCTGAACAAATCTAGCCATCACTTCTTCTGCAATGAACAAAGGAGACAATGCATGACACAATCTAAAACCGTTCCAACGTTGGTCACCACTGACTGGTTAGCCAAACACCTCAACGATCCGAACGTTTTGCCGATTGACACACGCTGGTATTTAGGCGAACCGGGGCGTGGCCGTCAAGAATATCGCGAGTCGCATATCCCCGGTGCACCGCACCTCGACATCGATGAGGATCTGGCGGCACCACCATTTCATGGTCCCGGACGGCACCCACTTCCACCCATCGCAGATTTTGCCGCAACAGCCGGACACGCAGGCATCGGTCCTGAGACACATGTCGTTATCTACGATAGCGCTGGTGGCGCATTTGGTGCGCGTCTCTGGTGGATGTTGCGCTATCTAGGACACGAACAAGTCTCTATGCTCGATGGTGGTTGGCAGGCATGGCAAGCCGCAGGTCACCCTATTGAAACCGAAGCACCCAACATCTCACCGAAGACTTTCACCCCACAGCCGCGTCACGAGATACTGGTCAATGCCGACAATGTTGAAGAGCTACGACACACACCTAGCGTGCTGCTTCTCGATGCCCGTAATGCTGAACGCTACGAGGGACGCAGTGAACCAATGGATGCACGCGCAGGACACATACCTGGGGCAAAACTGGCTTTCTTTGGCGAAAACCTCAATCCAGATGGTACCTTCAAAAGCCCTGAAGCATTGCGTGAGCGATTCACGAATGTAGGAGCCGACAAAGCTGAGAAGGTGGTTTGCTACTGTGGTTCGGGCGTTACCGCAGCACATAATGTGTTGGCACTCCACCTCGCTGGGTTTCCCGAAGCACTACTCTACGAAGGCTCCTGGAGTGATTGGAGCAGCGATCCAGCACGCCCTGCCGCCACAGGTTCCGCAGACAATACTACTGACTGAAGACTGATTGACTGAGCAGGGTACGCTGGCCAGACCAGAGAGAGCAACCTCTTTCTGGTCTTTGTGATCAAAACGGCTCAAGAGAAAGTGCTAATAGATTAAATCCATTAATACTAAGCCCTTTTATACCTCACGTTTTTTCTGACAGATAAGTGACTACATCCCCAATAGTAAAGTGTTGCATCAACTCTGCTACTTAATTCCAGTTTCTCATACAGTAAAGATACAGCATTACTTATTGTCTTAGGTTGAACACTACGTTCGATGGCAATTTGCTCATTAGTCCAACCATGTGCAATATATCGTAGGAGAAGACGCTCAGATGAACTCAAAGAAGATGCATATCCGGGTGTAAGTCTGTATTGTTCACCCTTATGAGCTCTAATGACAGCATTAAATAATTCACCCTCAAGATAATCCCCAACTAACAAAATTGTAGGATGCATATCCCATAGATCTTCCCAGTATTCAGGACAGTTACTGCTACTGACAACAATGTATTTTTGCTCATCACTACAATCTAGACTCTCAAGTTGATGTAATGCAAAACCCAATGGAATATCCAATAAAACCTTAAGTTCAGCTTCGGTAGAGTATTGACAGCCAGTTAATACTAAATGTTGTTGAATACATTGTTCAATGAATGGAACACCACAGAGCGTAGAAAAAGTATTTGTTGTTGGTGCGTTACTAGAAAACTTGTTAACGTATATACTAGTTCCAAACATCTTTTTACATCTCCTTGTTCTACTTGTACCAAGGGTAAAGATAAATCACCTTCTACTTTGCAATGAAGCACGACGCAATGAAGCACGACGCAATGAAGCACGACGCAATGAAGCACGACGCAATGAAGCACGACGCAATGAAGCACGACGCAATGAAGCACGACGCAATGAAGCACGTTTTTGGTTAAAAAACTAAGGATACACGAATTGCTTCTACATTACGAGACACTTCACACATCAGTTCCCTTCTCTACAATTTGATCTGATGATAGTTTTTTATAAAATGTTAATATATAGTATTTTTGGAAACCTTACTTTATTAGTATATCACAAAATCAACACCTTGCAATAACTTTATATATTAAAATATCAATACCGATAAAATACATAAACAAAAAGCAATGCTGTGCATTTGAACAACACATACTATTGGGGAATAGATCCCGATATATAAGGAAAATAACCTGATATATTGAGGTATTCCTCTCTTGTAAATTAAATGGTTTGCAAAGTATATTTCATATATTGGTAATGAATAAATGTCAAAGAGGGATTATGAAACCATTATTGGTCAAACTACCTATTATTGTAATTTTCTTTATGCTGGTCGGCATGCATAATACGACGCTAGCATTACCCATCACAGAACCAGATGATGAAACACCAGTCATTGTTGCAGAAGATAAGACAAAAGAAGCACAATGTATCAAATGGGTTGACTCACCAAAGAATGTAAGGCCATGTCCTCCAGGTTCAGTGATTTTCACTCGAGAAACGATCTATGGAGAAGTAAAGCAAAAGGGTATCAAAGACTATACAATCTTGACAGGCGATTCCTCGATAGATAATCTGTTGACTAACCAAGTTGCAAACCATGCTCATTCGAGAATGTCACCCATCTCTGAGATCTCAGACTTCACACTGCAAAGCTGTAGAGCAACTACAAACAAACGTATTGGTGGGAGCTATCTCTCTAGACCTAACAATGCTAATTCAACTAGAATTTTCTATGAGGTAGAATACGATGTTAATGCAGGATGTGATGTAACTAATGTGTCTGATAGAGCAAAGACGAGTGGAGAACGATTGACATGGGCACAGACCTGTACTAATAGGAATAGTAGTACTTTAGCAAACTGTAATGCGTGGAGCCAACCTATTGATGGAAACTGGTTTGGGTGGTTGCCAGAACAATCATCACGTGTTGGAGCACAATATACCCACATGAGTTACATTAATTTTGTTACTGCCCGACCATATGGCTTTACATCTTTCACTGATTAATAATGTGATTATTGACAGGCAGCGGTTGAATATGAACATATCATTGCTGTCTGTCCATGTTTTGTATCAGGTTATCATAAAGGAAGCAACATGCGCTTTAGCAATTATCTACTCCTTATATTGACAGGCATCATCTTTGGTGTCTTTGATTGGCACTTTACCTCATTTGCAGCATCATTGACAAGATCAAATATACTCAAATCTTTTGTGCTCATATGGGGTATCTGGCTTGTTCCAGCAATACCTTTTGCGCTCTATGTTGCAAAAAAAACCCATAGTCTACTATCATCAGCCCTTGCCGTCGTCATCTTATGGCTTGCTGCAATTTTCGCATATTATGCCTATTACACCTTTCAGCTTGCTTTTATTGGTCTCAACCAAATGGAGCATCTCTTAGTTTTCGGACCACGCTCCGAACTGTTCTGGCAAGATTGGTCTTCCACTTTTCAGATGTTAATCATGAATCAAATGACAGAATGGAGCATCGTTGCTATTATTGGTGGTAGTATTGTTGGCGGAGTAGTTGGGCATATTTATCTGCTATACAATCGAAAATTGTCCTCACAAACAGTCTAGTCACAAATATGTAAACCTCTTCAAAACGGTTCTGGTGGACGGACACGCCACGCTAGCGCCGCCAGCCACTGACTGAGCGTAATCCACAAGATATAGCACCCTGCCATCCACACCACGATGCGCCCAGCACGCCCTATACACCACAAGTATTGGGCAGCAACTGCCGCACCCACAGCGATAGCCCACGCCGAAAACATCAGCCAGCGCGTCGATAGGGTTGAGCCAGAGAGGAACGGCAGCACAGCAAAAAAGAGTGCGATCAAAAAAGTGCCAGTCATCAAGAGTGGCAGCATCAATGATTGTTGTTTGAGTTCTGCTGGCTCTGTCAGGTGCTGATACCGTTGCCAGAGGAAGACGAGACCCGCAAGCGCCAACGGGACCGGCAGAAAGCCAAAGTGCACCCGAAAGCCAGCGTCCCACAGCGTAGTCCAGAGAACGTCAAATGGCACCGCATCGCGTTCAGCCAATCCGGTAAGTCCACCAGTGGCCGTTGCAACAGCCTGATCAACAAACATGCCGATGTACGCGCTATAGAAAAAGAGCACGCTAACGATTTCGGCCAGCACAAACCCGGTAAACAGCGTGCGCCAATGTCGCTGACTAGCGTTTGTTCGCATACTGACAACAAACAGAATGAGGATAATAAACGAACCAAGCAGCGCCATGTTCATCCAGAAACCAAAGTGCCCCAGATAGACAAACGACTGAAAGACCACAAGGCTAAGGACTGCGAGCCATGCAACAGAGAACTTGCCTGGTTGAGAAACAGCGATTTCTGACGCTCGACTGGCCTGGCCACGCCACCACAAAATGAGGGCTGTCATAAACAAAAGATGGACAAACTGGGCAAAGATATGGGTGCTAAAATTCCACCATGTGGTCATAAAACCGGCGGCACTTAATGAGTAAATGCCTGCAGCGATGAGTGGCAGCGGAAAAGATGAGGTACGCTGTTGTTGGACTGCTCCCCTTCGTAAGGGCTGGGCGGCAATCGCATAGATCAGAAATGGACTGATCGCATCCATGATCGCGGCACCCACCTGAAGCATCACATGTGTGGGAAAACCAAGTAATGAGAAAGGTGCGAGCAGCAGATACAATGCTGTGGGGTAAGGAAAATCAACACCGCGATTGCGAGAGAGTAGCAGCACTGTTCCACGCACCACATCATCATAACGATTTGAGTGAAAGCCAATATCGCCTGGCATCGAGTCAGGATAGATTTTGCCGCCATAACGTAGGCTAAACAGCGCCAGTGCTATCAGCAATAACCAGCGCAACCCATCTGCATTGAGAGAGACACGAAAACGCCGTGCGGCTACAGGCACCACCGCTCGCAAAACGAGAATCACCACACCACCAAGGGTGAGTGCGACCACAGCAGGCCATGCACCAAACGCCACCCGTGGTGGATCAAGGAGTGCTGCCAGACCAAGCAACACGATCAGGGGCAATATCAGCACAAAAGACTCACGTGAAGCAAAACCGATCAGACGTAGCAACAACCAACATATGCTGGCTGCCAAAAGCCACCAGAGCAGACTTTGCCACGCAGGTAAGTTAGGACCACTCACACCGGACACGGTGATCGAATCAACAGGCATACCGATGGCGCGTTCATCACCTGTCGGAACAAAGGTAGCAGTCTGTAGGGAGAAAACGTGATCACCACTTCGATCAGAGGGCGGCGGTAGTATAAACTGGTACGTTGCCCCCTGCGCTCGGACAGGAAGGGTACCCACGAGCCGATCCGCAACCCACACCTCGATCATCTGAGGACCATGTTGGGCCACCTCATCATTGATGGGAAGGACGCGCATGGAGACTTGTAGTGGTCGCTGCCCTACACCAGGAAAGCGGAACTCTGCACGTTCTCGAGTCCAGCGAAACGATCCATGGGTATCACGTTCAGGTGGCCAGAAACCACTCACGATCGGCAAATCTCCTCCGGGACCGTCTTCCTGCCCTACATCAACGGTGTACTGAAAGGGCATCTGGGCAGCCAGTATGATGAGTATCAACAACAGGAGCAAGATAGAGGCGAACCACCAATCCTGAAGAAGCGTTAACACCTTTGGAATTTCGCCACGCACCATATCGAGGTGCCGCTTTTGCACTTTCGCTAATCCTTCGGCAGACATACACATCTAGCGTCTATCGTCGCAATGTACTTCTTTTCCATTACAATCTTGCGGTGGTCTTATGAAAACCGATGCACAATACCATACAAGATGCACATCAGCAAGTTCATCCTGATATAGGTTCAAAGAAACTAAAGTACGGCAGAGGGGAGTAACTAGACTTCATTTTTTGCACAGGAATAGAGTAACTCCATCAGCAACTGGCCATGGCGTACCAAATCATTGAGCGGGATATGCTCGTTGGGGCCATAAATTGCACTATCCGGTCGCGCACAGCCGATCACCGCAATTGGTGCATCGAACGTCTCTTGAAAAAAACAGAGAGGTTGGGCAAATGGCCCCAGAGGCAACCATTTGAGTGACATACCATACAGATGTTGACCTATATCGCATACCTGTTTGACAAAGACATGATCAAATGGCGTACTAGCTGTGGGATATTTGCCAAGCCACTCGATGGTAATGTCGGTAATCCCTTTATTCTTGAGGTGTTTGTGCACCAGATCAACCACAACCTGCGGTTTTTGACCTGGGACTAGCTGAAAATCCACACGAGCCGTCGCGACCATGGGGATTGCAGCAAAATCATTCGTTGGTTCAACCACAAGGCGACTGACATTACAGGTTGGAAGGGTCGCTTCAGCACTGGTAAGGGCGGTTCCTTGCATTGCAAAAAGAAACTCACCTGTCCCCCATGATCCCAGACGACCCTTTTCGTCAAGATGTATTTTGCGGATCGCCTTACCGATCGTGCGGTCTGGACTCTCAATCGAATCATAAAAACCATCGACAAGAATCTCTTCGTTCTCATTCTTAATATGACTCAATGCCCATATAACTCGCCAAAGTGGATTAGAGACACTTGTTGCAAAACCAGGGGGAAGGGTTTGATTGGCACCAACCGCTGTCAATTGCATGTTCAACCAACCTTTAACTCCCGTATAACACAGGGGCATGCCGATCGCGTCGCGTTCACCACCAGTTGCAAGACAGGCATCTACTCGCAGATCGTCAGGAAACTGCGAGAGCGCAGACGCTAAACTCGAGCTCCCCTGCAACCCTTCACCCTCAACCAGCACAACCACACCACAGGGTAACTCACCCTCTGCGTCCAATATGGCTGACAATGCCGATACATGTGCAAGTAGGGGGCCTTTGCCATCTGCCACACCACGTCCATAAAGCACTTGATCACGTTCAGCAAGTTGAAAAGGGTCGTGATGCCAGGCACGCCACGGACCTGTTGGCGCCACATCATAATGGTGATAGAGAAGTAATGTATAGGGGCTACGACCAGGACACCACCCGAGAACAACTGGAGATCCAGATGTGGGGATAAGGTGGGTACGCAATCCGTGCTGCCCCATCATTGTGGCAATGCGCGTTGCGACAACAGTTAGCTCATCATTATATTCCGCCCGGCCTGGTAAGGCACACAAACGGCTTAAGTCATCAAGTAAATGTTCTGTTACAATTGTTGCTGGTTCGGTCACATAGCTCTCCAGTGGGGAGACTTTATACAAGTTATTATAGCACAATCGCAAAGTTTACTGCAGCCAGCATAAAATGGACAAATTCCTCAATGCGCGGTAGACTCTGGCAGTTATGATGAATGCTTATCAACCCCAATACAATTAATACAATAGGCTTATGAGAAATTCACGTGTGCTTTTCTGCATCAATATACTACTATTACTCACTATGCTGCTCACAGCATGTGAAATTGAGGGCGGTGTCCCAACACCAACAGTGGATGTCGAAACACCTCTGGACCAGTCGACTAATGAAGAGGCGCTAGCAGCGATCGAAGCGCGTGAGGATACCTGGAGTATCGGTATGCTCAACCAACCCCAGAGTTTGTATCCGTATCATTCATCTACTACAACTGAACGTATTGCTGCCCCCATTACCGAGTTACTCTTTCCTGCTCCCATTCTTGCATACAGTTACGGCTATACCACCACAGAAGTGCTTGAACAAATACCCACGCTCGACAACGGTGGAGCTGAAATACAACCAATCGATGTCTATTTGGACGCAGCAGGTGAAATCACAACTACTACCACTGAGGTTATCACACAGGTGGATCAGTTAGTTGTAACATATCGTTGGAATCCAGAATTACACTGGTCTGATGGCACACCCGTAACCGCTGAAGACTCGGTATTTGCCTACGAATTGGCACGTGCTGCACCACCAAACAATGCAGCAATCGACCGCCTCGCGCAAACGGTGTCGTATGCGGCTGTTGATGAACATACTACGCGCGCGATTCTCCAGCCAGATTTAACCGGGGTGACCTACTTTTTGAATTACTGGACACCGCTACCACGCCATTTACTTAAGGATGTCGCACCAGCAGAGATTCAGGAAAGTGATTTTGCAACCCAACCAATTGGTTATGGTCCCTATGCTATTCAAGAACGCACAGCAAATGAGATTCGCCTCATTCGCAATGAACACTATTTTGGATCGACACCGACCGTCTCAGAAATAGCGATATCATTTTTGCCCAGTCTTGATCTCCTGCGCGCGAACATCTTGAATGGCAACCTGGACGTGGCCATGACAGATCAGATTGCTACAGAACAGTTTGAACAACTTGACCAGGATGTGAGTAACGAACAACTACAAGTAACATATACACCGAATACGATCTGGGAACATATCGACTTCAATCTGGATGTACAACTTCTTCAAGATATTCGGGTTCGACGGGCTGTTTTGCTAGGGACGAATCGGCAAGGAATGGCAAATATGCTCTTCAGCGGACATACTCCCGTTCTCGATAGCTGGGTGTTACCAAACCAACCAGAAGCAGCCCCTTCCGACGGTCTGACGCAATACCCTTACAATCCTGATGCAGCACGACAGCTACTCGACGAGGGAGACTACATCGATACAGATGATGATGGTATTCGATCCACATCTGAAGGATTTCCCCTCACGTTACAATTGATCACGACTGATAATACAGAAAATCCTGTACGTAAGGCAATTGCTCAACAATTTACACAAGACATGCGTGAGATAGGGATAGATGTTGCAACAACGGAGATCCCTGCAGCGGACTTTTTCTCAGGCGAAGGGCCACTGCAACGACGGGAGTTTGAGATGGCACTCTTTGGGTGGGGAGCAAGCCCTAACGCAGGGGGCTTATCCTTGTGGAGTTGCAACGCCATTCCAAGTGAACAAAACGGTTGGCGTGGCGAGAATTTCTCCGGTTGGTGCTTCCGCGATGCTGATCGTGCTATTCGCACTGGCGTGACGACACTCGATGAAGAAGAGCGTCGTGCAGCGTATATTGACCAACAAGAGATATGGACCCGCGAAATTCCAGCGATGCCCCTCTTTCAACGATTGAACGTGACGCTGGTTGCACCAAATGTTCAAGGTATCCAACCAGATACATTTGCGCCACTGACGTGGAATATTACTGAATGGCAACGTCGAGAAGAATAATTACATGTTGATGTGATGTGTGAGGAAAGATGACCGCAATTAGATGCTTGCTACAGTCTGACACCATCAATATTGTATGCTGCACGATCTTCGCGCACCAGCATGTAGTGCATCGCCCCCGCTTGACGGATCAATCCCTTCAGTTCAAGCATGGCCAGCGTTGCTGAGATGGTCGCAACCGAGAGATTGCTAACACGGCTCAACTCATCGATATGGCGTGGTTCGTATTCTATGAGTTCAAGTAGCAATACTTCCGTTGGATCTTCTGGCAGACTCTTTTTGGCTTCGTGTTGTAACGTCACTGTACTCCAATTTACTGCTTCAAGCACATCCTGAGCACTGGTCACGAGGCCAGCACCATCACGCAGAAGGCGATGTGGACCAGAGCTGGTGCGGCTGAAGATCGAGCCAGGAATAGCAAAGACATCGCGGCCCTGTTCAAGCGCAAATGTCACGGTGATAAGCGCACCACTCCTGACTCCAGCCTCTACCACCAATGTACCTAGCGATAAACCACTGATCAGGCGGTTTCGTGGTGGAAAGTTGGCTGGTACAGGCTTCGTCCCAAGTGGATATTCACTGATAAGCGCACCATTTTCGATAATCTCCTGCGCTAAACGAGTGTTACGTTCTGGATAGGGTACGTCTACACCACTCCCTAACACCGCAAGCGTGCGGCCTTTAGCCTCTAATGCAACTTTATGTGCAATACTGTCAATACCAAGCGCCAGACCACTCACAATCGTCATACCCACAGTGGCCAGATCATACACCACACGACGAGTCGCTTCTTTGCCATAACTTGTGGGGCTACGTGTGCCAACAACGGCAAGCGCACCTTCGTCGAGCACATCAAAGTTGCCACGGACATAGAGCAGTGGCGGTGGCTGGGCAATCTGTCTCAGGAGTGGCGGGTACTGAGTATCTTCAATGCAGATTAAATCAACCCCTAACTGTGTTGCGCGTTCAACCTCAGCCTCTAAATCGATCTGCGTACGTGTGGCAAGCAGCGCCTCACAGCTTTTACGATCCAGTCCACTGGATCGCAGATCTGATGCAGAAGCTTTCCAGGCTTCATCAATAGAGCCAAAATAGTCAATCAATCGATTGAGGCGCATCGGCCCAATACCAGGGGTCAGATTAAAACCGAGATAGTAGTGTATATGTTGCATGATACTGTGATTTACCCCTCATTTGTTATTCCCTAAATTATAGCATTACACATCTGTTATAGCCTAAGTTGTGGACATTACCACATATGCACGTACATGCTAACAAAAGCACTAAGTCCAAAGGGGACTCGTGTACTACCAAAAGCATTTCCAAAAAAAATACAATCTTTATAATTTTAGCTATGTGAATATTTTGTGTACAGAAAATTATATATAAGGAAACTCAATGAAGCGCACGCCTCTTTTTATTCTCCTCAGTGTGTGGCTAGTTCTCACATCCAGTATATTCCTCTTACCTACGAATATCCATGGTCAAGGATCTGGTGAAGATGAGTACGTTGTAAATCTTCCCCTCATTATGACAGATTCAAATGTAGGTAGCGAAGGGCTCGCACCTTCAGAGTTTGAGCGAAAAGCTATCGAACTGACAAACTTACGGCGTGTAGAAAATGGCTGCCCGGCGCTCACCACAGTGCCAGAATTAATCGCAGCTGCTCGTGGCCATAGTGCCGATATGGCCGATCAAAACTACTTTAGCCACAACAGCCTTGACGGAAAACAACCCTGGGATCGTATGCAAGAAGCTGGCTACACAGACTTTCTATCGGCAGGAGAAAATATTGCTGCTGGTTATATAACACCTGAAGCAGTTGTGGAGGCATGGTTGAATAGTCCTGGTCATCGCAAGAATATGCTTAACTGCAATTTTAACGAAATTGGTATCGGATACGTATTGGACGCAGATAGTACGTTTAAGCACTATTGGACACAAGATCTCGGCCAACGCTAGACAACACAAGCAGTAATCTAATCTACAAAATCGTGGCACGCGCTCTGCATGACGTATAATGCAGAGCGCTTTGTGGTGCTCAAGATATACGTGTATGATACTACAACTAAAGGAGACTGTGGTGTTTGCCAAAATTGTAGCAACAGTTCTCTTCGTCTGTGTATTGCTCACTGCTTGCCACAATCAATCCTCCAATCACATCAACGACATCCGACTTCCAACTGCCGATGTCATGGCTCCTACCATAGTGACAGAGGTCTCTCCACTCACTGATTCCCTTCGCTTTGCCGCACATATACCAAGACAAAACTCGCTCCACGTATCGGCAATGCCCCAGCCTACATTTCCTCCTGTCGATACAGACATTCCTGATATACCTATCTCCACAGAACTTGACCAAGAAGAAGCTGAAACGCTCCTTACCACTGCCATTAACGAGGTTCGTACTGCCCATGGCCTGCCTCCCTACACAGTTAGCCCTGATTTGTCGGCTGCAGCTCGCTTACATAGCTGCGATATGGCGACGAATGCGATTATCTCGCATGTATCTTCTGATGGTCGCACACTTCCCGAACGGCTATCAGGAAGCGCACTTCCCTGGATCTGGCCCAGTGAAAACATCGCCGTGAGTTTTGCTGATCCAAAAACCGTCGTCGCATTTTGGATGGATGAGCCACCAGATGGATGGCATCGGGTCAACATCCTCGATACAGAACAGGATGCAGTTGGCTCGGGATATTGCTATCGCGCCAATGACCCGTCAGAGAATTACCACTACTGGACTGCCGATTTTGCACGCCTCAGTGAAGAAGAATGACCAATATGACAAGGGGATCTATATTTGTTTACGTAAGATTGTTCGAAAGCAAAAAACCCCAGTCTTAACGACCAGGGCTTTGCAAATACACAACATCCCAGAAAAGCGTTTAGGATATTGTAATCAACTGCAATGAAACCAGTTTTTCTGTCAGTTTGGCAGACGATGGCTCAACCATAATAGAACCATCAAAAAAGACAATGGTGGGAACACTTTGATTCCCATTATTCACTTCCTCAACATACTGGCGAGCTGCTTCATCCTGTTCAATATTGATATAGTTGTAGTCGAGATTATGTTGATCCAGAACACGTACAGCACGCTTGCAATCACTACACCAGGCAGTGCCATAAATAGTAACTTGTTGGTTTGTCATAACGATAGTAATTCCAAATGTTCACATTTCAAATATAACGAATACTATGTAGTTATAAAAGCATAACACGTTCATTATATGGATTTGATAGAAAGTTTTCAAACCAGATAACTTCTCTGTGCTTTATGTTTATCGAGCTATTGAGCCGCAACAATGCGATTACGCAGCACACCTATCCCCTCTACTTCAGCTTCCATAACATCACCAACGCGCAGATATTCGGGAGGGATTCGGCCCATACCCACACCACTTGGTGTTCCAGTAGAAACTATCATACCCGCCTCAATCTCTGCGCCAGACGACAGTGACTCTATCGTCGCTGGGATGTCGAAAATCAGATCACCAGTCGTCGATTCTTGACGGACTTCACCATTTAATCGTAACCGAATCCCCAGCACGCCAGGATCAGGGATTTCATCAGCAGTAACAATGCAGGGTCCCATTGGGCAACTTCGCTCAAGGCTCTTGCTCTTATAGAATTGTTGATGTTTCATTTGGAGATCACGTGCGGAAATATCATTCACAATGGTATAGCCAAATACATGGCTGAGAGCATCATTACGGGAGATATTTTTGCCACCACGTCCAATAATATAAGCTAACTCCACTTCATAGTCCATCTGTTGCGTAACACGAGGATCAAGTGGTATTTCGTCATCTAAAGCGCACACGGTATTGGGGGCCTTGGTAAAAAACACCGGATATTCAGGTAATTTGGGTTCCAGACCCCGTGCTTTGTTCGACTCGACCGCGTGGGCCACATAATTCATGCCAATACATACTACATTTTGACGTGGTCGAGGGATAGGGGCGAGAAGTTGCACATCATTGACAGATTTGGTCACCTCAGCCCGTTCTAACATATCACGCGCTGCCATAAGCGCTTCATCACCACCATCTATTAAAGTAAGCATATTTGGTGCTATAACGTCAAGCAAAACAACCACAGAGTCTTTAAGTGCACCAATATGGATACCTTCCGAATCACGATACGTAACAAGACGCATGTTGCCTCCAATTTGTACTAAAATGTGTCGATATATTCAATAGTACCATAAATAGTATCGATAACCGTATCGACAAAGATATGGAACAACTGCATAACTTGTTTAAGTTGATGTGCTTCCAGAGGGTGTAGATAAACCGGACTTATGATTACGGTACTGACCAAGCAGGGTACGCATAACATTGGTAACGATGTTCGAGGGTACTGAAACAGGTAATGCATGATCATCAAGATAACGAACTGTAGTTTCATAACCAGCAGTAACCTGTGCCGTTGTCATACAAAAATTATCATATGCCAGAGAGGGGTTGCGAGTTTGATGTTGTGGATAGTAATACCACGACGTTTGAGCACCGCAATACGACGTTCCATATCATGTTGGCGATGAAGCATCGCACGAAACGCAGACGAAAGCGTTTCTAGCAAACCATAGGTACCCGCTGATGGGTGTTCCTCAACAATCTCCAAAACGTAGATAGTCTGTGCACCACGCTCCAATGCTGGTACGAGTGGCAAATTGGCTACTGCGGCGCCATCAATCAACCACTCACCTCTATAGCGATAGGGAGCGAAAAAGGGGGGGGACAACTGTGCTGGACATCAAGGCATCGATGAGCAACTCCTGACAATCAACACCAAAAAGATGTAATTCACCAGAACCTCACCTGGTAGCCGTGACGATACACGGAATATGCAGATCAGAGAAATATTTGATGCCAGTTGGCGTCATTGCACGAATAAAATGCTGAAAATTCCGTTGGTCGTGTAAACTTCCCTGACCTGTCAAAATCCGCCACCCAACCGTGAATGGATTCCCAGGAAAGACATCAGCACGACGCACATGGTGCCATGAACGTACTACACGCTCTATACCTGTGCGCGTCGGATCAGCCGCAAGAGCGACACTGTTAATCGCACCAACCGATGGACCAACAATAAACTGAGGCAAAATCCCACGTTCAACCAGTGCAAGCAAGGACCCAGCCTGGATTCCACCGCGATTTCCACCGCTACTTAAAACAAAAGTTTGCATGAGTCAACTCCTGCCATCACATCATTGTGAGTCGTAAGGACATAAAAACCCACATCGTGTACATAGATGTGGGATAAAGTAGTAAAACTTATAGTATCGTGTAAATAACGTTTACATTTGAATAACTATTGAATGTGCATATAGCTATTTTAACAACACAAAATATCACATATGTACACTTTTTTTATCTTAAACATGTGTATATCCTATCACAAAAAGAGTTGCAAATCAATAGCTTTGACAGGACATAATGAATATGCTAAAATCCGTAGTGTGGCGACGTGGCCAAGTGGTAAGGCAGAGGTCTGCAAAACCTCCATTCACCGGTTCGAATCCGGTCGTCGCCTCCATACGCAATAAGCAAAGCATGCTGTGAATTACACAGTATGCTTTTTTATACTCCATAGTAGTCAGATTACAGACGAAACAAATATATGTTCTTGATCGTACATTATACAGAGATAGAACCAAGGGAAAAGTTAAAAACTGTAGATGTCAAAACTCTTATCTTTTATTGGAAGAAACCCATTGCACCTGTCACATCTATCGTTTTATAATGAATGCGAAGGATACGAAGATCACAAGATACATTATGTAATGACAACAGATAATTACCACTAGATTGTGAGGTATCCCAAATGATCGCAATGGTTGATTTTGATACTTTGACTATAGATGAGCTTGAAGACCTGCGAAATGAGTGCAGCCGCCGGATTCTCGAAATGCGTCAAACCAAAGGTTTAGCGCTTCCTGACCTTTTACATCTGTTAGAAGAAGTGAAGACAACTCTCCAAAATCAGGGGAAAGAATGGTATTCACTGGAACGCTGGCAATGGATGGATGGCGAAGTACGTTTCTGGCTCAACCCACACGACCAGAGCAGTTATCGGACAGGCTGGTTTTCTATGGATGATCTGATTGCTTGGTCGCAGGATCGTGGCATGATCATTATTGATGATGATTTTGACGATGATCTTGATGATGAGCCCAAGACAACCACATTCGGCTCACAAACGAAATGGCGCACACACGCATCTGATGACAATATATTAAACATGCACAATGGCCCTCTTATTTTTACCTCCTGATTCTCAGGATCTCTTAAAGCTCCTCTTTCACTTTATGACAAAGCGATGGCTTATCTAAGCCATCGCTTTGCTGAATCAGAAGTTTTTGCAATAGCTGTTCAAAGTATTGACAAAACCTGTTATGTGTCGTATACTTTGTCTACAAAGTTGAGGCATAACAATCCCTACAAGGGCAGGAGTATTACAAGTTATGGCAGTCGAACGCACACAGAGTTACCCACTTCACACAACCTCCTTGGGAACTTCCGTGTTACCAGGGAAGACAGCCGAACTAGATGACAATGCACTGATAGAAGCAATCTCCATGGGAGATAGTCAGGCTCTGGAAGTGCTATATGATCGGTACGGAGCAGTTATTTACCGAATGGCGTTTCGTATTGTGAAAAACTCAGAGCTGGCAGAAGACGTAGTGCAGGAAGTGTTCTGGCGTGTTTGGCGCCGTAGTAGTAGTTTTGAAAAAGATCGTGGTCGTGTGGCACAATGGCTCTTCGGCGTAGCCCATAATTTATGTATTGATGAGTTACGACGTATGCGTTCACGTCCTGTTTCGGTTTATGAAGATGTAGAGCATCCGCTTATCCAACAATTGGCAGATGATAAAATAGACATTGCAGAAACAGCTTGGAATTCGGAGCGACGCCGTGTAATAACTGATGCCCTGAGCGAGTTGCCAGATTCGCAGCGTCAAGCGGTGGAAATGGCTTACTTTGGTGGTATGTCGCACCAGGAAATTGCAACGAAATTGGATAGACCACTTGGAACGATTAAAACCCGTGTTCGTTTGGGCTTACATAAATTAAAATCATTATTGTCAACCAGAGGCTTACAATCGGGTGATGCTTGGTAAAATAAAAATTTGGCAAAATAAAAACGATGTATCATTAAAAAAAGCGTCAGTGCAATCACTGGCGCTTTTGTGTGCGTTGCTGCCCTCAATTGACAGCTCCTTTAAACACCTCTACAATATCACGTACTTTCTGTATCTAACACATTGATAAGTTTGGAATATATGCTCAGTTTGCATAACTTGCGACTCTACGCAGCTATTGCTATTGGCAAAACAGCAGGGTTTACCAGCCGCGTTTTACGGCTCGGTGGCGGTACCACATTGCCCGGCACACTTGCACGGCATCTGGCACCAAACATACTACGTCAGTTGAGTAAACAACTTGACCAGGGCGTCGTATTAATTGCAGGTACCAATGGCAAAACCACCACAGCACGTTTACTTGCCAATATCCTTACTGAGAGTGGGCAAAAAATTATTCACAACCGTGCTGGTGCCAATCTCCTCGCTGGGCTAACGGCAACAGCACTCACCGAGAGTTCCCTCGTTGGAAAACCACATGCCTCATTGGCCTTATTTGAAACAGACGAAGCAGCATTACCAACCGCCATTCAAGAGACTCAACCACGCCTGGTCATTTTGCACAACCTCTTCCGCGACCAACTTGATCGCTATGGTGAAGTTGATACGATTGCACGACAATGGCACTCGGCATTGGCTCACTTACCTGAGACATCAATCGTACTCCTGAATGCAGATGATCCGGCCATTGCAAACCTTGGACACGGACTTACAGCACAAGTATCTTTTTATGGGTTAGAAGATACACGTCATGCCAGCAATCATATTGTGCATATTGCCGACTCTCAGTTCTGCCATTCCTGTGGTGCACCATATACATATAGCGCGATTTTTTATGCACATATCGGTCATTATACGTGTCCTCAATGTGGAAAACATCGCCCGTCACCGAATTACCGGCTGGAACGCCTCGACCTTGCAGGAACTACCGCCAGTCAACTGTTCTTTTCCTATCCCGGAGGAGCATTTGAGAGTCGTCTACCGTTGCCAGGCTTGTACAATGCATTGAATGCCCTGGCTGCCAGTTCAGGCGCACTGTTATTAGGGGTGGACCCCAAACAGGTGCGTACCACACTTGAACACTTTGATGCCGCATTTGGCCGGATTGAGCACATTGATGCCGATGGCAAACCGATACTATTGGCACTCATCAAAAATCCTGTAGGAGCCAGTGAAACAGTACGTATGCTGATCGGGGATATCGACCATACGGTATCAACTTCCGAAACACCTCATCGTTTGCATTTGCTGATTGCCATTAATGATAAGTATGCTGATGGCACCGATGTATCCTGGCTGTGGGATGCCGACTTTGAACAATTGCACAAATACGTTTCGCATATCGTCATAAGTGGCACACGTGCAGAGGATATGGCAGTACGCCTCAAGTATGCTGGCATTCCAGCAGAACACTGTCACATTGAACCAGATCTCCCACGGGCTATGGATGTTGCAGTACAACAGCTACCGCAAGATCAGACCCTCTATGTCTTGCCAACATATACTGCTATGCTAGAACTACGTGCAGATCTCGCACGACGTGGTTGGGTACGCCCCTTCTGGGAGGATTAACAGGCTGGAGCAGTAACGGGAACCTTTGTAAGCAGCACAACGTCATGCGAGTACATTACTTCAGATGCTCTTACACAAGGAGGCTTATTGTGTATCACCGATCCCCTCTTGTGGTTGTACTGCTTCTTGCATTGCTGTTCCCTCTCTTTGCAGCATGTGGTGGATCAGGTACATCACATACAGCAAATCCCCCAGAGCAGAGCGCATCTGCCTCTGAGTTAGGCGGCGCAGACGCCCCTGCTGCATCAGTGCAGGATCCTGCAGCAAATGAAACCAACGTGGAAATGCCTAGCGAAACGGAGCCAGCAGCAATGGAAGTGCCTGAAGATACAAACGAAAGCACTTTCAGGAACGAAGAATATTCTCCAGCAGAAGGGGCATCTGCTGCTCCAGAACCAGTAGCTGGAATCCGTGGACCAGCACCAACGCCCGCTCCGCCCGAGCAAATCCAGCCACCTGAACAAACGACTCAAAATCAACAGCGGGTGGCCCCACTTAAAGCAGGCGAGGTAGATGACAATGCCGATTTTGCCGCATATCAAAGCTACCTGTCCTCGTTCTACAGCGCGCCAGGGCGCATTATCGACGTAAGCGAACGATACTTGCTCACTGTAACCAATGATCAGCAACAACCTGTACTTGATGCACGTGTACAGCTGTTCGATGGCGAACAACAAGTCTTTGAAGGCCGCACCTACGCTGGCGGATCAACCGTTGCTTTCCCACAGGCACTAGGCATCAACGACAACAGCCAAACGTTGCGGGTACTGATCGACAAAGGCGATAGTACAATGGAAGGCACCCTCAGCCGTGGTCAAGATGAGACCTTCTCATATATCTTGGAAGGCGCAACAGCATTTTCTGAACAGCCACGCCTGGACATACTCTTTTTGCTTGATGCCACCGGCAGTATGGCTGATGAGATTGCACAGATCCAGCAAACAATTATCAGTATTGCCGATCGTATCGATCAATTCTCGCCACGCCCCGAATTGCGCTTTGGCCTGGTGGCCTACCGCGATCACGGTGATGAGTTTGTGACACGTACCTATGACTTTACTCCAGATGTCGAGGCTTTCCAACAACTATTGATGAGTGTTTCTGCTGATGGCGGTGGCGATACACCAGAGGCACTGAACGAGGGCTTGCACGCAGCGATGAGTGACGTCAACTGGTCAGACGATGCCGTGCGGCTGGTGTTCCTGGTAGCCGATGCACCACCTCATGAACGTGGTAATTACAACTACACCGATGAGGCCCGATCCGCAGTTAGTCAAGGTATCAAGATTTATCCGATTGCAGCAAGTAATACAGATGATCAGGCAGAATATGTTTTCCGTCAATTAGCCCAACAAACGCTGGCAACCTTTATCTTCTTGACCTACCAACCAGGCCAGGAGGCGGGGACGCCTGGGGATACCACAACACATAATGTTGATCCTGATGCATTTACCGTCGATCGACTCGACGATCTGGTCGTTCAAGTCGTACAACGAGAGCTTGCGCGGGCTGTTGGAGCAAGATAGAACATAGGGTTCGATGATGAGATAATAGGGTGTCTGGTAGAGTGTAGCTTACGCTGGCACTCTATCATTATGTCAAATCAAAATATTTCAAGGATGTTATAGTTTCATTCATTTTGTGTCGATGTGGCCCTGTTATAATATCAACTATGATGAAATACAAAACTAGTCCACGGGGGCATAGATATGAATAGTAACGGTTCGGCGGAAGGGCACAACACTGATATAGCAATTATTGGTGCTGGCATCGTCGGTCTCGCAACTGCACGTACACTCTTGAAGCGCTATCCCACACTACGATTGACCGTGTTAGACAAAGAGCCTGCCATCGCACAACATCAAACAGGCCGTAACAGTGGGGTCCTGCATTCGGGAATTTATTACACTCCTGGCTCACTCAAGGCCCGCATGTGTGTACAAGGTAAAGCATCACTCATCCAATACTGCGAAGAACGCGGTATTCCATATAACCTCTGTGGTAAAGTCATTGTGGCAACCGAAGAAGCGGAAATTCCACGGCTGGAAGAGCTTTATCGGCGCGGCATTGCCAATGGTGTCCCTGGTGTAGAGATGATCGGCACTGAACGTCTACGCGAGATCGAACCACACGCAAACGGTATCAAAGCCATTTACTCTCCTCAAACTGGTATTGTGGATTATGAGAAAGTAACGGAAGCCTATGCTGAAGAAGTCCGAGAGGCGGGGGGAACAATTCTGACGAGTTGTGGCGTTACAGCAATAGACCGACAAGCCAACGCGGTGCGTGTGCAAACCACCACAGGCGCGTTCACCACACGCTTTTTGATTGGTTGTGCTGGAGTATACGCTGACCGGGTTGCCGCCATGAGTGGCGCTCCACGCGATCCGCGGATCATACCATTTCGTGGCGATTACTACATTCTTAAGCCAGAGCGTCAGCGTTTGATTCGAGCACTTATCTATCCTGTTCCCGATCCAGAGTTCCCTTTCCTGGGTGTGCATTCAACGTTACGAATGGATGGCTCAATGTGGTTAGGACCAAACGCAGTGCTTGCCTTTGGACGAGAGGGGTACAAACGATGGAATATCAACCCACAGGATCTATGGGAAGCAGTGAGTTATCGTGGCTTCCAGTCGCTGGCTTTGAAGTATTGGCGCATGGGTATGGATGAGATGATTCGTGACTTTAGCAAAGATCTCTTCGTCAAAGCCGCCCAACGCTTTGTACCTGAGATACGCCCTGAAGACGTCGTTGAGGGACCAGCAGGGATACGTGCTCAGGCATTAGCATCAGACGGCAACCTTGTTGATGATTTTGTCTTCAACCAGGATGGCCGGATCATTCATGTGCGAAATGCGCCTTCACCTGCTGCGACTTCGTCTCTCGCCATAGGTAACTCAATTGCTGATACGGCCTCCCAAACCTTTGAGTTAGACACACAATACCGTGCGATGGCAATGTCTTAGTGCTCAGGAAGACATATCTGGCGTTGCTCCTACAACCGATGCCTTACCTGTACCCGTTTGAAGCTCAAAATTCGATGCGGCATATGCCGCATCTTCTGATGCACCAATGATGGTAATTTGATCTCCCTGAGCCAGTGTCGTGCTGCCGTGTGGCACAAACAACTTATTGGCACGGCGGATCATAACAATCAAAACATCACCTTCTAACGAAAGGTCTTTCAAAGCTTTACCAAAAAACACCTGATTATAGAGCGTCGCCTCACGCACTTCTTTCCCAGGATCTAAGTCAGTTAACAGTTGCAGGGTGCTGGGGCGGCGCAATAGATTTTCCAGCACCATCACAGCCACTGCATTAGGACTCATGGAACGAATACCGAGTTCAGTAAACATTTTGATATTCGCATCGTCGTTGACACGCGCCACAAGATCATTGATTCCAAAGCGCGACCGTGCCAACTGACAAACCAGGAGATTTGCTTTATCACTCGAGGTTGTTGCTACAATGCTATGTGCACGTTCAATACCGGCCTTACGCAATACCTGTTCATGCGAAGCATCACCTTCAAGCACGGTTAATTCTTGTTGGCGGGCTTGAGCCACACTTGCAGGATCGCGGTCAATCAGCACCACCTCTTCACCCTGCGACTGCAAATTACGCGCCAGATCGCGACCGAGAGGATCAGCACCAATAATCACTGTAAGCATCGGACGTACTCCTAACCATTTGGCCACCCAGGGCGTTGAAAAACTTTGGACCACAACAGTGCCAATCACGACCATGAAAACGAGTCCAATGAGTAAATTGGCATCAGCATAACCAGCGTCCTCAAGACGAAGCGCTGCAAATGTCGCAAAAGAGGCCGAAACAATACCGCGTGGCCCCACCGCAGAGATAAACAAACGTTCTTTGATTGTAAGCCGTGTACCAACCGTTGAGAGAAATACAGCAGCCGGACGTACCAGCAGCATCAATGCAGCTACGCCTAACACCCCATTCCAACCAAGTACCGCCAGATCACCGAATTGAATATTTGCTGCCAGAAGTATAAAAATAACCCCGATCCCAAGCGTTGTCAGATCACCCTTAAAATGATGAACTTCTTCCTCATGGGGGAAACGTGTATTTCCTACAACGATACCAGCAGCAGCGGCAGCAGCGATACCAGCTTCTGCACTAAATGTGTCAGCAATCGTGTAAATGGCAATGGCACCACCAAGAGCGCTCAAACGTGTTAGTTCAGCAGAAAACTGCTTGCCAATCTGTTGCAGACCACGGCCTAGCAACCAACCACCAGCAATCCCAATGAATGCACCGCCACCGACACGAATAGCCCATTCACTAAAACCAGTAAGCGGTTGATGTTGTGCAAGAATAACCTCTAACACCACAACAGCTAATACCGCACCAACAGCATCAACCAGTACACCCTCCGCAATAAGGATCGTTTTCAGTTTTTGTGTGACTGCCGCCCGACGAAGTAAGGGATTTATCACTGTGGGGCCAGTAATGCTGACCAGTGCCCCAAACAAAAGTGCCAGTGACCAGTCAAGCCCAACCAGCCAATGTGCGATGGCCGCCCCCAAAAGTGCTGTCACAATACAGCCAATGGTAATGAGGTTACGCACCACTCGTGAAACTTGACGAAGATAGGTTATATCTAATGCCATACCACCCTCAAAGACAATAATAGCAACAATGAGTGGTATGATAACGCGTAATCCAATACCTAATTCATCAGGTCGAACAATGTTGAGCACTTCAGGGCCGAGCAACACCCCAACTGCCAGAAGAGGAACAATAGCGGGCAGTTTGATATAGTCGGCCAAAAGTTGAGTTGCAATGCCTGCTGATAGAACCAGCCCCATCATAATGAGAATATCGTGTGCACTCATAACAAACCGCACGGTATTGACTGTTTGGATTGACAGTACAACCGCACACTCCTTTTGTTTTATATAACTATGCTATGGGACATTGTATGGTATCGTTTTCCCAGAATGAAAAAACGATATGATACGTTTGAAGATAGTAGATTTTGACCGCTGGGCTGCTCGTAAGGATTGTGCATACTTCTTGAGATAACGTAATTGAGCCATAAAGAATGCTCTATCAACGAGACGTCGGCGCTTAACTGTCTCGTTGTGATATTTCATACCACGGTCAATCTCTTCAATTTGGGCCGTAAGTTCTTCTTCAACAACCATGAGATCCCCGTTTGCATACGCAACACGTTCGTGAAGTTGGTCTCGTACAATAGGACTAAGGCCAGTGACCACATACTGATTCTGATACTCTTGTTTCATACGGAAATGCTCCTAACTCCAGACATCACCTCGTTACATTCGTCTTTTTTCTTGATAACTTCACATTTTAGATTACGTAACTTCCGCGCCAAATACCACTGTGTCGGCCTGCCTTTAGTATACATAACAATAGTGAGGGAAGATGTAACAGTTGTGTGATATTTTCTTACCCTACCGTATATTAATTGCAGCAGGACAAGAAGTCAAGGAGAGAGGAGTTCACCTTAGTCTATGACAATGACCTCAATTTAACAAAAGCTCATCCTATGAAACCTTAAGATATCCTTGAGATGATTTCTGTTGTAGGGAAATGTATCAGAGGTTAATCTTAAATAATCCAGCCAGCATACATAAGTGCAGCAACTGCTCCACCAATACGAACGGCATCCGCTTCGCCTTGTGCTTCAGCCACTTTTCGTGGGCGTCCCATCCCTATACTGGAAGCCATTTTATACACACTCATACCACGCACTTCTGCAATCTGACGGTACCGTGGATGTGACACCGTTCCGATAATTTCATATACACGCCCTCCTCGAATCTCAGCAAAAGCAGATCTATGTGTTTGCGATAATGATGAATCATGCAACATATGAACAGTATTACCTCGAATTTCAGCCAATGGAGCAAACTGTGGTGATAGCCCAAGCGGTATAAGCCGATACACAATACTACCTCGAATTTCGGCAATTTTACGTTGCTGTGTTGCTGAAACAACCACATTAAAGGCATAAAGGGTAATATCTACAATCATGTTACTAGATACTCTCTACCCATTGTCAGCATAACCACAAACATCGCTGGTTGATACCAACAATCTTTTGCATTGATAATTACCGGAAATAATATTATACATATGCGTGTGCTCCACTTAGGATACCATAGAAACGCATAATCTCAACCTGGGTTAACCGTTAAAACATTGACGCCGTGCATGCAACAGAGTAAGATCCAAAGTATGACAGAATCATGAAATGTATTATTACTCCCACGCTGCTCAAGTGGGTCTGATATACATTGAGGAATACAGACATGTGGCCAATCGTCCGTCAGGCTCGATACTTGGGTCGTTATCGCCAAATTGCACAGGTGCTTGGGCATCATGGCTTTGGGTATCTTGTAGAGCAGTTAGGTCTTTCCAATCTCTTATCGTTACCCAGCCGTATTGTTCGTCACTCTGTTCCCGATCCACTCAGTGGGCCAGAACGACTACGACAAACACTAATCGCGCTTGGTCCAACATTTGTCAAGCTAGGGCAAATGCTCAGTACGCGTGCTGATATTTTGCCACCTGCCTTCCTGATCGAATTAACCAAACTACAGGATACCGTCCCACCGTTTCCATCCGATGTGGCCATCAAGATCATTGAGACCGAATTGGGACGGCCATTGCACACCGCCTTTCAAGACTTCTGCCATGAGCCTCTGGCCGCTGCATCACTTGGTCAGGTACACACAGCCACTCTTCACAGCGGAGAGCAGGTCGTCGTGAAGATCCAACGACCGGACATTCAACAAACAATGACCCTCGATCTGGCCATTCTCAACGATATCGCAGCCTTAGCACAAGAGCGCACAGCACTGGGGAGTCAATATAACCTTGTTGATCTGGCCTGGGAGCTCAGTACAACGTTACGTTCCGAATTAGATTATCGCCGTGAAGGACGTAATGCTGATCGCTTTCGCAAGAACTTTAGTGGCAGTACTATCATACATATACCAACTATCTATTGGGAGCACACCAGCCTTCGTGTACTTACAAGTGAACGGTTGTTTGGTGTCAAAATTAACGATATCCAACAACTACAAGAGAACGGCATTGATCAAAAATCGCTGGCTCGTAATAGCGTCGAACTTATTCTGCGTGAGATTTTTCGTGATGGCTTCTTTCACGCTGATCCCCATCCAGGCAACTTTTTTGCCCTACCAAATGCCGTCATCGGTGTAGTTGATTTCGGGCAGGTTGTTTCGCTTGATCGAGAAACCATTAACAACCTACTCCTACTGTTGGTAGCCCTCACACGCAATGATACAGGTGGTGCGTTACGGGCCATGCAACATCTGGATATCTTAGACCGGCGTGACGTCACACCTACATTACGGCGTGATCTGATGCGGTTCATGGATCGCATCGTGGACAGTCCGCTGGAAGAAATGTCCGCACACGAGACAAACGAAGAATTACTACAGATCATCCGGCGGCATCAGTTGCGTATGCCAGTTCCTCTTGCATTATTGTTGAAAGCAATTGTAATGATGGAAGGCGTTGGTATACAACTTGATCCCCATCTTGATACATTTGCCGTGGCACGGCCTTATGCGACTCGTGCGTTAGCAGAACTTGCATCACCAGAAGCCGTTGCAAAACGCACATGGGAGCACGTACAAGAGGTTCGCGAGGTAGCAACAATCCTGCCGAGACAACTGAGCGACACCCTCCGTCGTCTCGATGATGGGGAACTTGTGCTCCAAACACGTGACACCGAGATGCGACGCGTTGCCTCGGCACTGACATTAGCCAGTATGCGAATCGCTTTGGCAGTCACCTTTATGGCTTTTATCATTGCTCTGGGAATGATCAGTGTCGCAGCCAGTTTGGGATGGAGCAATCAATTCATGTTTATTTTTAGCCTCATTGGTAGTATCGGTGCCACACTTACCGGACTCGCCTTACTTGTGAGTATCATACGTCGTGGTGATCCATAAGATATGCAGTACAGGCTAAGGCGTCTGTGACAACCAGGCGGCGTGTAAAACATTCTTGAGAAGCATGACATTGGTTACAGGTCCCGTACCACCAGGGACAGGCGTGATCGCACCCGCCACTTCCGACGCACTTGCAAAATCGACATCACCAGTCATTGAGCCATCATCCTGAACGTTGATTCCAAAGTCAATAACAACAGCTCCCGGACGTATCATAGAGCCGTGCACCAACTTTGAATGCCCCGCAGCTACCACAACAATATCTGCTTCACGAACCACTGCAGCAAGATCAAGGGTGCGCGAATGAGCAATCGTTACAGTTGCATGGGACTGGAGCAGCAGTAATGCCATTGGCTTACCTACAACCATACTCCGTCCAACAACTACCGCACGTTTACCAGCTACTTCAATAGCGTAGCGTTTTAAAACCTCCATCCCTCCTGCAGGTGTATTGGGAACAAAACGTGGCACACCTTGCATGACGAGTCCGGCATTAGAATAATGTATACCATCTACATCTTTGCGTGGATCGAGTTGAGCAATAGCCCTATCAGTATCAAAACCAGCCGGCAGAGGGAGTTGTAACAGAATACCATGTATTTTTGTATCCTCGCTGAGAGAGCTCACCACCGATTCAAGCCGCTCCTGAGTGGTCCCTTCAGCAAGGTGTGGCTTCACAAAATGGATACCAAGATTGCCACACGCCTTCTGAATACTGCGTACATAACGTTCTGAAGCACTATCTCCTTCGATATGAACTACTGCTAATGTGGGAGTTACTCCGACCTGTGAAGTAAACTGTTGGATTTCTGCTTGCAATTCGTCACGTAATGTCTTTGCTAACGTACGTCCATCCAAAATCATTGCTGCCATCTGTCACCTACTTTGAACGAAAATGTGTGTCCCATTATTATACGACGAGTATGCAAAAAGATGATTAGACCGCGTCTTAACACAACACAGATAGAAAGAATGGTGAAATGCACCATATTGTGAGGTACATGTTTCTCTCACAAACAGCTAACGACGGATAGTATATACATATGCACAATGAGAAATAGGCTATAATAAACGCAGAAGAGCTAACAATCCACTCTTGTTGCCCGTCAAGAGATGTATTGCCAAAATAAGGGGAAGTCATATAATAAATGCATTGCTTCGTGAACATGTACATAAAGCGGTGTTGGAGAGATAAAACAGCTATCTCTTTTCTATGATACAGCAGAGTATGAGGATGCGAGGCAGTCATACTCTCACTACATATCGTTTACGCCAATCCCCTTTGTACAACCGAAAGCACAACTTTGTTACATAGCAAGAGAACGAGAGTAGCACAACTGCCCTCTAAAGTGATACCGCACTGACAGGACGACCCACTATGGCACACACGACGAAAGATGGCAACCTCTCAAATGCCACAATAGTACGGCAGCCGATCAATCCGCTTGCTCGTAAGAATGCCCAAACACTGGTAATGGGGTTTGCACTTATTATCTTGATTGGTACGCTGCTGCTGCGTCTGCCGATAGCTGGGACAGAGCGCCCACTTACATGGAGCGAAGCCTTTTTTACCTCGACCAGCGCTACCACTGTGACTGGATTGGTGGTCATTAACCCGGCGCGTGATCTCTCACTGTTCGGACAGATAATAGTCTTGCTTTTAATTGAGGTTGGAGGGATCGGCTTTGTGGCCTTTTCGGTACTCCTCTTCTCACTGATCGGTCGCCGCCTCGGCATCGCTGAACGATTATTGCTTCGCCAATCTTTGGGCGTCATGCACACCGTCGGAATTGGACGCCTAACCCTCTATGTCTTGTTTGTCACAGCCATTATACAGCTTGCCGGAGCTATTTTACTATGGCTCCGCTGGTGGCCAGAACTGGGGATGGGGCGGGCGGCATATATGGCCATATTTCATTCCATCAGTGCCTTTTGCAACGCAGGTTTTGATTTATACAGCGGTGTTGATAGCACTCTTTTTGGTTTCGGGAATGACATATTTACACTGACTGTTTTAATGGTATTGATTACATTTGGTGGACTTGGCATCTTGGTCGCATTGGATTTAATCACCTTTCCGTGGGATAATAAATTACTCGTTCACACGAAACTAACACTCATCATTTCAGCCACACTTGTGATATTAGGCGTAATTGTCTTTTCATTCGATAATCTCTTTAGCACCATCCACAATGCCACACCTATCGAGCGTTTTTGGGTAGCACTATTCAGTGTCATATCATCGCGTACCGCCGGGCTGACGATTATTCCTATGGACGAATTAAGCGAATCAAGTGTGTTAATACTCATGATATCTATGTTTATCGGGGGCGCACCAGCTTCGATGGCTGGTGGGGTGACCATCAGCACCGTAGGCGTGCTCATTGTAGCAGTCGTTGCTACCGTGCGAGGAAAACCACAATCAGTAATATTTGGCCGCACCTTGCCACTCGAAACCATTGGCAAAGCTGTAGCAATTATGACCGTTTCAACCCTCTTATGTTTTGTCGTCACATTGATTCTGCTCGTTGATCGCACGGGATCAGGCTTTGCGGTAGGTTTTGAAGTGATTAGCGCCTTCTCCAATACCGGCTACTCTCTCGGAACCACCTCAGAGTTAGATGGGCTAGGCCGCATTCTGATTGCCTTAACCATGTTCTGGGGGCGTATTGGCCCACTTACACTGGTCGTATTGGTAGCACAACAAGAAAAACCTACCACCGCACTCTATCCGTCAGAGCAAATCGTTATAGGTTAAAACACACAGAGTCACGTAGCTATATGATAGACAACCATGTTGATATATAAACACACACATTCATAATCCGAGAGGATGCTATGTTAGAACGATTTAGACAATGGTGGAAATTCACCAATCATACAACAGAAAAGACGCAAAAAGAACTTATAACGCAGGATACCCGTTCACTGCCAGATCTTCGATCTCATGGCCGGAACCGACGGCCGTTTCTGCATCGCGATAAACGGCAATTTATCATTATTGGTTTAGGGCGATTTGGCACTAGTTTGGCCAAATCGCTCGTTGAGCAGGGCCATACGGTATTAACAGCGGATAGCGACTATCAGCGGGTACAGGCCATCGCCCCTGAGTTACCCAACGTCGTCAACATTGATGCCACTAACATTGATGCGCTTCGTGAAATTGGCATCGATCACTTTGATATTGGCGTGGTATGTATTGGAACAGATTTTGAGAGCAACCTGCTTGCCACAGTACTCCTGTGCAAACTTGGCGTTCCACATGTGATTGCCAAAGCACGTACACGCACACAACGGGATATTCTCATCCAGGTTGGCGCAGATGAGGTTATTCTGCCTGAGCACGAAGCCGGGGTTCGGTTGGCACGACGTTTATCGTCTATCCGTCTGGTTGATTTTTTGGAGCTCAATCCTAACATTGGAATTATCGAGGTGATTGCACCGGAGCATTTGCAGGGCAAGACGCTCGCAGAAGCAGATCTCCGCCAGAAACATGGGCTTAACATCCTGGCAATCTGGCGCAATGAAGAGGTACTCGTCAGTCCATCTGCTGACACACGCATTCTGACAAACGATAAGTTGCTTGTGTTTGGTGAAGTTGCCGATGCCAAACGAATGTGTGATTGATATTCATAGGGTCTCTGTTTGTGTTGCCGTACTGAACAAGTCATTGCTTGATCGGCGCACGATTGCCAAACACTATGCGGGGAGAAGTTGTTTTATGCGTTTGCCGATACTTACTGCCAACGCATGACAGATCGCCATATGCACATCTTCAACCTCAGGCATAAAATGGCTGGGTGCGATGACACCAACCTGGGCTATTTTATCAAGCTGGCCACCACCAAACCCAGTCATACTAATGGTGTCAACACCCTGCTCATTCGCCCATTCAACCGCTCGTAAAACACTGGGTGAATTACCACTCCCAGAAATAGCCACCAATGTATCACCCGGTCGATAAAGATTCATAAGCTGTTCAACAAAAACCCGCTCATAATGGGTATCATTGGACCAGGCAAGCATCACCGGAACGTTATCTGTGAGGGCAGTGGATCGCACACGAGGTTGACCTTTACAAATGGTCCATTTTGCTAAATCACATGCAAAATGGGAAGCAGTCGCTGCACTCCCGCCGTTTCCACAGATAATAATGGTGCCATCACGCTGATATGTTGCCCACAAAGACTGTTCAATAGATTGGAGCGCTGCATGTGGTGTAGCAGAGAGAGTTGCCGCGAGACTTTCCAGATAAGCGCCTATATTCTCCACAATATACCTACCTCATACTGTAGGGGCAATGACATATACGATCCTGATTCAAATCACCCCCATAACCGATAACGCAACAGGGCCGCAATAGCAAGGAAGCCTTGACTTGGTCGCATCTTCTTCCCCTCTTCATACGTTCGACCAAGATAGCTTACTGGTACTTCGTAGATGCGATGTCCTCGCTTGAGAACTTTGGCAGCAATCTCTGGCTCTAATCGAAAATCGTTACTCTCAAGTCTCAAATCACGTAAAATGTCTGTTCGCATAACCTTATAACATGTTTCCATGTCAGAGATCCAGCAATTGAATAAAAGGTTCGTGAGAAACGTGAGGCCCTTATTTCCTATGGCATTCCAAAAGTACATACCCGTATGACGCCCCATAAAACGGGATCCAAAAACAACATTGACTCGCCCATCAACAATAGGCTGCACAAGTTCATAATAATCATTGGGGTCATACTCTAAATCAGCATCCTGAATAATGGCAACATCACCACGTGCACGTGCCAGACCAGTACGAACTGCCGCACCTTTCCCCCGATTGGTCGGATGGCGAATGACGGTCATGGAGGGATCTCCTGAGGCAGATTCGCACAAGAGCTGATATGTATTGTCAGATGAATGATCATCAACCGCAATAATCTCCTTGGGGATATCTACTGTTCGCACACGTGACAAAATAGGTTGAAGCGTGGCCTCTTCATTATAACAAGGCATAATAACTGAGAGTAACATGAGTCTCCTAACCCATCGATAAAAGAATAATCGGTACTGCAATAAGCGCCACAATAAGCAATAATCCAAGCAAAAGCTTTATTTGCTCACTGGAGCGACGTGAGGCTAATTGTTCGCGTGCGTCGGGTGCATAAGGAACATTGACCGGCGCAGCAAATAGCAATTGGCCAAGCGCTCCTGGAGATTGCGTAATCGTTCGGAATATCACCACTACCAGATCACGTGCAGTAATAAATGGTGGGGCCCAATAGGCTTCCTCACGACTCACAGGTTTTCCAGTTAAGGAGCAAAAAAGCTGCTCTTCTTCCATAACCTTCGACTGATCGGATGATGTTGTTGTCGGCATTGTTTGCTCAGTCATCTTAGCACTCCTCATGTTACACATATAGTAGTATGTTCTATTGAGGTCATGTTACACCCAACTTGCACACTTGTGACTCAACGAAGTGTTTTCACAAACGCATCAATTCGTTCAAGCGCCATTTCAATTTTTTCATACGTTGTTGCATAACAGGCACGTACAAACCCTTCACCACTCGGACCAAATGCATTACCAGGAACCACCGCGACTTGCTGTTCCAACAATAATCGTTCAGCAAACTCCTCACACGTAATGCCTAAGTGACTCACCTGCGGAAATGTATAAAACGCACCCTTTGGCTCGAACGTTGGCAAGCCAATCTGATTCAGTCCTGTCACAATTGTTTGACGCCGACGATCATATTCGGTAACCATCTCGTGGACGGCTGGCTCACCATTCAGAATCGCTTCTAGCCCAGCATACTGGCTCATCGTCGGGGCAGACATGATTGCATACTGGTGAATTTTGCGAACGGCAGCCGTCACATCAGCCGGGGCAGCCATCCAACCAAGACGCCAGCCCGTCATCGCATATGCTTTGGAGAACCCGCCTAGTAACACCGTACGCTCACGCATGTTGGGTAAGGTTGCAAAACAGGTATGGTTTACACCATACACCAAACGATCATAGATTTCGTCGGAAAATACTAACAGGTCATGATCTTCTGCAATTTTCGCAATCTCAAGGAGGCGCTCGCGAGGCATGACTGCACCGGTCGGGTTATTGGGGTAGCCAATCAAAATAGCTCGCGTACGTGGTGTGATAGCTGCCTCAAGAGCCTGACCAGTAACCTGAAAATAATCTTTAACCGAGGTTGCAACGTGCTGTGGTATACCGTCTGCAAAGGCCACAGTTGCAGCATATGCGACAAAACAGGGCTCAGGGACAATCACTTCATCATCATCATTGATTGTGGCGAGCATCGCTAGTTGAAGCGCTTCACTCACACCTACAGTAACGAGAATCTCTGTTTCCGGATCGTAGCTGACAGCATACAGACGCTGAAGATGAGCAGCTATTGCTTCACGTAATTCAAATAGCCCTGAATTCGAGGTATACGCCGTGTGTCCATCCTGAATGGAGCGTACTGCAGCATCTCGAAACAAAGCTGGAGTGACAAAATCAGGTTCTCCGATTCCTAACGAAATCACTTCTGGCATTGTCGCGGCAATGTCAAAAAACCGCCGGATACCAGAAGGTGGGACTCGATCTACTCGTTTGGCAATACGCTCGTGTGTCATAACACCCTCTTACCGTGTACAGTTAGGCCATGTGCATTTCTTACTTTTATCGAATCGTAACATACTTCTCTTTTACTGCTCGAATATCGCGCCCATGACGTTAGTACCATTTTCACAAGATATATAAGCTTAGAGGGATTATATCTATCCAATAACAGACATAACTCGCCGAGCTAAACCAGGAAATAATGTACACGCTACGGCAAAGACACGCCCTATACGTGGAATCACTATTTCGCCCTGCATCCCTCGTTCAATTGCTCGTAGTGTAACACTAGCAACACGCTCTGCGGTTGTCCACGGCACTAATCGAGTGCTGCGAGCATATCGCTCGATTGGCGCACGTTGCTGAAACCCCGTTAATGCAATCCCTGGACATATCAATGTACAGAGTACACCAGTCCCATACAATTCAAGCATTAAAGCACGCGACATTCCTACAAGTGCAAACTTGCTGGCACTGTAAAATCCCATGTTATTTGTGGCAATGAGACCAGCCAATGAGGCCATCATCACCACATGGCCACTCCGCTGTGCGAGCATGTGTGGCAGAAAGGCTTGTGTACAGCGCACTACCCCATAGACATTAACATCCAACATTTCTTGAAAATCTGATAATGCTGCACACTTAACTGGATCAATGATACCAAATCCAGCACTGTTGACAAGCACATCCACAGAACCAAACCGCTCTAGCGTCGTGCGAACCAGATGTGCGATATCACTATCTTGTGTAACATCAGTTGGAATGGATAAAACACGACTGCTTCGCAGGGTCATTGCAACCTGTTCCAGCGATTCTTCCGAGCGTGCCGCAAGCACTACTGAAGCACCAGACTGGACACATTTCTGAGCAATTACTCTGCCAAAACCATTTGAAGCACCAGTGATGACAGCAACTTTGTTTTGTAAACCAACCATAGGGTATGTAGGACTATAATATAGTATGAGAACGCGCTATAACGGTCAGTACATTGTAAACTATGAATTGAGTGCGAGTGTACGAGTAAGAAGACTAATTGTCAAGTTTTTTCGTGCAATCACAAGCGCAAACCTGAACCAAAGAACAGTTTCAAAAGTATTTACTTGACAAAGAAGAAAAGCCAGTGCTATACTCATTGCCATACTATATGCATAAATAATGTAAATATATATACAGTTTCAGGAGCACACCGATGACTACAGAGCATCGTGAGCAAGGTGAAACGCGTCAACAGATCATACAACAAATTCGCCGTCAAGGTGAGATGACTGCCACTGAGTTAGGAGAAGCTTTAGGGATTGGCACGGTTGGCATACGTCAGCATTTAGCCCTCTTGGAACGTGACAATCTTGTATACGTTTCAAGTGTCCGGCGGGGAGTAGGGAGACCGAGTCATCTGTACGCACTTACCAACGAAGCAGAATCACTATTTCCCAAAGGCTATGATCAGCTTGCAGTTGATGCTATCACGTTTATCGAGGCAGCCGGAGGTAAGCCAGCCGTCGACAAATTTCTGACGACGCGTCGTGAACACCTGATTAAAGTGTATGGGCCACGTCTGGCTGATAAGCCATTAGCACAACAAGTGGCAGAATTGGCCGCCATATTGAACGAACAGGGATACATGTGTGAGTGGGAACAATTAGAGGAAGGGGCATTTGTCCTTACCCAACATAATTGTCCAGTTGACTGTGTGGCCCGTGAGTATCGCCAGATGTGTGCGTCTGAATTAACACTCTATGAAGATGTACTTGGTGCATCTATTGTACGCGAAAGTTCTATTGCAGAAGGAGCGACATATTGCCGCTATCGTATAGATACTGTGTAGTATGTCCGTTTGTCCATCATCAACTATCCAGAAGTAGCACTATAACACTATTGATAAGGTTGTTTTTCAGTCTTTGCTGAGCAGGCTTTCTCTGCTCAGTTTGTATGTTTATCTTGCCTTGTATTCACTATTTACATAAGGTCTACATTACATTCGCAGGAGGACTTCATGACTTTCACATTATCATCACTCCCATTCGACTTTGCTGCATTAGAGCCGCATATCGACGCACAAACCATGCAGATTCACCATGGCAAACACCATGCAGCGTATGTGAACAATCTGAACGCAGCACTTGAAGGACATGCTAACCTACAGAATCAGACGATTGAGGACATTCTTCGCAACATTAATGATGTGCCAGAAGGTATTCGTATGGCCGTACGCAATAATGGCGGTGGCCATGCAAACCACACCCTGTTCTGGTCCATCATGGGGCCAAATGGCGGTGGCGAACCAACGGGGGCCTTAGCACAAGCCATTAACAGCACATTTGGTGATTTCAACACCTTTAAGCAGCAGATGGTCGATGCAGGTGTCAAGCGTTTTGGGAGTGGCTGGTCCTGGCTCATTAAAGACGCGAGTGGTAAACTACAAGTGTTAAGCAGTGCTAATCAAGACAGCCCCTACATGGATGGAAACACACCAATCATGGGCATTGACGTATGGGAACACGCCTACTATCTCAAATATCAGAACCGACGACCAGATTATCTCAGCGCATGGTGGAATACAGTAAACTGGCATGCTGTGGCAGCCAACTTTGAGAAGTAATTTCATCACTTCCGATAGAACGATAAGCGAGGATACGGTCAACCGTATCCTCGTTTGCATCCCCCCTTTCGTTTGATCATAACCTCCAATCGCAAGGCATTGTAAAACCCTTGTAGTTACGCCTCAGACGAGAGGCTGATTGCCGCACGTGTCGAAGGGTGGTACAATTATTCTTGAAAACAAATCATTATCTGAACGGCGAGGGTAAAGTATGGAAAAGTCAACTTGGACAACCAAAGTGGGCTTGGCGCAAATGTTGAAGGGTGGCGTCATTATGGACGTTGTCAACGCCGAGCAGGCCCGTATTGCCGAAGAGGCTGGTGCCGTTGCCGTCATGGCACTTGAGCGCGTCCCTGCTGACATACGAGCCAACGGTGGGGTCGCGCGGATGAGCGACCCGGAACTTATTGTTGAAATCATGGAAGCGGTGACGATACCTGTAATGGCAAAAGCGCGCATTGGTCATTTTGTAGAAGCGCAAGTGCTTGAAGCAATCGGTGTCGATTATATAGATGAAAGTGAAGTGCTCACACCAGCAGATGAAGAGCATCACATTGATAAACACCAGTTTAAGGTTCCCTTTGTCTGTGGCTGTCGGGATCTGGATGAAGCATTACGCAGGGTGAATGAAGGCGCGGCGATGATGCGAACCAAGGGAGAAGCCGGTACGGGCAATGTGGTCGAAGCGGTGCGTCACGCACGGGCTGTCTACGGTACCATCCGACGTTTGCAAAATATGAACACAGACGAACTGTACAGTGCTGCAAAAGAGCTACGGGCACCCTATCATCTTGTCAAAGAGATCGCAGAAACAGGCAAACTCCCAGTCGTAAATTTTGCTGCTGGTGGTATTGCCACTCCTGCTGATGCTGCACTGATGATGCAGCTTGGCGTCGATGGCGTGTTCGTCGGCTCAGGTATTTTCAAAGCTGGTGATCCAGCAAAGCGCGCCCGTGCAATTGTAGAAGCTACAACCCACTACAACGAACCTGAAATCATTGGGCAGATCAGTCGAGGGCTGGGTGAAGCAATGGTAGGCATTAACATACAAACATTGGCCGAAGATCAGCGCATGGCTGACCGTGGATGGTAACCACACAGCTATGTACCGCCAACGATTGAAAGTATTCCTTTCTTTATGATTGTAGGTATTCTCGCCCTTCAAGGAGACTTTCGTGAACACGAACTAGTCCTCCAGCAGTTGGGCGTTTCCACACAACAAGTCCGACTCCCGAAACATCTGGAATATGTTGATCGTCTTATTATTCCAGGAGGTGAAAGCACCACTATCGGGAAATTGCTCATCTTGTATAACTTACTGGAACCAATCCAAGAACGAGGACATCAGGGAATGCCCGTTTGGGGGACGTGTGCAGGTGCTATCTTAATGGCGAAACATATCGCAGAGGGTCGTCCAGCAGGGCAACCATCACTTGCACTCGTCGATATCACGGCAAAACGTAATGCTTTTGGGCGGCAATTGGACAGTTTTGAGGCCGATCTTGATGTTCCATCGCTCGGTGCAAAATCGTTCCATGCCGTTTTTATCCGAGCACCATTGCTCGAAGCACCTGAAACCGATGTACAAACGATTGCAACTTTGGAGGAACAGCACATTGTAGCTGCTCAACAAGGATCATTCTTGTTGACATGCTTCCATCCTGAATTGTCAGACGATGATCGATTTCATCGCTATTTTCTAGAATTGTAGTAAGGCTGACTATAACAACTATGATAGGATCCGCCACACTAGGCGACTTGTGGACACTGCGACGCAAACCACGCAATCAAGTCATGTTGTATAACCAGATTATGCTGGCCCGACCATATCGGCGTGTCTGGTTTCTCATTCGTTGTTTGCTCGAAGGCAACGGATCAGATGGATTGACTCTGATGTATCGTGAACCTGGTGTGCGTGCGGCCATTCAATCAATAGGGCGGAGTAAGCGGCCGGAACAAGATATCGTCCTAATGGCCATATATAGCGCACGATGCCGCCATATAACCGATCACGATATCTGGTTTCGCCTTTTGGAGCAATTATGTATTCAAGCGGGACACCACCACATACAACGATTGTATGCAGCCCTCTCGCAGGGCCATGAAGAGCTACGAGAGGTTTTCCGACAACTTGGGTTTGACAACTATACACAGCAGAGTATCCTTCGATTAGAAGGACCTGATTGGGATCAGGGAACTACCTTTGCACCAATGCGTTCCCAATCCCACCGTGATGTGTGGGCCATTCATAAACTATACGGCGCAATAACACCTCGTCTTGTACAACACGTTGAAGCACGAGAAAGTCGAACATGGGTATTACCACGTGGACAAGGTAGACAGCTACGCCAACGTGGTTGGATCATGGGACCTGATGATGATCTTATGGCCTATTTGCAACTGACAAGCGGGGTTATCGGCCATATTTTCACTCTGTTATTGCGCCCAGAACATCGTGATATTACAACCGATATTTTACGATTCGGCCTGGGGCAAATCCCCGACTCACAGCCAGTGTACCTTCTGTTACGTGATTACCAGCGAGAGATCTTGCTCCCCGCTGGTGATCTGGGGTTTCAACCTATTGGTGAACAAATGCTCCTTTGTAAACGAACAACAGTGGCAGAACGGGGTTCAGTGATCCTTAAACCAGCCTTAGAACCAAGTCTAGAATCACATGCGCCTGTGCCGACAATTCTTCCACATAGGAGTGATGCACAGTCATATGACAGAACAACGCGACATCACCAGCAACATAGATCTACTACTGGAGGCTCTTCCTCCACACATTCGGCAGAGTCTTGATGACATTGCCGAAGGCAAAGAAGATTTACTCGAGATCGTCATGGATCTCGGACGTATGCCAGAAGCACGTTATCGTGTTTCCGAAACGTTCCTCAGTGATCATGAAGTATCACAAGATGATATCGATTATGTCATTGCACGTATTGGCGAGTTTGGTGAGGACAATCGAGCCGGTATTCCGCGTACCCTTCATCGTATTTCGGCTATCCGCAACCGTGCAGGCAAAGCTATCGGCCTTACCTGTCGCGTCGGACGGGCCGTCTTTGGCACGATAGCGATTCTGCGCGACCTCATCGACTCTGGACGAAGCGTGCTTTTGCTCGGACAGCCAGGTGTCGGGAAAACGACCATGCTGCGTGAAACAGCCCGTGTGTTAGCCGAGGAGTTACGCAAACGGGTGGTCATTGTTGACACATCAAACGAGATCGCAGGCGATGGAGATATTCCACATCAAGGCATTGGTCGAGCACGACGTATGCAAGTTCCACGTCCAGCAGAACAGCATGCGGTTATGATCGAAGCTGTTGAGAACCATATGCCGCAAGTGATTGTGATTGATGAGATTGGTACCGAACTGGAAGCACTTGCTGCACGTACCATCGCCGAACGTGGTGTACAACTGATCGGTACTGCTCACGGTAACAATCTGGATAATCTGATGGTTAATCCAACCCTCTCAGACTTAATTGGCGGAATCCAGGCAGTTACACTGGGCGATGATGAAGCACGGAGACGCGGAACACAAAAAACGGTTCTGGAACGTAAAGCCCCACCAACATTTGATGTATTAGTGGAAATACGCAGTTGGGACGAAGTTATCGTTTATAATGATGTCGCCAACGCTGTAGATAATTTATTACGTAGCGAACCGCCGCAGGCCGAATTACGCCAGCGTGATGCCGATGGACAGATTATCATCCAGCCAGTGAGCGATCCATTCATCAATCAACCAGAGGTTACGCTCGCACAACAGGCGGTTGGCGGTGCACACCGGGAACGGAATGGCTCACGCGAACAACGAGGGGCAGCACCACAAGATGTGAATGGGCCACGTAATCGAAATGCACCTGTGGAAACGAGTACTGTTTTCTCGAAACCACAACAACGCATCTATCCATATGGGGTCAGTCGTGATCGCTTAGAACGTGCGATTGCTAACCTGCGTGTACCAGCAGCCATTGTGCGCGATATGCAAGACGCCACCATGGTTATGACCTTGAAGAGCTACTATCGTCAAGGGGCCAGTCGTGTACGACAGGCATCAGACCGTGGTGTCCCTGTGTATGTCTTGCGTAATAACACTATTACGCAAATGGAGCGCCAACTGGCAGATGTGTTTGACATGCAAATTGTTGAACACATACCTGGCAAACGCCCTAATCTGAGCCGTGAGGAAGAAGTACAGGCACGGCTGGAAACCGAGGAAGCCATTACACAAATGTTGAATGGCGATCATCAGGCTGTTGAATTGACACCACGCAGCAATTATATTCGTCGTCTGCAACATCAAATGGCAGAACGGTACAATCTCAAATCAGAAAGTCAAGGGCATGAGCCGAATCGTCGGGTCAAACTCTATCGATCATAATAAGCGGAGATTCGTTTCTAATGTAAGGTGTGGTTGTTCTAATGAGCTTGTTTATCACATTTGAAGGTATTGATGGTAGTGGAAAAAGCACACAAATCCAAATGCTCTACGAATATCTCCAGGCACGAGGATACCCTGTCATCAAAGTACGCGAACCTGGTGGCACAACTATAAGTGACTGGATTCGACGTATCTTACTCGATTTGCGACATACCGAAATGGCCACGACCACAGAAACACTACTCTTTTCTGCTGCGCGTGCCCAGTTGGTTATTGAAACAATTCGACCGTATCTGTTTGACCACGGCGGAATTGTCCTTTGTGATCGCTACGCCGACTCAACGTATGCGTATCAAGGGTACGGTCTGGGACGTGATCTGGCGGAACTGCGGATGGTGACAGCAATGGCTACGGGAGGACTCCAACCAGATATAACGATCTTCCTGGATCTACGGGCTGAAGAGGGGCTCGAACGAAAACGCGTGAAACAGCAACCCCTGCGTAGAGCGTCACTCACGAATAGTTGGGAGATTGAAGGTCCAGCCGACGCTGTACCGCAGGGTGCAGCAACGCAAACACCTGAATGGAATCGACTTGATGCACGTGAATTAGCCTATCATCAGCGAGTCGAAATGGGGTATCGAGAGCTGATAGCAGAATCTCCTGAACGCTGGCATATTTTTGATGCACGGCAATCAATTGATACACTAGCCCAGCAAATCCAGATAGCTGTTGAGCCAATGATTGAACACGTGCGTCTGTTGGAGCCTGAAACATGAAATTGGTCATCGCCGTGATCCAGAAACAGGATGTCGGTGAACTTGTCAAAGAACTCAACATGCACAGCTACCAGGCTACCCAGATCTGTAGCGAGGGTGGCTTTCTACGCGAAAGCAATATTACCTTGCTCATCCTGGTTGAGGATTATGCAGTTGATCGATTGATCAGGCTTATTCGAGAACATTGTTATACACGTACACGCCATGTCTCTCCCTTACCTCCTGTAGTCGAATCCGGAGAGTTCTACCCACCAACACCCATCGAAGTACAGGTTGGGGGCGCAGTTGTGTTTGTGCTCAAGACCGATTATGTACTGCATCTGTAACTCATAGATTGCACACACACGCGCTTTTCAGCTATCTATCAGATTACTATGCTTGACATTTTCGCAAAGTGCGCGAGAATCTGCCGAAAGCGGTAGACGATGATGTGCAACAAAAACATCATTATGTTAAAGGAGTTTGAGGTTTGATAGAAAGAATACAAGATCTTCTCACAAATGTGGTCCCACTCCTCGTAGCAGTCGCGTGGGTATTAGCGATCTACGCACTCCTACTATGGGCCGCTTCGGTCCTCTGGGCTTATCGTGATATTCGATCCCGCAGCGACGATGTGGTTGTGCAGGTACTTGCTATTTCAATGGTGTTTCTGTTACCATTTGCAGGCATTATTTTGCACCTCATTCTGCGTCCACGTCAGACGCTCAGTCAAAAATATGAACGGGAACTTGAAGAACAATATCTTCGTCGAGACCTGGAAGAACAATTCGCTTGCCCAAGCTGTCAACGTGGTGTTGAACCTGATTTTGTTGTATGTCCATACTGCCATACATCACTCCGACGACGCTGTCGTTCCTGCGACCGTGTTGTCGATCTTACATGGTCTGTATGCCCGTATTGTGGAGATGGTAGTCAGACAAAACCAACGCGCACGTATCAAAATCAGATACCCATGGAAGCCACACCTGTTGAGCTACTTGAGAACTAGAAAGCACAACTATGTATCCGCGACTAGGCTTAGTCATTCAAGCAATCTGGCTACGATTACTGTCATTCATAGCACTTACATTGCTTCTAGCGGCATGTGGGCAGGAAGCACCTGCCCGTGTCCAAACAACTGAATCAGATGCAACAGACTCTACCGGAAATACACCTCCCGTAGAGTCGCTCGCGGCACGACAACCAGATGCTTCACCAGCACCAACAGAACCCCCTGTGGCTTCACCAGCACCAGAGGAACAACCAGTTGCCACGACATTGCTGACAGAAGAACAACGTGCCGTTGGTGATCCTGATGCCCCAATCACCATGGTTGTGTATAGTGACTTTCAGTGACCATTCTGTGCATCCTTCGTCCGTGAGACGATGCCGCAGATAACTGAACAATATATTGAGACCGGGCAACTGTACGTTATCTATCGTGATTTCCCGTTACCCAGTATCCACCCTAGCGCGGTATTAGCCGCCCATGTTGCGAATTGTGCTGCTGAACAGGACACCTTCTGGCCTATGCATGATCGCATCTTTGCAGGATTTGACGCACGCGAATGGGGTAGTGGCGTCGAAGCGGATTTTGCAACATTTCTTGGTTATGCCGACGAGTTAGCCATTGACACCAATACTTTAAACGATTGTGTCAGGACAAACCGTCACGCGTCACAGATTGAGACAGATTTCAATGGAGGAGCCGAACAAGGCGTACGAAGCACACCATCATTTACCATCAACGATCAATTGGTCGTCGGTGCACAGCCATTCCCTTTCTGGCAGGAACAATTTGACGCAATACTGGGTCAATAGTATATATGTCGATTGCCTGGTATAACCAGTAGTCTGATAACGAGCAGAGCAACCTTTGAATGATGTACCAGAATACACCATGTCTGATTGCATTAAAGGGGCATCCTGGTTCCGGGAAAAGTGCGATTGCACGTGCGCTTAGTCGCCAACTGTCCATACCGCTCATTGACAAAGATGATATTAAGGACATTCTTAACGGTATATGTACTGATGCAGGCGGCCTTGCGTATATGACCATGTTTAATATCGCACGCTGCCAGCTCACGCAAGGGTTAAGTGTCATTTGTGATAGTCCCCTGAGTGAAGTCGGTGGCTATACTGCAGCCTCCTGTGTAGCCCGCGATACGGGTACAAATCTCGTGGTGGTTGAATGTATTTGCTCCTCACCAGAGGAATGGCAACGTCGTATCGAGCACCGTGCAGCACTACGATTACCATCCCATCATATCACCACCTGGGCTGATTTAGCAGAACATCTTCATCGGCGTGAAAAAAGCTCCAACTATCCTATCAAAGATCCCTATCTTATTATCGACACAGTTGGATCATTCGATGAAACAGTTGAGCAGCTAATCACTTGGCTTGGTCATTATGATAGTTCGATCACAGCGAATATGTATAATCGCGTGGACAAACACGAGCGGGAGACACAGACACTACCGCATCAAGATGTCTGAATAATGCGCCAAAACACACATAGTTATAGCAACTACATATCGTCATCAACATTGCTCCGATAAGTTCCTAGAAAATCCCGGAGAATAATCGAAGCAGCTACTGCATCAATCTGCTCGCGACGGCGATCACGCTTAACACCCATTTCAACCATCAGGCGCTCCGCTTCAACCGTCGTCAACCGTTCATCAACGAGATGAATAGGAATAGTCAAGTGTTCTCGCAGTTCATCAACAAAGGTCTGTACGAACTCGGCCTGTGGACCTACCTCACCGCTCAAGGTGAGTGGCAATCCCACTACCAGTGCCGTCACTTCGTGTTGCTCGATCAGTTCCGTAATCTGCTGTAGCCGTGACACTTTGGCGGTAACATGGACCGTGGTCAGTGGTGAGGCAAGCAGGCGCGTGGTATCGCTCAACGCGACACCAATTCTCCGCCCTCCCACATCGATGGCCATAGCGCGACCAGGTTCATTCGTCACTGTCTACTTCTCCCTCTGTTGGTGGGGCAACAATGTCAATATTAATAAGCATATCAAACGGTGGAAAATCAGATCTATTCGGTGGTAATTCAAAACCACCAATGATCCCTTGATTCACAAGTTGTTGCAAACTGTCCTCTGCTGCAGTACGTGATTGATTGCGTACCGCATTTTGAATTTGATTGAGAGCTTCCACATCAAGACTTTCAGTAGGTGTACAAGTCATCACACCATCGACAGTTAAACTTTGACCATCCCACTCCCATGTGGGTCGCCCAAAACTAATCTCTTGAGGCGCACAGGGAATTCGCTCCTCCTGAAGTAAATACTCCCCAATCACAGTGCTCAATTGTTCACTCACTGAAGCATCTATCGGCGTTACAAGAGCACTAAAACTTGTACTCGTTGTTACGGTAAAAAACGGATTCTCAGGATCGGCTGCCTCACCAATGGGAGGATCGACAATAAGTGGTTCATAGTTGGTCGGGTCACCCAGAGTAGTGGTGCTCGGTGTTATTGAGAGTTCATCAATCATTTCACCACTATTGATCTGTTGATTAAGCTGGGCAATGCCATTACTGTATAAATCTGTTAACAAAATCCCCAACACTGCTTGAACATCATCACTTGATACAATAGACACCGCTTCTTCAGTACCACCAGTAATCGCATCATTTTCAAAGTTCACCGGATTCCCACTCCCCACTGGTTGCTGTCCGGGAATAATCATCTGTGTGACTGTATTTGGGCCTACATTAGCGGCACTCCCAGGTGATAATGCTGATACCTGCACTGAAATTTCCCCAAATGTCACACCACGCGGTGTTGATATTGCAGGAGGAATCGTAGCTGCTCCATCGATAAGAAAACGTACCTCTTGCCCCTGATCATTTATAGCAACAAACTCAGTGCCTTCTGGAAGATCAATTGATTGAGCAAGCGAATTCAGAATAGTAACCGTACCCCTTGCCAAATTAACCGGTGTATTTTGCGGATTGGCCTGACCCTGAGTAGAGGCCGACGCCTCAACCGTGGCAACACGCGCCTGAACCACGGCACCATCAATATCATCTGAACTTGGAGCAATGGGAATAACCTCATTTTCAAATGGTTCTTCGCTCACCGCAGCAGCTGTTGGCCACACATTGATAGTCGTGTTCTGGATAAAAGCATACGTACTGATTGCACCACCGATCGCTAAAATGACCAATAAGAGTATTGGCAATACAGCAGTACGCCTCTTACGCTGTGACACAGGCCGATCAAAATCGTCAAAATCCTGCAGCCGACGGCCATAGCCAGGTCGATCAAATTCATCGCGCTCATCAAAATAGGCTGCATCAGGAGCAATGGTGGCGGAACGATCACCACGTCGACGGGGGGTATCGTCCTCCACATATCCACTACGGCAGGGTGGGAGTGGTTCTTCAACCAATGTCGTATCCCACTCATCATCAAGTGGCACATGACCAAAGATAGTTTCTTCAGTCTCTAGCTTATCTGGTGCACGATATTCAGTCGGCTGCTTCGACGGAGGCGGCGTAACAGGATCAGAAAAATCGTCAAATGCCGCGAATGAGTCCAAGTCTTCCTTTGCATAATCAATCTCTGTGAAGTCGGTTGGGACATGATCGAGGGCATCAAGAAAGGCATCATCAGGGGCAGGGGCTATTGGTGCTGGAGGTGGTTCGTTGTGATCAGCAAAGACCTGTGTGTCACGAGAATGATCCTCTTGCTCCTTGGCAGCGGATGGACTATCCTTTTGCTCTTTGGCAACAGGTGGAGCATTGACACGCGTTCCCTTAACACTAATGACCTCTAGTTTATGCTGGGCGGCTACAGCAAGGACTTGCTCATCTGAACTAATCAGGATGGGGGTAATATGATCCTGTGCAAGAGTTTGTTGTATCTGAACTAGATTTTCAGCCGACTGCAAAACCGTAAGACCATCGGGAACAAGCAATTGTACCGATAACGTACCTGTATCACGTATTTTCGCGATAATTGTTTCAACTGTATCGCTAGGCAGAACTATTATCAAGGCTGCCGCATCACCTGCCATGACCATGCCTCCATCGGCGTTCAACGATTCCGAATCGTGCGATAGCTATCACCATAAAGCCTGGCAATAGTTGTTTCACACAAAGTGCTATTTTGTCCCCTGTTCAATGAGCACCTTCTCAACCTGGCCAAGTGCTTCATCGAGTTTACTGACATTACGTCCACCTGCCTGGGCCATATCAGGGCGTCCACCGCCACCACCACCCATAATGGGGGCTAACGACCTTACAATGTTGCCCGCATGATAGCCCTGTGCCAGAAGATCACTCGTGACGACAACCATAAGTTGGGGCTTTTCCTTCAATACTGTGCCAAGCACAATAATACCAGAACTCAATTTATCACGCAGCCAGTCGCCCATTTCGCGCAACCTGGTTGCATCTGGCACTTCTACACGGGTAGCAAGATACGTTACATCATTCAGCTGTTTTGTGTGACTCAGAAGGCTATCAAGTGAACCACGCATCTGTTGTGCCTGTAGAGCATTGATCTGCTGTTGCTGGTTTTTTAGCTCCGCAAGCAAGCCATCGATACGCTCAAGTGCCTGAGATGGTACGATATTTAATCGTGCTGCAATATCTTGTAAGGTAGTCGTCTGCATATCGACCCATGTTTCAGCTTCCAGACCACTCAATGCTTCGATGCGCCGTACACCTGCAGCAACACTGCTCTCACCAATAATACGGAAGTACCCTATCTCACCAGTGCGCCCCACATGGGTTCCCCCACATAGTTCACGCGAACACTGCTGGGAAGGGGCTGAAGAGGCTGACTCACTCGCAGCACATCCTACAGTAACTATACGCACCTCATCAGTATATTTTTCACCGAAGAGAGCAATAGCGCCACGATTAATAGCATCCTGATAATTCGTATTTTCCCAGATTATCGCTGTATCAGCGCGAATCCAGGCATTGATACGACGCTCAAGTTCTTGAATTTGTTCTGGAGAAACCGCACGCATATGGCTGAAATCAAAGCGCAGGCGATCTGGTGCAACAAGTGAGCCCGACTGAGCGGCGTGCTCACCCAGCACATCACGCAATGCACGATGCAGGAGATGGGTCGCGGTATGGCTACGCATAATGCTTTGTCGCAGTGCACCATCAATCTGTGCGATAACCACGGTATCGATAACGATTTCACCCTGTTGAACAGTTCCATAATGAACGGTCACACCGGGGATCGGGCGTTGTGTATCCGTGATCTGCACCTGACCTGTCGCGTTCACCACTGTGCCTCTGTCCCCAATTTGGCCACCAGACTCAGCATAGAACGGTGTCTCATCAAGCACAATCTGCACCTGCTGACCTTCACTGGCTGTTTTCACCAGCGTATCATCTACCACAAGCGCCAGCACACGACTTTCACTCTGTTCATACGTATATCCAACAAATGATGTCGGTGGTAAATCCTGGTTGCTCCAAATCTCAACAGATGCGTTTTGCTTAAAATGTGCCACATCACGTGACTGAATCCGTTGTTCTTCCATAGCAGCTTCGAATCCAGCCACGTCAACGGAGAGTTGCTGCTCCGAAGCTATTTTTTGCGTCAGATCTAAGGGAAAACCAAAGGTATCTTGCAGACGGAAAGCATCCTCTCCAGAAACAACCGTACCCTTGTGCGCTGTCACCTGCTCAATGACCGTGTCAAGACGTGTTAATCCGCTTGAGAGGGTCCGGAGAAATTGACGTTCTTCAATATCGACTGTCTCAAGAATAAAATCACGCCGCTGTTGTAACTCAGGATACACAGTACCCATCTGCTCAATGACCGTGTTGGCAACTTCAGACAGAAAGGGGCGCTCAAAACCGATAGTACGCCCCTGATAGGCGGCACGACGCAAAATACGTCGCAGCACATAGGCACGCCCGTTTTTACCGGGAAGAACACCATCAGCAATTAAAAAGGCCATAGCGCGGCTGTGGTCTGCAACTGCGCGATAGGGCGCAAAGTGTTCCCGATAATGCACTTCATCACGTCCTAGCAGTTCGATAGTTTTTTTGATAATAGGGGTAAAAATATCGGTATCATAATTATTCTTAACATTTTGCAGGACCGAGACAATACGCTCAAAACCCATCCCTGTATCAATAGATGGTCGTGGCAGCGCAGTAAGTTTGCCATGAGTATCGCTATCATACTGCATAAACACCAGATTCCAAATTTCCATGTAATCTGGATCGTCACTGTTTACTCCAGCAGCCTGTTGGTTCCTAACATCATCACCACGATAGTAGTGTATTTCGGAACACGGACCACACGGCCCGGTATCACCCATCCTCCAAAAGTTCTCACTTTCACCAAAGCGCAATATACGATCTGCGGGAGCCCCGACCTGCTGCCACAATGCGATAGCTTCTTCATCAGCAGGTACCTGATCATTGCCTTCAAATACGCTAAACCACAGGCGCTCAACCGGTAATTGAAACTCTTCTGTCAAAAGTTTCCATGCTAGTTGAATCGCTTCAGCCTTAAAATAATCACCAAATGAAAAATTTCCCAGCATCTCAAAGAAGGTATGGTGTCGCGGAGAAGGGCCGACTTCTTCAAAGTCATTATGCTTTCCAGATACACGCAGGCACTTCTGGGACGATGTAGCACGGGTATAGGGCCGTGCCTCTAATCCCAGAAACGTATCTTTGAACGGCACCATACCAGCATTTGTGAAGAGGAGTGTTGGATCGCTAGCTGGGATAAGTGGAGAACTTGATACAATCGTATGCTGATGTTTTTCAAAAAATTCCAGATATGTTTGTCGTATATCTGCGCTTGACACATGCTTCATGGCATTGCAATCCTTTGATAGCCTGCTGAATGTTCGTGAACACAATGACAATTATATGGTATAAAATATGTTATAGTAAGAAAGAATCACGATATATGCTGTCGCGCCTGTGGCATTGTACGCCATTGGCTATACAACCGTCAACTGTTTCGCTACCCTGTAACGCACTTTCGAAACATCCATCTTTGTCACATTATTTACAAATAGCAAGCAGTTCGTTTTATAAATACACCCACCTTTCACTTAAAAATCAGTTAATTGTCAACCCTTGGAAGCGGGGATCCATAGGGTGAATATGGCAACATACTGTGGAAAAACACACGACTCGCCAGATCTTGACAAATATGCTATACTGTGCAAACGAACGAGGCGCTGTTACATACATCCTCATGTTGTTCGTGCTGATGTTACTACCCCGTTCTGTTGCGAAGGAACAGTCCCCATATCAAGCATGTAGTGTGGCATTGACTGCTTTTAGAAGCAGATTAAGATATGCGTATATATATATGGTTTAGACCTCAATCATGGTTTGCAATCCACAAAGAACCTCGAATACGTTGCAGCAGGATCTTTCTCTAGATCTATGCCGTATACGTATATGTTGATATATTCCCCACTATTGCTGGAGATATGCAAGTGAGAGTTCAATGTCGGATTTACTATAAGGAATAATAGATTTTTATGAAAGGGCTGGCGTTAGTAAACGCTGGCAGGGAGTTATGTGTGTTAAATACAAAAAGGCACAACCAAAATGCACAAATGAATGCTGGTGATGTTAAGGAGAGCTCCGTGATTAATGTAACCGATTTAGAAACCAAGACACTGAACGATTTACGCGAATTGGCGCGTACCAGTGGAATTACGGGCGTCAGTAGTCTCAAAAAGCAAGATCTCATTCTCAAACTGATTCAAGCACAATCCGAAGAAGCAGGACACACTTTTAGCGACGGTATTCTCGATATTGTGTCGGATGGATTCGGTTTTTTGCGTGGAGAACGCATGTTGCCTGGCTCCAGTGATGTCTATGTGTCACAATCACAAATTCGTCGTTTTGGCCTACGAACAGGTGATAGAGTCTGGGGACAAATTCGCCCCCCCAAAGAAAGTGAACGGTACTACTCACTCCTACGCGTTGAGCTAATCAATGGCATTGACCCGGAGACCGCCCGCAAACGTCCACACTTTGATCAACTTACACCAATCTTCCCCAACCACCAGATCAAGTTAGAAACAGAGGAAAAAATCCTCTCGACACGCATGGTTGATCTCATTGCACCAATCGGATGTGGGCAACGTGGGCTGATTGTATCACCACCTAAAGCTGGTAAAACTATGCTGCTAAAGGCTATTGCCAACGGTGTCACGGCCAATCACAATGATATCAGTCTTATGGTCTTGCTGATCGGTGAGCGTCCAGAGGAAGTTACTGACATGCGACGTTCAGTACGCGGGGAAGTCATCTCATCTACATTTGATGAACCTGTCGAAGACCATACAAAAGTAGCGGAAATGACGCTAGAGCGAGCCAAACGTCTTGTTGAAAGTGGGCAAGATGTGGTCATTCTGATGGATTCCATTACGCGTCTCGCCCGTGCCTACAACCTGGATATGCCCCCCAGTGGACGAACACTGTCCGGTGGTATTGATCCGGTAGCCCTTTACCCCCCCAAACGTTTCTTTGGAGCAGCTCGCAATATCGAGAATGGCGGTTCTCTGACCATTATTGCGACATGTCTGGTTGACACCGGCAGCCGCATGGATGATGTCATCTATGAAGAGTTCAAGGGAACCGGTAACATGGAATTGCACTTAGATCGCCGACTTTCAGAGAAGCGTGTCTGGCCTGCGATTGATATCACACGTAGCAGCACACGTCGCGAAGAAATATTGCTCGGGCCAGATAATTTACGACAAGTTTGGACCCTGCGACGTATGGTGACGATGCTTGGAGAAAACGAGGGCACGGAGTTAATGTTAACGCGTATGGCAAAGACCCGCGATAATAGTGAATTCCTGGCAACCTTAAATAAATCCAACTAATATTTATCTGTTTGTATCTTTAAATTAGAAAGCTACATGACTATAGCTCGTTTTCCCAGCTTATCACTGAGGAGATTAGTTATAGTATGCCAAAAGCATTGTGCCTGGTATGCAGTTAAGATTAACTGAGATTAATCACGTTGCAACGACTTTGTACAATTGCACGTATATACATATGATAAAAGTGTTTGATATAATCTCATTTGCTTGAACTACATCTCAACATTAATGAGGAGGTACAATGACTGATTACAATGAGTATAGCAGCCAGCCCGGGGAACGTATTGACCTTCCAGACCCACAGATAGTACAGTCCGGTACTGGCCACAGTGGGATGAACTATCAGATTGTTGGCACAACTATGCAGGCAGCCGTGATTCAACTTAATCCAGGGCAGACTCTTTACTCTGAGTCAGGTGGTATGTCCTGGATGAGCGGAAATGTCGATTATAGTACAACAACGGGGGGGGGTGGACTAGGTGGTATTTTCAAGCGTGCCATCTCAGGAGAGTCGCTCTTTATTGTTGAATATACATGCTCAGGTGTTCAGGGATTGGTCGCATTCGCCAGCGAATTCCCTGGAAAAATCGTTCCACTGCACCTAGGAGAAGGTCAACAGGTCATTGCCCAGAAGGACGCCTTCATGTGTGCTGAAAAATCAGTCAACCTGGAGATGCACTTCCGACGCAAACTAGGGTCTGGTTTTTTTGGTGGTGAGGGCTTCATCATGCAAAAACTCACGGGGCCGGGCGTTGCTTTTGTCGAGATGGATGGTGAAATCGTTGAATACACGCTCCAGGCTGGTCAGGTGTTGAAAGTAGATACAGGCCATGTCGCAATGTATGAGCCATCAGTAGATTTTGATATTGAGATGGTACGTGGCTTTAGAAATATCCTCTTTGGTGGTGAAGGTCTCTTCCTGGCAACGCTGAGAGGTCCAGGGAGAGTGTGGCTCCAAACAATGCCAGCCATGAAATTAGCCAAGAAGGTTATGCAATTTGCACCTTCTAGTGGTGATTCTGGTGGAAGCGGGGGCATTAATTTAGGAAACTTGCTGAATAATGATTGATACACCTCTGTAGGGAATATAGTGCGAAAGGGAAGTTTTCTTGTTGCCATTTGAAACTTCCCTTTTTTATTTTTGACATGTATCTGTGCCATCTCGTTTTACGATGATATGCTTATGAACCATACTCATCAACACTTGAACCATGGATAGGCAGTCTTAAATGGGTGTGGTACAATAGCAACGATGTAGAGTAGCGTCGATGTATATGGACTTAAACAACACATGTTTTCGTTGTAGTGTCTATCAAGAGCGTACTATGTTGTTTTGTTCCATGTATAATCTGTCGTGGTCCAGCTCTGTAACTGAGGAGTAATACCTGTGTCTGCACTGTCCCGCTTTGAGTCGTTTATGGAGAATATTGTTGAGGGATCGGTAGCGCGTCTCTTTCGCAGCCCAGTCCAACCCTCTGAAATTGCGAAGCGACTTGAACGAGCAATGGAAACACAACAGATGATTAGTGTTCGGCGTGTCATTGTACCCAATATCTATCGCGCCTATCTTAACCCACAAGATCTTGCAGCTTTCCAAAATGTGCGCGCCGAAATGGAGCGCGAAATGGCGACCTATCTTGCCGATCTGGCAAAAGAGCGTGGGTTTACGATGTTGGAATATCCGCAGGTTGAATTGACTGCAGACGCTGGCGTGTCACGGCACGGGATTCAAGTGACTGCGGAAACAAGCAGTGCGCCACCGCCAACAAATGCTGGTGGCAAAACTGAGATTATCCAAAAATCAACACCAGATGCACCACAACCGCGTGCACGTTTATTGCTTAAAACAGCTACGGGCACACATACCATTCCGCTGGAAAGCACATTGTTAAGTGTTGGTCGCGGGCTCAACAATGACATTATTCTGGAGGACACACGGGTTTCACGCAACCACGCACAACTACAGTATCGCGCACGGCGTTTCTGGCTAACCGATCTCGGCTCAACGAATGGGACATACGTAAACACTGAACCAGTTCAAGAACAAGCGATTCAGGAAGGTGATACCATCTCACTCGGTGGTCTTGAACTTACCTTTAAGGAATCCTGATTGCATCATTGGTGCTATAAAATCCATGGTTGATATTTTTAATCAAGTTGGGGGCATTGCCATTCTGTTGCTACGTATCTCAGTTGTGGCATTGCTCTATTTCTTCCTTTGGCAAGTGTTACGCTTTGTCATACGAGATTTACGCTTAAGTGGACAACGAGCGACTACCACTGGTCAAAGCCCGTATGGACAACTCCTTGTCATACGCGCAGGGCAAAGTGGGGTCTCCGTTGGGAAAAGCTTTCCGCTTGGCCCCAGTAATATTATTGGACGCAGTATGGAGCATTGTGAGGTTGCCCTCAACGATTCGTTCCTCTCTGCTCAACACGCACGGCTAGAGATGCAGGGTGATACCTGGATGCTTGAGGATTTGAAGAGCACTAATGGCACCTTCCTGAACGATATGGAGGTCCGTAGCCCTTCGGCTGTAGAAGAAGATGATATTATTCGGATAGGGCGAGTCGAACTACGTCTGATCGCCTGATACACAGACGATTTTTGTTATATTACACCTATTACCGCATCAATGATCCTGTGGATTTGCATCTCTGGAAAGCCTGGTGTCTTCAGCATGTGCGTTATGGCTGCTATGGTATTTATTCAATTCAGCTAAAATTTGCACACATCTAAATGTCTATATCCCCCTTTACATTCATTCTCCACCGCTATCGCAACGAATATTGTTTGGACGCCTGAATCGGAATGTGATATAATACTCAAAGTCAAGTTTCACTATGGAATAACCCGATAACGGGGCTGTTATGGGACACCTGTGTGACGCGCACATGGTAACGCGCCACAATACCCTGGGGCATCTATCCGCTTTCGTTTAAGATAAGCGTTTAACTGATGCCCTATTGTGTTTCAGTACTTGAAGGAGTCCAAATCTATGCTCGATAACTATGCTTTTATCGGTATTTTCTTTGTGGCAGCCGTTGTTTTTCCCCTCGTTCCACTGGTAGCCGCATATTTTTTAAGCCCTAAACACCCTACCGAGACCAAACTCGACACTTATGAATGTGGATTAGAAGCCATTGGCGATATTCGAGTCCAATTTAAAGTGCAATACTACCTGTATGCACTGGCATTCGTCATTTTTGACATTGAGGTAGTATTCTTGTATCCCTGGGCCGTAGCGTTTAACCAACTTGGCCTCTTTGCCCTCATCGAAATGGGCATCTTCCTCATTATTCTATCCTTCGGGCTAGTGTATATCTGGAAGAAGGGTGCACTTGAATGGGTTTAAGTGAGAGGCATTACAATGAGCAACATAGACAATACACAGTTAGAACTTGAAAAACAGGGGATCTTTATCAGCAATGTTAATCGACTTTATAACTGGGGACGTCGATCATCACTATGGCCACTATCTTTCGGGCTGGCGTGTTGTGCGATTGAAATGATGGCGACTGGGTTGTCTCGCTATGATTTAGCCCGCTTTGGGGCTGAAATGTTTCGCGCATCACCACGACAGGCCGACATGATGATTGTCGCAGGGACGGTCACCAAAAAAATGGCACCACAGGTGGTGCGTCTCTACAATCAGATGCCTGAACCACGGTATGTGATATCTATGGGAGCATGTGCAACGTCAGGTGGCCCATTTCGTGATGGGTACAATGTATTGCGCGGTATCGACCTCTTTATTCCCGTTGATGTGTACATTCCTGGGTGTCCTCCACGACCAGAAGCCCTGCTCCATGCTTTGATGACGCTCCAGGAGCAAATCGATAAACAGACCCTTAGTAAAGTTCGCTGGTACGGTAATCGTAAAAGTCAAGAATTTCCCGTTCCTACCTATGGCAAACGTGGATTAGATGTCAACGGCGAACTAGCCGATCCGGTCGGTGGTTTGCCCCTGGTGAGCCCATTCAGTTCTCCCGAAGCAGGCGAGACACGTACCGGGGCAATTGAGCATCCACAGACAGAGCGCTACTTCCCCATTATGGATGAGACCGTGGAACTTGAGGGTCCCCGTAAGGCGAAGGGGATGTCGCCAGAGATTGCGGCAAACGATTTGAAGCGCAAATCAGAACCGGAGGCCAGCGGTGGGTAGTATCAGTACTGAAGATTTCAAAACACAATTAGAACGTGATATACCAGGTGCGTTGGTATCTGTGCAACATGTACCACAAAGCCCGAATGGTAAAGAGAAAGCGACTACACCCGCCAAGGCAAAAGGTGAGAAAGAATCCATCAATCTCCTTGATACCAATGATCCGGTGATACTTGCTGAACGGGTGCCAGATGTTTTGCGCTATATGCGTGATATCCTTGGATATGAGTTTCTCTCTAATCTCACTCCTGTCGACTATCTCACTGACAATGTAATTGAGATTGTCTACCATCTGATGCATCTGGACGGCGGCCCACCCCTCGTTATCAAAACACGAGTTCCACGCGATAATGCCGTAGTACCATCAATTACACCATTTTGGCCTGGGGCAGACTTACAGGAACGCGAAGCCTATGATCTTTTCGGGATTGATTTCCCCGGTCATCCATTCCTTACGCGTGTCTATATGTGGGATGAATTTGAAGGATACCCCATGCGGAAAGATTTTCCGAAACAGGGTGATAAATATTTCGAAGATGAGGACGATTAGACATCAACGATGAAAATAGCGTAACTATAGTCCTGACATCTATTTCGTGGTTGATGATTGCGTAGGTAATCATGCTGAAGACAGAAGAACTCCAAATTAATATTGGCCCACAACATCCATCAACACATGGTGTGTTCCGTATGATCGTCACGGTTGATGGAGAGACGGTTGTTGATCTCAAGCCAGTGTTTGGGTATCTCCACCGGAACCACGAGCAGCTGGCGGAAGTATCAACCTATATTCAGTCAATGCCGTACACAGATCGGTTGGATTATTTTAACTCGATGGCCAACAATTTTGGCCTGGCTATTGCTGTTGAAAAAATTGCCGGGATTGAGGTGCCCAGACGTGCCGAGTATATTCGTGTGCTCATGGCAGAACTTACCCGTATCCTCAATCACGCTACGGCTGTCGGGTTTCTGCTCAACGATATGGGGGCCTGGCAAACACCATTAGCCTTTGGTATGCGAGAACGTGAAAAAATCCTCGATCTCTTTGAGATGGCCAGTGGCGCGCGGATGATGTGCAACTACTTTCGCTTTGGCGGTGTGTGGCGCGATCTTCCACCGGACTTTATGCCCATGCTCAAAGATTTAATGATAGGGCTCCCACCGTTTTTTGACGAATTTGAACGCCTGCTAAGTGAAAATGAAATTTTGCTTACCCGTTCGGTGAATGTGGGTATTTTGCCAAAAGAAGTAGCCCTATCATATAGTGTGACTGGACCCTTGCTACGCGCATCGGGTATTGCATATGATGTACGCACTGCAGAACCATACAGTGTCTATAACGAGTTGGATTTTGACATACCCATCGGCTCAGTCGGGGATGTCTATGATCGCTATCTCGTACGGATCGAAGAGATGCGCCAATCATATCGTATTATCCAACAAGTTGTAGAACGTCTTCCCGACTTAAACGACGGGCATATCACCAAATCCATGGCAAATATTGGGAAGCAAAAAGCCTTGAAGCCACCTGCTGGCGACGGCTACGGACGGGTAGAGTCGCCCAAGGGGGAATTAGGCTTTTATCTTGTGAGCGATGGCTCAGACAAACCCTATCGCTACAAAGTGCGCGCACCCTCTTTTATTAATGTTACACCACTTGGAGATATGAGTCGTGGACACAAAGTTGCCGATATTGTTGTTATACTTGGTAGCATCGATATTGTTATGGGAGAGGTAGACCGATGACTGTTGAAACAACACGCCACCGCGTCTATGTTGTTGAACGCCCCCGAGAAAAACTACGGTATGGTCAGGGTTTAATAGCCGGACTTGATGTTGTCATCAAGCATTTTACAAGTGCATTCATCAAAAAGAATGACAACCATAGCCAGATCAGTGGTGTTTTTACGGTAGAATATCCCGAAGAAAAACGACCACTGCCAGAAGCCTTTCGAAACTTTCCGGTTCTGCTTTATGATGACGATACAGGACATGAACTCTGCACGTCATGTTTTCAGTGTGAGCGTATCTGCCCACCACAAGTTATTCATATGACCCAGGAACGTGATCCCCAAACAGGGAAAGCTATTCCAGCGGTAGCAGAGTTTATTATCGAATATGACGCCTGCATGAGTTGTGGTCTATGCGCTGAGGTGTGTCCGTTTGATGCCATCAAAATGGATCACGAATTTGAATTATCGACCTCTGACCATGATGGCATGACCGTACGAAAAAATGGGCTAAATCGGCCTGTTTCATACTACGAAAGCATTGCGCCAACATTCTGGGCCGAAGCTAAAGATGGTGCCTACAAAAAGCTACAGGGTTCGATGAAGCGGCGTGCTGGCGGCATCGGCATCGCACCACACCTGGTTGACAAAATTAAGCAAGCCAGAGCAGAATTGGCAGCGCAAACGGCTGCAGCAGCGGCTGAAACAACGACCACACCTGCTACACCTGATGACAAAACTACCCGACTTGCCGCCATCCGAGCCAAGAGCGCTGCCAAGAAGCAGGCGGGAGCAGATGGTGAAACAGCAACAGACACTACGGCGGCTCCTGGGGCAGATACAAGTGCGAACCCACCGGACGAGAAAGCCGCACGCCTGGCTGCCATCCGAGCCAAGAACGCCGCCAAAAAGCAGGCAGAACAGAATCCGCCGACGGACGATGATGCGTCATCATAAATTGACATGCATCAACTGGCTCTGATTGCCAGATACTAGCGGGACACGCTGTAGTCCCACATTCGAGGGCGCATATGGTAGATTTTCTTCGACAATTTTTAGGCGATTTCTTGCCTAACTGGCTTATTCATCTGCTCGCGTACGGTATTATGGCCACGATTTTGCTGGTGGTCGCCGTACTCATGACGATCTTGCTTGTCTGGATCGAGCGCCGTGGTGTTGCACGCATTCAAGATCGGCTGGGACCAAACCGAGTAGGCTTTGAAGGTTCACTGCAGCTAATCGCCGACTCAGCCAAGCTCTTCACCAAAGAGGATATTGTTCCTCGGAACGCTGATCGTTGGGTACATTTACTCGCTCCTATTGTGACTCTAGCATCTGTCGCACTAATGCTGGCTGTGATACCGTGGGGACGAGGCATGGTCGCTGTCGATATTAATGTGGCCGTGCTGTATGTTGCTGCTGTCTCATCTGTTTCGGGAGTCGGGTTGCTGATGGCCGGATGGGGCTCGAACAACAAGTTTGCCCTCCTCGGTGCAATGCGTTCTGTCGCACAATTTGTCTCCTATGAACTACCACTGATCCTGTCACTCCTTGTGATTGTGCTGCTCGCCGGTTCCATGTCCATTGCAGGTGTTCCCGAATTGCAAGCGGGTCTACCTATCGTAGGAACAACCATCGAAGGCGCACCCGATCTGGGGCTGGGTTGGCATGTATTCACACCAGTTGGAGCACTCGCATTTGTCATCTTTTTCATTTCAGCATTGGCTGAAGGTGAACGTACACCCTTTGATATCCCCGAGGCCGACTCAGAGATTGTTGCCGGGTTTATGACAGAGTACAGTGGGATGAAGTTTGCAGTCTTCTACCTGAGCCAATACATTCTGAATTTTGTCCTGGCAATGATTGCAGCTATTGCATTCCTTGGTGGTTGGCAAGGGCCAGGCGTCGCGTGGCTGGTTAATAGTGGGAATGAAATTGCTGGTAATTTGTTATCCCTGTTCTGGATGATGCTCAAAACCATATCACTGTTTGTCTTCATGGTGCTCATACGTGGTGCATGGCCGCGATTGCGAGTCGATCAACTGATGAATCTGGCGTGGAAGTTTTTATTCCCACTAGCACTGTTCAATATTATGAGCGCCGCGTTCTGGGTTGCCATCACACAGTGGGGTGCTGCGGAAGGACTACCCTTCCTGGAAGGACAAACAGCAATTGCACGGCAACTTATGGCCTGGGTTGTGACCTTAGTCATCAATGTCTCGGTTGTATATTGGCTACTCCACATTAATAATAAACCACCAGAGGAAGAAGAGATCATCACAGAAACCGTTCAGGAAAAGCAAACGGGGGTAGCATCGCTTTCCTGATAGGCGGTACATTGGCCTTGCACTTTTTCCGATGATCGGCTACCCTACGTCCGTCCCAAATCACACATATAATACGGACTGATGTAGAGGCAGATCTGTAGACATAGAAGGAATTCGGTTGATGAGTTGGTTGATTATTGCAATCTTTTTTGCACTCGCCGCATTGATCTTAACTTCTGCCATTATGGTCGTAACCGCCAAGAATATCATTCACGCGTCGTTATGGCTCATCTCTTCGTTCTTCGGCGTAGGTGCACTATATCTACTCATGGAAGCAGAGTTTCTGGCAGTAGTACAGATTCTGGTCTATGTCGGAGCAATTGCTATTCTCGTGATTATTGCGGTGATGTTAACACCCCGCATTACGACCGAGAACATTCGGCAATTGAACAGCCGCTGGTGGGCTACGCTCGCTATTGTTGCCGCTTTGTTTGGCTTACTGATTACCCCAACCGTCTTCTTCCACGAATGGAATATCGTACCACCAGCACAAGAAGGCCAGACGATTGCATCAGTACGCGAGTTGGGTGAAGGCTTTATGCGGCAGTATCTGTTGCCATTCGAGGTTGCATCAGTTCTGCTCCTCGCTGCACTGATCGGCGCTGTCATCATTGTATTTGAAGAACGAGCAAGCCGACGCAAAGTACTTACACTTGCTGAAGAAGTCGCATTACGTAAGCGTCAAAAACAGGCTGCCGCACCAGTGGCAGCAGCTGCAGAGACGAAACCAGTGACGCAATCGCCCGCACAAACGTCCGAGTAGTCACGTGTTCAGGATGAATTGAGGTTTGTTATGTCAAACATGGTCGATGCAGTTCCACTAAGCTGGGTGCTTATCCTGGCAGGCGCACTGTTCTGTGTCGGACTCTTTGGTGCGCTCTCACGTCGTAGCGCCTTTGGTATCATCCTGAGCATCGAACTGATGCTCAATGCAGTGAATGTTAACCTGATCGCGTTCTGGCGCTACCTTGAACCCAGTTGGGTTGCAGGTCAGACGTTCGCATTGTTCATTATTGTTGTGGCCGCCGCCGAGGCAGCTATCGGGCTAGCAATGATTATTGCCATCTATCGCGCACGTGAGACGGTTAATGCCGATGAAGTGAGCTCGCTCAGAGGCTAAGTGAGCGGCAACGAGTGACGTACATCTTTCGAGGGAAGCTACAGCAACCACTCCTATTCAATCATTCAGTGGTCGTTGTTGAGAATTATAGGCAGGCATCATGGGTGCATTTCTTGAATTCGCATGGCTTATTCCACTTTTTCCATTGCTGGGTTTTGCCATCATTACACTCGCTCCTATCCGTTCCAACCAACAACTCAGTGGTTGGCTCGCGACCATCCTGATGGTCGCATCAACCGTTGTAGCACTTGGTGTTGGAACAGCAGTCGCTCAGGGTATTCAAATTGGTACTGATGGAACCACAGGGATCGCCCCGACACACGATGCGTTGGCATCTGTCAGCCATATACCAGCCGCAGCAGGATACGAGGTTGCAGAGCCAAACATCACACGTGTGTTTCGCTGGGCACCAACAGGCGGTGATACGGCCTTCACTATGGGCTACACCATCGACTCGGTGGTTGCTGCGATGCTCGTAATGGTGACCATTGCGTCGACTTGTATCCATCTCTTCTCACTAGGCTATATGTCCCACGACAACCGTCAGGCACGTTTCTTCTCATTCATCGCTCTCTTTACAGCAGCCATGTTACTCATGGTTATGTCAAGCAATTTACTCTTGTTTTTTATGGCCTGGGAGGTGATGGGACTCTGCTCATATTTACTGATCGGTTTCTGGTACGATAAAAATTACACTGATCCCAACCAGATCACACCGCGACAAGCTGCCATCAAAGCCTTTATCACCACACGCATCGGCGATGTGTTGTTGCTGATCGGGCTGGTCTATCTCTGGACCCAGGCTGGCTCACTTGATTTTGGTACAGGTGAAGGGCAAATTTTCAACCCAACCTTTCTTGGCACAATTGCTGAAGCACCAGCAGCTTTGGGAATGACCAGTGCAACGGCGATTGCACTCCTCATTTTTGCAGGAACCGTGGGCAAATCGGCACAGTTCCCGTTGCACGTCTGGCTGCCTGATGCGATGGAAGGGCCAACACCCGTTTCCGCACTCATCCACGCAGCAACCATGGTCGCCGCCGGGGTCTTTCTAGTTGCGCGCACCTTCCCTATTTTTGATGTAAGCGGTGCACTGCCCTTTGTAACAGCCATCGGGGCTATTACAGCACTTGGGGCAGCGCTCATAGCCGTAGCACAGTTCGACATCAAGCGCATTCTGGCCTACTCCACGATTTCACAACTCGGTTTTATGATCGTAGCACTTGGTGTTGGTGGCTGGGTTGCAGCAATCTTTCATCTGTTGACCCATGCCTTCTTCAAAGCACTCCTGTTCCTGGGTTCCGGCTCGGTTATTCACGGCATGGAAGTGGCAGTCGGCCACGACTCTAATACAGCCCAAGACATCCGCAATATGGGGGGCCTACGCAAGAAGATGCCCTGGACATTTGCCACCTATCTCATTGGATCACTCGCGCTAGCAGGTATCGCACCTTTTGCCGGTTTCTGGAGTAAAGATGAGATTCTGGCCGACGCTTTTGGACATAACCTGATTGCATGGGTAGCGCTCTCGCTGGCAGCCTTCCTCACTGCTTTTTATATGGCACGTCAGGTTATTCTCGTGTTCTTTGGCGAGTTTCGGGGTCACAACCCACGACGTGATGGCCAATCGAAAGCAACAACACACGACCATGGCAAACACGATCCTCACGAGAGTCCTAACGTTATGATTGCGCCGCTAGCTATTCTGGCCTTGTTTGCAACATTCGCTGGATTTGCGAACCTGCCTGGTATATACTGGCTCAGTTCTTTTCTGGGGCAAGGATCGCCTGAGTTTAATATCCTGACAGCCATTATCGCAACAGTACTCTCCCTGGCAGGTATCGGTCTGGGATGGATGCTCTATCGCAATGCCTTTACCTCGGCCATGGACACCGACCCACTCGAACGCAGCGCTTCAGCAGCGTTTGGTATATTAAATCGCAAATTTGCCTTTGATGAGCTATATGCGGGAACTATTGGACGACTCACGACATTGATTGCCAGTGCGTGGGCTATCTTTGATCGCGTGGTCATTGATGGGCTTGTTGATGGAACCGGACGCCTTACCGGATTTTTAGGACGCATCAATTTTATTGTCGACGACACACTCTTTAATGATGGTGCCGACCGCCTGGCCGATGGAACCATGGGCAGCGGTGACCGTGTACGGCGTATCGAGACTGGTAAAATACAAGATTACGCTGCTCTTATCTTCGGTGGTGTTGTACTCTTTGGCATTATGTATCTGTACGTTTTTTCATAGATGTGATTTCTGTATGTCGAGTCTCTGATTGGCTCGGATCGAGGCAGTTCGTATGGACTATCTACAATTCTCAGATGGACCGTGGTTGACACTCCTGATTCTTTCGCCACTTGCAGGAATGCTGCTCGTAGCATTGGGAGCAGTGTTGCGCATGGATGATCGGCTGGTTAGGCTGGGAGCCACGGCCTGGTCACTGACCTCGCTTGGACTCGCAGTCTTTTTATGGAGTGGATTCGACTCATCCGCTGTCGCCAACGGGCAGGGTGTGATCCAGTTTGTTGAAAAAGTCCCCTGGGTCGAGGCCATTCGGGTAGACTATTTCGTTGGTGTCGATGGCATTAGTATGCCGATGGTACTGCTCACCGCTTTGATGACACCCATCGCCATGATGGCATCGTTCGGGATCAACGACCGCGTCAAGATGCATTTTGCTTTGCTGTTTCTGCTAGAAGCGGCCATGCTTGGGTATTTTGTCTCACTGAACTTTTTCTTCTTCTTTATTTTCTGGGAATTTAGTCTTGTTCCGGCATACTTTCTTATTCAGCAATGGGGACGTGATCCCGAGAAAAAACGTGCCGCAGCGCTTAAGTTTTTTGTCTATACCATGGCGGGTTCTATCGGATTGTTGTTGTTATTCCAACTCTTCTATGTCGCAACCAACTCAGTAGGTCGTCCAACGTTCGACCTGATCGAGCTTGGTCGGCTGGGGCTCGGCCTCGAAGCGGGGGTTGGTACCCTGCAAACCATCATTTTTAACTACCTTGAAGTCGAACTCGGTGTGACCGCTGTGCTTGGTCGATACCCGTTGTTCTATACATCAATTGCCTTCTGGTCCATCTTTATCGCATTTGCCATTAAACTGGCCGTGTGGCCCTTCCATACATGGCTGCCCGACACCTATGCCGAAGCGCCCACATCAACATCGATTCTGCTATCAGCAGTGATGTCAAAAATGGGTGCCTACGGAATGCTGCGAATTATGCTTCCGATGGTCCCCGAAGCATCGCAGTACTTTGGCCCACTCATCGGTGGTCTCGCACTGATTGGCATTGTGGCAGGGGCCTATGGTGCGCTCTCCAATATTCGTGGCGATGTTAAGCGACTGATCGCATACACTTCGATCAACCATATGGGCTATGTTGCACTGGCCATCGCGGCTGCCGCCACATATAGCTCAGCTGATCAAAACAGTCGTGCCATTGCGATCAACGGTGCGCTAATGCAAATGGTGGCCCACGGCCTCTCAACCGGTGCACTGTTCTTCCTGGCGGGGATGCTCTACGAACGCACTGGGACATACAAACTAAGCGATTGGGGCGGCCTGCGGCGCGTTATGCCGACATTCGCAGGGGTAATGGGTATCGCCATGTTTGCCAATCTGGGGTTGCCAGGTCTGGCTGGATTTGTCGGCGAGTTCTTTATTTTCCGTGGCGTATGGCCTTCACTTCCGCTGTTTGCACTGCTCGCCACTATCGGTCTGGTCATCACGGCACTCGCACTCTTGCGGATGTATGGGCAGATTTTCCACGGCCCGTTGAACGAACGCTGGCAGCACATCTCCGACATGCGTATCACCAGCCGTGAGTTTTTAGCAGTCGCACCACTACTTATTGGATTGATCGTACTGGGTATCTATCCAGCACCAATACTTGATCTATCTAATCAGGCTGCGACGGCATTGGTAGATATATTTACAAATTTACTTGTGTAGAGGGTAAAAGGCTAGAGATTAGAGACTAGAGGCTAGGAATGAAAAGGTTATTAGGGTTAAGGGTTAAAGGTTAGGAGTTAGTTGTTCGCTTTCATGTTCAGCAACTCAGTACTCATAATGAATCCGCCCCTTCAGCTCTATGAAGACACACTGGCGACCATAAGGGGAGCCAATACATCCGGTAGCAGTCATATCGTGCGGCGATCTGATAACATATAAGGTTTGCCATGAATTTATTTGATATTTCACCATCAGTTCCCTGGTTGAGTCTTATCTGGCTCAGCTTGATTGTTCCGGTCGTCGTCATACTGTTTCTGAAACCTGAACAGAAACAGGCCATTCGTGTTATCGGCACGAGTTTTGCCTTTATTTCACTTGCACTATCAGCGATTGTCTATGGGGCATACGACTATACCAGTAACGTCAAATTTCAGTTTGTCGAAGAGCTTGCATGGCTCCCACAAATGGGGATTAACTATATTCTGGGCGTTGATGGTATTAGCATTCCCATGTTGTTGCTCAATGGCCTCATTATCTTCACTGGCGCACTTATAAGTTGGAATATCGAATATCGCATACGCGAGTACTGGATTCTGTTGCTGCTTCTGGCAACTGGTGTCTATGGCGTATTTGTCGCCCTCGATCTCTTCCTGCTTTTTGTCTTCTATGAGCTGGCAGTGCTCCCTATGTATTTACTGATCGGTATCTGGGGCAGTACCCGTAAAGAGTATGGTGCGATGAAACTCACACTGTATCTCATTGCCGGATCGATTCTGATCATCATCGGTATGCTCGCCGTCTATTTTGGGAGCAGCGGGTTTCAAGGTGACACAACTGGGGTGGGCTTACGGACCTTCGATCTCCGGGTTATTGCACAATCATCATTGTTCTCACGTGAATTCCAGATTATCTTCTTCCCAGCGATGTTTCTCGGCTTTGCCGTACTGGCAGGGATGTTTCCCTTTCATACCTGGTCACCAACCGGACACGTCGCAGCCCCAACGGCTGTTTCGATGCTCCATGCAGGTGTGCTGATGAAGCTGGGGGCTTATGGGTGCCTGCGCGCCGCCATGTGGATTATGCCCGAAGGGGCCAATGCATGGCTGCTCCCTATCGCTATCGCCACACTCATCGGGGCAGTCTATGGTGCGACCATTGCTGCCACACAGCGCGACTTCAAATTCATGATTGGGTATTCGTCCGTCAGTCATATGGGGCTCACCCTGATGGGACTGGCTGCAGCCAATGAGATCGGGTTAACGGGTGCCGTGCTGCAAATGTTTGCCCATGGTGTGATGACAGCGCTCTTCTTTGCAGTGGTTGGGCGCATGGTGTATGACCGCACACATACCCGCCAATTCCCGGAACTAGGAGGGCTGTGGAACGTCATGCCATTTGCCGCTATCATCTTTGTTATTGCCGGACTTTCCTCTATGGGAATGCCGTTATTTGCCGGATTCTGGGCAGAGATGAACATCTTCATGGGCATGTGGCAACGCTATCCGCTCATCACGATTCTCGCCGCGTTATCAATTCCCATTACAGCAGCCTACATCTTGCGTTCAATCGTTACAGTTTTCTTTGGTGAGGTTAAGAATCCCGCTTTCTTGAAAATGCCTAAACTCACGTGGCCAGAATATGCAAGTGGCATCATTCTTGCCATTGTCCTGTTGATCAGTGGCTTCTACCCGGCCTATCTCACAGAGCCAATCAGCAGTGGCGTACAACCAGTTGCTGAAGCATTACAACGAGCTGGCACACTCGCAGCAAATCCATAAGCCAAACACACATTCCAACGAGCGAAAGGGCACATCATGTGAATTAATGTACCCTTTCGCTTACGTAAGATTATGCGGACGTATTGCTATGGAAAATGCACAACTGGAATGTCTGCCATACTACCGAGACCGGGCGTCGCACGCAAAATACTGGGGATCGCATTGACCACAATAGCAGCAGTGGCAATATCACCTGGTACACCACCCTCAATACTCATGCGGATGGGAGGATCACCATCAATATCAATGGTATCCTGTGGATCAGGTGCATCAAAATACATCCAGAGATCCAGAAAGAGCACCTCACGACCGCTGATAAACCCACGGGCTGTTTGATGGATACCCGTCACACTCCCTGCCTCGACCCGACCCATCTCCGTCATGAAAGGCGATTTGGCGATAACTGGTTCAATGGATGACTCAAACCGCTCTAATTGCCACCGAAGCGATGTTGCTACCATATGCAGCGACTCTGGTAAGCCAACATGACCGATACGCCCCTGTTGAACACGCTGTGCAAATTCCTTTCGTGTAATACCCACGCCAACTTTGCGCTGAAGTGGCACACGGCGCTGCGCGACATCAACAATACGCGTGACCCGCACACTACGCACCACCACACATGGGGCCGTCAAGGCAAGCGGCAATGAGTCCATCACATACCCCGGATTGACGCCCGTTCCTAATAGCGTGACCCCACGACGACGCGCTGCAGCATCCAACTCTGCTGCAAGTTGCGGTTGAGCGGTCCACGGATACGATAATTCTTCGCAGGTAGAAATAACATTCGTTCCTGTGGCTAAAAGCTCATTGAGTTGCGGTGCAACCTGAGACAATACCGAACCTGTCGCATGAAGCACCACATCAGGTCGTGTTTCCGCTACCACCGCCGACACATCCGAGTGCACCTTGACACCAAATGGCATATCACCGAGCAATTCTCCTAAATCGCGGCCTACTTTGGTAGAATCTATGTCGATGGCCCCGACAACTGCGTACTCTGGACGAGATACTACTAGCCGAGCAATTCCTAGACCAATTGGTCCTAAACCATAGCAAACGACGCGTATCGTCATGTTTTTTGCTCCTTTGTCGTTCCACAGGGGACATGCTATAATAGCGCGCCGTTGAGAGCATGTCAAAAACAAGCACAGCCACTGTCAGGATGGACGAGCTACTTCTCATAAACAATACATAGTAATAACATCCTTCTTGATCACATTGTCTGGTTGTTTGCTATAAGGAGCATTTTGTGCAGACTATTTTAGTAATCGATGATGATGTTACCCTTTTAAGCCATCTATGCGAACAGCTTGAAGAAGCGGGATATCATACGGTACGAACGAGCGACATGCAGAGCGCTCCCTCATTCGCAGCGGAAGAACAACCGAACCTTATTTTGCTGGATGTTGGCATGGAGCAACGTGAAGGCTGGAAACTGCTTGATGAGCTGATTCTCCATTATCCGGTGATCGTGATGAGTGATCAGGGGTTGGAAGAGGATGTGGTGCGGGGATTAGATGCAGGCGCGGCTGACTACCTGGTCAAACCGTTTCGCAGTGGCGAACTGTTGGCACGTATACGCGCACGTTTACGCACCATATCAACCACACAACCTCATGTAGCTACTGAGGATGTTCAAGCAGAAGAATCCCCCTCAGACACTAAGGGCATTCAAGTGGAGGAATCGACATCAGACACTGACGAGTTCGACGATGCCCCTACACAAGAAGAGATTGACACCCAAACCACACAGATAGAGATCGACGAAGATCCGGTGATTGATGAGCCACCTCGTCGTAAGAAGCAGTCAGAGGAAGAGAGCATCTTTATAACCTTTAGTGATGAGCACGAATTGCTTAACGGTATCGCAGACCAACCAACAGATGCATCAGATACAAATGACCTTGAACAGTTGCCCATTGGAGAGCGGCTGCGGGCTGCCCGTCAACGCAAGGGCATTACTCTGGTCCAGATCGAATTGAGTCAGAGCAAATTACGTATGCACTATGTCCAGGCCATGGAAGAGGAAAAATTCACCCTCTTGCCACAGGGAGCACTAGCAGAAGAATTGTTACGGATGTATACAGATTATCTTGGGCTAGATGTCAGCAAGGCTGTCAACGAATATAGACAACACTATTACAATGCGCCAGTTAGCACACCCAGTGCACTTGGTGGCCCCATGCAGACACGCCAGCTCCCACGCTGGGCAACCTGGGTTGGGGCAGTGGTGCTGGCACTGGTGATTGGGTTGGGGGGCATCTGGATCTTCGACCGGGATTTTGTGCCGACCACGGTAGATCGGGTGCGGGCTGTGGTGGTGCCACCAACCGAGACGCCCACGCCGACCGCTACCCCACTGCCGACTGCCACACCAACTGTTACGCCAACGCCGACACCGACCGCCACAGCAACGCCGGTACCAACACGTACACCACGGCCAGTGACGACGCCCACGCCGACAGGGACACCAACACCTTAAGTGTAGATTGATGCAAGGTGCAAGCAGCACATGACATTTCAATGACAACGGATAGCCTACTGGCATACAAATAATTTATATATCACATTCATATCCCAATAGAAAGCGCTATGGCAGGTCAGGAATGGCGACACATTGTGTAGATAATCGAGTATACAGAGCGCAGCACACCGTGCTATAATGCGCTTATGCTCTATAACGATACAATAGCAGCTATCGCAACACCTGCGGGAATAGGTGGCATAGGAGTGGTGCGGTTGAGTGGAGCGGAAGCACGCCCAATTCTTGAGCAGATCTTTGTGCCAACACACGCAGGTCGCTGGCAGCCATTTCGGATGCGCCTGGGAAAAGTGATAACATCAACTGGCGCAACAATTGATGAGGCGCTTGCCGTTTATATGCGTGCACCACGTAGTTTTACGGCGGAAGATGTGGTTGAAATCTCCTGTCACGGTGGGCCATTGGTGGTAAGCCATGTGTTGCAGTTAACGCTTGAACACGGAGCCCGTCTGGCGGAACCAGGTGAGTTTACCATGCGCGCCTTTCTCAACGGACGAGTCGATCTCACACAGGCTGAGGCAACTCTGGATATCATCAACGCACGCACCGAGACCAGCCTGGCCCTGGCACAAACGCAACTTGGGGGATGGCTGGCCAGTGAATTGCGGGTACTCCGTGAAACATTGCTTGGACCTCTGGCCTATTTCACCGCTCTGGTCGACTTTCCCGAAGATGAGGTCGAGCCACAGGAAGTGGTGGCACCATTGCAAGAGGGGCTCCATAAGCTCGAACAACTGCTGGCAACATCCAGTCAGGGCATGCTCTATCGGCACGGGGCGCGGGCGGCGCTTGTTGGCATTCCTAATGTGGGCAAATCAAGTTTGCTCAATGCGCTCTTACGGGCAGATCGCGCGATTGTAACACCCATCCCTGGGACCACTCGCGATACGTTGGAGGAAACCGCCAATCTGAATGGCATCCCGGTCGTGCTGGTCGATACAGCCGGTATTACCGAGACGGATGATCTGGTTGAGCAGATCGGTATCACCCGGAGCCGTACTGCTCTTGCACACGCCGATGTGGCCTTGCTGGTATTTGATGTAACTCGCGATCTGACCGAGGCAGAGATCGAGATTGCTGGGCTCACGCAGGACAAACCCACTATTCTGATCTTCAATAAAGCCGATCTGCACTCGAATGGGAGCGTTTATACCGCACACTACGAGCATATGATAGCTGGGCTTACGACAGTTGTAGCAACGGTCACACTTTCTGCGCTTACTGGCACTGGCATCGACGATCTGGTTGCGGCGATCACAGCCACTTTGCTCCAGGGTGTGACACCCGACGATACCAATCTGATCACGAATGCACGCCACCGTGATACCCTTGAGCGTGCCGCTACACATATGCGTGATGCTCTAGACGGGTATTCACGAGAAGTGCCACCCGACCTATTGGCCATTGATATCACATCTGCGCTCACAGCCATTGGAGAAGTCACTGGCGAGAGCGTGAATGAGGACTTATTAGCAACCATTTTCAGCCGTTTTTGTATTGGGAAGTAATGTAGTAAAGAGGAAGTATGGGCGAGCAAGCCATAAACGCGCAATATACCCTTTCAACCAAAGATGTCCACGCTCGCGACCAGCGTATCAAAACATTTATTATGGTCTTAGCTCTGATGGATGTCCCATTTGCTCTGGTAGGTATTTTCTATGCTTTGACGTCGCATCCGAATGCAGTATTGACACTTATGCTGTCATTTGGCATATATCTTTACTTAGGTATCTACTATTTTCTGTTACGTCGAGGCTATGGGGTTCTGGCAACCTATATTGGTGTTCTTGTGTTCACTACTGCAATTACCGTGGGAGTTCATTACGGGGGAGGGTTTCCGGTAGTGAACAATGCAATCTATTTGTTAGTGATTGTCAGTATCGGGTTGATACTCAATGAGCCACGTGCTTTAGATTTTGCCATGGTATGTAATGTGCTGGGATATGGTGGTTTGGTCTTCTACCAGCTAGCAACACCCACGGAGACTATCGTACTCCTTCAAACAAGGGGGACAATCTGGCTTATTACCATGGCGATAGTTATGCTCGTGACCATTCTTGGCACATGGATCCTGATGCGACAAAGTGTCGTGACATTGCGTCGATCAAATAGCGCACAACAAGCATCACAGCATGAAGCAGAAACACGTGCAGATGAAAATGCCACACTCCTCCAGCAGATCCAGACAAGTAATGCAGAATTACTGACAACTCAAGCACAACTAAGGGAAACGGTTGATGCATTAGCCTTGCCACTGATCCCGCTTGAGGATGGGGTTGTCTTATTACCGTTGGTGGGGTATCTCGATCAGGCACGTGCAGATCGTATGGTGGAACGGTTGCTCCACGGTATTCACGAAAACCGTGCACGTACAGTTATTGTGGATATCACCGGATTACGTGAAGTAGATGATCATATTGCAGAAACACTCCTTCAAGTCGCATATTCATCACGGCTGCTTGGCGCCCAGGTCGTGTTATCGGGGGTGGGGGCTGACGCCGCCCGTGCGCTGGTGGCACGCGATGCCGATTTGGAGGGGCTCCGAACCACTGGGCGTCTACGTGACGCGTTGCAGATGGCGATTCAACAAACACGGGTTGTCTCAGAGCGGTACCCAAAGACCAATGGATTTTCTTTTGAATCATAGTGAGACTCTAAACAGCTTATGCGACCAATTGCTATTTTAGGACTTGCCAGTCTCAGTTTTCTTGCAGCACAGGGAACCGGGATCCCGCTTTTCTTTCACCTCTTCTACCTGTTGCTGGCACTCCTGGTGCTGTCCTATGCGTGGGCATGGCTGAACATACGCGGTGTGCGGGTACAACGTGAAACCTTTACCCACCGTACACAGGTAGGTGAGCAGGCGCATGCACGTCTGACGATCCACAATGTATGGCCCATGCCCAAGTTATGGGTTGAGTTACAGGACCACTCCGATTTACCTTTGCATGGCGCCGGATTTGTGACCTATCTCCCCGGACGTGAACGACGGCGTTGGGTCACACGTACACCATGTACGATGCGCGGCAAATTCACACTTGGGCCAACTACCGTTGTCAGTGGTGATCCGTTTGGTATTTTTCGACTCTCACGGTCGGTGGGCGGTACCAGTGAAATCCTGGTCTACCCACAAACAACCGCCTTGCCTGGATTTGGCCTTCCCAGCGCCGAACTACCGGGAGGGCAAGATGTCAAAAGCCGTGCATACCACGTCACCCCCAATGTCGCCACGGTGCGTGATTACCAGCCCGGAGATAGTTTTAACCGTATTCACTGGCGCACTTCAGCACGTAGCGGAAAGTTGATGGTGAAGGAATTTGAACTCGACCCAACCGCTGAGATCTATCTAGTGCTTGATATGCAGGAACGTGTTCAACACTATGCTCTGCCAAGCCGTGTATCATATAGTGAGGCTGGACGACGCGAATTACGCGTTGCCGAGTCGACCGAAGAATATGGCATACAGGCTGCCGCATCGATCACCCGACATTTATTGGAGCAGAACCGCACGGTGGGGTTTATCGGGTGGGGGCAACATCGTGAAGTCATTCCTGCAGAACGCGAGTCACGACAGCTTTTCAAGATTTTGGAGGCGCTCGCGGTGTTACGTGCTCATGGTGCACAACCATTAGCTGAGGTGCTGGTAGCAGAGAGCACGCGGTTTGGCCGCAACTGCACACTGGTCATTATCACATCATCGCTCGATGACCACTGGATTGTCAGCTTGCAACATTTGCTCTATCGCGGAGCACGAGCTGTGGTGGTGCAGATCGATCCACAATCCTTTGGTGGGTGGCAAGACCCGTTGGCTGTGCAGGGACGACTGGCGGAGTTGCGTATCCCTACCTATGTCTATGGGCAGGGGCAGTCATTGACAGAAGCGCTACAACAGCCAGTTTCCGCTGAACAAGCCGTGTCGTAAACACCGGCAAACTTTCACTGACGCAGGTGACAAACAAAGGCTTCAAGCATTACCTTATCAATAAAATGGAGTGTTTCCTGTAAACTTGTGTCAGCAATCTCCAAAATCGCACTTCGTTGTGCGTCATCTAATTCATGGTTTTTTAGCATTTGAACAGCAGCCTTCGCTCCTCTAATTCACGTGAGTAGTTCGCGAAGCAGCAATTCACTGGCATCCGCTAGTGAATCATTTGTAATGGACTGTTTCATCTGCTCCAACGAATCGTCTTCCATATTAAATCCTTCCAAATATGTTACCAACATCGGCTCAAGATTCGTTAAGAATTTCAGGCAGCTTTGTATAAAGCTCACTCTAACGTCACAATACGTCTCTCACTCAGCGTGAGAATCGCTTTGCCGCACGCGCTCGCGCTTTGGCAGACTCTTCCTCACGATCCTTTGGTAGTGCATTCGTCTCAAGTGAGCGCAGGAGTTGACCTGTCACCATTGTAATTTCCTCAACTGCCAACTGGAACGCGGCCTCATTCGCCTGTGACGGTTTAGTAAAGCCACTCACCTTTCGCACAAATTGTAACGACGCGGCATACATCTCGTCTTCAGTTGCTGGTGGCTCGAAGTTGAACAAGGGCTTGATGTTTCTACACATTACATTACTCGATTTTCAATTTCCCATACGTGATCGAGAACATGCCAGGCTAAACGACGAACAAAGTAGCGCGGTTTCCAGATCATACCGCCCCGTGGGCCACGCTCTGGTCTCTCACCATGCATTGCCGCTGCGAGAGCATTCAAAACAGCCTGGCGGGTAAGATCGCGTTCTTCATCCAGTTCTATCTCGGGGCTCTTCTTCAATCTCCGTCCAAGTGCAGAGAGATAGCCCGCATCGGAATCCAACAAATGGCGCACAATCCCGGTCACGTCTCGTCCTCCACCCCGTGGCTCTTGCCGCAATTCTTTGTCGGAGTTTTGTTGTACTGCCATATCCAAAGCTTGCCAGTACGCCTTTGTGAGCGTCTGGAAACGTTGAAACACCTCCTGATCGATCGGCCTCATATCACACGAAGGAGTATATCAGGCGCACCAAAATCAGTTGTTGCGTTGCCTGCATGTCGCGCAATGACAACGAACGTAGAGACGGCAGAGGGAGGTCGAAACTCGATCTGAGCCGCATGCAACACCTGAGCATAACGTGGTCCATAGGCAAAAAGGTCTTGCAGGGCTGCTACCTCGTCACGCCCGCTGCGACACCAGCCCGGCCATTTGATCGCGCTGGCAAATGTACGTTTTTGACCAATCTCGAAATACACGTCGACGGAATTTGGTGATGAAGTCATTGGACTTCCCTATAGCAGAACATCCAAGAGCCACGTGAACTACCCACCCGCCATCGCTCCGATGATCAGGAAAGGCTCTGCGCCTGTTGCCACCGCATCCGGCAACGGATCATCCGGCGACTCATGCGACCAATCCTCACCACAGACGAAAAACCGGATAAATGGTCGCCGTTCCAGGGTGACATGCTCCCGAATCGTCCCATGTAACATTGGATACGCCGTTTCTAAAGCATCCAGAATTGACCGCTGAGTGATTGGCCCTGCAACTGCCAGCTCGACCTTATCTGGAACCTGGGCCAGGGTACGAAGATGCGCTGGCAGCATCACACGGATCATGGCAGCACCTGAACTTCGACCGACAGCACCGACGGAAGATCTCGAACAATAGGCATCCAGTGATCACCGGCATCGGGAGAAACATACACTTGCCCACCGGTAGTGCCAAAATACACACCACACGAGTCGAGCGAGTCTACGGCCATCGCACTACGGAGGACATTGACATAGCAGTGACTTTGCGGCAGTCCGTTGGTAAGCGCCTCCCACTCATTCCCACCTGTCCGGCTGCGATAGACACGTAGCTTTCCCTCGGGCGGATAATGCTCGGAGTCACTCTTGATTGGCACGACATAGATCGTCTCGGGCTCATGGGCATGGACGGCAATGGGAAAACCAAAATCGCTGGGCAAATTCCCGCTGACTTCAGACCAGGACTCACCAGCATCATCACTCCGCATAATATCCCAGTGCTTTTGCATAAAGAGGACATCTGAACGCGATGGATGCCTGGCGATGCTGTGCACACAGTGACCCACTTCAGCCTGCGGATCAGGGATTTCTCCCGAATCCAAACCACGATTGATCGGTTGCCAGGTTTGCCCACCATCGTCAGTGCGGAATGCGCCCGCCGCCGAGATAGCCACAAACATCCGATTTGGGTTGTCTGAATCGAGCAGAATTGTGTGTAAACACATGCCACCGGCACCGGGTTGCCAAAGTTGCCCTTTGGCCTCACGTAGCCCCGGCAATTCCTGCCAGGTCTGCCCACCATCGCTTGAACGGAACAAAGAGGCGTCTTCCACCCCAGCATAGACCGTATCGGGATCGGTTGATGACGGTTCGAGATACCAGACTCGTTGGAATTCCCAGGGGTGTTGGGTGCCATCGTACCACTGATGCGTGCCGGGGATGCCCTCGTAGACAAACTCGTTGCCCATCGGCGCCCAGCTCTGACCACCATCGTCAGAGCGCTGAATCAGTTGTCCGAACCAACCTGTGGATTGCGATACATACAGACGCTGCGGGTCGGCAGGCGAGCCCTTAAGATGATAAATCTCCCAGCCGCCAAAGTGCGGGCCGCTCACATCCCACTGTGCTCGTTGTTCGTCCGAAGTCAGAATGAATGCGCCTTTACGTGTGCCAACCAGAACGCGTACACTGCTCATGGAGTCCTCCTTTGACGACATGGTGATGTTCTAAAAACGCTGTTACAAGCTCCCTTCCAGACTCAACTGCCAGGAAACACCAAAACGATCGGATAACCAGGTAAATTTCGTGCTGAACGGATACTGGCCTAACGGCATAAAAATCTGCCCATCCTCTGAGAGGGTCGCAAACATAAACACATGCTGAACGCTGCTGTTGACACACATAAAGTTCTACCCATTCAGCTTAAAGAGCACATGCTTTACCGTTCCCTCAGCACCATCTTCGCCCGGTTCATAATGCGTAATACTGAGGATTTCTGACCATTGAAACAGCAAGGTATACAAATTCATCACCGCTTCGGCGTTGCCTTCGAACATTAAGAAAGTGATAATTTGCTGTATGCTGTACCTCGATTGATTGAGCACCGTAACACACTGACTACGGCTTCACGATGCACAACGCCTGCCGGATTTCTCCCAGATGATAGGCTGTATGGACGATCATCGCGATAGCACCACCAATCTGTTGCTCATTGGGCCACTCAGTCGTCTCACTGATCAGCACCTTGATACGATTGTAGGTCTCTCGCAAGGACGACTTGAGATCTTCCCATTCATCTGGTGTCACGCTGTTTGTTTCTCGCCAAATCTCACTCCAATCGATCTGCTTGAACTGTTGTGTGCGTACCGCATCTTCTAATACATCAAGATAAAACGCCACATGCTTGACCTGTGCCGCCAGCGTCGCACATTTGCCACCCACCGGAACAGAAGCTTCCTCGGCTGAGATAGTGGCCAGCGTTTCAAACATCGATGTGCCTTTGTCCAGAAAATAACCACGTACATTGTCAAAGGTCTCATCAAGTAGAGCGTACAGCGCGTTGGTAAAATGTTCGGTCTGAATTGGAGTAGACATGTTTGCCTCCAAATCATGTCATAATGAGGATTGTGGGATATTGACAAATTTTAGAACATTTGTACAGCATTTGTCAATACCCAGTTTTCGAAGCTTCCGGAAGCTTTCCCGAGCCTTACACAACCAAAACCCATGTATCGTGCCTCACAATCACACATTCCCCCTCAAATCTTGTGGGTTCCCTACCTACATTCGTGTAAACTACACATGATCGAGCTTCCGGAAGCTCTCAAAGAACGCTACCAGCGCAGGCGCAAGAGCGGTTGGCGAAACATCATGTGTTTGGCCTGCTAATGTGCGGCGTTGGGCGTTTGGGAGAATATCCACCAGCGCTTGTACACCATTCCGCTGGTACGCGGGACTGTCGCTTCCCTCCATCACAAGTGTGGGAATCTTCACAGAAGACCAGCGATCAGTCGGCAATGAGCTACCAGACATCGTATCTCCCATAATAGTGCCATCGTAGGCCAATGTGTGCGCTACCGCTTCAAAGGCTGACCAAATTGGCATATCCCGCATTGGAGTGACGAATTCGGCAGGCATACCCACAGCTTTTGTCATAAAATATTCGACCGCCTCACCTCGATGACCAGCTACTACCATCGCGTTCAGTTGCTGCACATAGTCTGGTGGTACTGGCGGCCTGCTGTTATCAACAATAAAAGGTGGTTCATACAGAGCCAATTTCTTGATTGGGAGACCACGGGCCGCCGCCTCAAGTGACAGGACCGCCCCGGAAGACATCCCAAACACAAACGCAGATCCTCCAAATGCCTCGATCAGGGCTGCGATATCTTCGATCTCACGCTCAATAGCATAGGGTGGTGTATCCCCACTGTCGCCCCGCCCCCGACGATCATAGGTCACAACGGTGAAATCCTGCTCCAACGGATCGTCCTGTGGATTGGGGTTGGGGAATGAGCGATGCCAGAACGCACCGGCTACCGAGATGACCACTGGTCCTGTACCGGCCTGATCGAAAGCGATGGGAGTCCCATCTCTTGAAATAACTTTGTCCATGGTTGTGCTCCTTGTTATCGCAAACTATGTTTCTTACCTATATCAAAGCAGTTAACGGCTTAATTACATAACAGTCCACGTAGTTTGGCAGGCAAGCTGTTGCTTAGAGTTCTAGCGGAGCGCCAGCGAACCCAATCTCATTTCTGTCGGGATCGCGATATGTTATCTTGCGAACACCGTTCGAGTACGTTTCCCGCTGTACAGGGGTGAGTCCCCGCTCAGTTATCTGCGCGATGACTGCATTGAGGTCATCGACGAAGATCGTATGTTTACCATGACCAGCGTGTTCCGGTCGCTGGTCAATATATATGTACCGATGCTCCGCAAGCTCCCACACAGCCTCTATGTCGTTTGGTAAGAATGTAGGCGGAGATCCTAACAGCCGTTCGTACCACTCCAGCGCTGCCGCATAATCGGTGATCGGAATTCCCGCGAACAGATCGAGACGCTTCGTATGAATCATGCTTATGGCTCCGTTCCCTTAACAAACAGATAAACTCAGATGACGAATCTGTTGTCCTCATCACCCAGCGAATTTTCTGGGCTACTGTTGGTTCCATCAAGCGATATACCAACCTCGAACAACACTCTACACACCCAATTGCTCCTCTGTCTTCTTTCTGAGATATGCCTCAAGACGATCCCACATTTGGGTAGATCCTTCAGCCATACCCATTGCGAGTACCGACTCAAATTCCGCATCTGACGCGAATTGTGTCTGACTAATGAGCTTTGTCTTGCCTTCGAGTTCCACAAACAGCACAGTGGTCAACATTGATGGCATACGCTCGTTCACATTGCCCTCCGCATCTGCGAAGGTATCAGTAAAGACAATCCGCTCCGGCTCGACGATCTCCTGGTAGATTGCCTTGCCCCAGCTTTCCTCTCCTCCTGATCCACGCATACAGTAGAGCCAGACACCACCCGGACGAAAATCCATTGTACAGACCGGCAACGTCCAGTCTTTCGGCCCCCACCAATGCGCGACGTGTTCTGGAGCAGTCCACACCTGCCAGACCAGTTCACGTGGGGCATCAAAGATACGCTCTATAACAAATGTCCGTTCAGGTGATCCTGTCTCTCTGTTATTCTTCGGGTTCATGTGATTGCTCCTGTGCTTGTAACGTTTTGAGATAGTCATCCAGGCGATCAAAGCGCTCATTCCAGAGATGTTCAAAGGTCTTGACCCAGGCATGAATCGGCTTGAGCGGTTCACTGTTCAGGCTATACAGCCGCTGTTTTCCTTCAGTACGCACATTGACGAGACCAACCTCCTTTAATACCCGCAAGTGCTTGGAGGCTTGTGGTTGCCTGAGATCAAGCGCCTCGGCGATCTCGTTCACCGGACGTTCACCACGAGCCAACAGGTCGAGAATATCCCGTCGCTGTGGTTCGGCAACAGCATTGAATACGTCTGAAGTTGTCGGTAAACGTGCCATATTTCAATTATATTCCCATATAGGAATATGTCAAGGATAAAAATAATGAGAATTTCGCACACTTTTGCTATTGTCAGCTAGTTTGGGGAAATCAGAACACAAAAGATGCTGCAACCACCGAGTGAGCGTATGGGAGTCCACAAGCACTGTTTCACTTGATTGGTTCTGTTAAGGGCGCTCCTGCACGACCCAACCATTACCATCAGGGTCATTGAAGAAGATAAATGAATTCCAGTCTCTACCACGTCCAGCTACCAGAGTAGCCCCTTCGTAGTGCTGGATCGCACTGACATCCACACCCTGATCGACCAATTCAGTCCGAGCAGCATCGATATCGGACACCACAAGCTGTAGACCTTTCAACGAGCCTGGCGGCATGCCAATGTTTTGGGTGCCAATGACCATCGAGCATCCTGAGCCGGGAGGAGTTAGTTGGACAAACCGTACTTCATCACTAATTCGTGTGTCGTGATCAACAACGAAACCAACCTGTTCGCTATAAAAATGTTTCGCCTGGTCCACATCCTTGACGGGTACCTGTACAACCTCAAGTTTCCATTCTATCCTTTATGCTCCTTTGTTATCATTTTTCTAAGAGCACATTACAGTATCAACGACCTCTTCGATATCGACTCAGTACAACTTTTCCCCTTTCTCAAGCATATTCAGGAACTGTACAAATCGCTTCTGACGGGTTTCGGGTTTCTTAGCGGTTTGCAGGCGATACGCGATAGCATAGTGGTTTTGTCGATTGAGTGTTTCAAAAAAAGCCCTGGCCGCTGGACGCTCTTCGAGTGCGGCCAGAAAGTCTTCGGGGATGGTCATTTCGCTGGCCGGGGCATACGCAACCTCCCACCGTCCATCAGCCTGGGCAGCACGCACATGCACCAGACCCGGCTCCTGCATACGTCCCTCGGCGATCAGACGCTCTACGTGCTCACGGTTTATTTTTGACCAGTTGCTGCCTTTTTTGCGGGGTGTAAAGCGTTGTAGATATGCCTGATCGTCAAACGACTTCTTGACACTATCAATCCATCCCCAACAGAGGGCTTCGATCACCGCCTCATCCCAGGTAATTGTTTTTTGTCCTGAGCCCTTCTTGAAGATCTTTAACCATAACTCTGGCTCAGACGCATGATGAAGCTGCAACCACTGCCCAAACGCCTCAGCCGTCTCGAACGCACGAATACGGGTTTTATCTGGTTCTGGCATATTGCCTCCTTAAAGGCACACAATGACACGAATGGACTTCTCTCGTTTTGAGTGGAAAAATAGGCATCTATGAGTTGATTTGAGTGGCAATCCACCATGTATTGCCAGCAGGATCTTGCACACCTGCACGACGGTCAGGGTCATCCTGGTTTTGCTGGGGTGCCTGAACGGAAACACCACCCGCCTTGAGAGCGCGGGTATACACATCATCGACATCAGAAATATACACATGAAGCCACACGGGAAAAGCTGGTATTTCCTCACCACTATCAGCAATCATGACTACTGTATCATCAATTAATACTTCAGCATGCATAATAGAGCCATCCGGCATATCAAAGCGACGTTGTTCTCTGGCATCAAATGCCTTTATCAGAAAATCGATGACTTGTTGTGCTCCATCTGCTATGATGTAAACTGAAACACTTGCATAGCCTTCTGGTTTGTATGATGGGTTCATGCTTCTTCCTTTCCACGTTTGGCCCAGCAATACTATATGTACCTTCTCAGTACGCAATAAAAATGCCGGTTGTGTGTTGTTTTACAATACCCCTACTTGGACCAGCGGAGCATATAGACAAAAACCAGCGGTTTGGCGTGTTGTATTCCCATACACAGCGTGGCCGTGGCTTCCAATCCGTGCATGGAACTACCTCGTATGGCGTTCTCTGTTGAGAACGATGCCTGCTATGACTTTTATCGCACTATCCTGACGAGTGGTATGCAGAGCGTACCGCTGAGGCCCCTATGATCTTTCGTCGGTGCCAAACGTCTCTGTAACCAGTCGTGTGTCCATATACTCACGTAGTTCCCGCAGTTTACCACCATCAAATCGGCATACCCAGCAGTAGTTGTTGTCGTACCGCTTTCCTTCCGGGGTGGTGTTCCGACCGCTGTGCTCAACCACAACGTAATCGCCTTCGGCGATGAGGCGATGTACGATGACGTGTGATTCCCCAGTCAATGTCTCATCTACCGACGCGAACAGCTCGTTGATCACTGCGTCCTTGCCATCGAAAGTATGCGACCACTGTCCCGTTCCCATCCAACGCCACTGCATATCGTCAGCCATGGCTTCGAACAGAGGCGTGAGGTTGCCTTCTGCCATCGCGTAAAGTACCTCTTGCAAGAGTTGCTTGTTATCAATCATGATCATTTACTCACCTTGTGTTTACTGCTCCCGCGCCACCGAACTACTCATGGCCCCCTCCTGTGATTCCTTCCAGAGCCCCTTCTTCGACCAACTCGTGTCCTACGATACCACAGCGGCGGGATCTGCGACGGATGTCCACCACCATGGGTAATGATATCAAAACCGTACCTTTCTGTACACATGCCCCCGCTGGTCCTACATGGCCTGCTTCATACCCCTGTAGTGATCTCGCTGTGCCTTATCAAGATGTTCAATAGCGTATCGTAAAGCCGTGCGTGGCATCGTCGCGGCATGCAGATCAAGAAAACGCAACAGTTCCTGCTGATCTTTCTTGCCAGCTTCACGCAGCCATCCTCCCAGCGCCTTATGGATCAGGTCATGGTCGTCGTTCAGCAACATCTCAGCGATGGTAAAGGTATCAGCCACATCCCCCTGTTTGATAAAATACGCCGTGCTGACAATAGCAGTACGGCGTTCCCACAGGTTTTGAGAACGTGCCAGGTCGTACAACACATCACGTGGTTTGTCGAACAGATAACCACCTACGATGTAGGGCAACTCACATCAACCAGATCCCAGTTATTGATGCGGTCGTGGTGTCTCATATACAGATCGAAAAGCGCTTTTCGACGGCTTTCAGGCGTTTTCTTGCGGCGAGCCTGCTTATCCATAATACTCAACCTGCCAGCCCACACCTCGTGGATCGGGTTTTCGAGCAGCTGCTCAATCTCAGCAGGGATCATATCAATAAACGCTTTGGCGAGTGCAAAGACCTGCCCCATCCGCACACCCATAAAGACATCGCCCTCGCCGTACTCACCCTCGCCAGTCTTAAAGTACCGCAAATACTTCTGGGCTTCTTCTGGTGAGCGGTGCGCTTCCAGCCTTTGTACAAACTGCTCCACGCTTATCTCTCTTGACATAGCAGTGTCCTCACATCCTGCCCATTATTTCCTGCAAGGCCCACGAATTACCATCAGGATCGTTGAAGAAAGCATATTTTATGCCGCCCTGATCGCTGATTTCGCTTACTTCAACACCCCGGCTGAGAAGCGTCTCACGAACGGCGTTGACATCAGCAACCACCAGGTGTATCCCCTTGACGGAACCTGGCTGCATGGCTGATATCTCGCCCATACCCGTACCAATAACAATGGAGCAGGCCGAACCAGGTGGCGTAAGCTGGACTACCCGCATCGTATCATTTGGCTGCACATCATGATCTGTGTGAAAACCAACCTTGTTGACGTAGAAGTCTTTGGCACGATCAACATCAGCAACTGGTACTGGTACCAACTCAAGTTTCATAGCAGGCATGGTGGTTGTGTTGGACATAACAAACTCCTTGTGTAATTGCTTCAACCCTTTGGGATATCTTACCAAACATGATTCATACGATATGCATACTTAGTATCAAGACATATGCTGCTTGATATCTTCAACAACTTCTGACAAATTGTTCTTGAACTGATGCCCACGATCAGCGAACTCACGGATGGTTGCGTGAGGTAATTTCTCGGCGTACAGGGTGAGGTGTGCAAATGGCACCACCGCATCATCGCGACTGTGATAAAGGAAGGTATGTGGTATGCTGGGGAGCCTGGTTGCAAAGTCTTCCTGTAACATGTACTCGGCAGCTTGCCAGTCCTCATCGCCACCCCAGTACGGCGGGGCAAGCAGGAACAATCCGGCAATTGACTTTGTGCTTTGCTCCTCGGAAAGATATTTCAACAGCATCGATCCACCCAGAGAGTGCCCAATCAAAATCAATCCATCATCAAGCGTTGCAAATTCTTCGTCAATCTGCGCTCTCCATAATTGATATTCAGGGGTGTCTGCGTTGGGCATCTGCGGATAGCGCACCTTGTATGAGCTACCTAAGGCATTTTGTAGATACATTGCCAATTGCTTATCTTCTTCGTAAGTCTCCAGCCCCCCACCGTGGATAAATAATATCTGCCTATGCATTATTGTATTCCTTCCTGTTACTGAACAGGCTAAAGGGTACCGAAACATTTCAATAGAGTTTTATCCATTACATTCCTTGTTTTTTCGTTTCAGGCTGATAACAGAGCAAAACGTTACCCGCATCAAATACCTTTGTTCTTAGCAGCTTCAGGTGAACCTGTTCAGTAACATCTCTGAAAAATGGGGTACCCTGGCCAAGAATGACTGGACTTACCATCATTCGCAATTCATCAACCAGGCCCATCTGTAACAGGTATCCTGTTAGCCTGGCACTACCAAAGATACCTATGTCTTGACCCGGCTGCTGTTTCAGTTGTTCGATTTCGTAGGCAATGTTATCTTTGATCAGGCGTGTATTATGCCAGTCAGCCTGGTCAAGCGTGGTTGAAACAACCACTTTCGGAAGACTATTCATCTGGTTGGCAATAACCGGATCACTTTCAAGAGCAACCTGGGTAGGCCAGAAACTCGCCATCATCTGATACGTCACCCGACCAAACAAAATAACATCCATCGCGTTCAACTGCTCAATGGCAAACTCGTTGAATGCTGCATCAACAGTATGCCAATCAAGTTCCTGGTTTGGTCCTTCGAAGAAGCCATCAAGCGAGATCATATTGAATGAAAAGAGTGTTCGCACGGTAGATTCCTTGTATTTTCAACATCTGGATACGTTTTTGTCAAATTGTTGGCAAGACGATTGGTTCGGACAAAATATGCTTTGTAATCTCCAAATCTCCTTAACTCAGCCAATCAAATAAGGATTACTCATTCTCTTGCAGTGGAGCATCGAGAAACGACATTACAACAGGCACTAACAGCGGCGAAGCAAAGCTATTGTAATGTGTGGTGCCTGGCAGGATGGCGAGTTGAGATTTCGGCATGCCCGAGCCATCCCAGCCACCATCACGCTGGCCACCACCGAGCAACTCATAGAACTGTGCCATATGGGTTGGTGGCATGCTGTCGGCGTCGCCAGAGATAAGCAGCGTTGGCATGGTCAGTGCCGCTACTTCGTCCGACCAGTCATAGTCCCGACGGAGCATAGCGCCCATTTTCTCACACAACACAGGAAAATTGTCGGGTTCTGGCGCAACTGCGGTATAGCTCTGATACATTGGTGTTTCCTTGAGAAACTCGGCTGTTGCTGCACTCATCTGATCCATGCTGGCGCGTATTTCAGCGTACCAACCATCACGTCGAAATGGTACCGAGATCACGATGAGTTTCCGAATAAGTTCAGGGTGCTGCATAGCTGCCCGAAGCGCTGCATTACCACCCATTGAATAACCCATCAGATCGGCGCTATCAAAGCCCATATACTTGATCAAGGCGGCCATATCATCACCCATCGACTCTGGGCTCAACGGACGGTCGATATCAGCAGTACGACCATGCCCTTGTTGGTCAACAACGATCACCTGTCGGCTTGCAGCAAGTTGGGGCAGTATCGCACTAAACATCTCGGTAAGGCCAAAGCCACCATGCAGCAGTACCAGTGGTTCACCAGCACCGTGGATTTCGTAATACATGCTAAGGCCATTCACCTGAGCATAGCCAGTCTGTGGAGCGTTAGTCATATTGGGTCCTTTCAATGCTGATTCTCATTCATCACAAAGTACCAAACTGAAATCATCCAGTCACATATGCCCGACCATCCGTGACAGTAATAGACATAATTGCCCCTGCCCGTGTATCATCCTCGATAAGTTTCAGCACGCCCGCTGCAATATCTTCGGGCCTGAGAATATTGCCCAAGGAGCGCAATTCCTGAAGTTGCGCTTCACCAAGACCTCCCAGCGCCATTGCTGTATCAACCAGTTCAGGACAAATAGCATTTACACGAATATGAGATTCGTCTTTCAGGTAAGCGAGTGACCGCGAAAAGTTAACCACCCCTGCCTTTGCAGCCGCATAAACGGGTGCACTTGCCATAGGCCACAAACCAATCAGCGAAGCCGTGTTGATGATAACGCCGCCCTGATTGGCCTGTTTCATTAGACGAACAGCTATACGAGTTGCATCGATAACAGCGGTAAGGTCTATATCAATGATCCGTGCCCAATCACCTGATTCATCAGCAAATAAATCTTCACCACCAATACGGGCATTATTGAAAACAATATCAAGCCGCTCAAACTGCTCAACAGCGATGGTAAAAGTATGCACCAGATCCTTAGTACGCGTAACATCACAACGAACACAGATTGCTGTTCCACCCGCGCCAAGCACCTGGTCAACGATCTGCGATCCAGAGACTTCGTCAATATCTGCGACAACAACCCTGGCACCTCGTTCGGCAAGTGCAAGAACTGTTGCTTTTCCTATACCAGAACCTCCACCACTTACGACGGCCACTTTGTCTACAATTTTCATATGCTTTCCTCATCTGAATCAATGTGCCATGAATACCGTGTTTTGTCATTCATATGCCTGCTTCAAAGTGCTGTCTGGTATGTTGCAATCACCACACCAGTTGTGGTCGTTTTAGTGGCATTAAGACGGAGTGCAGCATAGGTACCTTCGTTTGCAAAAAGACGCTTGCCCTTGCCGATCACAACCGGATGAATCAGCAGCACATACTCATCCACAAGGTTATGCTGCATAAGCGATTGGGTCAGCACTGCACTACCGAACACCACGATATCCTGGTCCTGCACCTCCTTGAGCCTGCCTACAGTCTGCGAGACAGCACCTCTGAGGAGCGTGGCATTGCTCCAGGCAAGTGGCTCTTCCAGTATCGTCGAAACAACGTACTTCTGAATGTTGTTTAGTAGTGCCGTAAACGGGGTATCGGTCTGGTTTGGCCAAAAAGCGTAAAAACTTTCGTATGTCCAGCGACCCAGCAACAGTGCTCCCATATTGGCGATGGTTTCTCCGGCCTCTTGCATCGCACCATAAGGCGTTGCCCAGCCACCATGCTCAAATCCTTCGCGAGGGTCCTCGTCTGGTCGGCCTGGTGCCTGCATGACTCCGTCAAGCGTCACATTCGTAAAGACAATGATTTTGCCCATATTCTCGCACCTCTTCCTGACTATTTGATAACCCGAAATCTGAGATGTGTCACATCAGGGGTCTCAATCACTCCTAAACTTTGCAACTCAATCGGTGATATATCCAGGTGCTCAAATAAGCGCTTGCCATGACCAAGCAGGAGCGGCACAAGATGCAGATGTATTTCATCAACCAATCCAGACTTTAATAACTGCTGAGCTGTGTAGGCACCACCTCCCACAACAATATTTTTATTGCTTACCATGGTATGAGCCTGTTGTACAGCATGCTCAATACCATCCGTAACAAAGATAAATGTCTCTGCCCCTTCTGCCAACTTCTCTGGAACGGTACGGGAAAGAATAACATGAGGCACCGGATAAGGATTGTTGACAAATCCATCCTGTTCAGCCGCAATGTCATAGGTACGCCGCCCCATAATAATGACCCCGGTAGTTTTAATACTTTCCTCAATAACTTTGGCTGTGGTATCCGAAGGTGAAAAAAACCAGTGATGCAGACCTGCATCTTCATCGTTCGGCCCTGCGATGAAACCATCAAGTGACACCGACATATCTATGATGACATTTCCCATACACTAGCATCCTTTACTCTCAGCTTCACGCACTCAAAACAAAACATATGTTCTATTTCATTATATCGTTTTACTTCAAAAAGTCAAGTGTATGTTTTATAATTTATTTTATACAGTACAAAAATTGAATAAAGTGCTGTTTTTTTGTATACTGTAAGGTATGAAAAATCGCAGTTATAATCACTATTGTGGATTAGCATATGCTCTGGACATGGTGGGGGAACGCTGGACGTTGTTGATTATCCGTGAAGTCATCCCGGGTCCCCGCCGCTTTACGGACCTTATGGACGGACTTCCGGGCATCAGCACCAATCTGCTCTCGGAGCGCCTCAAGAGCCTGGAACAGCATGGCATTCTCAAACGACGTGTGCTCCCCCCACCCGCCGCATCAACCGTGTATGAGCTGACACCTCTTGGGCATGCTCTGGAACCGATGCTGCTGGAATTGGGCAGGTGGGGCAGCCAGTTCGTGCCACCATCCCGCGAGGAGGCTGCTTTGTTACCAGTAGGCTCATATGCGCTGACACTCAAGACCTTTTTTAGTCCGGAAGAAGCGCAGGACATCAATGAAACCTATGTCCTGCATATCGACAGAGATGTGCTACGGGTGCGGATTGCTGAGGGCGAGATTAACGTGCAATACGGTGAGATGGCCAACGCTGACTTGGTGCTCCATACCGATATGTCAACGTATCTGGGGCTGTTACAGGGACAAATGCTACCTGACGACGCCATTGCGAAGGGGCTCGTTCAGATCGAGGGCGACTTTGATATGTTGCGTCGTTTCGTGAAGCTCTGTGGGATGCCAGGCACGGGCGGATGAGCCATGCGGACCAGCAACCATTTCTTCACAATTGCTGGCTGACGGCGGTTAGAAACCCCCGCTACGACCCACACCCTGTAACGGCGGCTTGCAGCCGCCGTCCTACCATCTGTTCATGATACAAATGGATACGTTTTGCAAACTTCTCCCCTGGTTCACTCCTGTAACTACACACCATTCCCTCACAATTGCTGGCTGACGGCGGCGGCAAGCCGCCACTACGGATTCTTTGTAGCGGTGGCTTGCCGCCGCCGTCCTATATACTTTCCGTCAGTAAGGTGATGAAAATATGCCTATATTTCAGGATATCCCTCCATTATAGATAAAGTACCCAATACAAACAATGACATCACTACTTTCAACTACGACGTTATATTTCGCCTCACTCGCTCGTCATACAGGTAAAGCATGAGTAAGTGAAAGGTGGGAGTATGGCGCTCAACGCGGCAACCGCTCTTAATACCGATGATATCCGACACCTTGTGGCACACTGGTTCGCGGAGTACCGTGTCCTATTTTTGCGCTACCTGGTCTGTTTGTTGGGCGATACCGAAAGCACCGCCGATCTGCTGCAGGACACCTTCGCCCACGCTCTGAGCAGATTGGCGAAACAAGCACCGCCCAGCAATCCGTCTGCGTGGCTCTACCGCATCGCCACCAACCTCGCCTATGATACGCTGTGATGACGTAACCGCCTGCGCTAGCTGCCCTTCCGTAACCACGATCTTACGACAACGATGGAAGGTGATATTGCAACGACACAAAGTGTTCGTACTTGTTTGGCACAACTCGGCGCAAAAGAAGCCGAAGCGCTCCTCCTCTACGAATACGCCGGGCTCAACTGTATTGAAATAGCAACGCTGCTGGGGGTCGAACCGGGGGCAATCCGCATGCGCCTCTATCGTGCCCGCCCCCAGTTTCGTCAACACTATCAACAGGAGGTAGCCGATGAACTGTCATGACATAGAACATTTGCTGGCAAGCCGACGCGATCTGTCACCATCAGAAGAGGGTGTGATGTGAGAACACATAGCACACTACCCGGCTTCCAAACAAGACTGGGAGCGTGAAAAACAAACCACCACGGTGCTGCACACATTGCGTACCAGCAATGTTATGCCTCCCCATCGCGTACAGACCAAAGTTCAGGTCATACTTGAGCAAACACCCCCGTCGATCCTACTGGCAACACGGTCTGGCACTTACCAGTATCAGACTAGTGATCATGCTCTTCCTGGTGTTAATAGAGAACCAGGCCACCTTGATGCAAACATCGACCTCAGGGAATGATACGCAACCTGTGAGCACCACACCATCACCGGTTGCAAGTTCAGATATGGTCATGCCCTATGTCATTGGCTGGACGGAAAAAGTGGCGGTAGCACACCTTGAAGAGATGGGGATCGACAGCATTTATATCGACTACCAAGATCAGGAACGCATCAATGAAAACATCAATGCTCTTGAACCAGGAAAAATCTTTATAACCACACCCGGTCCTGGCGAACCGATTGGCCCTGATACGCTTGTTGTGCTGAACATTCCAGATCCAGATATCTTTACATCACCGAGTAGAATTGCATATGTTCACCATAGCCTTATCTGGATCAAAATACTCCCAGACCGAAAACCTGTTCAGGTTACCACAGAGGGACAGAGCCACAGTCCACAATGGTCGCCATCAGGTGAGTGGTTGACCTACTGTATGGATGAGCGGTTGTGGATTGCCAACGGCAGAGGCTATGATCCACGAGAACTGGGCGATTGCCGTGCGACGTGGTTGCCCAACCCCGATACGCTGGTCTACCGTGATGGGGACGCTATCCAAAAGGTTATTGCAGGCGAATGGGATCTAGAACCATTGCCGAGATACGGCATCTGGAGTCCTGACCAGACAGAGATCGCCTATGTCGAACTGGAAGTACTCGGCACAGTCGATGAGACAAACACTCCTGAACGCGAAGTCAGTTTGTGGCGTGCAGAGGCTGACGGGCTTTATGCAACAGAACTTTTTTCGCCGGGTTCACCAGCGGAATATGATATACGTCTGGTGGGTTGGTATGGTGATCAGATCATTTTCCATAAAGGCATGGGCTTTTCTGCCTCTTTGAGTACGGATGGTATGCCACTCTATGCCATTCCAGAGCACGGCGGTGAGCCACGAGAACTGGTGCCATGGATGCTTGGACGTTCAGGGTACCTTGATGTTGCAGCAGATGAACACTCATTTGTGGTGGTTGCGGGTGAGGGTCGCCAGACCTATCTTACGGATGAAAACATGGCAGCGGTATCACCGCAGTGGGCTCCTGACACTCAACATATTGTCTATGCAGCCGGACCAGATAGTGGCCCTTCAGTGGTGGCGACAATGAGAAAGAGGGGTTGTCACAACGTCGTATCTGGCGCATTGATCGCGACGGTGAAGCCCTACAGCAACTCACGAATGACGAGCGCTACCGGGATGAGCAACCACACTGGTCGGCGGATGGCGAACACATCCTGTTTGTGCGAATCGATCAGCAGAACACCGTCAGTCTCTGGTTGATGCCAGCCGAGGGTGGAGCACCAACACAGGTTGCCGACGATCTCGGGCCGATCACAACAGCGTCCGACTCGGTGTGGTTTGGCTACTACAAGCATACTTCGTGGGAGCGTGTGTTTGATTGGTGGAGCGGGGAATAACGTCTCTAGCTTCCGGAAGCTTTCCCGAATCGAATTCATCCTCATTGAGAGCCTCTAGGTTATTGGGACGCCTCAAACCAGTTACAAAAAGCCGTATATCATCGTTGGTATATATAGGTATTCATTCCATAGATTGAGCAGTATGCATCACATAGCCAGCACTGTTGAGAGGACCATCCATGCCCATCACCATTTCCTTTGAGCGCCTGAGCAGTGATCGCGTCGCGGTACACCTAAATGGTCAACAGGTGTCTGATTTTGAACCAGCGGCACTACTGGTCGATCAGCCGCTTGCACCCCACCGACCCACCCCCACCGATCCCTGTGCCTACGGCCAACGCCTCTGGGCTGCGCTCGGCGGCACAACGCTGGGCAATGCAGTTAATAAGCTCCCAAATGCACCAAACCTCAACAGCATGGTTGCCATTCGCACCAATGACCCTGACCTAGCCGCCATTCCCTGGGAATATCTCCACAATGGCACTGACTTCCTCATGTTCAAGAAGCTGCTGGTACGAGTAGTGCCGAATGCTCCAGTGCCTGCCCCGCCAGACCCAACCAAACCCTGGCGGCTGGTCGTGATGGACAGCGACCCACTGGTTCGGGAAGTTCGCGATGATAGCGGGAAACTCCAGGGCTATGCCAAACTGCCTCGCCTTAAGGTCGTACGAGAATTGGATACTTTGCGTGATACCTTGCTCAAACAAGAAGCGCCGATGCGCTGGCACCGCATCGCACCAACCGCCACCGCCCTGATTGATGAACTAGTCCCATCAGAGCCGGTACTCTTTCACTACACCGGCCATGGCGATGTCGTTGATGGCCGACCGATCCTCTGTTTCGACGATGGCACCGGATGCATGGACCCTCACCCGGTACCAGATCTTGCCGCCAACTTGAGAGGACTGGTGCATCTAGCCTTTCTTAATGCCTGCCGCACTGCGGATAGCTGTGAGCCAGGGGCCAATCTCGCGTTGGCGCTCGTCCAGAACGGCATTCCGGTCGTGCTGGGGACCCAGTATACCGTGCTGGACCAGGCTGCAAGTATGTTTGCAGAAACCTTTTACCGACAACTGGCTCATGGCAACCATCCGGCACAGGCCCTCTACCGAGCACGGCTACAACTCAAGAATAAGTACCGTAATGAACCACAGGAATGGGCTCTGTGCTCTATCTTGCTGAGGGCTACGACTGGCAAACCCAGCAGCCAGAACTAAGCAGTGCACTAAAACCTGTCGAAGCACCAGTGCCACAAACAGAGGAGCTACGGTCTCCTGCAGATATCATTGGGCGTGCTACCGAATTAATGGAGTTAGCCCGTGCCTTCCTGTTCGAAAACCGCCGGATCATCACCATCCGTGGTACGGGCGGCATCGGCAAGACCGTCCTGGTGCACGCGCTGGCCGAACGGCTACGTTATCACTTCCACGATGGCATCTATGCCCTGTCGCTATGGCTCCCCGGTGAACAACAGCTCCGCGCCACCGACATACGACGACTCGCCAAGCTGTTGAACGTCCAGCACCCGGACTTCGATAACCCCACCGCAGTAAATGAGCAGGAACAGGCACTGGTGAGTGCGGTGCGTGGCATGTCACGGCTACTGCTGATCTGGGATAACTATGAAACAGTCCTATGGAGGCTGGGGCAAAAAGAGGAAGCACCAGCACACCCGCCCGAAGAGGATCCAGCCGAGACCTATGATCCGGCAGATCGCTCCATCATCGAAACCAAGCAACGGCGTCTCAACCTACTACGCGAACAGAGGGCCCACTCTGGCCCACGCACCGATCCGGCGATTACCATAGAGATCGAAGATCTGGAACGTGAGCTACCGCAATGGACTGACTCCGCTACCACCCAGCAGGACGAAGCCATTGCGGTCCAGCGCCTGGTACGCCTGCTGGCGGATGCTGTCATCCACCTCCTCTTTACCTCACGCCAATCACCGGTTGGATTAGCCAGAGAAACCTTCTATCCCACGGCAGAACGAGGTCATCAGTTGGGTGGATTACAATCAGCCGATAGTGAAACCCTCATACGGGCCAACGCTGGTGAACGGATACCCACAACAGCTTTTGTAACGCAACTGGCAGAAGCTTTGGAACACCACCCACTGGCCTTACGACTTGCCGCCACACGCTGGGCCACCAGCCAGGATGACGAACAGACATTTCTGGACAATCTGCAAACTGAGCTGCGTAAAGCCCACGACCCATCTGCCCCAATGTACCAGCAATCATCGGTTGAGATCAATGTGCGACTGTCTATCGATGCACTCCCTACCGAATTGCGTGAGCGTCTGCTGGCACTGACAGTCATCGCCAACCCGCTAATTACCCCCCTCCATGGTGCAGTCATCTGGGCTATGTATGAAAAAACTGATAATAAGACAACGTACTTACCTAGCCAAGCCCACATATATCTGGAGCAGTTGCACGATGCTTCGCTCTTACAGGGACAGGGTTGGGGCCATGAGCGTAATCGTGCACAGGTTTACACCATCCATCCGGTAGTAGCCGGAGTACTGCCGTACTTAGTTCAGGAAAAGAGTCTCCAGATGGCACGCAACGAATATGCTCAATGGAGCAATTATATGGTTTCGCAAGCACTTGATGAAGATGGTATCACAAATCATGGATACGTCGCACAGTTTACTTGGTTTTATCTACCAGACATAGCAACCGCCCTAGCATTTCTGAATCCTGAACAACAGGGATGGGCTGCATGGCAAGCATCAATTGTCTTTGCACACTTTGGACAACTCGATCAGGCTCAACAAAGCTGTAATATGGCTCAAGCTGTTGCCAAGGAAACGAATGATATGGTCTTGCTGAACCGATGCTATCATCAACATGCAACACTACAGATCATTCGTGGCAACCTTGATGATGCTATACGTCTGTGCGAACAGGCACTAAAGATTATGGAACAATTGGGAGATTTCCAGGGTCAAACTGCTACCCTTTACGAAATAGCAGAAGTGTTGTTCATTCGAGGAGCATTCGAGCAAGCGATACAACTCCATGAGCAATGTCTTACTATTCAAGACCATCTCAATGATATGCGTGGCAAAAGCGCGACATTATACGCTATGGGCAAAGTTCTTTCCACCCAAGGAAAGCTCAATCGCGCTATGCAATTGTACCAGCAATCTTTGGCAATAGCAGAAAACTTGGGGGATCGGTCCAATGAAAGCGCTCTACTTTACGCTATGGCCGGAGTTCTTTCAAATCAAGGTGCATTGGATCAAGCCATGCTATTGTATGAGCAAGCGCTGGACATCAAAGAACGTCTAGGTGATACACTTGGCAAGAGCGCTACCCTACGCCAGATGGCTGGAATACTGAAGACTTTAGGAAACCTTGACAAAGCCATGCTATTGTATGAGCAGGCGCTGGTTATTGTGGAGCATATTGATGATATTCAGAGTAAGGGTGGCATCTTACACGAAATGGCCCATGTATTTGTGGTCCGTGGGAACTGTGACAAGGCCATGCAACTGTATGAGCAGGCGCTGGTTATTGTGGAAGAACAAAGCGATCTCTACAACAAGGGCGCTATCCTTCATCAAATGGCCATGTTACAGTTTCACCAGGGAGATTATGAAACTGCCCTGCGAAACTCGCGTGAAAGTCTGCGTCTGTTCCAATCCATGCGTGCAGTTCCTGTTGCCAAAGATGTGGCAGACACAATTCACCAAATAGAAACAGTACTAGCAGTTAAGCGGTCTCAGAATCAACATAACCTTACCCCAATCCAGCGGGGGTTAATGTTGACGGTTACTACAATACAGGTCCTATATAGGCAGACATCCAAGGAGAAGGTACAAACTGAACTACGACTTGTTATAGATGAAACATTGGAACCAGTGATACAGGCACTGTTAGCAGCACTGGAACGAACACCAACCGCAGCAGATGATCTCCTTACTGCTACCACACTACTGTTTGCACAGGAGAAGCCTGCTGAACAAGTAGATATACTCGTGGTCATTGGTATTTTGGCAAAAAAACTCAACGATACTGCCATCAAGTTGGAGGCCCGTATGGCTGCCATTGCTGCACAGCGCCAGATTGGTGAAGAGCAGGAAACATTGGTACAACTCAGTATCATGCTCTACAATCTGGCAATGGTCTATGATCGGCAAGGCCATCATGCGGAGGCAATCCCATTGCTCAAAGAAGTTGTGGCATTGGATGAGCGCACCAACCATCCTGACCTAGAAAGCGACCGGGTCACGCTGGCGCAGGTACGTCGTCGTGCAAAGGGTGAAATAGCGCCAGGACAACCTCACAGCCATGCAGCGCACCTACAATGACCTGCTCAAATACAAATCACGCCTCTTGTGGGTCACCATGGTGTTATTCCTGATCGGGACAGCCTGCCTTGGAGCGGTAATCCTGGTTATCCTCTGGAGCACGTAAGTCTACCTTCCGGAAGCTCCCCCAACATCTGCACAAACCTAATTGTCCATATCTCGCACCACAATCACGTAATCCCCCTCAAGTCTTGTCGGATCACCACCTGCATTCGTGGAAACTACACCTGATCTAGCTTCCGGAAGCTTTTTCTCGCTTCAACACCACCAGCGTGACATCATCGAAGGGGCGCCGATCTCCCGTGAAGGCCAGCAAACTATCGGTGATGATGCGAGAGATCTCCTCAGCGCTACGTTCACGGTTGGCTACGACCGTCTGCATCAAGCGCGGCACACCAAAAGGCTCCTCAGCGGCATTGATCGCCTCGGTGATGCCATCGGTATAACAAACCAGCACATCGCCCTCCTCAATAGTGATCTCGGTTTCATCGAGGTGGGCATCCTCAAGCACACCTAATGCCATCCCTGGCGTCATCAACTCCACAATGGTCTGGCCATCGGCACGGATGAGCAGCGGCGGATTGTGACCAGCGCAGGTGTAGCGCAGCCGTCCCTGCGGCAAATCAAGGACACCATAGAAGATAGTCACAAACATCGACGAATCCGAGTCACGGACGATCCAGCGATTTGCACGGGCCAGCGCGACATGCGGTGGAGATCCATCGAGGGCTGCCGCACGCACCAGACTCCGCGAGAGCGACATAAACATAGCCGCCGGTACGCCCTTGTCACTCACATCGGCGATCACAAAACCCAGTGGTAATGGTTCCACGGTCAATGCAGGTGAAGATAGTGGATCAACAACTTCTTGTACAGGAAGACCACCAGTGGGATGTTGGGCAGCACTCGCTACTTCCAACGTATTGAGTTGTCGTCGTGGAAGATACCAGAAATCATAGAAATCGCCACCGACCAGTCGCGCAGAACGCCAATCAGCCGCCACCTGCCAACCATCCAGTACCGGGAGTTGGGCAGGGAGTAACGCTGTCTGGATATCCCGTGCGACACGCAGTTCTTCTTCCATATGAGCCGCTTCAGCTGCTTCCTGGGCCAGCAATGCGCTTTCTAATGCTGCAGCAACCTGATTGGCAATACTAATACTCAGGGTTTGCGTTCGATCACTAAACAGTGTGCTTGGATCATCATAATCGACGACCATAAGACCCAACGTTGTCCCTCGCGCCACAAGTGGCAATACCAGCAGCGCACTCCCCCCAAAAGGTTCCAGAATAGGCGCACAGATCATGCGGCTTGGTGTGGCATTAGGAAGAGTTATCATTGTTCCTGTGCGACGCGCTTCGGCTAACAACGGTGCTTGATATTCATCAATAGTATGCCCAACAAACGCAGAACGTTGCTGAAGACTGAGGCCATAGGCAGCCACTGGAGTGAAGTGAAATTGTTGTGCGTCCCATACCAGACAATAACAGCGCTCACATCCTAAAAAGAGTGCTGGTAAGCGTACCGTGGTGGGAAGCAGTTCGTCGAGTGTCGTGGCGCGAGCCAAATTTTCAGCCACTTGTAACAAAGCATTCAGGGTCCACGCTTCTTCGCGCTGGGCCGTAAATGCACGTGCGCTCTCTAACGCCACTGCAATCTGATCACCGAGCGTTCGGAGGACAAAGAGATCGCTGTCGCTGAAACGGTTTATTTCAGCACTCTGCAGGTCAAGTACGCCTAAGCAGATATTCCCAAAACGCAACGGCACAGCCAGTTCAGCGCGGGTATTGAGATCATCACTGATGTAACGTGGGTCCTGTGTGACATCATTAATCAGCACTGCCTCATCACTGGCAGCTGCGGTACCAATCACCCCAACCCCAACAGATAGTTTCATTTGACGTAACTGTTCCAAGGCCCGACCTTCGGCTGTGCTGGCCCGAAATACCAATCGCTGATCGGGTTCCATGGTAAAAATATGTACCGGGTGATAGCCAAAATGTTCACGGATCAGACGCACAACTGATGGTAACAACTGCTCAAGATCGAGGATAGCCGTAATCTGTTCACTCACCTCCCGAATAACCTGGAGTTGTACGGCACGTTGCTGAGCCTGATCAAATACACGAGCCTTAGAGATGGCGACCGCGGACTGGTCGGCGATAAGCGAAAGCATACGGAGATCATCGACATCAAAGGTGTGCGGCTGATAACTCTGAATTGAGATGCTCCCAATGACGGCATCACCAACGCTTAATGGTACGTACACCCCCGACCGGGGCGGGTGCTCACTCTGGTAACGTGGTCGCGCGGGAAGACGATTCATCTCGACCGTAAAATCATCCACTAACAACGCCTGACCAGTTTCGCGCATCCAACCAATGATACCGTCGCCACGGGGTACCTCAAGGGTGAGTGCAGGCTGGCGTACACGGTCCTGTACACGCACAAACAAGGTATATTCATCACTGTCTGGTGCAAACAAGCCAAGATGAAACGATGAGGTATCAACGACTTTACTGGCCTCACGATAGATAAGGTCACAGAGGGCCGTCACATCCATCTCAACACGGATGATCGCACGACTGACTTCATTTAAACGTGACAATTCGCGCATCGAGCGACGCTGTCGATAGAGGTTAAAGGCTGCCCGACGCACCGCAAGACTGGACGCCAGCAATGCACCACTGCCTAATAGAAAATAGCTTAGTCCCAGATCTTGATACAGCCCAATGCCAAGCCATGCGATAGGCAATGGTAGAACCTCGGCATTGACAACGGCCCGCCATGACGAACGCCACCATGCTCCTACGCCAGACTGACCATTTTGCACGTACTCACGCACAATCCGACCCAGCTGAATAATCAGCGGATAGGTAATCAGCAGCGCCATAAACAAAGCTACCTGTGTAGAAAACAATCTTTCAAACCATGGAGAGAGTAGCCCTGCCGATAAAATAGCGATAGAGCGCACCCCACTACGAAGAAAAGGCCGTGCAGCGACATGATAGATATTGCGCGGTAGACGAAAAACCCACGGTTGGATTACGCCAAAGACCAAAGCTGAGAGTGAGACAATGAGTGCAGCCTGCGGTAGCCCTAACACCACAGCAGCGGTCAAGGCGACAATCCCAACCAGACTGTATGGATCAGAGGGGGGAAGACGAAAACCAGCACTTTCGACCAGCAGAGCCAGCACAAGGAAGAGGATCACAGGTTGCCAGGCGAGTGGCCCAATATCGGTGGTGAGTAGCCAGAGCCACCCGAGCGCACCAGCCGCAACACAATAACCGATTAGCCAGCGCTCACGATTCACGGGTGTCCTTGTTCAAATGCCACTACTGCTTCTTCACGGGTAGGATGGATAGTAAAAACCTGTGTGAAGCCAGTGAGGTTAAACACTTCGTACACTTGTGATTGCAGCCCACACAAGCGGAGTTCTCCCCCCTGTGCAAGCAACTCCTTACGTAACAGCAGCAACGCTCGTAGGCCACTACTATTGAGGAAGGTTACCTTGGTCATATCAAGTAACACATATTTGGTACCTACAGCGATAGCTGCTCTCACTGCAGCTAGCCCGTGATCAGTACTCACTGCATCAAGACGATCATGCAGTTGGAATTCTGTGATGGCTGGTTTGGAACGTTGCAACCGCTTGGTCATCGTCAACAAATTACCGTAGTGAGTATCAAACTCAAAGTGGACGTTATCCATAAGCTGTTGCATCAGATACAATCCGAGGCCGCCAACCTGACGTTCTTCTAAAGGAGACTCGATATCTGGCGTAGGAATATCGTCAGGATTAAACTGACGCCCCCAATCGCGTAGGACGATACTCAGTTCATCATCATCAATCTGCCAGGACAGCTCTACTACACCCGGTTCACTACCATTATAGCCATGCTGAATCACATTTGTTGCAGCTTCATCGATGGCCAGTTGTACCTGCCAGGAGGCATGTTCATCTAACCCGGCCTGGTGTGTTGCACCATTAATAAAGTCACGAATAGCGGTGAGTGCATCAAGCGTTGCAGCGACTTTAAGTGTCTCCATGGACTAGAAACTTCCTACAGCCTCGGTAAGATCATCATAGATTTCAAACAACGATGTAAACCCAGTGAGATCAAATACTTCTTTGATACGCGGCGGGAGATTTGCAATGCGTACATCACCACCTTCGAGAGCAGTCACTTTCCAATCACGTGCGCGTTTCCGTGCTTCGATCAGGACACGCAATCCCGGACTTGAGATATACTCGAGATCAACCAGATCAAATACCAGGCGATAACGCCCTTCTTCAAACAAAGCATCTATTGTTTGTTTGAACTGTGGTGCACTTGCAGCATCTAAGCGACCGACAACAGCCACAACATCGGTACGTTTGTAACGCTTATGAGTAACTTCCATACGACGCAACCTCCTTGCTTATCATCGAGCAATCCCACGACAGCTTGGCCCATAAATATCACGTTCACTGTGGAAAAATCTATTATAGCATAATGATCCAGCATTAGGATAGCGCTGCATCTGCTTTATGTATCTGGTTACTTAGATGAAGAATGCTGCGGATCGATATCATCCGCCTCTTCGTGGGCAGTGTCCTTTACACGCATGGCTAAAAAGATCACCGCAAACCAAACGAATGTAATCACAACATAAACAACGGTAGCCATCGGACTCAGTCGCCCCATCTCATAGGCCATCGCGATAAAAGGGAACACTATGCTAAAGACAATAAGTGAGAACCATAACTTGTTTTTCATTCGTCCATTTCCTCATAGGTTATGAGAATATATATCCAGTGATTGCCTTATGATACCACAGAAGTTTGTTCCAAAACACCAAAAGTTGATCATCGGAACGCAATGTATTCTATTCTGTCAACGTGTGGGAACGACTCAACCATGGCCCCCAAATCATCTCACTTCATGTGGTACTCGTCATAGACCTTTATGTTACGGAGAAACAAGTAAGAGCGCATCCACAAATGCCATAATACGAAACTTGACCCCGATGATATACTCGAATATGAGGGTTTACTTTTCCCACCATAATTCTAACATGCGCCGTGTTGCGCACGGTCGACGAGCATCTTCACCTGTGCCCTCCATAGCGGTATATTCACTGTTTTTCATGATGTGCCATGTTGCATGTCTCTATAGACGTATTTCATTCATGATGTGCCAATGGCATTCGTGAATACTATACATGCAAGGAGCAGCCCATGACTGAACGTGAATTGATACGTGCACGCCTGCTTGATGAAACTGTCACTGAACGAGCCAGCCCATCACGTATGTATGATTACTACCTCGGAGGCATTTTTAATTTTGATGTGGATCGTCGGGCAGCAGATCATGCCATTGCAATTCATGCAGATATTCCGCTTATAGCACAGGCAAATCGAGCTTTCCTGAGACGCGCAGTACACTATCTATGTCAGCAAGGTATTGACCAGTTTCTTGATCTGGGATCTGGGATTCCAACCGTCGGCAATGTCCATGAAATTGCTCAGACCAGCACCCCCAACGCCCGCGTCGTCTACATCGATATTGATCCAGTAGCGGTACTCCACAGCATCGATCTGCTTGATGTGAATCCTAACGCAACGTGTATTCAGGCGGATGTTCGTCATATAGAGGCCATACTTGACCATCCAGAAGTGGTAAAACTACTGGACTTCTCACGGCCTGTAGCCGTCTTACTGGTTGCTGTGTTACAATTCATCACCAGCGATCAAGATATTCATCATATATTCCAAAAGCTACGTCGCACCTTAGTATCGGGCAGCCATGTCGTTGTATCGCATCCCGTTTTTCCAGATCTGCCATTAAATCAGGTCGATCAGGTCAAACATGAAGAGACGGTGGATCTGTACGCAAAATCGGCAACAGCGCTCGCTGTACGAACACCACAACAGATCGCACAATTTTGTACTCAGATGCGATTTATCGACCCTGGACTAGTCTATGTGCCAACATGGAATAGCGATCACGATGACACACCCTTTGCCCATAATCCTGAACGTTCCGCCATTATGGGAGGTGTTGCAGTGATCGATTCGTAGAGATGAACCACCATAGATGCTCTTTGTTACATAGTATATTTCACATGAGATTATTGTGTTCAAATATTCATCTAGATCGTCCTAGACTGTATTGACACAAACGCACTGACTCATATAACATAGTGGTCAAGACATCATGACCTCCTAACGTCATACTAGGATCCTATGAAGAGTCAAGCATCTCTCAACAACAGCATACTTTCACATCACGGTGTTACTCCGGCAAGTCCGCTACCCCTGTACTATCAGATCAAACAGCATATACACGACTGTATTGACCAAGGGAGTCTTGCTTTGGGCTCCATGATCCCATCAGAGCGTGATTTATGTGATTTGTATCAAGTCAGTCGCTCAACATTACGCCAGGCTGTACAAGAACTGATCAATGAAGGGCTGTTAGAGCGTCGGCGTGGTGTCGGGACGTATGTGGCACAACCCAAAATTCGCCACCACCTCGGGAGTTTCTCAGGCTTTAGCGAACGCATGAAACGGGCCGGGCATGCGCCTTCTACACATCTCATTGAGCATAGCATATTCGAAGACGAAGCTGATTCTGAGATCCATGCCAAACTGCATGTAGCGGCCAGTGCACCACTCCTGCGAATGGTACGTCTGCGGCTTGCAGACGAAGAACCGATCATGCTGGAGACCGTGTATCTCCCGATTACGCGATTGCCAGGTCTCATGCCTGAACAATTGGCCAATCAATCACTCTATCATGTACTTCACACTCATTACAATATTGTCATCTGCAGGCTCTGTGAGACATTAGAGCCTGTTGTCCTGACGCCATCTGACGCACAACTACTTGGCACAGAGCCTGGTTTGCCAGCCATGTTAACGACGATTACTACCTTTAATCAAAACAATCAGCCAACTGAATACACCCTGTCACTTGTACGCGGAGATCGTTGCCAATATTTTATTGAAATGCAGACAAACGAACACCAAAATACCAGCCATGCGTATTTACAACAAAACCAATTTGAGTTTGCTTTATCGACATCCTGAATTTACGGGAGGTACCACATCGCACAATCACACGTTTTAATCATTGATATGGAGCACGTGGGCGTGTTATGAAGTTGATAAGTGAAACAGACTTTACTATTTACACGGCTTCCAGTGACCCAGAGTGACGTCCTGGAAACGAGAAGAAAAGGGGCCTTCTATGCATTTCTTACACCTTTCTCATGTACGTATCATTGGAGCGACGATCCTTTTACTCAGTCTTGTAGCAGCAGTAGTCCAACCCATGGGCCTTCGTGCACAGACCGCAAACGATATCACGATTACCGCCGCTGATGGAACCGTCGAAATTATCGATGCGATTGACCCACCGAACCGCACGGCTGGTCTTCTGGCGCTCTATACACCCGATTTTGGTACCTCAACGCGGACCAATCAATTTGGTGCCGAGGCTATTCTCATCGAAACCGATATACCCAATCAGTATCGAGTGACTGATGTGTGCACCGTATTTGATGCCCAGGCTGATCCACCGCGCTGCTCAAATCCGGGTGATAATCCGATACCTGAAAACGGTGCCGTCCTCTCAGCATCACCCGAAGGCAATCCCGATGTACGGCTGTTTATTCGTGATCATATTGCAGTGGATGATGTAGTGACCATTACCATTCCGACACGACGTGAAGTTTCACGAACACTGGATGTTATTGATCCGACACCGGAAAACAACCCTGATGGCGTCGATCCAGGGACCGGAACATGTTTCCCAGGGTGTCGTGGAGCAAGCCAGTTCATTCTGTACACACCCGACTTTGGCGAACAGACAGGGACGAACGATTTTGGTTTTGAGGTTGCCGTTGTTGACGGGCGTGTCGTCTCTCGCGGTGGCAACAACTCGACCATTCCAGAAGACGGCTTTATCTTGAGTGGTCACGGTGGCGTAGGTAGCTGGCTTTCAGCCAATACCATTCTTGGTGCTATTGTCGAGGTGGATGAGCTTGAAGTCACCATTGTGATCGACTCGAGTTCATATATCTTCACCGCACAAACTGTCATCAATACCGCACAGGATGCCTTTGCAACCGCACAGGACGTGTGTCTGGCTGTCCCATTTGGTCAGGTACAGACCGCTATCGGCGAAGCACAGACACTCCTTGCTGACGCACAGGCAGCCCTGGAGAATGGCAACGACCAGGAAGCAGTCGATCTCGCTGTCCAATCCGAGCGACGTGCCGAAATTGCACGATATCGCACAATTGAGTCACGTGTGGCTGAAGCACGCGGTATCTGGATTCGACCAACCGAAACGACGCGTGAAACCATCGCGATCACACTGGATCAAATGGCAGAAGCGGGATACAACCTGGTCTATCTGGAAACCTTCTATCAAGGATACACCATTTTCCCCAGCGAAACGGCTGAACGTTATGGCATCGTAGCGCAACGTCCACAATTTGAAGGCATCGATCCCCTCGAAATCTGGATTGATGAGGCACACAAACGAGATATCGAAGTACATGCGTGGGTCGAGAATTTCTTTGTCGGGGTGGAACAGGAAGGTGGTGCTGGACCAATTCTAGCAGTCTATCCTGAATGGGCTGCCGTTGAATGGGAAGATGTAGGCAAAGAGGGGCCACAACCATCGGCTGCCGAATCAGGCTACTACTTCCTCGATGCGGCCATCCCTGAAGCACGCCAATATGTCCTTGAGACCTACACGGAAATACTGGATCGCTATGAAGTTGATGGTATCCATCTCGACTATATCCGCTATCCCGTCAGCCTTCCACGAGAGCGCAGCTTCTCATACAGCGACTTTAGCCGTGCGGCTTTTGAGGAAGTAGCTGGAGTGGACCCCTACACCATCACACCAGAAGATAACCCTGACAAATGGGAACAATGGATCGAGTGGCGCCAAAACAATATCACCAGTTTCGTCAAAGAAGTACGTGATGCGATTGATACGACCCGCGCCGACACAGCCCTCTCAGCCGCAGTCTTCCCTGATGAGTTTGACTCACAGATCCGCAAAATGCAAAAATGGCCTGATTGGGTCGATGCTGGCTGGATGGACTTCATGGCTGGTATGTCATTTGGACGTTCAGCCGACTCCGTGGCAGTAGACACGAACGCCATGCTCGACATCGTGGACGGCAAGACCCTCATTTACACGGGTGTGTATGCGCCGTTCTTAAGTTTGGCTCCTGGTACGCTGGTTGATCAGATTGAAGCTGTCCGTGGCGCAGGAGCACATGGTGTTTCAGTCTTTGCATGGGGTCAAGTCAGCAATCCATACATTGAAGCCCAAAACGAAGGTCCGTACCGACTCACGGCAGACGCACCACATAGCGAACCCAAAACAGCCGTTACGAGTGGGGTGAACCATCTCCTCAGTCGTATTGAGACCGTCTACAAAACTAATGATTGTATGGGAGCCAAAACAGCTCAACCGCTCACTATTCAACTCAACGGTGCTGTGAGTGCACTGGAGAATGATCCAAATCTCAACACCGCTATCACACGACTAAATCTGGCCGATTTTGTGCTCCGTGTCAACGATGGAAAGACCAATAAAGAACTCCGGACACGGCTCCGAAGTGAAATCGAAAATTATCGTGGCATCTTGGAGTACACACGGGATCGTCAGTAAGATCTTTTACAGGGACTTAGGCACTTGAATGTTTCGGATAGTTGTGGTATTAGTGCTGCAACACATATATTTCTAGTGATATCCAACGACATCAGATGACTATGGTGATGCGTGGCCCAAGTTATGCGGCCACGTATCATCACATCTGCGTCTGTTGGCTAACACGAAGGAGGAAGTCCATGCGACGATTTCGCCTCATCGCGCTTCTCACGCTTGTCATACTGCTCGCGCAAGTTATTGCAGCATGTGGAAGTACTGCCGAAGCACCAACAACGGAGGGAGATACAACGGAAACGGAAGCTGAGCAACCTGCAACAGAAGCTGAACCAGCAGCAGAAACAGATGCCAATACTGAAGAGGCAGAAGCAGAGTCGGCAGGTGAACCCACAACCCTTAAATTCTGGACCATCTCACTTAAGCCAACATTCGACGATTATGTCAATGGCATGATTGCCACCTACGAAGAAGCCAACCCTGGCGTCACAATTGAGTGGGTCGATATTCCTGGCGATCAGATTGAGCAACAACTGTTGACCGCTATCGCCGGTGGTGATGTCCCTGATGTGGTGAACCTGAATACCGATCTCACACTCCAGGTGTCGGCAACTAACCCAGATATACTCGTGAACACCACTGAGGCCGTGCCATCTGAAGTGCGGGAACAGTATTTCGAAGGACTATGGAACTCCACAACCTACGGGGAAGCCACGTATGGTATTCCATGGTATGCTACCGTACGTGTTGTACTTTACAACAAGCAAATCTTTGAAGAAGCCGGTGTGACAGAACCACCCCAGACCTACGACGATTTGGTATCCATTGCAGAGTCTGTCAAGGAAACGAGCGACAAGTGGGGCTATGCACCCAACATTAACCTGGTCGAAAGCTTCTTGATGGCTGGTGTTCCACTAGTGAATGAAGATCGCACTGCTGCTGCCTTTAACACACCTGAGGGCATTGCTGTTGGTCAATACTATATTGATTTGAAGGATCGGGGACTGATTCCCGAAGATATTCTGGCCAAAGGCTTTCAGGGCGAACTGCAACTCTACAAAGAAGGCAGTCTGGCAATGCAGTTAGCTGGTGCTTCGTTGTTGAGACAAATTGAGAATGATGCGCCAGAGGTGTATGCGAATACAGATGTTGCACCACATCCAACCCGCGAAGCCAATGTACTCCCGGTCGCACTGATGCATCTCGTTATCCCAGCACAATCAGAATCTGTTGAACAAGCCACCGACTTTGCCTTGTTTGTGACCAATGCAGAAAATCAGCTTGAGTTAGCGAAAAACTCTGTCACTGTACCGTCAGTGATTACGGCAACCGAAGATGAATTCTTCCAACAAGAAGACACACTCGATGCAAAAGCACGCAAGGTCATGGCAGAAGAGTTAGCCATCGCACAGGATCCATTTCTCGGATTACCGGAATGGGGCCGATTGGAGAAAGCACTCCGCGATGAGTACACTGCTGCCTGGGCTGGTACAAAAACGACGGAGGAAGCGATGAACGACGCAGCAGAAACGTGGAATAGTATATTATCGGAACAGTAATCCATCGCAAAGAAGGCACGCCATTTGAAACACAAAACGAACATAATGTGTGTGCCTTCTTTATACGAGCTATCGTCTGGGTCAAACGTGGTACAGTTTAGAATGACGTAACTATGCGCGAGACAGCACATATTCCAAGTACAACCACTAACAAGCAATCAAAACGCTCCGGCAGCCGTATCAGACATATCGTTGTAGGTTACCTCTTTCTGTTACCTGCCATGATCGTCTTACTGGTTTTTCTGCTCTATCCAGTCACCTATGGTGCCGTGCTTTCGTTTTACGATTATACTATTCTCTCACCTCCCGAATTCACTGGATTTGAGAACTTTCAAAGGCTGTGGAATGATAGTATCTTTCACACATCTCTGCTCCATTCCGTACAGTATCTTCTGGTTGTTCCGATTATTCAGATAGTCTCATTTGGATTGGCTATGCTGGTCAATCACAAGATCCCTGGCATGGCCTTTTTTCGAGCGGCATTCTATGTGCCTGTTATCACTGCAGCTGTTGTCGTCGCATTGGCATGGCAATGGATCTTCGATCTGGAGTACGGCTTACTCAATGCATGGCTGCAAGATTTACGTATTATCAGTGAGCCTGTTGCCTGGCTTGACCAACCAGCCATCGCCCTCTGGTCCATTATGTTTGTCACGTTCTGGCGTGGACTAGGCTTCTATATGGTCATCTATCTCGCTGGATTACAGGGGATTCCCCGTGAGCTGGAAGAGGCTGCCGCAATGGACGGTGTCGGTCGCTGGCAACGCCTCTGGTATATCACCATTCCGTTGATGATGCCAACGATTGCGTTTTGCTCAATCTGGTCATCAATTGCCGCGCTCAAAGTCTTTGATGAAGTACTGGTGATGAGCCGGCCCAATCCTGGTGGCCCGGCCAATTCCACCATGGTCGTGAACCTCTTGATGTATCTTACGGCATTTGATGATTTCGATTTTGGCTATGCCGCTGCTCAAGGGCTGGTATTGGCGGGTATTATTATGATCTTTACCTTACTGAATCTTCGCTTTTTCCGCAGTGGACTGGAGCGTATTGGATGAATGCAATTCGTTTAACCCAATCAAAACAGCTCCGGGATCGCACAACGAAAATTGTGATCTACATATTGCTGATTGCAGCCGCGCTATTTACAACCGGCCCATTTTTATGGATGCTTTCGACCGCATTAAAAACCAGCGGAGGCGTGTTTACCCGCCCACCACAACTGCTACCAATCCCACCAACACTAATCAATTTTGTCGAAGTATGGAATGTCGTGCCAATGGGGCGTTGGGCCATCAACAGTGTTTCCATTTCAGTCATCGGGACAGCGGGGCAAATCATCATTAATGCCATGGCTGGTTATGCACTGGCGCGGTTTCGTCTCCCTGGCTCACGCTTCATCTTGTTCTCTCTACTGGTCATGTACATGCTGCCTACAACGACGAACTTTCTGGTCAACTTCCTGACCATTCGTAGCCTAGGCCTCACAAACACATTAGTAGCAGTGTTTCTACCCTCACTCGCTTCAATTTTTGGCATTTTTCTGATGCGCCAGGCATTTCTCAATGTCCCCAATGATCTTGAGGAGTCGGCCCGCATCGATGGTGCCAATGAATGGGATATCTTCTGGCGTGTCATGCTTCCACTGGTGATACCATCACTTGCGACCATGGGTATTTTTAGTTTTGTAGGTCTGTGGAATGAATTCTTCTGGCCACTCATCGTCCTGACAGGCGATGATACGCTCTTCCCCCTTGCCCTCGGCATACGCTATCTCAATAGTGCTTTTGTTGCCAATACACGCTGGGTTATGGCTGGAGGAGTGATCACAATGATACCAACCCTAATCGTGTTTATCGCTGCACAACGCTACTTTATTAGTGGTGCTATGGCTGGCGCTGTCAAGGGGTAAACATTGATGGGAACAAGCGAACAGAACCGTACGTTGGGCATTGACATTGGGGGCACCAAAACCGCTGCTGCACTGGTTGATCTGCACGGCAACGTGACGAACTATCAATACACGGCAACTCCTGCACTCGACGGACCCGATGCTGTACTGGCCGCCGCAATCAGCCTTGGTCAGCGCGTGCTCGCCACAACATCCAACACAACTGCCCTGCCCATTGCAGTGGGTATTGGAACGGCTGGACAGGTCGATTGTGATCATGGCATCATCACCTGTGCGACGGACGCCCTCCCAGACTGGCAAGGGACCACGATTCGTCAGGCCATGCAAAACGCTTTTGACCTGCCCGCTGTGGTGGATAACGATGTCAATACTATGGCCTTTGGTGAGATGCACCATGGCGCTGGTCGGGCATTCCACGATGTGCTCTACGTCAGCGTGGGCACTGGCATCGGTGGCGCACTGGTCTACAACAAACAGGTGCAGCATGGCGCCACGTGGACGGCTGGCGAGCTTGGCAATCTGGTCATTCGCTATGATATAGCACACCAGGCCAACGATGCACGCGCCGGATGTCTTGAAGCATTTACTTCTGGCCCCGCCATGGTCCAGCACTATGCGCGTCTGGCACAAGTGCAGGAGCCACCCGATTTGCAGGCAGTCGTCGCACACGCATATGCTGGTGACGACCACGCACGCCAGACCATTACAGAAGGTGGATACACCCTTGGCATGGTCATCGGAAGCCTGTTGTGTGTGCTCAACCCCGAAGCACTGATCGTTGGTGGGGGCGTAAGCGAAATCGGCCCGCTCTGGTGGCAACCCTTTGAGCAGGCGCTGCGTGCCAACCCACTGCCGGGACCGGCCAGAGTGCCTGTGCAACCCGCGCAACTGGGTCGTTATGCTGTCGTCGCAGGCGCTGGATGTATGGCATTCCACCACATCCACCAGCTACCCACGGCATAAGGTTTTGAGAAGGAGCATTCTATGCGTATCGGTCTTATCCCACTTGACGAACGCCCCGTCAACACACGCTACCCAGCGATGATTGCTGATATTGCTGGCGTTCAACTCGTGGTTCCTCCATGTGAACTCCTGAGTGTTTTTCGCACGCCTGCACCATGCACACAACTTATTACATGGTTACACGACATGGCCCAACAGTTAGACGCATTGATCGTCTCATTTGAAATGTTGGGGTATGGTGGTTTGATTGCATCACGCATCGGACACGAGAGCGCCAGGGTCATCCTTGAGCGTATCGACACCTTGCGAACGATCAAGCAACGCTGCCCTGAGCTACCGATACTGGGCTTCAACGTGATTACGCGTGTGTCCAACGCCAACGTTGCTATCGAAGAACCAACATACTGGGGGACCTACGGAACGCGTTTCTACCAACTCTCACAACTACTCGACCGCAAAGAACAGGGGCAGAACGTCCAAACAACATTACAGCAACTCTATGATGAATTCCCCCCCCACCAGGTCCGTGATTTTGTACAACGACGTTTACGCAATCACAAGATCAATCTGACTGCGCTGAACCTATTGTCCGATCAGGTACTCGATCTGTTGGTACTTAGTTCCGACGATACCAGCCCATATGGCTTACCCTCGCACGAAAAACGCTGGCTTGTGAGTTGGGCCAATAGTCTCAACATCAATGACCGATTACTGATGTACCCTGGAGCAGACGAGGTGGGATGTGCATTACTTGCACGCCTGATCAATGCCAATGTCCAATACCGACCTAAGATTGCACCACTGTATGCAGTGCCAGAGGGTGCAGACGTGATTGCAGCATATGAGGATGTCCCCATTCATACCACTGTGATACGCCAGATGTGCGCCGTCGGTGCGGTTCTCGCTGAAGAGGATGAGGCCGATAGCCTGATGGTGATCAACCCTCCACTCCCACACCGCGAAGAGTGGAGCGCAGTACACACCGAGCAAGACCAGCAGCATCGTAGGCCCCACCTCACCGCCATGGCCCAAAGCATCCAGACATATCAGGAGCACCAAAAGTCCGTATGTGTTGCCGATGTCGCCTATCCCAATGGTGCTGATCCAATTTTCTTTGAAGCACTACGCACAACCATCGCGCTGCCAGCACTGACCGCATATGGCGGATGGAACACGGCAGGAAATACCATCGGTACGGTATTGGCTCAGGGCTGTGCTGCACAACAGGCACACACTCCCGCACAACACGCGGCGCAACAACGGTTTCTGTTGCATCGTTACATCGAAGATTGGGGCTATCAACATCTGGTTCGCAGGCAAGCGCGTGCTCGTATCAAAGAACACACTGACTTCGATGAACCAACCACCACAACCATGGAAGCAACTACGGAATGGATTGAACAACGCTTAAATATGCTCGTGGATGATCTCCCAGGATTTGTGGGTGCGTGGTGTGTGAAACGGGTATCCCTGCCCTGGAATCGTCTGTTTGAAATTGATTTCGAGCTAGAATCGTTGAGCTGAAGGTATAAAACATGTCTGCTGAACAGAGCTATGAATGTGATATAGCGATTATTGGGGGCGGTCTGGGCGGTGTCGCAGCGGCACTCGCGGCTGCTGAGGCTGGTACCCACGTTGTGTTAAGTGAACCAACGGATTGGGTTGGCGGACAAGTCACCAGTCAAGGCGTTTCAGCCCTCGACGAGCATCAATATATCGAGACCTTTGGCGGCACCCGATCATACTATCGGTTTCGTGAGAGCATTCGCCACTTCTACTACAAACAACATACTATCACCCCGGGCTCCTGTACCGCACCACTCAATCCAGGCAACGGCTGGGTCAGTCGGCTGTGTTTTGAACCACGTGTTGCTTTAGACGTGTTAGAAGCCATGCTGGCACCGTATGTCGAGGCAGGCCGCTTGACCATTCTGCTTCAACACCATCCGATTGCTGCTCATGTTGAGCAAGATCGTATTGCAGAAGTTGTCTTAGCTGATGAGCACCAGCAGCGGGTGCATGTGCGCGCTACGTATGTCCTTGATGCCACCGAGACGGGCGATCTCCTGTTGCTGACAGGCATACCGTATGTCATCGGTGCCGAAGCGATTGATGATACCGGTGAGCCAAACGCGAGTCGCAAGGGGCCTCGTCCGCAAGAGGTGCAATCGTTTACCTACGGATTCGCTGTAGAATACTGCCCTGGTGAGAGTCACATTATCACCAAACCAGCGGGCTACGAACATTTCCGTGACACACAGCCCTATACACTGGTATTACAGGGGCATAGTCAAGAATCACGCCCATTCAACATGTTTGTCGATGGGCCAACCGGATTGCCCCCGTTCTGGACGTATCGACGGCTGTACGATAGCCAACAACTTGACTCTCACCAAAAAACTAATGATCTTGCATTGATCAACTGGGCCAGTAACGACTATGATCGCGCTTCCCTGATCGATCAGCCAGAGAGCACTCAACGCCGGATACACGATGAAGCCAAAAGATTGTCGCTCGGCTTTCTCTACTGGCTCCAGACCGAAGCACCACGAGATGATGGTCATGGTTATGGCTACCCTGAATTACGCCTGCGTCCAGAAGTGATGGGAACACTGGATGGCTTGAGCAAATATCCCTACATACGTGAGTCGCGTCGGATTGTTCCACACAAACGCATTATGGAGCAGGACATCATCGCACACCATGGTGCTGGCGCACGAGCCACCCATTTTGATGATACAATCGGGGTCGGATGGTACGCCATCGATCTGCATCCCTGTGTTGACAATCCCCGCACCATATATGCTCCAACACGACCATTTCAAATCCCACTTGGTGCATTGCTCCCCCAACACCTGACCAATCTGGTGGCCGCATGCAAAAACATCGGCACAACCCATATCACCAATGGCTCATATCGAGTCCACCCGGTTGAGTGGAATATCGGCGAATCGGCAGGAGCACTGGCGGCGTTCTGTTGCAAAACAGGCCATGCACCATCCACTGTCTGGTCATTACCAACCATGCTGCATCAATTGCAGTATCAATTGCTTCAACGTGGGATTCCGCTTGCCTGGACAACCGATGTGCCACTGACACATGAATTGTTTGTATCTACACAGCTTTTGATGACATTCGGGTCGCTACTACCGGAAAGCCCACGTTATCACTCGCTAGCACTGGACCCACATCAACACATATCGGTAGGTGAAGTGTGCCAGATGGTACAGGCAAGTCTACGAGGCGTACGCGGAGAAACAAACTGGTCACCATCCCCACATAGTGACACATCCAACGACCGGGCAGAACGCGCTGATATTGAACACATCTTTGCTCAGGCCCATATAGCATATCATCCTTTCAGCGACACACCGAATTGGGGGGAAGTCTGTGAGGCATTATGGCCCTTCTTACAACAAACATGTACACGTCGTTAAGCAACACTCATAACAAGGATACAATGGACACGCATATCTCTCAACATCCGACAATCAAACAACTGCAGGGCGGCTTGATCGTCTCCTGTCAGGCATTAGCTGATGAGCCGTTGTTTAGTGCCCAGATCATGGCGCGTATGGCACAGGCAGCCTGGCAGGGGGGCGCTGTTGGCATCCGTGCAAACGGGCCAGACGACATTCGAGCTATTCGTACAACCGTTAAGCTTCCGCTGATCGGTCTCTACAAAGACGGCGATAGTGGTGTATACATTACACCGCATAGCAGCCATGTTCGTGCAGTTGCTACTGCAGGAGCCGACATCATTGCCCTCGACAGCACCCAGCGAACCCGACCGGGCGGCGAGAGTCTCTCACACCTCCTTGATGTGATTCATCAGGAATGTCATAAACTGGCCCTTGCAGACATCTCCACACTGGAAGAAGGCATTGCAGCGGAAGAAAGTGGCGCTGATATCGTGTCAACCACCCTATCTGGTTATACACCATACAGCCCTCAACTCGACGGACCCGATTTTGAACTCGTGTACAAGCTGGCAAAACGGCTACAGGTACCCATCATAGCAGAGGGACGAATCAGTACTCCCGAGGAGGTCGAGCGAGCCTTTGATGCGGGCGCGTTTGCCGTAGTGGTCGGCAGTGCCATTACGCGCCCACAATGGATTACAAAACAATTTGTCGCAGCGACGCACCGCCGCTCTTAGCGCACCGCAAGGATACGCGACAAGACTCGCGCCAGCGTCGATCTTTCAACAACTGGCACCAACTCTGCGGCATCCTCACGGATCTGCGGCAGATACTGGTACAGGTTATCGCCCGGACACGCAGTCGCCACACAGCTATCCGGGTGGCCCCAATCACGATGACCGCTGAGACGGTAGTTGTCGATCTGTGGACGGCAATCTGCGGTTGGGAATGGATAGGTATGTTGTTCACGCAGATCAAAGTCGTGGAAGACCGACTCAATGGCTGCCAACACCGTCGCACTGTAACGTGCTTCTAGCGTTGGTTCGCCACCAGGGTAAGGCACATCAGGCGCATTTGGCTGGAACTGACCCAGGAAGCTAATACCACAGTTGTGGCTATTGTAGCGGAATACGTGGCCCCCAACCGTACTATCACCACCATCACGGCCTTCGTACACGTTACCGAACTGGTCGATCAGGAAATGATAGCCGATATCGCCCCAACCCAGCGTTATCGTGTGATAGTACCATATGGCACGTACCGTTGCTAACGGATTCTCAGGATTATTGGCACCAGCCGTATGGTGAATCGTGACAAACTCAAAAGGAAACTCACCAGACAAAGGTGGCCAGTAGAGCGGCGAATCGGGCGGGATTACGTCCGGATTCCAACCCAGCGGTCCATCACGTGGAATAAACTTTGTCAAAGGAGGATCGGTTTGTGTGATCGTAAACGGTATACCTGGTCCCCGTTGTGCGAGATCGTCGAGCGTAGGTGAATCGAGCGCGTCAAGTAGTGTTGCCGTTACACGACGCACCGTTGGCGAAAGTTGGGGGTTTTCCGTACTCAACATGATGCGATACTGCATGGAGCCAGCCCGCCCAACCTCAACGGCATCCGTGAAGGTCTCAGCGGTCGTCACATCATGGTCATCACGTTGCAGAACATGACCAACCGGAGTCCAGTTGGTCCATTCGCGACCATCCAGGCTACTACGAATCTCAACGGCCAGCATTGTAGCAGGAGGCACATCGGCAATCCACCGCATCCCCACCATGTTAAAGTCATTGGAGGCATCATAAACATCGGACACAAAGGTGCGTTGGCGTTCAAACGTTCCGTTAGCGTTCTGCTCCAGTTGGAAATTACCATCCAGAGATCGGGCACTGACTTCAGCGGTGTTTTCATTATCACGGGGTGCAGTATGCCACTCATGGGCACGCACACGCGATGCAGCAGCGACAGAATGTGGCTGGTTCAAGAGTGGAACACCCAGACCGAAGAGCGTACTCGCGGCAATCGAACTCTTCAAAAAGGTACGACGGCTAGAAGACAAACGGCGATGACGTGTCATCCATTCCCTCCTTGTGGTTGTCAGTACGATTTCGCATGACCCCCATAGATAGGCTTGACAAAACTACGCACATGGTCTAATGTGGTATATACCACTTGGAAGTAAAATGTATTCTAACATAGATCTTGCGCAATGTTAAACAGGCAAAGTGCTGTGCCGCTCTACGTTCAACTCAAACGACTGTTAGAGGCACAGGTATCCGAAGGCACACTGGTGCCACATAGTCGCATACCATCTGAACGAGAACTCAGCGACCACTATACGATTAGTCGCATGACAGCCCGCCGTGCATTGGCGGAACTGGTCCAGGAAGGACGTTTGTACACCAGCACGGGCAAGGGGACCTTTGTCGCTGAGCCCAAGATTGACCAGAGTGTGCAAGCCCTTACCAGTTTTACCGAAGACATGCAGGCCCGTGGTCTCATACCATCGACACGCATTCTACGACGCGAACTGACGCCCGCATCTGATATAGTAGCTCGAAGTCTCTGGATCAATGCAGGTGACATTGTATATCGTTTAGAACGCTTACGGCTGGCAAATGGTGAACCTCTGGCACTCGAAAATGCCTATTTGTCGTTTCCAGGTGTTGAATTTTTTGACGGATATGATCTTGAAGGGTCGCTCTACGCCATGTTGCGTGAGCGGTTTGGGTTAGTACCAGTCGAAGCGATTCAGGAATTTGAAGCGCGTCTGCCCCGCTCACAGGAACGCAGACTCCTTAAAATGAATGAGGGTGAGCCAGTGCTAAAACTCCTGCGTACCACCTTCAATGCAGAGCACAATCCATTCGAGGTTGTACAATCAATTTATCGTGGCGACCGCTATCGTTTTGTCGCCAAACTCATACGCGAGTCTACTGATGGAAAAAGCACTACGTAATCTTATTGGGCAAAGCTTGATGGTGCGCTTCGAGGGTACCATTCTGACACCCGAGACCCGTCATCTCATCTCACAAACGCGTGCGGGCGGTGTGATCCTGTTTACCGACAATATCACCACACCTGCAGCACTGCATGCATTATGTAGTGATTTACAAGCTCACGCTGCCGAGGAAGGGCTCCCACCCCTCCTGATCTCGATCGATCAGGAGGGCGGGGTGGTGAGCCGCTTCTCAGAACCACTCACGACAGTACCAAGCCAGATGGCACAGGCAGCGACCAACGATCCTTTTGCCGCCTACACATGTGCCCGCATCAACGGTGAGCAACTCCGCCATCTGGGGATCAACGTCGACTTTGCGCCCGTGCTCGATGTCAACTGCAACCCAGCCAACCCAGTGATTGGGACACGCGCATTTAGCGAGCAACCCGATGTTGTGGAACTGTTTGGGGTAGCGGCGCTCCGTGGGTATCAGGAAAGCCAGGTCATCGCCACCATTAAGCATTTCCCCGGTCATGGCGATACCGAAATCGACTCACACCTGGGGTTGCACATTGTGCGCCATGGTCTTGAGCGACTCAAACAGATCGAGCTGGCTCCCTTTGCAGAGGCCATTCGTGCCGGTGCACCAGCCGTGATGACCGCACATATTGTGTTCCCAGAGTTAGATGATGTGCCGGCTACCCTTTCACACACTATTCTCACAGGATTGTTGCGTGAAGAACTGGGATTTGAGGGGATTATTTTTACAGATGCCTTAGAAATGCGTGCCATCGCCGACCGTTATGGCCCTGATGAAGCTGCTATCCTGTCGAAAAAAGCCGGTGCGGATATCGTGTTGCCGCTGGGTGAGATCAAAGATCAGCTGGCGGTTGCTGAAGCTCTAGGTAATGCTGTTCAAGCTGGGCGGCTGTCTCAGGATATGTTTGAGGCCACCAGACAACGGGTTGACACACTACGTACAACCTATGCCATCTCTCACACACAACGACCATACGCTGGAATAGATCCAACACATCGTGAGCAGGCACTTGCCATCGCACGTCGTGGCATCACTGTGATGCATAATCGTGATGCGTTGCCATTAGCCCGCGAGACACGTGTGGCACTGATCGACTGCACCGTGCCACGCTTTTCGCTGGTCGAAGAGTCGGTCGAACGGGCGAAGTTGCTTCAGAGCCTGGTTCGTGCTTCCTTCCCCCACACACAGGCCATTGCGCTTGCACCTCATTTTGACGACGAGGCTGTATCACAAGTGCTGGATTGTGTGCAAGCGTGTGACGCTGTCATTCTGGTGACACGTAATGCCTTACTGAATAAGCAACAAACCACACTCGCACAAACAATTACTCACAGTGCAACTCCGATCATTCATGTAAGCGCACGCAACCCGTATGATGCGGAGGTGGTGCCAAATGCTGCCGCAACCATCCTGACCTATGGTGATCCACCCATATCGCTACAGGCAGCGGTCGAAATCATTGCTGGCAGCGTATTGACAGTCGGACAGCCGACTCTATCGAAGCTGGAAACATAAATGGTACGCCCTGGCATAACCCAACTCCTCGATGAGAAAACCCCGCTGCTGCAAGGTCGGCGCGTTGGGGTGTTGGCCAATGCAAGTAGCGTATTGCCCGACCTCACCAGCAGTATCGAGTTGCTGATCGAGTGTGCCGATGTGCGGGCGCTCTTTGGCCCTGAGCATGGCGTCCATAGCGCTGCGGGGGCAGGCATACACGTTGCCGATGAGCAACATACTTCGGGGATACCGACCTACAGCCTTTACGGTGACCATCTTGCGCCACCGCTGGAGTGGCTGGCCGATCTTGATGTCATCGTGTGTGATCTGCAGGATATCGGATGTCGTTTTTACACCTATGCCTGGACACTTGTGAAGTTGATGGAGCGTGCAGCCGAGGCACAGGTTGCCATCATCGTCACAGACCGGCCCAACCCCATTGGCGGTGTAGCCATCGAAGGTCCCGGGGTGCTGGCAGACCATCGTTCGTTGGTGGGACTGCACGATGTACCAATGCGCCATGGTTTAACACTGGGCGAACTGGCCCACCTTGTCAATCGTGAGGCGCAACTCGGCTGTACGTTAACCGTGATCCCCTGCGCGGGATGGCAACGTCAGGATCTGTGGGACGCCACTGGGCTACCATGGGCCGCACCGTCGCCCAACATGCCGACGGCTGACACAACCCTGGTGTATCCGGGAACCTGTCTCCTCGAGGGATGCAATCTCTCGGTTGGGCGGGGAACAGCCAAACCATTTGAGTGGTTGGGTGCACCGTGGATCGATGGTGTGGTGCTTGCCAAAGCGCTGAATCAGCAATATCTTTCGGGAGTGCGCTGGCAACCTGTCGCGTTTCAGCCCTGTGCAGACCCCTACGCTGGTGAGCTATGCGGCGGTGTGCAACTCCACGTACGTGAACCGCACCTGATACAGCCTGTGTTGACGGGTGTGGCGTTACTCACAACATTGCAGCAGCACTATCCCGATCACTTTGCGATTGCACACCCACAGCACTTTGATCGACTCGCAGGCTCGACGCAGTTACGCCAATTCATCACGAGTGGTGTATCGGCAATCGACATAGCCGCCAGATGGCAATCAAACGAACAAACCTTTCGTGAACGTATAGCATCAATAACCATCTATCACTAACACAGAAAGGAGGACACAGGTCGGTCTAATAAAACGATAATAACAGTATGGATACAGCTCCGAAGGTGTTTACCAGACCTGGCAATCTACCAGCAGACAGGCAACACTTACGGAGGGTTTGAGTTAGGAAGAGGTTTTTGACATGAAACGAACGAATTTTGCCTTATTATTGCTTATTGCTCTGCTTATGCCCATATTCGCCGCCTGTGGTGCGCCTGCAGAGGAAACCACAACAGAGTCTGCCGAAGGGGCAGATGTTTCTGAGCCCGCTGAAGATGCTACCGCAGAGGAAGCTGAACCCACTGAAGATGCTACCGCAGAGGAAGCTGAACCTGCCGAAGATGCTACCGCAGAGGAAGCTGAACCTGCCGAAGATGCTACCGTAGAGGAAGCTGAACCTGCCGAAGAAGGCACCACCAGCGACAATTTAGCTGTGAGCAACAGCGGCTACGAGGGGTTAATCCAGTACTGGGTACTGGGCTACCAACCGGGTGGTGGTAATCGCACCGGCGAACTGATGGATGCCGCCGTCGCCGCATTTATGGAAGCCAACCCCGACATTGAGGTTGAGATCACTGGTTATACCGGTGACCAGGCGGGCTTTACCAAGCTCACCCAGGCCGTGCAGGGCGGTCAATCCGTTGATGTCTTCCGCCTACCATCGGACGTGTTGCCTCTGTTGGTGCAGGACGACTTGGTAGCACCAATTGATGACTTCCTGACCGAAGACGACAAAGCTGATATCTTCCCTAACCTGATCGAGGCCGTACAAATCGAAGGGCAAGCCTATGCGTGGCCGCTGTGGGTGCCACCAGTGGGCATGTATCTCAATCTCGATGTGTTTGAAGAGCGCGGCGTCGAGCCACCCAGTGAGGATTGGACCTACGACGAGTTTGTGGAGATTGCCAAAGAACTCACCTTCACCCGCGAGAATGGTGAAGAAGTCTTTGGTTATACCGCACTGGTTGATCCCGGTGTGGTCAACTCATGGCCCTTTATCCTGAGCGATGGGGCACTGCCTCTAAGCCCTGATAACACCGAGTACACCTTTAACTCACCAGAGGGCATCAGTGGCCTGACCAAGCTCACCGATCTCGCACTCGTCCACGGAGTGACACCACCGGACTTTGGTGCACAGACCGGCGAAGACATTCAGACCGGCTTCAAAGATCGGAAGGTCTTCGCAATGTATAGCGAGCCAAGTGGTGCATCATCAGGGTATGCAGCAGATGGTCTTAATTTCGATGTTGTACCCATGCCTATCGGCGATAGTGGTGAGCCAGTAACGGCTGGTGGCATTGGTTTTATCTCTGTGGCCGCAACCGATGATGAAGCGAAACTCGAGGCATCCATGGATCTGGCGCGCTACCTCACCAGCGATCAGGTTGCTGCAGATGTCGAGGGCTTTTATCTGGCTCCTGGATCACGCGCCTCAGTGACGACTGATGATCCTATTAACAAGTTTGAGCCATTTGTCCCTTATACCTATATCACACCAATGATCGCTGAATGGCCACAGATTCGCACGATTATTCACCCGCAGATTCAGAACGCTATCTTTGGCGAAATCACACCTGAAGAAGCATTCAATCAACCAGCGGAAGAGATTAACGGTATCTTGGCAGACGAATAAATCGTCACACGCACAGAGAACTGAGGAGGAGGGCTAGTGCTGCTCCTATGACACGGGCAGCACCAGCGCTTGATACACACATGTGAGCAACATATCTCTACGGTTCGGAAGGATACGTTTATGGCCGATGTTGTCGCTGAAAAATCAAAACCACGTTCCGCAGGCTTTAGCACTGCTGTGAGAGACTTCTTTGCTCGTTATGGCTGGGGGTATGCCTTTGTGCTGCCCAGTATGATCACCTTTACTATTTTTATTTTTATTCCGGTGATCTGGTCGTTCCTGATTTCGTTTCAGGAATACAGTCTGAGTACCGGTGGCGAATGGGTGGGCATCAATAATTACATCGAGGCATTTACGACACAGAGCGGTGTCTTTGTACGTGCGTTGCAGAACACGCTCTACTACACCGTGATCACCGTAACCTCGAATATCTTTATCGCACTGATCCTCTCCAGCCTGATTCAGCCACTCAATACCTATGCCAAAACCTTCTTTCGTGCCGCCTACTATCTGCCTGCCGTCACCAGCGCAGTCATTATCGCTATGACATGGCGCTGGCTCTACAACGCCCAGTGGGGCTTGTTCAACTATCTCTTGAGTCTGGCTGGACTCCCGGCAGTACGCTGGCTCTCTGATCCCGATGTGGCGCTCAACAGTATTACGCTCTCAACGGTGCTGACGATCCCCGCGACAGGTGTGGTACTCTTTAGCGCAGCGATGGGCAGTATCCCGAAGGAATACTACGAAGCGGCTGAGATCGATGGCGCGGGCCCTATTCGCAAATGGTGGAATATCACACTACCGCTTATCAAATCGACCACCCTCTATCTCGTCGTGCTGTATACCATCGCAAGCTTTGAGGTGTTTGAAAAAATCATCATTATGGTGCCCAGCGGTGTGGGGAACAGCACGCAGACGATTGTGACCCAGATTTATCAGACCGGCTTCCAGCAGTTCCGTTATGGGGTGGCAGCCGCCCAGGCGTTTATCCTGTTTGTTATTGTTGCTGCAGTGGCGGTCGTCCAGTTCCGCCTGATGCGTAGTGATGTGGAGTACTGATTATGGCCGCACAAAGCATGTCAACCCGATCCGTCCAGAATTCCGGTATTCCGTGGATGCAGATTCTGGCCTGGACAGTACTGATCGTAACAACCTTTATTTCGCTCTGGCCGATGTACTGGCTGTTTGTCACGGCCATCACACCTACGCAACAAACAATCAAAACACCGCCCGATCTTTTTCCGGTCAACGCTAGCCTGGAAAACTTTGTACGACTGTTTAGCCAGGCCCGCGACTACTGGCGCTGGTTTGCCAATAGCTTAATCATTGGCCTCACGGTGACACTGTTTCACATATTTTTTGACACATTGGCCGGGTATGCCTTTGCCAAGAAACGCTTTCCGGGACGCAACATACTGTTCTGGATCATTCTGAGTACACTGATGATTCCTGCCCATGTCACGCTGGTACCGATGTACATTGTGACACGGAATCTTGGACTGATCGACAATATCCTGGCGGTTATTCTGCCAGCCACAGCTTCCGTCTTTGGCATTTTCCTGATGCGCCAATATATTCAAACGTTGCCATCAGAACTGGAAGACGCCGCACGCATCGATGGCTGTAGCGAACCAGGGGTCTTCTGGCGTGTTATTCTGCCACTCTCCAAACCGGCCATTGGCGCACTGGCGATCTTTACCTTTGTACGCCACTGGAACGATTTCCTCTGGCCATTGATTGTGCTCCAGAAGAGCCAGAACTATACGCTACCTGTTGGTGTGGCCAGTTTACAGGACGAGTTTAGTACTGACTACGGCATCATCTTTGCCGGCGCAGCACTGGCAGCACTCCCGATGATTGTGTTCTTCCTGGCCTTCCAGCGTTACTTCCTCGAAGGCGTGCGTATGGGCGCAGTGAAAGGGTAAATATCATGGCAGATATGCTGGTCAAACTATACGAATTACCGGACGTGACAAACCTGATTGCCCAGCAACAAGCTGCCGGGATCGACATTCGGCGGGCCATCGCACCCGAGAAACACGTTGTGGTTAATTGGGTGCGAGAGACCTTTCAGCAATATTGGGCCAATGAATGTGACGTGTGCTTTGCCAACCAGCCGGTGTCGTGTTTTGTCGCCGTTGCAGAAGCACGCCCTATCGGATTCGCCTGTTATGATGCAACTTTCAAGAATTTTTTTGGCCCCACAGGCGTGTTGGAATCCTATCGTGGCCATGGTATCGGACAAGTACTCCTGCTGGTTGCGCTGCATGCCATGGCTGCCCAGGGCTATGCCTATGCCATTATTGGTGACGTAGGACCAACTGAGTTTTACACCAAAGCCGTGGAAGCGGTCGTCATTCCAGACTCAACACCTGGTATCTATCGAGGGATGCTCCGTGACCAAGCAGAATCAGATAAGTGAAGCAACCAGAAGAGAGTAGACATGCTCACCACTAGCATTACAGAAACGATCAACCCGGCAACACAGAACATCGACATGCTACCAACGCGTGCGATTGTGGCGGCCATCACCGCTGAGGATGCGAAGGTCGCCCCCGCCGTTGCTGCTGTCGGTGAAGCCATCGCACAACTGGCGGACATCGTGGTTGAGCGCATGCAGGATGGCGGACGGCTGATCTACATCGGCGCAGGTACCTCCGGTCGTCTTGGCACACTTGATGCCGCCGAACTGCCCCCAACCTTTAGTGCCGACCCTAACCGCGTCATCGCGCTGATCGCCGGTGGTTCTGAGGCACTGATACGGGCGGTGGAGGCCGTCGAGGACAATCACGAGCAAGTCCAGCGCGATCTGGCCGCCGTCAATGTTGGCCCAAAGGATGTGGTGGTCGGGCTGGCGGCCAGCGGCACAACACCCTACGTGGTCAGTGGTATGGTCGAGGCCAAAAAGCACGGAGCTTTTGTTGCGGGCATTGCCTGCACCACGCCTTCACCACTTGAAGACGCAGTCAACCTGATGATTACCCCAATTGTCGGACCCGAAGTCATCACTGGCTCGACACGAATGAAAGCAGGCACGGCCCAAAAGCTGGTCTTGAACACCCTCAGCACCACCGTGATGATCCAGATGGGCAAGACCTTTGGCAATTTGATGGTCGATCTCCAACCCAAAAACGAGAAACTTCGCCGCCGGATGATCAACATTGTGATGACGGCCACCGGCGTTGAGCGTGAAGAAGCCCAGCAACTTTTGCAAGAAGCAGGTGACGAAACGAAGACGGCAATCGTCATGGTCTTAGCAGGAATTGATGCAAATACAGCCCGCCACCGTCTGGCAGAGAATAATGGACGAGTGCGTGATGCACTCCATAGCAACGAGTAATCATGATGTCACAGTTAGTACTTGGAATAGATGGTGGTGGCTCAAAGACGAGTGCAATCCTGGCTGACGCCTCCGGCACGGTGTTGGGAGTTGGCATAGCCGGGGCGAGCAACTACCAGGCAATTGGGTTTGACAATGCCACCCAATCGATCGGTGCAGCCATCGCAGCAGCCAAACAAGATGCATCGCTGCCATTAGAAACAGTGATAGACGCAGCCTGCTTTGGGTTGTCTGGCATCGACCGTCCCCACGAACAGGCACAATTCACCGAGTGGACCAACCAACAGCAAATCGCGAAACAGCATACCGTCGTCAACGACGCAGAGATCGTGCTGGCGGCTGGCACGCCCGACGGCTGGGGAATCGCGCTTATCTGCGGCACTGGCTCGATCTGCTATGGCCGCGCACCAGACGGACAGATCGCTCGAGCTGGTGGCTGGGGCTATCTGCTAGGCGACGAAGGCAGCGGCTACGATATCGCCATCCAGGCGCTAGGCTGGGCCACCCAGACCGCCGATGGTCGTGCCAATGCCAATAATCTGTTGCAAGCGACCCTGGATCATTTCAAACTCGATAACGCCGAACAACTGATTGGATACATCTATCGACCAGAAACCACCCAAACTGAGATCGCAACCTTAGCCCGTGTCGTTGTTATGCTGGCAGAGGAGCAAGATCAGTACGCCTACACCATTCTTGATCAGGCAGGACGCGAACTATCACGAACAATCAGCGCAGTTGTACGCAAACTCAAACTCCAGGAACCACCCGTGGCCCTTGGCGGCGGCGTATTACACATTGACAGCGTACTGTGGTACCGCACGAACAAACACATCCACTTTGCGCTTGGGTCTGCTACACGCGTGGACGAACCTGTCTATGGGGCGGTTACGCTGGCACGCCGATTACTAACACCGTCAAATAATTTATGAAACAGTGGTGTTTCAAACAATTGAATCCTTTAATGATGAAGGTTATCAGGAGGACTATAATGCAGCGTTGGATATGTATGTTGGGAATGTTTGCCTTGACCATAAGTATGCTCACCATCGCACCAGTTCATGCAGAAACTGACGAATTCCGGGCGGTGTGGATCGATGCGTTTGGTGCCGGTATCTACAACGAAGAAGAAATCGACCAACTGATTGCTGATGTAAAAGCAGCCAACATGAATGCGATTGTTGCACAGGTCGGGCGACGCGGCGATTGTTTTTGCAACAATGCGATTATGCCCCGCACACAGGCCAACATCGCCCCTGAGCCATTCGATCCCCTTGAAACACTGATTGAGCGCGCTCATGCCGAAGGGATCGAAGTGCACGCCTGGGTCATTGCAACGGCGATCTGGAACAGCGACACACCACCACTTGCCGACAACCATGTGTTCAACACCAACGGCCCCTCAGCCGAGGGCAACGACAACTGGCTACTGGTGCGTTCCGATGGCACAGTGCGCGGTGGCCTTGACTACTACCTCGATCCTGGTCATCCAGATGCGGCAGACTACATTGTAAGTATGTACACCAGCATCATCGAAAACTATGATGTCGACGGCATCAACATGGATCGCATTCGCTACCCCGACTTTAACTTAGAGCCAAACGTCTCGGCCTGGGGCTACAATCCTGTGGCAGTACAACGGTTCCAGGAAGCTACTGGACGTACCGACACACCCGAAGCATCCGATGCAGAGTGGTCACAGTGGCGACGGGATCAGATTACTAACATTGTCCGTCGTGTCTATCTGGAGAGCTATGCAATCGATCCAGAAGTCAAGATTAGCGCCGACACGATCACCTACGGGTATGGGCCGGAAACACAGGGCGGTTGGGAAAACTCGCGTACCTACGCTGAGGTGTTGCAAGACTGGCGCAGTTGGATGGAAGAAGGCATTCTCGATATCAACATGCCAATGAATTACAAACGTGAGCATTTTGTGGACGAGCCCAATAACCAACTACGGATGTACGAGGAATGGAACACCTTTGCCAAAGACCATCAGTTTGATCGGCAGGCCGTGATCGGCTCGGCATTGTATCTCAACTTTATTGAAGGCAGTGTCGACCAGGTTCGCAAAGCCCTGGAGCCCAGCGCATCCGGGAACAGCGCAGTTGGTTGGGTCGGGTATTCCTATCGCACCCCTGATGTCGGCACACTCACTGGCGAACGCACTGGTGAAGAAGGTCGGGCAGAACTCCTCCGTGCGCTGACCGAGCCAAGCGAATACGACGATGTCACACCACCTGTCTTTGCCGAAACTGCTACCATCCCGGCCATGCCGTGGAAGGACTCACCAACCTATGGGCATCTTCGCGGGACTGTTCAGGATCGTGCTGGCACAGCATTAGATCAAGTGCAAGTAAAAATCTATGCACTTCCCAAACGAAAACTTGTTGATACACGCATAACTGATGGCTCCGGGTGGTTTGGTTTCGTTGATCTTGAACCGGGACGTTATCTGGTTCGGGTGGAAGAAAAGGAATCAGCCAGAGGTGGTACGGCCTTCGTTCGTATTGAGGCAGGCGAACTTGCCTCGGTTGAATTGAGATCGTTTCAAGGACGTTAATGTATGGTTACCCATCTTGAACAAGAAATAGCCAGTCAACCTGACATCATCGCGCAGGTGATGGACAAAGAACTAACTCGTGTGGTGCAGATCGTCGCCAAACTACGGACCTTTTCATATGCAATGATCGCAGCACGCGGCACATCTGACCACGCCGCGACCTATGCGACCTATATCTGGCCGGTGCTCACAGGATACCCTGTGGCACTGGCAACGCCATCGTTGTACACCTTGTATAGTGCGCCACCACGTCTGGATGATGCACTGGTCATCGGTATCTCCCAGTCGGGCCAATCACCGGATGTCTACTCCGTGGTCGAGGAGGGTCGTCGTCAGGGTCGACCGACGCTGGCGATCACCAATGATGCCAACTCGCCACTGGCCCAGGCTGCCGACGAGGTGATTGAACTGCACGCCGGGATTGAACAAAGTGTGGCAGCAACGAAAACCTATACCGCACAGCTGACCATTATGGCTTTGCTGGCCGCAGCTTGGAGTGGCCAGCAACAGCATCTTGATGATCTGCAACGCCTGCCCGACATGCTTGCTGCCACGCTGGCAAACACTGACACTATCGCGTCACGGGCTGAGCGATATAGCTTTATGGATCAATGCGTCGTGATCGGGCGTGGCTATAACTATGCGACAGCTTTCGAGATTGCCCTCAAAATCAAAGAGCTGACATATGTGCTTACTCATGCCTATTCGTCGGCAGATTTTCGCCATGGACCTATCGCAACCATATCTGAAGGCTCTGCAGCAATGTTGATCATGCCAACTGGCATAGCCTTTGACGATATGCTCAATCTGGCGCACGAACTCAAGCAACGTGGTGCCGAACTGTTAATCGTAAGTGATGATGAGCAAACAAAAGACCTTGCAACGACCTGGCTCCCGATGGCGGCCACCGTGCCAGAGTGGATTAGCCCCATCGTGTCGGTGGTACCGGGACAAATTTTTGCGTTGCATCTGGCGCAGGCAAAAGGATTTAATCCCGATCAGCCTCGTGGATTGCACAAAGTGACACGAACGTTGTAAAAGGGCCTTTATATGAGCGATTCATCTTAGAGGCACATACGGAAGGACAGGACAGCATGCCTCTGACATTGCAAGGTGCGCGACTCGTTGATGCGTGCGGCGATCACCCTCATAGCCATATCACGCTGTGTAATACACATATCAGCGCCATTGGTGCCACACCACCGCATACTGGTACTACCATTGATGCCAGTGATGCCATCATTATGCCTGGGTTTATCGAGGTTCACACCCATGGTGGTGGTTCGTTTAATCTCCATACGAACGATACCGACGAAATTCATGCATATGCGCGCTGGGTTCCCTCAACTGGCACAACCGCCTTTCTGGTTGGCGTCGTCGGGATACCACACGAAATGCCCCTGGTGCAATTACGCACCGCCACCATAGCGATCCAACATGGTGAAATAGGTGCTGAAGCGGTAGGCATTCATCTTGAAGGACCCTACATCAACGTCCGACGGCGTGGGGCCCATGAGCCCTCGTGGATGCGGATGCCCAGCGAAACCGAGACAAAGCAGATTCTGGCTTTGACCGCAGGACAACTCGCGTTGGTTACGCTGGCACCAGAACTCCCTCAGGCAGAGGCAATGATTCAGCGGTTACGGGCGGCAGGTGTGACCGTCAGTATGGGGCATACTGATGTTGACTATGATGGAGCCTATCAGGCGATTGCGCTGGGTGTCACACATGCAACGCACTGTTTTAATGCAATGCCACCGCTGCATCATCGCGCACCTGGACCACTCGGCGCCATTGTTGAGTCGCCACAGGTCTATGGTGAACTGATCGCCGACGGCCATCACGTCCACCCAGCAGCGATGCGCCTTTTGTTCCAAGCCATCGGACCTAAACGCACCATCATCATTACCGATGCACTGGCGGGTGCAGGAATACCCAACGCCGAATTCGTGTTCGCAGATCGAACTGCACGCGTCATCGATGGTGTTGCACGTCTATCAGATGGTACCATTACGGGCAGTGTTCTGACGATGGATCAGGCCCTACGCAACCTGATGGCCTGGTTTGATCTGACCTTGTCTGACGCAGTGCGTATGATGACCTACAATCCAGCGATTGCCGCACGTGTCTCACACCGCAAAGGACTCCTGCAACCAGGATATGATGCTGATCTCGCAGTTTTTGATACGGATTTCCAACTCCAGGCAACATTTTGTCGTGGTATGCTGCTCTATGCGACAGATGCATGGCAGGCACGCCTGGAACGTTGTATTGCAGCACCATCTAGTACAGGATAAGAAGCTATGCATATTATTGGCCTTATGTCCGGCACTTCACTCGATGCCATTGATGCAGCGCTGATTGAAGTAACCCATCAACACGATGTCCTGTATGTCACAACACATGCGTTTGTCATGTATCCCTTCGAGCAACGTTTACGTGACCGTGTTTATGACTTATTGCCACCAAATCAGGGCTCAACCGTGAAAGTGGCAGAGGTACACATGTTATTGGGTGAGGCATTCGCTATGGCAGCGATGGATGCCGCACATGCAGCCAATATTCCTATCGCCGATGTTGACCTCATCGCTTCGCATGGCCAGACGGTGTACCACCAGATTGGGACAAACGGCGTAAATACGTCGTTGCAGTTGGGAAACCCTGCGGTCATCGCCGAATGGACTGGGCGCACGGTTGTGGCAGACTTTCGAACCGGTGATATCGCTGCTGGTGGCCATGGCGCGCCGCTGGTACCCTATCTTGACACACTCTTGTTTCGCAAACCAGATCGATTTCGTGTGGCGCAAAATATTGGCGGTATTGGCAATGTCACCTATCTGCCACCCAGGGGCGATGTGATTGCCTTTGATACGGGACCCGGTAATGTGCTGATTGATGAAACGATGCGTCTCATTACTAATGGCAGAGTCTCACTTGATCAGGATGGCCATATGGCAGCGCAGGGTACGGTTGATGAGACGCTCCTCAACACCTGGCTGGCCCATCCGTATTTCCTGCAACCCCCGCCCAAATCGGCAGGACGTGAGCAATGGGGACCAACTGAGGCACAATACTATCTCAAACAGGGGCGCACACGCGGGCTCTCCGACGCAGACATGATCGCCACGCTCACCGCGTTTACGGCCCACAGCATTGCATCCTCCTACCAACACTACCTGGGGGATATTAATGAAGTGATTGTGAGCGGTGGTGGTGCACGTAACCAAACACTGCTACATATGCTGCAGGATGCCTTACTCAACATTCCTGTGTATCCTGTCGATCATCTCAGCATCAACGCCGAGGCCAAAGAAGCAATTGCATTTGCGCTTATCGGATATGCAACACTCCATGACTGGCCGAACAACATCCCTTCTGTTACTGGTGCAACACATCCCGTTGTGATGGGCAATATCACTCCTGGCCCCAACTATCGCACACTTATACAACAGGTCATAACCAATGTGTCAGACCCACCTACGTACGTGCGATTGCTGTAATCTATTAGTCATCTAGCGATCTATACTGGACATAGTGATTCCTATACACTGTAGGTAACAAACGAACCATGAGCAACCACGCTTGCTCCAACCACACTAGCGATTATAGAGCCGAAACAGAGTAGCCATCCCGCAGTGTCCTTCACAAACAACGATTCCTCCGAACGAGCGCACCAAACTCCGCGCTCCAGGGAAGATTACCAAACAGAACTGCAATCGGCTATGCAATGCACATCTTACGAACAACTCTTCTTACAGGAACACAACAGATGTCCTACCAGCATTACCTCCAGTGGAAAATAACCCCAAACACAAACGCTCCCTATCTATCGATCCTTATTCCCACATACAATGATGAAACACGGATTGTTCCTACAATTGGCGCTATTGCTTCATCTATCGCAAATCTGGGACTCACGTGGGAGCTTATTATTGTAGATGACAGCTCTACCGACGAAACCGTGATAGCCGTTGAGAAGCTGGATCTGGCCAACGTACGTGTTATTCGGATGCCAAAACAGAGTGGCAAAAACGCTGCGGTGCAGTGTGCGATGGAAGATGCACGTGGAACCTATGTATTACTGACAGATGCGGGACACGCAACACCCATTGAAGAGCTTGAGAAACTCCTGAACAAGCTGAAAAACCATGCGTTTGACCTAGCGGTCGGATCATGAATTATTGCAACACGTGGCAACAGCCGATCACCGCTCCAACGCTGGGGGCGACGTGGCATTCACAAGCTCATACGACATGCCTTTACGTTTGACATCAGAGATGCCTTCTGTGGCTTCAGACTGTTTACGCGGGAAGTGGGACAATCGTTGTATGCACAACACACCTTTACCGATGAGCACTTCTCCGATCTGGAGATTGTCTATCTGGCCACACGCCTTGGCTATCGAATCGCCGAAGTTCCCGTCACGTGGATCCACACCTCCAGAGCAACACCGTATCCGACAGGAACCATCCGACAGTACCTTGTTGGATTACTCAAAATGAAACATCACGAACGTCTTGGTAAGTACCACTTGCCCCAAACCTTATCGTCAAATGAACAAGTGTCTGCACCAACAACGCAACAGCATCACTCATAATACATAGAAATTGAGGGTACACATTATGGTCTTCAAGACACGCTGCTACAGCAATATGATGGTTCTGGAACTCAATGGGCGTTTTGATGCCCATGTAGCGCCGATGGTGGCAGAATGGTTTGAGCGCACTGCCACCATACCAACACCACGAGTCACAGTTAATCTCGCCGGCGTACAATTTATTGACTCAAGTGCCTTGGCAACATTAATACAGGCAATGAAACGCTATCGCCAACAACAGGGCGATGTGTATCTGTGTAATCTTCAACAAAGTGTACGTATTATCTTTGAACTCACCCAATTGGAAAAAGCATTCACTATTTTTGCCACTGAAGAAGAGGCTACAAAACCCGTCTAAGCCAATCTTCTCCATCTTGACAACCTTCCCCTCAGATGATGTAGGAGCATAGCCTCATGTGTATACCATTCCTTCATTCACAACATGCTCGTCTTGCGACACTGGCTGAACAATGGCTCGAAGCAGGGGCCCATACCTTCAGTGTCTGGCATAATCATCAGATGTTGGCATGCTGGTCTGCCCAGGCGCCACTCGAACCAGCCACACTTATTGCACCAATCAGGATCGATGGTCAGGTCGTTGCCACACTACAGGTAGGAGGGCTCAACAGCACCCACTCACAACAACGGCTGGAAGGCGATGCTACGCTCATTGCCCACATCCTCAAGCTAGAACAAGAAGTGCAGCAGCTGTCCACAGAATTGACCAACGTGCAAGACCAAATGGTAGCGCTGTGTGATCTAGCCCAATCAACCCACAGCCACCTGGGTGTTAAAACCACACTCCAAACACTCACACACGAGATCGCCCGCCTGGTTCCTACAGAAAGTGTTGCCATTATTTTTGAGTCGCAGGTGACCTATCACCCTGAGACCCTCATTGAACCAACGGTACTGCTCGATTACTTTCGATTAGTGATCGCGACTGGTCGTGAACTGATCTGGCAGATAGAAGATGGCATGTCGCTCCCAGCAGGCATCCACAGCCTCTCACTCATACCCATCTTGGTACAAGGGGAGATCAAAGCGGGCTTGGCCCTCATCAATCAACGCAATGCGTGGAAGGAGCACGGCAAGGTAAAGCTCCTGCGAGCTATCGCCAAACAGGCCGGTATCCAAATCGAACATGCACGCATGTATCAGGATATGCTGACACAAACCCGATTGCAGGCAGAAATGGATCTTGCACGGAAGGTGCAACTCCAATTGCTTCCCCAAACCCCCCCGAAGATAGATGGCCTCGATATCGCCGCTACTGCACAACCAGCTTCTCTTATTGGTGGCGACTTCTACGATTTTATTGTGCGTCTGGATCGACCAACCACGTTTACCGTGGGCGATGTGGCAGGAAAAGGGATGCCTGCCGCACTCATTATGGGGATGTTACACTCGATTATCCAACGCGCCGCGCGTTTTATGCCATCACCAACACCTGCAGCCATTGTGCAACGTGCAAACGAGGACCTGTATGACGATTTCACCCAATTGGGCACGTTTGCCACAACGTTTATTGGTCAATACGACACGCAAATCGGCATGCTTCACTATGCCAACGCAGGCCATGCGCCCGTTATTTTTTGCCCTGCCGGTGGCAAAGCTCGGCTTATCAATGCTGATGGGCCACCAATTGGCGTGATGCCTGCAAGTTCATGCATCGATCATCAACTCACATTTGGGCCTGAAGATATTCTGGTTGTAGCGACAGATGGCTTTAGCGAAGCCATGAACGATACAGAAGAAATCTTTGGTAATGACCGCTTGCTACGGCTTATCGAAGACTCGGCTGGCCTCTCCGCACCAGAGATTGCTGACCATCTTTCTCAAACCATTGCAGAATTCGCGATGGGCCGTGCACAATGTGACGATCAAACCCTGATGGTATTAAAAGGAGTGCGTCATGACCACTGATATCGTCATTAAACTCCAGCTGCCTGCGGCGTATCATCATCTCAGTATTCTTGAAACACCCATCAAGACCTTGCTCGATCAGGTTAAACACCACAGCGACTGTGCTACTATAGCCTACAATATACAGCTAGCCCTGCACGAGATTTGTGTCAATATCGTTGATCACGCGTATAAGGGTATGACAGGGGGACAGATCGGAATCACGCTCACACTACACCCCGACACCGTCTGTTTTGTGGCAGAGGTGTGTGACACTGGATGCACCTTTGATCCATCTCAGGTACCACAACCAGACCCACAAGAACCACAGGTCCGTGGGTACGGCTTGTTCCTGGCCAAACACTTAATGGACGAGGTGACCTACACAGCCCTTCCTGAGGAAAATCGTTGGCACCTGGTGAAGCATTTAGCGACGTCAAACCGTGCGAAGGAACATCACAGCGATACTATGACATAGCATTAGCACAATCTTCTTGCCAGTCAGTGTGTACCCTATTATCATGGTTAGCTGATTTCCACAGGCAGGATTTGAGGAATGACCACACCACCTGAACAATGGATCACGGCAGAAGATGATTTCGTTCTCGATCAGCAAAGCGATTCAAAACTTGCATATTACGATGGAATCATTGTGGCGCAGGCTGGATCAACAGCACACTATAATCTGATTGTCACTAATCTTATCGGTCATGTATACCCACAAACCCAGCAAAATGGCTGCCGTATCTTCCCCGGTGACATGCGCGTACAGGCCATTGATCAGCGTATCTACACCTACCCTGATCTGACTATTGTTTGTGCCACACCCCCATATACTGAACCAAACGAAATGACACTCATTAACCCTACCGTCATTATTGAGAGCCTCTCACCATCTACCGAAACGCACGACCGCAAAGAAACATTTCTCTACTATCGCACGAGCACCTCGCTCCAGGAATATATTCTTATTGCCCAACACACTCCCTATGTACAGCGCCACACATGCCAAACACCCCGCTTCTGGCATATCCATCTCGCTGACTTAATTGTAGATCAAATCACCTTAGAAACAATTGGGTGTACAATACGACTACATACCTATACAGGTATTGACTTTTCAGATTCGTAGTGTGCCGTTGGAGAAAACCAGATGAGTTCTGTCAATTTTGCATTGCTGGCCGAGCGATTCTGTGAACCAGGTGTTCAGGCTATTGCGCTTATGGGAAGCCATGCACGAGGTGATGCTGGACCGTTTAGCGATATCGATCTGGTGCGCTTCTGGTCAACGAATGATCTGCCCCAGACCGCAACACACCTGATTGCAGATCACTTTGTGGTTATAACAAATGAAGGACCACAAACAGCAGAGACCTGGTTCACTGAACCACACAAAGTTGTGAAAAGTATTCGAAGTGTGTTAGATGCACAACCACTGTGTGACCCCAAAGGACTTATCGCAACATTTCAGCAACGCGCTGCTTCTTTCGTATGGGATGAGCAGATGCAACAACGTGCTAATGAGTATGCAAGTATTCAGATGGTTGGATGGATCGAAGAGGCCCAAAAAGCATTAGAAGGACTTAAACGAAACGATGTTGGTCGATTACTCAACGGCAAACATGGCCTTTCGTGGGGATTACTTGATGTTGTGTTCGTACAGAGGGGCATCATGATTGGAAGCGATAACACCATCTATGAGGCCGTAACCAGTGCGATGGGCCAAGCTTCGCAATGGACACGCCTCAGTCGACAGGCTTTTGGCATTGATCGACTTTCGCTGATTGATGAAGTAAAGGCCGGGCTGGAACTATACATACTTACTGCTCAGATGTTGGATCATATCTTTACAGCACAAGACCGCGTGATGATTCGCGAAGTTGTCCGGCGTATTAAGGGGGAACTTGGTTGAAAGGGAATGAAGGGCTAAACATAAGTGGAGCAAGTTGACGAGCAGAGCGCTCCACTTTGTAAAGAACGTAAAACATCAGGCTTCTCACACCTGAAACTGTCCATCCTTATAAAACAGATCACCATCAACTAGGATTTCGCTTTCCTGCCGCATGTCGCAGATAAAATCCCAGTGGACACTTGACTCGTTGACACTACCCGTCTCTGGGTACCCCGCTCCAACAGCCATGTGAAGCGTACCACCGATCTTTTCGTCGTAAAGGATGCTCTTGGTGAAGCGATTGATTCCATAGTTCGTGCCGACCGCAAACTCACCCAGGTATCGCGCACCGGCATCACTATCAAGCTGACTCAGCAGATACGCCTCACCTTTTCGCGCACGCGCCTGCACAATCTTGCCATCTTTGAACTCAAACTCTACACCATCGACCTCACGCCCACCACGAATTGCCGGATAGGTAAAATGTACCCAGCCGTTGACAGACTCCTCTACTGGCCCGGTAAAGATCTCACCGCTGGGCATATTTTTCTTCCCATCTGAGTTGATAAATGTACGACCTTCGATAGAGAGTGTCATCTCGATGTGTGGTCCACGCACAACCACCTCGCGCTTGCCCTTGAGCCAATCAACCAGACGCTGCTGAGTGCAGTGTACGTCTTGCCAGCAACTCACCGGATCAGGTTGATCGGCAAAGGTCGCTGCATACACAAAATCTTCGTACTCCGACAGACTCATGTCGGCATCCTGTGCATACGCTGGACACGGATACTGCGTTCCCACCCAGCGTAAACTCCCAGCGGCTGACCGTTGCCTGATCTTTTCTTGTAGCGGGCGACGTGCGTTCTGCGCCATTTGTGTTCGACGTGGATCAATACTGGTCAGGCTACGTGTGTTAGACGCTGCTCGAATACTCATTATCACATCCACTTGATCATATGTAATCTGTTCAGATGGTGAGATCCATTGTAGCTGGCTGTCACTCGCCTCGCGTAGCACGATCTCATTTAGTTCATCGGTGTGCAACAAGATTGTTGGATGAGCACCCACCTGTATCACCTGACGTGCAACTTCCTGAACCAATGGGAGCGCCAGAACATGACCGTTGATCAAGACCCAATCTTCGGGTTGCACTTCAACCGAATAACCAACTAATATCTCGGCCAATTTAGTAACACGTGGATCTGCCATACAAAAATACTCCTCACTCATTATGTCTTAAGATGTCGGCTAGTGTACCATAAGTATTTGAGAGGTGCATGGCGGGAAGCACCTCTCAATATCGTAATGATAAACCGACATTAGCCCAGTGCATCAAGCAGCATATCGCCTTCTTCAGGTGAAATACGACCCTCAGCGACCATCTGCAAAATGGCAGCACGTTCTTCTTCGATATTCACTGGTGGTGTTGCCACATGTGTTTGTTGCTCCATGGCAAGATTGATAGTTGCGTCTGTTGCGGCATGGGGCAACTCTGTCTCTTCACCAGATGAAGACGACATTGGTGGTACGGGTGGGGTCGGCGGCGTAGGCGGTGTGGGCGGGATCGGTGGATTCGGTGGTATTACCCCCATACCTGCAATGGCACGTTCAACGGCTGCCATGGCGCCACTTACACCTTCCTGAGCCGCTTGCCGTGCCTGCTCTTTGATACGTTCTAATCGTGCAGGGTCAAACTCCCATTCACGATCATTGACGCGAAAACGAACCCGTGACTTTCCACGGCCATAGCGCTCTGCTCGCTCCTGTGAACGTCGTACACGCTCTTGTGTTTTCTGATGACGTTCACCCATCCGCTGGCGTACTCGCTCGGCACGCTCTTGAGAGCGTCGTGCGCGTTTCTCTGCTTCCCGACGACGTTCTTCCGCCCGTTTACGTGCACGTGCTGACCATTTATCTGCCTTGGTTGACCATTCTTTATGCTTGCCCTTCCCCCAATCACCAAACAGCGCTTCCATCTCACGACCCAATTCCTCACCCATCCGTCCCATCTCTTCACCAAATTCTTCACCCATCCGCCCGATCTCTTCACCCATCCGTCCCATTTCTTCACCGAACTGTTCCCAACCAGCGAAAGAGGAGCTTGATGAACGCGGTGTACTGCTACCACGTAGTTCCAAATCACCACCTACCATCAAATCTAATTGTGCCGATCCCTCACCATACACAATGGCAGAAAGATCACCAGGCGCAGAAACAAAATGCGCTCCAGACACATCCCCATCAACTGTCGCGCGAATCGTCACATTTGGTTCATCAGGTAGCTCGATCTCTGCATCACCACCAATCGTTGCCTGCGACACACTGTCAGGAGGAAAGGTGCCAAGCAAGATCGCATCGCCCCCGACAGTCCCAACCGACCAGCTACCACTTAATGATTGGAGCTTTGCATCACCGCCGATGTTGCTCACCGTGACACTGCCCGTCACGTTCACGACTTCACAATCACTACCGGCGCTGCCAAGTTTTACGGTATCAGTGATATGTGAAATCTCCACGTCACCACCGACAGAGCCAATATGTACACTAGCGGCATTGGCTACTTCGCAATCACCACCGACAGAGCCACCAACAATCACCGTCTGTTCAGCGCCGCGCACTGCCAGACCGCCACCGATCTCGCCATAATGAAAGGTGTCACCGACAACACCTACTTCACAATCACCGTGGACAGAACGCACAATAAGAGAGGCAACATTATTAATCTCCAGATCGCCACCGACTTCCTCGATTTCAACCGCACCGACATTCGAAACATTTACATCACCTTCGATACGACCTTGAGTCGTTAGAGAATCGGCTTCTTCTATATCTACATCTCCACTAATATCACCTAACCACACTGCCTCGGTCATGGCCTTAATCTCTACATCACCATGAACGCTGGTCAGGGACAGTGATTGCCCACCGTCGATAGTCACATCGCCACTCACCGCTTCAATAAGCATATCGGTATTACCCGGAACATGGATGAGCAGATTATCAGAGATATCGCTGACAATAACTCCCTCACCTTCAGGATTTGCTGCCTGAATCACGGCGTCTGTCTCGATTCCTATCACGTGTTCGTCCCACACACGAACCTCAATATCGCCACTACAGTTGGTGATGGTCAATCGGGGAATCTCACCAACTGGGAATGTTTGCTGTGCCATATGGGTACCTCCATACAAGGGATTACGAGAGGGACATCACCGAGATGCCCTGTTCTACACTATGCGTTATTCAACAAAAATTTCGATTCGTTCGCCTTCTTCCAGATCCTGCATTTCAAAAACACGTCCTGTGACGCCGCTGTCAATTGAACGCAGGAGTTGCTCGGCTGCCACATTGCTACCACGAGGAACAAAACGTGCACCCAGTTTGATCCCAACATTGAGCAGACCAATGGGAATGGTGACATTCATTTTGTAACGATGGGTGCTGAGATCGGTCACACGTACCCGTATCGACCGTGGCGTTGGGGGTGTATCCATTTTGGTGCGCTGAACATTCTCGCGCAATGCCTCAAAAAGTCGACTGCCTTCTTCAGCACTAATCTGTCCACTTTCGACCATCTCAAGAATGCGTAAGCTCTCATCCGAGGGTGTCATAAAGCTGCTCCATATTCCGTGTAGCACTACGTCTTGAGTAGTTTCATGGCCTCTTCGACTGAGATCTCTTTCGACGCCAGACGATCAAGCACCGTTCGTCGATCAGCGCGATGCCCATCCAGCGGAACACCATACCCCAGGGCGGTTACAATGTCGTCAAGACGGCTGCGCGCTGTGTTATAGGCCACTTTGAGATCGCTCGCAACACCGTTGATATTGCCACGATTCTTGACGAGTAGCTCTACAAATTCAAGTTGATCGCGGTTGAGATGACCCAGCCAACCAAGCGTAAACTTTCCTTCAATCGCTACATCGCACTCCTCACACTCGAGGCGCGTCACACACAATGCGCCAGTACAGATTGGACATGTTGTTGGTAAGGGATGCATATACTCTCCTTTAGTATGTTCAAATGAAAGACGTTAATATTGACCTAAAAGTGCACGCTGTTTCGCAATGCGCTCACAATATGCGAAGACCGCCCACCCTACAATAAAATACACGAGCGAATGGGTTATGAGCCAGATGAGACTCCCATCGGCCCACACAGCACCAAGAGACTGCCCCTCAATCATGACATCACGCAATACAATGATGCCTTGCGTTGTAGGCATGGTCAGGGCAAAGGCTTCTAACCAATCGGGAAGTTGATCAACTGGCAACAATGCGCCATTCAAAAACAAAAGGGCGTTCTGAAAGAGATTTGCCAGTGACTCAGAATGCTTGAAAATGAGGGTTGCACCACCAATGATAAAACCAAACCCAAACAACCCCACCAGCGTAATGACAAAGACAGGCAGCCCTTCCCAGCGAAGTGGTAGCGGAATACCAAGGGCAAGGACCAACACACCACCCATAACGACAACCATAATCGTTGTGGTAAGGAGATTTGCAACGGTACGACCCAATAGCAAGAGGGCTGGCCTGACCGGGCTCATATACATCTGCTCAAGGGTACCCACCTGAGTTTCCTCACGGAGGTCCCAACTCATGTTTGAGACAGCACTTGAAGCATAAAACCAGACCATATATCCCAGAAGCGTAGCTGACAGTTGTTCAGGTTGTAGCTCACCACCACCCATAAAATAGCTGATACCAATAAATATAAAGGCTAGAGTAAGCAACTGGATCAAGAGATCAAATTTGTAGCTCCATATCAGCAATATACCCTTATGCATTTCATTGATTGTTGTGAGTGTTGCAATATACATAGGCTCAGTGCTCCTCTACAAGACGGACAAAAATCTCTTCAAGATCTGGCTCAGTACGGACAACACTAACCAGTGGCAGTCCTAAGCCACGGACATGTCCAATCACATCGTAGAGCGCTTCCTGGCCTTGCAGCGCACCGCTCAAAACAGTTTCGCCATTCGCTTCCAGCACCTGCATCCCGTTGAGCCATGGTGGTCGATGTCCATTGAGATGTCCCCGCATACGGATCTGATAAAATTCTTGTTGGAAAATGTCCAACAATTCTGACACAGGCTGATCAGCAATCAGTTTGCCCTGACGCATGATGGCAATACGGTCGCACAATTCCTCAGCCATATCCAGTTGATGTGTGGTCAATACGACAGTTTTGCCCTGCTCACGCGCCAAACGATTCACCCACCACTTAACAGTGCGCGACGCCTGGACATCAAGCCCCAGCGTCGGTTCATCAAGCAGCACAATCGGCGGATCAGCGATCAGTGCTGAAGCAATAGCGACCTTCTGCTGCATACCCCGCGAAAACGTCCCGACTGGATCATTGCGGCGCTCCCAGAGATCCAGTTCCGTGAGTAATTGTTCGGCCCGCTGTTTGAGACTCTTGCCATGAGATCCTTTGAGGCGGCCAAAGTACATCAGGTTTTGCCACGAGGAAAGCCGCCAGTAGATGTTGCGTGCACCTTCAAGAACCACACCGATCTGACGCATCGCATGGCGGCGAGACCGCACAACATTGTGGCCATTCAGCAAGACTTGCCCAGTACTTGATTGAACTAACCCACAAATCATTTTGATGGTGGTGGTTTTCCCGGCACCATTTGGCCCAAGAAAGCCAAGGACTTGTCCGGTCTGTATAGAAAGACTTAAAGCATCTACAGCTTTTACAGACCCACTGTTCCGTTTCGCATAGGTCTTACTCAGATGGTCAATCTCAATTGCTATATCCATAGCTCCCTCGTAACGTTTAATTTGATTGAATCGACTCTGGTCGAGCAGGATGGGATCGCAAAATAGCAAAACGCTCCACACGACCGTATCGCAAGAGTCGCATACCCACATGCACCAAACCATACCCTACCAGACGTGATAGCTGCCGCATCATTGGTCGACGTACGGTATATTGTTGGGTGAAACGATCTTGCTCAGCCTGGCGTAACAATTCTTCCTGTCGAGCACATCCGGCTTCAAAAGAAAAATGATAATTACTCACGGAGACCCCCAAACTTCAATAATTACTATTTATTTGGTGTTTTATTTCAATCTCATGGTGATATTATCATGCATACTTGAAAAAGTCAATCTATATTGCAAATATTCACCAACATATTGATTTATATTACCATCAAATAATCATTTATTAATTTCATTGCACTGCAACGACTCAACCGCCCCTCATACTAGCCCTCACAGCATAGATAAGGTATAATGCCGCGCGTAGTACCAAACCGGAACGGATGAGCGAGGCCACACATGGACCGAACCTTTGTTGCACTAGATGTCGAGACGACTGGTTTAGAACCAGGCACTGATGAAATCATTGAACTGGCTGCAGTAAAATTCCAGGGTAATGAAGTATTAGAAACCTTCTCATACCTGATCAAACCACGTCACTCATTACCACTAAAGATTACACGACTCACTGGCATTACCGATGAGGAGTTAGCTGACGCACCACGTTTCTCTGCTGTCGCACCTGACTTTGTACGCTTTGTTAAAAACTATACGATTGTGGGACACTCAGTCAATTTTGATCTCACTATGCTGCGAGCACAGGGTCTCAACCTCCCCCAACCGTACTACGACACCTTTGATCTGGCGACTCTGCTATTGCCTCAATCCCCTGCGTACAAGTTGAGTGTGCTGGCCGAGGGTATGGGCATCACCCACGACTCGGCTCATCGGGCGCTGGCCGATGCAGATGCCACCCGACAGGTCTTTCTTAAGCTCATCCAAAACCTTCATGACCTTGACCTGCAGGAATTATCAGAAATTAATCGCCTCGCCGCACGTCTCAATCACTGGCCACTACGCGATCTGTTGACAGAAATCGAGCGTGAGAGAGCTAAACAGGTTTTCATTGACACAACCCAAAGAGCGCATGTGCCAAAAGATGATTTCCCATTGATCAATGGCTGGGATGATGCCGATGAAACCCATACGCCCCTTAAGCCAACCGGGGACGCACGCCCGATTGATCTGGCAGCGATTCAACATTTTTTTGCTGCTGACGGGGCGTTAGGGCGCGCATTTACCGGCTACGAACAACGCCCTCAACAGGCTGCGATGGCCGAGGCAGTCGGCGCTGCCTTCAACACAAACGACGTGTTGACCGTTGAAGCTGGCACTGGCGTTGGGAAATCAATGGCCTATCTCACTCCAGCGGCAATGTATGCTGCTCAACGTGGGGAACGCGTGGTTATTTCAACCAATACCATTAACCTCCAGGACCAGCTCTTCTTCAAAGATATCCCCGACTTGCAACGTATTATGGGCAGCACCCACGATACAGAATCCACCAACAATGATGGTGACCAACCAAACGAGCCGCCCTTCACCGCCGCGTTGCTCAAGGGCCGGGGCAACTATCTCTGTCTCCGCCGTTACAAAGCATTACGACGCGAAAGTCAGCTGACCGATGAGGAAATTCACACCCTCCTCAAAGTACAACTCTGGATGCCCACCACCAGAACCGGGGACAAAGCTGAACTTATGCTGGTTGATCGGGAACATACGGCATGGGGACGCATTAATGTCACCCCCGACACATGCACTGGTCCCCGTTGTGAATACTTCCGCGAATGCTACTTTTTTGAGGCCCGTCGCCGCGCCGAGGCAGCCCATCTTGTTGTGGTAAACCACGCACTGCTCCTCTCCGACCTGGCAACAGAGGCCGATGTCATTCCCCCCTATGATCACCTAATCGTCGATGAGGCCCACAATCTTGAAGATGTTGCGACTGACCAACTGGGTTTTAGTATTGACCAGGGGCAACTCCTCGACTTTCTCGATAATCTCTTTCAAAGCAGCGGACCAAATATCGCTGGTGGTTTGTTTGCCGAATTACCAGCCCATTTCCGCGAAAGTGCCGCCACGCAGGATCAGGCCGATAAAGCCAACGAGATGACACGCACTGTTGGACCAACAGTCGAACGTGGCCGTACAAGCGTCTACGACTGTTTCAATCGGCTGATGGTCTTTATGAGCCAGGAAGCCGAGATATCGGCCTACGATTCACGTCTGCGCCTCACCCCCAAAGTGCGACAACATGATTCCTGGGAGGAAATCGAACGGGCGTGGGAGAATTTAGGACTACAACTCTCGACGATCAGCGACGGGTTGGGGAAGCTTGAGACCTTGCTGATTGAACTGGAGGAAGTGGGACTACTCGATTATGACGCACTGCTGCTCCGTGTGCAGTCGCTCAAGCGCTTTGCAACGGACGTACGGGTCAGTATGGGACATGTTGTTTTTGGCGACAATGAAGAGTTTATTACCTGGATTACACACGACCGCCAACGTGACACCTTAACCCTGAACGCCGCACCACTTTCCGTGGCTGATTTACTACAGGCCAATCTGTTTTCCCAAAAGCAGACCAGCATTCTGGCATCTGCCACACTTACAGTTGATCACAGTTTCGATTATGTCAAACAGCGCGTGGGCGTAGCAGAAGCTGAAGAATGCCAGCTTGACTCACCATTCGACTATCAGCAACAGGCACTAGTGTATATTCCCAAAGATATTCCTGAGCCCAACCAGCGGGGCTATCAACCTGCCATAGAGGAGGCGCTGATCGAGTTATGTACTGCTACCAAGGGCCGCACACTGGTGCTCTTCACAGCCAACAACTCGCTACGCCAGACCTATCGAGCCATTCAGGAGCCGCTCGAAGAGGTGGGTATCGCAGTACTGGGGCAAGGCATCGATGGCTCACGTCGCTCGCTACTCCAACGTTTTAAGGAATTCCCACAAACAGTGCTGCTGGGAACAACCAGTTTCTGGGAAGGTGTCGATGTTATCGGCGATGCACTCTCCGTGCTGGTTATTGCCAAACTCCCCTTTGGAGTACCGAATGATCCGGTCTTTGCAGCACGCTCCGAGCAATTCGATGAGCCATTTCATGATTATGCAGTACCACAGGCAATTTTGCGCTTCAAGCAAGGCTTTGGGCGTCTGATTCGTTCACGTGAGGACCGTGGTATTGTTGCGTTGCTCGATAAACGCTTGCTCACCAAGAAATACGGTCAGGCCTTTCTCAATTCGCTGCCACCAACGACCGTACGTGCTGGCCCGGTCAAACAACTCCCGAACCTGGCAACACGCATGCTCAATGGGACCAGGGACGACGAATCGTAGAAGAGCGCTGGGTTATAACCATAAAAGTCTGATGCCTGAATACGCTCTGAAGGTTTAGTCCGTCTCGCACTGCGCCTATGCCTTGAGACCTACGCTACGAACGCCGTATCACACCTTCTCGTCAGGCATACACCGCCGCTTGTGTACGATCCTTGAGATGGAGCTTCGTCGGGATGTTGCTGACATGTGTTCGCACCGTCTTCAAGGTTACAACCATCTGTTCTGCAATCTCGTTGTTCGTCATACCATCAGCCAGGCATTGCAATACTTCGAGTTCACGATTGGTGAGGAGGGCATAGGGATTGTTTGTGTCGAGGCGAGTCCCGTTTCATTTTAATTCTTTAATAACACGCGCTGCGACTTGAGAATGGAGCACGGCTTCACAATCGATGCTTTGCGAATGACCTGGGCCAATTCATCGGCCTCAATATCTTTATAAGACATACGAAAGCGCACCGGCCCGAATCGCGGGAAAGATGTGTTCATCATCGTGATAGGATGTGAGCACAATAATCTGCGTGCTGTGTACCAGCAGTGTAATACGGCGAGTTGCTCCAACACCATCGATACCATTGCGCCTGATCAGATCCAGAAACATAACATCGGGCAAAAGTTCTTCACCTGTTGAACAGCGCTTTCACCAGAGTTGGCCTCACCAACAACATCCGTATCTGGCTGCTTGATATGGATAAGTGTATGCTTCTGAGAGTGTTGATAGAAAGAAGACCACACACTCGTCAATCTCATCACCAGAGAAACTTTTCGAGAGTCTGTTTCGTCCTAATTTGTAGAAATATCGTTTATTTAACGGAAGGAGTAGAGGTTATGCGTAGACGAGGTATCGTGGCGGCCTTACTTATGATTGCGGTCACCCTGAGTAGTTGTAACCCTGCCAATAACAACCTTGAAGCCGCTAGTACGCCGGGGTCGGAAAACAACACGAATGATGGTGTGATAACCATTGGGTTTGCCGCTGATGAATTTCGCGAAGAAGAGTATGCACCATTGATCAAGCAGTTCAATAACGAGAACAGTGATGTACAAGTGCAGTTTGTGTCGCTGGATCTGGCCATTGACCAGGGACAACCATACGATTCCAGTCAACGCCTGCGACAGGTTGCCAGTGCAGCGGATACTATCGCTACAAGTTTCTATGTTGATGACCCGGAACAAATGAATACCTACTTTTATGATCTAACCTCCCTGATGGACACAGATGCAACCTTCAATCCTGATGATTACTATCCTGCTGTACTCGAATCAACAAGCATCGCGGGAGGGAAATACTGGCTACCGATTGAGATTAACCTGCCTTTTCTCAGCTATAACAAAGATTTGTGGGAGCAACGGAATCTTCCGCCACCTGACCCAGACTGGAGTTGGACTGACTTCACTGACACACTGGAACAACTCGCAGAAAAGAATGGCAGCACGGTACATACCTATGGGATGGCTGATGGTAGCCAGGGAGCGTTGGTATTGCTTGGCTTGCTTGAGGAAACGAATACCGATCTCTGGAATACCTTGCCCGCAGAACTCCGCCTTGATGAGCCTGCTATCGTAAGCGCTATCGAACAACTCCAGAATCTGGTCGATCAGGGGGCGATCTACGCTGAAATTCCTGAAGAAGAGACTCAATCTCTCTACGAGGAGATGGAAAACAGATCGGTGATGGGAATGTTGGAATCTGGATGAGCGAGTCCTTGTCTTCAGAAACAATCAACAATATGACCTTTGAGGTTGGCTATGCCACGGTGCCACCTCTCGCTCTTGGCCTCTGGGACACCTCACAGGGGTATGCCATCAGCAGCGGGACCGCACACCCTGAAGCTGCGTGGCGCTGGCTCTCGTTTTTGAGCCAATGATTTGCGGAGGTCTGACAGTGGCATGCTGAATAACGTCTTTGCACGGCAGTCCTTAACCGAGCAAAGTGGTAGTTGGAATACACTCAACGAGGAGCAACAAACACTGATTCAGACTACCTTGGATCGGCCAGTCGAAGCAACAATCAATAATACTGGCTCACTTGCTACTCTTGAGATCTTGTTCCAGGCTCTACCAACACTCCTCAGTGGTGAGCAGGATACTGAAACTGCACTGCGTGAAGTGCAGAGCAATCTGGATGAACGGTTGGCCCAGGTTAAACTGACTCCTACTACTGTACCTGATACAGGTCCCATTATCATCTCTACGCCCATCCCCCACAAAGCCCCCGATGATGCCACCACCATCCGCTTTGGAGCCTTTTCGGGTGATGACACAGCATTTCAGCAGGCCGCATTGGACTTCCAGAAAGATAATTCCGACATCTTTATTGAAGTTCTTGGTTATGAAATACTTGGTGATCGGTATGATAGTGAAGCACTGGCAAGTAATACAGATTGTTTTATAAGCAATAGTTCTGTTGGTACAGATAGGGTTACCACCATACTGGACCTACAACCGCTCATTGATGCCGATGCCAGCTTTCCCCAGGACGACTATCCACCAGCATTTTTAGCACTGTTTCAGAACGGTTCAATGATGCGCGGGCTTCCCTATACCATTCAATTTGATGTATTAAGCTATAATCAAACGGCCTTTGAAGCAGCTAGGCTTGAAGCACCGCAGATTGATTGGATAATGGATGATTTCCTGCGTACCGTTGAGCAGTTAGACACAGGACAAGGCGAAGATCGACAATACGGATTTGCCATTACAAACTCACAGGCATCAGAGGCTCCGTTCCTCCTTGAACGCAGGGGAGTCTCGCTGACCACACAAACCGAGGGTGATTTCCCACAGCCCAATTTCACCGATCCAGAGGTGGTTGAAGGGGTTCGATTCCTCGTTGATCTCATGACGAATTATACGCCGTATGTATACAGAACTACAAGGCTATAAGCGTCAATCATACGGTGATGACTCGTACCAACTCATTACTGAAGGACGCGTAGGTATGTGGCTGGGTGGGGGGTTTGGCTTTGCCAGTACTGGCGAGAGCGAATTTATGACGGCCATTGCCCCCAAACCGCTAGGAGACAGCCCTATTTCCCCAAATGATTTCTTTGCGACCGGGTTGTTTATCTCCGCCCAGACAGAACAACAAGATGCATGCTGGCATTGGCTAAAACATCTGAGTACCGAAATGGTTGATACTTACAGTAGCAATTTCCCGGCACGTCGTTCAGTACTGGAGTCCGAGGCGTCTGCTGCTCAAGCATCTCCCGGCACACGTGAAGTCTACGAAGCCTATAGCCAGGTACCTGATCGTGCACCATCCGCTCAGAACGACACAAACAACTCTCGATCATGGGCAATGGAGTACTACTGGTTCCATCAGGCCCTTGACCGTGCCCTGCAGGGTGAAGATCTTGAACAGGAACTTATTGAAGCTCAACGTACGACTGATGACTATATCGAATGTGCGCGCCAGAATGAAGAAGAATATGGGCAAGCGTGCTACATGCAAGTCGATCCCGACTATGAAGGTCCACGTATGCTCTATACAGAAGAATAACCGACATTAGAGATACTGGCACAACCGTTGTGGCTATCTGGTCACAGCGGTTGTGATTCTGCCAGACACAATACTTCATAAATTGCTCCAAAATGGGGTGAAATATTTTTGCGCCTGCTGCGTCATGTTACTACGATGCTTATTTCAATCCGGTAAACCATTGACATATAGCAACAGCCGTTGGCATCAGAATGAATGAAAGTACATTGCACTGAAATATTTGTAGTAGCGCCTTTGAGTACACGTATAGAGAAGGATTCTATTCGTGACTACTGATATCGTTCCAGGTGACGTCAGTTTTGAAGAAATCTATGATGAGTATTATTGCATGTTACTAGCATATTTAGTACGATTGGTGCATGATCGTGAAGCAGCGGAGGATTTGTGTCAGGAAAGCTTTATTAAAGCACTGCGTCACTGGCATAAACGCAACCTGCAAACCAACACCATCGCATGGCTTTACCGCATCGCAACCAATACCGCCTACGATTACTTGCGGCAACAAAACAGGTACACTTCACCTCATTGACCCAACCAGATTTGCTTATGTCGCCCATATCTGTCGAAATACAAGTGAGTGACACCGCATTAATCCAGGATGCATTGGCCCAGATACCACCACACGAACGATTGCCCATCATTCTGCATGCTTATCAAGGGCATTCGATGCGTGAGATTGCTGAAACGATTGGCTGTACCAAGACAGCGGTCAAGATGCGGCTCTTCCGTGCTCGCCGACGATTTCGTGCAGCATATCAGTAGATACAATCGACGATCACAACCACACAGAAACATGTGATAAGACCGTATGCCTGTCTCGTCCTGCCCATGTGCTTGTCGTAATGCCACGTACTCCTCTGTGGCGCTACTTTGGTAGCCTCCTACAGCATCGTTATACTAATCAGATATGAAACAAAATCAGGGTCTTGTTCGTCTATACTTGCAACAGAGATGCTGTACGGTTAAAATATATTAAAATAATAGACACAAGAGGAGGTTTCTTTTGAGAAGAACAAACACTTCCATAATACTGACGACGATGGTATTGTTGGTATTAAGTGCCTGCAATTTGGGAGGAAATCCCGAAGGCGCCGATGGCAACAACGCAGATACACCAGCCGATAGCAACAATGGTGACAGCGGAGCGCCCGTCACGATTAGCTTTGCCGTTCAGGAATTTGAGCGCGCCACATATAATCCGCTTGTCGAGCAGTTTAACACCGACAATCCGGATATCCGTGTACAACTGGTATCCATCGACGAGTTGTATGAATTTGGTGGAGGGTCTTTCGACCCTAGCGATTACGCACGTAGTATTGTCAGTGGCGCCGATGTAGCTAATCTGTTCTCAGTCGATGCCTCAGCTATTGAGGCCGGATTATTTACGGACCTCACACCATTGATTGATGCCGATACGAGTTTTGATCGTGATGACTTTTACCCCGGTGCCTTTGGGCCGGTCAGTCAAGGCAATAGTGTCTATATGCTCCCCAGTACCATGCAGGTAAATCTCATTTCTTACAATAAAGATTTATGGGCCGCCAACGGCCTGCCTGAACCAGATCTGAATTGGACGTGGAGCGATATGATCGCCGCAGCCGAGCAACTCGCTCAGACCCGCGGTGACGAAGTTGATGTGTATGGCCTGCTGGAGTTTGGTGGTGGGTTTCTCTTTTTGTTAAGCGCACTCAGCGAAAATGGCATCAATCTTCTCCAAACCCCTGCTGAAGATATTCAACTGGATGATCCGGTCGTCATTGCAACACTTGAACAGGTGAAAGCACTAGCCGACTCAGGTGCCATTTTTGCCGAAGACGTTGCTACCAGTTTTGATGAATTACCTAATCTGGTCCTCGATCAACGTGCCGGGATGTGGTCGCCTGACATCCTGTCTTTTGGCCAAGAACCTGCGGAACCGACCTTTGAAGTGGGTACCTTACCACATCCCAATACACAATCCGCTCTTTTTGGCAGGAGTGCCAGTGGATTTGTGATGAGTAGCGGAACACAATATCCTGAGCAATCCTGGCGCTGGCTGACCTTTATCAGCCAACAGAACATTGACAGCGCATTTCAGCAAGGTAATATCATTAGCGTTATTCCTGCACGCCGTTCGATTGCTGAACAGACTGGCTATTGGGACGATATCGATGAGGAAACGGCGCGTGTCATCCAAACTGTGGTAGAACAGCCTGCAGAACCCGTATCTATTGACTTCCAGAACATCACCAACCTGTTCGAGGTACTCAATACTGCTGTAACGAATGTCACAAATGATGAACAAGATCCCGATCAAGCCCTCCGTGAAGCACAAGCCTCCTTTGAAGAGAGTGTGGCTGAGATCGCTTTAACCCCACAACCAACCCCAGATACTGGTCCAGTCGTCGTCTCGACACCTGTAGCGGATATTGCCCCTGAGGGGGCGACCACCATCACCTTCAGTACTCTAACCAGTTTTGGTGGTGCAGGAGATATACGTGCACTAGCACGTACTTTCAATGAAAATAACCCCGATCTGTTTGTGGAAATCACTACGCCTGATTTTTCTGGTGGTGGGGGTGTCAATCTGGAGAATGTCGCCGCCGGTGCCGATTGTTTTTCGTGGTGGGGCGCACCGGGTACAAATGAATTCACTGCCACACTAGACTTACAACCGCTTATTGATGCGGATGCCACCTTTGAACGTGATGACTATCCGGCAGGGTTACTCACTCCATTTCAACAGGGTGATGGCTTATATGGGCTGCCCTATACGGTCAACTTCCGCACCTTGTATTATGAGCAAGAAATGTTTGAAGCAGCCGGCCTCGAGTCCCCTAACGCCGATTGGACTCTTGATGACTTCCTCAATGCGGCCCAACAATTGACCAGCGGTAGTGGCAGCAATGAACAGTATGGTTATGCAGCAGGAAGTTCGCAAACCCAGGATCTCGAGTATTTCGTCAATCAGCTTGGGGCTGAGATTACCACTAACAATAACACCCAACCCAACTTTACCGATCCATCCGTCATTGAAGCAACCAAATTCTATGTCGATCTGGTCAGTGAGTTTTCCCCACACGAGAAACTAAGTGGGTATACCAATGATGGATGGGAAAATGAGACCTTCCAACTCATTAGTGATGGACGAGTGGGCATGTGGCTCGATACCTTTAATATTACAGCAAGTGGAATAGCCGATGCCACGATTGCATCAGCCCCTCCACCACTTCCTAGTGGTTCCATTGATACTAATAGCATCGATCTTACGGGTCTCTATATTTCGGCTCAGGCAGCAGATACCAATGCCTGCTGGCGCTGGATCAATTACCTCAGCCAGGATACAACCAATCTTGAAGGGAACTACCCTGCACGTACTTCTGTGGCTGAGTCCGACGCCTTTGCTGCTGAGGCAAGCCCAGGCGCTGTTGCGGTGTATGCCGCCTATCGTGAAGCCCTTAATCAAACAGATAGTGTGTCTAATCAGAATGAATTTGACCCCGAGCGTGTGGTCGTTGAAAACTATTGGTATTACCGGGCGGTGGATCGAGCTATTCAAGGTGAAGATCTCGAAAGAGAGCTAACTGAAGCCCAGGAACTGACTGAGGACTACCTCACGTGTCGACAGGCTGATACAGACGCACACACCTGTGCCACTCAGGTTGACCCTGATTACGATGGCTTTTTACAGCCGTCGCAGGAAGAAACAAGCGACGAGTAACGTGGATAATACAGGTGAGGCAATGCCTCACCTTTCTCTCCTGTATTATTTGAGTAAAAACCGACTTCCAAGAGGAGGTTTCTGTTGAGAAGATCCAACACACTTCTTATACTCGCATTCATGGGGTTGTTCGGATTAGGTGCTTGTAACACACAATGATCACTGCGGATCATGTCGGTATTTGACCCATTGCCAGAATGTCAGAATGTCACAGACTGTACTCTTTTACAGAGCAATGGTTCGTTGATTGCCTGGGCATCTAATGTACTTGCTCCAAGAAAACCGACGAAACGGGAAAATCCATGGGCCAATGCCTCGGCAAATGCTTCATCGTTGCCGAGGTTTGCATCCTCCAGCCATAAACCAAGGATAACATATGTATTCGTTATTCGATCAAGTTTACTGTCGAAGCGAGCGACCAAACGATCACCCCAAAGAACAGGCATCGTATAATAGCCATATTTCCTCTTGTTCTCAGGTTTGTAGACTTCCCATACATAGTCGAAGTTGAAGAGCGTTTTGGCACGTCCCCGTCCGCTGACTTGATCGAGCGGAGCAAGAAAAACAACTTCTTCAGATGTCGTCGTATCTAATGGTTTCCATGCGTCTGGTACCCGTCCAACCGTCAAATCATTGAGTAGCTCGACATCCCTCCTGAGCGCATAATGTGTCGCGCGCCAACCTTCAACCTGCACCTCGATGATATCGCCGTCTGCCAGAAGTTGATCCACTATGAGCTGCTTTCTGCTGAAGGGTACACCCCGAAGGAAGGCATCACTTGTACGATTCAAGCGTGAGAGACCGAAGAAACTAATCTCTTTTCTTATTAAAAAACGGTCTGCTTCTTCATCAATACTCTCGTGAATGCATTCTTCTGGCGCAACTACCTTTGTGAGTGCGTAGATGCGCTCGAAGTTCTCGCGGTGATGCGTCATCACTTCACCAGTACGCCATAAATAATACAGCGCCAACGAGCTATCTTTGCGTCCACGATAACTCTGTGTTCGTTTCCGCTCAGTTGCATCGAAGTCACGATTGCTCAAGACACCGCGCGCTCTCAGTAACGCCCGAATTTCGTCCATCACTTCGGCATGTTCGTTCACCATCTTACGCACTCGCGGCTCACAGTCTGGATCGCCATCGCGCTCACGGCGCATGATGATCCGCCAATGTGGTAGCTCATCCATTGGTCGCGTCGCCAGCCAACCACCCCAGTCAAAGAATTTGCGCTGCTGGTAAGTAATGTCCTCCCACAACCCAGGTGTGTAATCGAGCACCCGGCTGTGTAAAGCAATATCATGGCTACGGGCAATGATTTGTAGTGGGTCAAGCTGCAAGTAGTCCATCTCCCGCATCGCCTGTTCTGTCCCTATGCTACCCCGCCAGCGCCTGCCAGGCCACAAACCCTGTTTGCCAATAATGAAGCGCCGCGCAATATCGAGATCAATCGTCAGCATGATGTGGGGTTGCTCCTGGCTTGAGCAACCCAATCAATACCCAACACACCATTCGTTCCAAGGAAAAAGCTTAATTGTGATGCATGTTCCTGAACATGACGCATACTATAGAGTTGTAACTCTAGAAAGGTTGGTTCCATCCAATCAAAGGTACACAGCTGCTGTGCCTGCTCATCAGTCAGTGCATTGATGACTGCTTCACATTGCTGGCGACACTGCTTGAGATAGGTGCTAACATCAGTTTGGGGGTACGGTTTTTCCGGGAGTGCTCCACGAATGAATGGAGCAGGAGGCGTAAAACCTGCTGAGGAGTCGGACAAGAAAAGATCGAGCCAGGACAATGTATGATATGCCAGGTACCAGAATTGCCCATACGCTGGATCATCCTCGTCGTCCCAGAGGTTGGCCGTCCAAAGCCGCTCAGGACAGGCACCGATAGCATCGTCGAGCATATCAATGGCAGCACCAAACTGTTGCCAAAGGCTTGTCTTCCAGAGGCTGTTCATTTCATTGCTCCTCATAGTCCATGTTTCCACACTATAATTAGAATAGCACACACGTTCGCAATTGGCAACTATTTCTAAAAGCGTATTGCATTTTTCTGGATATATTATAAACTGATACTAAGAACAAATATACTCATTTTCACCATACAGAGGATTAAGTTCAAACGGATACATCAAACCAGTTAGTCAACGCTGGAAATACAAGCCTTACCATCATCATCATACGCTTCTCGAGTCGAAGAAATTTAGAAAACATACAATGAGATGAGAAAACAGTGAAATCGTTGACATGGAACCAGATACACGCATGGCGACTGGCGCAGCACAGCCTTTCGCCGCGATCAAAACGTGGGGCCTTCGTCGAGATCGCCTCTCATCTGTACGGCATTCACGCCCAGGTAATGTCTGCTGCTGAGCTTGCGTTGGGAGTACGCACGGATGGCCTCACACCACAGGACGTACAGGCGGCACTCTGGCAGGATCGCACACTTGTCAAAACGTGGGCAATGCGCGGTACGCTGCACTTGCTGGCTGCCGACGACTTGCCCTTACATGCCGCTGCACGCACCATTGATCCGCGTGGCTGGATCGACTTTGCGTCTCACGGCATTTCGGAGAAACAGGCCCAGGCATTTCTGGAAGCAGTGTCTGAGATTCTGGGCAGCGAACCGATGACGCGTGAGCAACTTGCCGCCGCCGTAAGTGAGCAGGTCAGGCTACCCATACTCGCTGAGTTGATTGGAAGCAGATGGGGCACGGCGTTAAAACCCTCAGCATTCCGAGGCGATCTGTGCTTCGGTCCAAGTCAGGGTAAGAATATCACCTTCGTGAATCCGAAGAAGTGGCTTGGCAATTGGGCGCCAGTCGAGCCAGAAGCGGCATTTGGCGAGATTGCGCGGCGCTTTCTGCGTGCTTACGGTCCCTTAACACCAAAGCAGTTTGCCCGCTGGTGGAACGAGGGTCGAGTGAACGTTGCCAAAAAAGTCTTTCAGCACATCGAAGATGAACTGGAACCCGTTGACGTAGAAGGCTGGCAAGCATTGGCACTAAAGTCGACGATAGAACAGATGCAGCAATCTACCGTATCGGGTGTGGTAAGGTTGCTACCATTGTTCGATGCCTACACGCTGGACATTGGACGCACAGGGGAGCCGATTCTGCCCAAACAGTATCGGCAGCAGGTCTTTCGCCAGCAGGGATGGACTACGGCGGTGGTGCTTGTCGATGGGATGATCAAGGGCGTTTGGGACTATAAGACAAAAGAGAACCCCAAAACAGTCATGGTGGAGATGTTCGAGCCACCGACGAAGCGTATCCAGGAAAGTATCGAAGCAGAAGTCGTCCGGTTAGGCGAATTTTTGAGTACTGCGGCTGCACTGGAGTACGGCCCGATTACATGATGTTGCCGTGAGCATCACAGAAGACAAGGGAAAGTTGAGCTACAGCGAATAGACAATCAACAGCAGAGCGCTCACAAGAGCGCCCTTGGCCTTTTCGTTCTATCGCACAACCACTTTACCAAGTTCAATCGGCCCAGCATCATTCAATGGTGTTAATGTCTGTGGATCATACATACCCACGAGCAGGCGATAGGTTCCTGGAGCGACCTCTCCCGACACGGGCAAATCCTGATCATCACGAATGAGTTCACCTGCCTGCCAGCTACTTGTGGGACGCGAACCATTGAGTGGTGGGACATCGCGCTGTGCCACTTTGGTGTCTTCATCATCGACAAGGTGAACATACACCACATAATCCTGTGTCAGTGACTTGGTCACCTGCCAGTACAACGCCAATTGCAACGCAGTACCCGCCTGCACTTCACCAGCGTGTCGATAGCCATCGAGCACCAGCGTACCACCACCAAGCGTCGCACCGGAAGGCGTTCGTTCATCATCGGCAACATCGCCAACACCTGTCGCATAAATACTCAACAATGGCCCGTAGCGATCATCGCGGACAAACTCGGCTACTGGCTCACCAAACGGTGCCAATTGCTCTGGGGCATTAGCCGCTACGTCATCATTCACCACAAGATAACGAAACCCATTCTCCTGATACCACTCCAGCGGGTTACTTGTCATGGGCTGGCCGCCCTGCACCTGCAAGCGATCAGACAAAATCAGTGTCTGGTCCTCCAACCAGATACGCGATCCATCGGGAGCATTTTGTTCGACCCATTCCGTGGCCAGAATACGCGTCGTGGGGCGGGCACGCAGCCAATCTTCATACACTGCACGTGAAAACGGTTGGATGGAAAACAGCACAGCGAAGAGCGCTACCAACACCACCGGATGCGGCGAAAAAGCAATGGCACGCTTTGGACTCTCAGGTGAGGCAGACACTCGCACTTGGTAGGCATCGATCAAGGTCATAACCGCCATTGCCGCAAGCAGGCACAGGAAGGGCAAAAATGGCATCGCATTGCGAAAGAAAACGACTGTTACACCACTCATCTGAATAAAGTAGAGCACGGCAAACGAAAGCAGCAGCACATCAGCCGTACGTCGCCGCACAAACGCCAGCACCAAGCCACCAAACCCCGCCCAGGCAACCAGCGCGCTTTCGTTGAGAAATGCTCCCCAGTAGAAGAGTGCCGATTGTGACGATTCGGCACCGGGGTGGCCCGTGAAGCGGTAATGCACCAGGACAGAAGCAACATCGTTCAATACGTTCGGCAATTCGCTGATCCAGAACGGTGTTCCCAGCGTAAACCCGAGGGCCACACCCACAAAGCTACAGGTACTTCCCACAAGCACCGTGGTATAACGCGGATGCTTTGGTGCCCGTTGGCTGCGCGCCATTGCCACAAGCGCCACCAGCAACGGCACGATCAGCACCACCACGTTGTACTTGGTTGCCATCGCCAACCCGACACAGAACCCCGCGATCAGGGTAAGCGCCAACCGATCTGTGTGGCGTTCAGGGGGTCGCAACGCCATCCATACCATGGGTAAAAACGCCAGCAGGGTAAAGAACATCGAGGGTGTATCAGTCGTAATATAATGTGCATCACCAACTGCCGAAGGGTATACAGCGAGAAAGAGCGCCGCCAGCAGCCCCACCATAGGGCCATACCATAACCGCCCCAGTACATATGTCAACAGAACTGTCGCACTTCCCAGCAAAGCCGTGAATCCACGTCCCCAGACATAGTAGTGCGCCGGATCGATATCGTCGACGGTTTCATACAAACCAGCACCAACGCCGGCAATAAAATGCATCCCGGCCACAGGGACCTGCAGATATGTGTAAAGTGTCGGATAGATAAACGAACGTGGATTATAGTCAGCGGTTTGGAGCATCGCAACCGCACGATCAGCGACAGCCCACTCATCGGGATGGTCGAGGTACGGCAGGCCAAAGCGCAAACCCCAGAAACGTAGTACTGACCCTATGGCCACCACACCAGCTACCAGCGCAGTGTGCCCCAACCCAGGCCAGGCCACAACCCGACGCCACACACGCACTATGGGTGGTTGGACAGCAATCGTCGCGGCCAGTGCCACCACCAACAAACCTACGACGAGTGACGCAGCACTCGCAGGGAATGCACCACGTGTTACAAACACCACAAAGAGCAGCGCACCAATGAGCCCTGACAGTACTCGCAGCAGAGTCACCCGGTTTACCCTGCTCCAGCGTGAGGCAGTTGTAACCGTACGGTCCTTTGCCATATCAGCTATATGTTGTTCTTCCATAGGCTCCCAATTATACCAGAGCTTCCGGAAGCTCACCCAAAAGCCCCAAAACATGAGCCACCACCGTTGAACCAAGTAAGTATTCGGATCGATCCTTGTATGTCCGTGGATCGCAACGCAGCGAAACGTAGGCACTCCCACAACGCTGCAGGAGGTAGTTTCTGCAACAGTTCCAGACACCACACCCACCAGTCGTTGTCTGAATTGAGAACCAGATCGATGTCAAACAGCGTGCTTGATGACGCACATCCATGTTGCCCAATGAAGTGATTATGGAAGTGGATCGTTGAAAAAAGGAGGCTAGCATATGCCACATCACCATTCCTCTACACGTACATCCCTACTCTTGAGTATCTTGCTACTTGTCACTCTCGTGATAGGTCAGCCTCTCCCACACAGTCAGGCTGCGTCAGCGCACGCTGAGCAAGAATCGACTCTCCAACAAGCTGGATGCCCTGCCGCACCAGCCGATCTTGACGATATTATCGAACGTCCCAACTTCTGTGTCTATTATGACTCAGACAATGTAACGGAGGCGCAAGCCATTGTCGCTGCAAACCACGTGCAAGCCTATTGGGATCGGTATACTGACGATTTTGGATTTAACGAACCAGCTTATACGGGAAAACTCGAGGTTCAACTGACCAATAATGCTGGTTGTAATGGTGGAACAGGGCCAGGCAGCAATGTTATGACGACATGGCGTGGCTGTTTTGGCACACCAGAGTCGATCCAGAAAGTCCTAGGACATGAACTTTTCCATCGTGTGCAACTCAACCACGATACCGATTTCACAACCGGATTATGGTTCTATGAAGGCACCGCACGAGCTATCGAAGATAATGCGTTTGCGGCAATTGATAATTGGCCAACGTCGCTCACTGCCGTATCATCATCGTTCAACCAACAGGCAAACACCTATCTTGCCTCAACCAACGCCGACATTACCAGTGACCCTATGCGCTACAACTCGGCGCTCTGGTGGAAATATTTTAGTGAGCAATACGGTACGACTCCAACTGAACCTGAACTGGGGGTAGACGCATTGCTCGAACTCTGGCAAGCCGCCGAAACCACCGATAACATCGCCGCTGTCAATCAGGCATTGAATGCCCTTGGCGCAGGAAGCAACTTCGATACGGCATTTCGTCGTTTTATAGTTGCTAACTGGACTAAAGATCTGACCGATGTTCCTGACGGCTCATATAACTATATTGATGAAGATCAGGCAGGGAATCCAGCTATCTACGGACCATTGACACCCACCAATGGCGGTACTATTACCATTGGTACCTCAGCCTCCTTCCTGAACCAGGATATCGAGCGCTACGGTGCCGCATACTACGAGGCCACCCCTGGGGGCAATTGTCCGGTAGTCAGCGCGTCATTCCAAAGCACTGCCGGTGATCCAGCGTTCTACCACGTGGTTACGCAAGAAGGGACAGCATTAGCGACACATGTTGAAGGCAGTGGTGCCAGTTGGACACAGAGTTTTCTGAATGATGGCATCACCAAAATAGTGGCTATTGCTGGTAGTCTTGGTACCGCATCAGACGATGTGGATATCACCTTGTCCTGCGCCGATCCGGTGATCGATATCAAATTGCCCAATAATGGCGCAGTCGCCTATGCGGGACCTGCTGGTACACCCGGCAAATTCCTGGCCCAGGTGCTTGTGACCAATGGCTCACCAACTGCACCAGTTGTGGCAGGTCTCTCCGTCAGTGACTTTAAGGCAGAAGTCAATGGTGTTCCAGCACTTGTTACAGCGGGTGGCTTCATCCAGGAACAATATTGGTTAGTCATTGAAGCACCCGTACAAGGATCAAATGGCACCTACGATCTGGAGATTACGCTCGAAGAGCCTGGCACCACCACACCAATCGCCGTGGATACAAACGCTGACAGTGTCACCTACACCGCAGACAATCTGGATCATGCGTTGGTCATTGATCGTTCTGGCTCTATGAGTCAAAGCAACAAGATGTCTGCAGCACAGGACGCCGCCAACTTCTATGTTGATATTACACGTAATAGTGATGGGCTCGCAGTTGTCCCCTACAATAGTAATGTGGCACCTGCGCCGTTCGACATGCAAAGTGTCAATCTTACCGTTCGTAATAATGCCACAACATACATCAATGCTTTAACACCAGCTGGTGCAACCAGTATTGGTGATGGGATGCAAGAAGCGGCGGACCAACGGAACAGCAGTCCCACCAGCAACCCACGCTGTTCGTTTGTGCTACTGTCGGATGGCATGGAGAACAGCGCGGCATTCTGGTCCTCAGTTGAGGCCGACGTAGTGGCAACTGGCTGCCCGGTTACCACCATCGCCTTTGGTCCTGCGTCAAATGAAACACTGATGCAGGATATTGCGACGGCGACCGGCGGCCTGTTCTTCTACAATGACGTCTTTGTCAGTTCCCTCAATGATTCGGATGCATCATCACCTAACGCAAATCTTGCCCAGGCCAGCGCAACCCCCACCGATTCAGCGTTGGATCTAGGGAATGTGTATGAGTACGCCCAGGCACAAAGCGAAGGACGCGAGCGCCTCCGTCTGGTGAAAGACTCGGTTGTGCTGGGCAATACCGACGAACAAACTGTCGTCGTCGATGAGAGCATGTCTGAAGTGCTCTTTGCACTCGACTGGGTTGGGCAAGGTGGCCTTACTGGTTCACTGCAACTCCGCGACCCTGATGGTACTATCATCAGTCCGAATACACGACCGTATGATTTCAACGATCAACAGAGTGGCCATGTCGGATGGCGCATTGCCAATCCTAAAGCAGGTCAATGGACGATGTTGGTGCGATTTAACGTTGTTGTGCCACAGGCTCAGTTATCGCAGCAAAGTGGCATAGGCTATCAGGTCGTGGCCAGTGGTCCATCCTCCCTGAGTATTGAGTTGCTTTTACCTGATCGATTGGATGAGCGGTTCTTCACAGGTAACACCGTGCCAATCTACGCTTTTGTGTCCGACTCACAACCGCTGCCCAATCTCCCCGTGGAAGCCATTGTGACTGCACCTGATGGAAGCACAACTACGGTACCACTCTTTGATGATGGGCAAAATGGGGATGGAACGGCTGGTGATGGCATGTATGCTGGTCTGTATACCCGCGTCAATCAAGCAAGCACAGTCGCTCCCACTGGTGAAGACGCCAATAATCCACAACCTCAGGATGAAGGCGCCTACCGGGTGCAGGTGCGTGTGAGCAGTGGCACATTTCAGCGTGAGGCGCTGGGATCGTTTGCGGTCCAGGAAGGGGCCGATAGCAATGGAAACGGGTTACCAGATCCATTTGAGCAAGAGACCGGGGTGAATGACCCTGATGCAGATCCTGACCTTGATGGACTTGATACGTTGAGTGAATATTTGTCAGGAACCGATCCCACGAATTCAGACACCGACGGTGGTGGAGAAAACGATGGTTCAGAAGTACTCCTCCATGGACAAGACCCGCTGGACCCGGCGAATGATCAGATTGAAGCACCTGAATTCCTTCAGGCAATACCAGCAAATGGTGCCGTCCAACTGAGCTATGATGTCAAAGCGGAGTATGATCGATTACTTTTGTATCGCGCAATGTCGCAGCAGGGACCATGGGTACTGCGGTCGGCAGAATTGCCGTTAACTGGTGTTTACAGCGACTCCGCTACCAACGAGCAAACGTATTACTATCGTCTGATTGCCATTGATGATGCGAATCATCGCAGTGCAGTTCTTGAGAGCACAGCGGCGACACCACGTGTCGATCCTATTCCGCCAGAAGGGCTGGTGCTGATCAATGGCGGTGCACCACGCACAACGAATCTCAATGTGCAACTATCTTTTGCTCCGTACGAAGGCGAAGGTGTTGAGAACTTCAGTGACATCAAAGATGTCTTGATCAGTAACGATCCTTCCTTTGCAGGCGCGACCTGGCGTCCGTTTACCCAAAACATCTCCTGGCGGCTTGCTTCAACCGCACCAGGATCTACAGCGCGTGTGTACGTACGCTACAGAGATACGGCCAATAATGAGTCGGTTGCGACAGAAGTCGATAGTATCATCTATGACCCTGGCGGAGTGGGTGGCAGCACACGTGTGTATTTGCCACTGATTCGTCAGTAACCACAATCTGTTCCTTAACTTCGACTCGTAAGGTTCGCTAAACCGGATGCATGTCACACCCTTCGGCGGATATAAAACCCATCGAAGGGTGTACACCCTAAAATGAGAGAGACCATGACAAACATCACCATAAGACGATGCCAACATCACACAAACATTCCTGATAGGACACGACACTGGTGGATGTTGCTGATACTGATCATGGTACTCAGCGGATGTGGGGCGCAGTCGTATTCGGACGAAACGGTGCTAGCAGATCCCTCACCAACCCTACCACCGCCAGTGCAAGCACCAGCAGTGCTGCAGACACCCCATCGTGATGATATCCCACTCACGGTTGAGTTAACGATCCACGATAGGAGTCCCAAAATCATCATGGTACATCAGGATGGGCGAGTCACACTAACTGAGCAGGACAGCATTGAGGAGATAAACGCCTCCTCAGAAGATCTTGCGCTCGTACATCAAGCGGTTGAGGAACAGCGATTTTTCGATCTTGAAAACGACTATCCTGGGAGTCGTTGTTGTGATGCGATTGCCCACACGATCACTGTCACGACTTCATTACGTGCTCATAGCGTCTACTGCTACAATGAGTGTCCCGCAGCGTTTGAACAACTTATACAGGACATCCTCATGGTATGGCCAAGCGACATCGAGTATAAGGGATTAGCATCTTTCTCATCATATGTGTCCTATGTTACTACAACTGCTGCGACAAGCGTCAGAGAAGGATTGGCTGGAGCCTGGAGACCTGCAGTATGAGGGGTTAAAACACTGCCCCATTGCTTAGTTCTCTCCCATTTTTCTCGTCTTTGCACTATGTTCCTCTGCGTCTCTGCGTCAAACTACCTAAGACCCCACCACCACTTCTACTTGACACGTACTCGGTGTGCTATATCATATATGGCATAAATATTTTTGATACCGTGCTTTATTGCAGGTGAAGTGGAGGACTCTATGCCTGCTGCTATTTTTACGCTTAGTGCGTTTGGTGATGAGATCATTGATGATCTTGCCATACAACTTGAGGTATTAGCCGCCGAGAACGTACGATATCTGGAACTGCGTGGTGCGTGGGGCAAAAACGTGCTTGACCTCGACCACGACGAACTTCAGCGTGCCCGAACAATGCTGGATGAACTCGACTTTGGTGTTTCAGCCATTGGTAGTCCCATCGGAAAATCCGACCTAAGCCAGCCAGCAGTTTTTGAGATGGAGCGTCTGGAGCGTGCTATCGTTGCAGCAGAAGCGCTCAACACACGCTTGATTCGTGTCTTCTCCTTTTTTGTACCACAGGATCAGGCTGCTCAAAACCGTGAGGAAATCCTTGAGCGGATGGGCCAATTGACCAGGCGTGCTGAACAGGTCGGCGTCATCCTGGTCCACGAAAACGAGAAAGATATTTATGGTGATGTGCCGCAGCGCTGTCAGGATTTGATGCAGTCGATTAACTCACCATCGCTGCGGATGGCCTTTGATCCGGCCAACTTTGTGCAGGTTGGTGTGCGCCCAATGGAAGAGGCCTGGCCACTACTCGCCGATGACACGATCCACATCCACATCAAGGATGCGGTATTCGCTGACAGTTCGGTCTGTCCTGCTGGCGAGGGTGATGGTGCGGTTCCAGAGCTATTGGCGACTCTGGTTGAACGCCATTACGAAGGCTTTCTAACACTAGAGCCACATCTCAAAATTGCCGGTCCTGCCGGTGGCGTAAGTGGGGCTGATGGGATGCAAGTGGCAATCCATGCACTGCGACAGCTCCTGGATACGCTTTCCGACATTGATGTCAAGTAAACAGGAGCGTGTTATGAAGTTTGCGATTTTCACAGTTGGGTTGCCTGAGTTTTCCCCCAAAGAGGCGTTAAGCCAGATGCGTGCGCTTGGCTATCACGGCATTGAGTGGCGCGTGGTCGACCAGCAGCCATCCCCCGATGGGACACCCGATTTCTGGGTGGGGAACCAATGCACCTGGCCACTCTCAACCTTTGTACAAGATGCTCCCCAGATCAGATCACTTACCGAGGAGGCCGGGCTGGAGATGCCTTCAGTTGGTACATATGTAACATGTGAAGACCTGGTGGCAGTTGAATTGGCCATGCGAGGAGTGGCACGACTGGGAGCACCCCAACTTCGCGTGAATGTCCCCAGGTATGATGGCAGTATGACCTACATGCATATGCGGGAACGTAGTCTGGGGCAATACCGCGCCGTCGTTGAGCTGGCGAAACAGTATGGTGTCCGTGCGCTGATCGAAATTCATATGGGCAATCTGACTCCGAGTGCGAGTGCGGCAGCAGCATTTCTGAGCGACTTCGATCCGCGTTATGTCGGAGTGATTCACGATGCTGGCAATATGGTATACGAGGGCTATGAGCAATATCGACTTGGTCTTGAAGTTTTAGGGCCGTATCTGGCACATGTCCATCTTAAAAACGCCCAGTGGACACCCATTGGCACACGTGGGGATGGCAGTACCGAATGGAAGGCGAGTTGGGCGCCGATCTCAAAGGGTATCGTTGATATGACAGCACTCTTCCGTGCCCTCCGTGCTGTCAAATACGATGGTTGGGTATCCTTCGAGGATTTCTCGACTGAGCAACCTTTGGTGGAACGCATCCGTGACAATCTGGATTACATCAAACGAGTCGCGCAGAATACCTGACACGCTCGTTACTCACCCCACCGCGCAAGCCGTTGTCGCAAGAGATGATCGGCCAGTACCAGCGCCATCATCGCTTCGGCAATGGGTACAAGCCGAGGCAGTGCGGTGGGGTCGTGTCGCCCTTTGACCACAATGTCGGTGGGAGTGCCCTGCTGGTCGACGGTTTGCTGGGTCTGGGCAATGGACGCCAGTGGTTTGACAGTGAGCCGAGCAGTGATTTCTTCGCCGGTGCTGATGCCTCCAAGCATACCGCCGTGATGATTACTGGTGGTGCCAATGCTCCCATCGGGCCGTTGGACAAACGGGTCGTTGTGCTCTGAACCACGCATCAGCGCTGCATCGATGCCTTCACCAAACTCCACCGCTTTGATCGCAGGAATACTAAAGAAGGCTTTGCCCAGATCGGCCTGGAGCTTATCGAAGACCGGCTCCCCCAACCCTGGCGGAACACCACGCGCACGCACCTCGACGGCACCACCAAGCGACTCGCGATCCCGCTTGGCCTGCTCCACACGGGCAACCATCTGGGCAGCAACCGCCGCATCCGGGCAGCGCATTACATTTCTTTCAATTTCTGCTTCATCAATCTCCTGAGCATGCAGATCGCCCATCTGGGCGGTCCAGGCAATAATCTGTGCACCAACGTCTGCCAGGAGCTTCTTGGCAATGGCGCCCGCTGCAACGCGCCCTATCGTCTCGCGTGCACTGGAGCGCCCGCCACCACGGTAGTCGCGAAAGCCGTATTTCATGTCCCAGGTGTAGTCGGCGTGGCCAGGACGATAGAGCTTTTTGATGTCGTCGTAGTCCTGCGAGCGGGCATTGGTGTTAAAGACGACCATGCTAATCGGGGTGCCGGTCGTGCGTCCCTCAAAAACACCAGAGAGAATCTGCACCTCGTCGGCTTCACGACGGGCAGAGGTCACTTTGCTCTGCCCCACACGTCGACGATCAAGGTCGTGCTGGATATCGGACTCACACAGTGGCAGCCCTGCGGGGCATCCATCGACAACACAACCGACTGCGGGGCCATGCGACTCGCCCCATGTGGTGAGCCGAAATACGTGTCCAATGCTGTTGCCTGGCATGGTGTCCTCGTTATCTATACAGTGCTTTTGTCGCTTATTCTAGGTAAAATGGTACCATGACTGAGTGGTTTTGTGGAATGGGTGCAGGCACATATCCGCATTCAACTACACCTCCTTAGCCTTATCCCCACCTAGCTGTGCCAAAAGGTGAAACAGAGCAGTGGCTGTTTCCCAATGATCCTCACCAAGACTAGCTTCC